>CALFUT010000006.1 GCA_937929805.1 uncultured Pirellulaceae bacterium
CTTGCCCGATTTGGCTTGGCTGAGCCGAATAGCATAGACTACAGACGGCTCAAAAAAAAGGCGAAAATGACGACCCGGGATGTGCCCGCCCAAACCAAAATCGAACGCCGGGATGCGTGAACCGTCGGCGGAGGTTTTTCCGGGTAACAGCTTGCTGATTTGAATGCCCTGAACCCAATTCTTTCTCGAGATAGGCGGTTCGCAAATGGCGAATTGTTGTCTCGCCGGGCCAAATAGGCTGATCCAACCATTTCAGGAGTCGTTGCAGATGAGTGACAAGCGATTGTTCCATTTCCATCGGAAACGGGAGCTCCGTAAAATACACCGCGCCTGCCGCGGAGAGTGTGTTGGAGTTGGGTCGTCATTACGGCGGGACGTGCGGTCGGCTGCGATTTTCCTAGGCGTCATCGGTGCGATGTTTGCCTTGCCATCGCATAGCTTTGCTCAGAAACTGACTATCGTTTCGTCGCAAGACGTCCAAGGCGTTGTCCGAGACCTCGCGCCGGGGGAAATGACGATCGTGGATTCCGAAGGAGTGGCTCATTCGGTCAAGATTCAGAACAAAGGCGAGTCGGCGGTTGTTTTGGGTGGCACCCGTGTTCGACTCCCTGCCAAGATTCGGGTTACCGGTTCGCTGCCAAGCGATTTGATCGAGCAGGGCATGATCGTTCGTGCTCAGGTGTTGTCTAACCGGAACGGCCGCATTCAAGGCGAGGTCTCGCAGTTGCAACTGATTGAGGAAGATGGCACAAAGCTGGACCACCAATTCGAAACGGAACCGGAAAGTGGCAAGGATTATCAGCCGTGTCAGCTTACCGGGCGCATCGATGGGCTGAATCGAAACAAAGTCCGGTTGGCGATTCCAGATTCCGATCTCAGCCGCAAAGGTTGGGTATCCTTCAAACTGGCCAACGATGCCAAACTTTTGATCGACGAGGATCGACTGGACCGAGTGGCGGGCGGTGACAAAGTTGTCAGAGCAAAAATCGTCAAGATGTCGACGGGCGAATCGGCGGTCCGCGATATCGAGATTGAGTTGACGTCCGATCGGCAGCAGGCGACGAATTCGTTTCACGATCAATTGGCCCAGCGATTTTCCAGTCTCAGCGATGAACCAATGCCGCCTCGCGAGCTCCGGTCGGATCATTTCCTGTTGTATACCGATCTTTCCGACCGTAGTGCACAGATTTTGATGGCTAAGTTGGAGGTAATGTACGACTTAGTGAGCCAGTACTTTCGCAAAGCGCCTCGTCAGCCAGTAATTTGTTACGTGGTTAGGGATTTGTCCCAATGGGCGGACCGAGGCTTGGCTCCTTTAGGCGTCGCCAAAATTGCCGAACGAGCCGGTGTGACGTTGACCCGAACGCAACGCTCACGCGGCTTGGTCGAGTCCGTCGTTTACTCGTGTGAAGACCATGACATTTGTCAGCACGAAGCCGTTCATGCATTTTGTGCGTTGACGTTTGGCAGTGCGGGGCCAGTTTGGTACGCCGAGGGTATGGCCGAAATGGGGCAGTATTGGAAACCGGACCAACTGGCGGTGGACATCAATCCGCATGTGATTCGGTATCTTCAAGAAGCCAAGCCCAAGCGGATGGCGGACATCGTGGCGGCCGGACAGATCACGGGTGATTCGTGGCAAGCTTACGCGTGGCGATGGGCGTTGTGTCATTTGCTGGCTAACAACCCGAATTACGCGAAACGTTTTAAGCAACTGGGCTTGAATCTGATGAGCGATCGCAATGACGACAGTTTCGACAATGCGTTCGGTCCTGTCGCGCCCAACATTTCGTTTGAGTACGATCAGTTTGTGCAGAATTTTGGCAACGGATACCGTGTCGATCTATGCGTTTGGGACTGGAACACGTCGGCGAAGAAGTTGGGGTCGTCCGGTCATGCGAAGGCAAAAGTGTTCGCGTGTGCGGGTTGGCAGGCGACGCGGGTGTGGATCAAAGAGGGCCAATCCTTCGATCATGTGGCCGAAGGCTCGTGGGGAATCGGCAAGGGATCAGAAGACCTTTCGGCAGATGGAAATTCCGACGGCGAGGGTCAACTAATCGGTGTGCTGTTGAACGACTTCAAGCTAAGCAAGCCATTCGTTTTGGGTAAGAAGAAGACGTGGGTGGCTCCGGGCGAAGGCCAGTTGTATCTTCGATGTCGCGACGGCTGGACCGAACTAGCGGATAACTCGGGCGAGTTAAGCGTGGCGATTCGAAAAACGCCTGCCGAAGGTAAGAAGTAACGGTTGCAGCCGTCGTGTTTCGGCGAACGCTTCCGTGCAGCAGCAAAAAAGGTTCTGTGGGGAATTGGGTGGCAATCAGTTTCCGGTGTCAGGCATTAGCGCAAAGGCTTGGCCATTTTTTTGCTTTGCATCAAGGACTGGGTAATCAGGTTTTTGGATTGGACCTTCGGCCCGATCAGCCGTTGGTGTCATTTCCCTAGGCAATGCCGGGGCTGACATGGGGCTGGACCTTCATCCCGAAGAGGCTGTGATTTTTTAGAAAGCAAGGTTCGTAGTAAAGCCTTTAGGGTTTCGGCTGTCGTTTTCAAGCGACTAAAGCCGCTACTACGAACGGCGCGAACGCGCTAGAAAAACGCCTGTCACAAAAAATCACAGCCTCGAAGGGATTTCAGCATGTAGCCGGTGGTCGAACGCAGCGAACACCACCGGAAAAAATAACAAATCATCGCATCCCAAAGGCGATGCCAGACAAACCGCTGCTGGCATCCTTTTAGGATGCGTTTAAAAGACTTGAGCGCCGGGCATGGCACTTCGTTTCTCACCGGCTACAAGCTGCCCTCCCTTCGGGAGAAGGCTGCCGTGACCAAAAAAAGAGCAACACGCGAAAATGCGAGTTGCTCTTGAGTTTGCGGTTGGATTGGCGTCGCAACAGTTTTACTTGTTGGCCAGTGCGTCGCGAATCTCGGTCAACAGTTTGACTTCATCCGAAGGATCGGCTGCGGCTTCTTCTTCTGCCTTTTTCATCATGTTGGAGGCGATCTTCAACGCGATGAAAATGACGAACGCCAAGATCATGAAATCGATCGTGTTCTGCACGAAGTTACCCCACATCATGTAGGTGGCTTCACCTTCGGCGTTGGTTCCCAGTTCTGTCTTCAAAGCTGCCATGTCCGGGACTTTGAAAATGGATGCAATCAGCGGCATCACGATATTGTCTAGGAATGACTTGACGATGGCGGCGACGGCTCCGCCCATCACGATACCGACCGCCATGTCGATCAGATTACCCTTCAACGCAAAGTCTCTAAAATCTTGTATCATACCCATGATGTGGTCCTTCTCTTTTTGGATTTGAGGAATAGCTATCGGACCTTGGCAAAGAGTGATTGCTAGGTGGGCTCCTCCATTGAGAGGATGTGCCATAGGCCCGTCGCGTTGTATTTTGTTGAAATTCTCAAAATCAGAAAATACGAATCTGGCCAGAAAGTGGCTTAATTTTCCATTATTACAAAAAAGATTTGTGATTTTCCGGCCGGTCGATGCTTAGCGGTTGAGGAGGCGTGGACGGCCTGCTTGGATAGGCTACGAATGTTTGCGAGCGATTTCGATCAACGTTCGAACCATGCAACCGCTGGCCCCGGCGTCGACCCAAGCTTTGGGGCTGTCGGCAAAGCTTGGCCCGGCAATATCTAAGTGAACCCATGGTTTGTCTTGGACGAATTCTTCGAGTAGCTTGCCGGCGGTCATCGCGCCGCCCCAGCGTCCTTCGCCCGTGTTTTTGATGTCGGCGATCTTGCTTTTGATTTGTTCCGCGAACTCGTCATGCATCGGCAGTTGCCATGTTTTTTCGCCGACTGTTTTTGCGGCGGTGGTGACGGCGTCCGCCCATGCTTGATCGTTGGTCATCAGCCCGACGATGTTCGGTCCGAGAGCGACCATGCAGGCCCCAGTTAGAGTTGCCAGATCGATCAGTTTGCCGACCCCTTGCTCGATCGCCACGTCGATGGTGTCGGCTAGGACGAGGCGGCCTTCGGCGTCGGTGTTGCGAATTTCGATCGTCTTACCGCTGCGCGCGGTAACGACGTCGCCCAACCGGTAGCTGGTGCCGCTGATCATGTTTTCAACGAGGCCCGCAAATCCGATGACATTGACCGGCAGCTTCAGTTTCGCGATCGCGTTCATGGCTCCCAGTACCGTCGCTGCGCCGGCCATGTCGCACTTCATGTCGATCATGCTGGGCGAGGGCTTCAATGAAAGTCCGCCCGAATCAAAGGTGACGCCTTTGCCAACGAATCCCAGTGGGGCTTGGTCAGCGGGGCCGCCGTTGTATTTCATCATGACGATTCTTGGCTTCATGGCAGAACCTTGGGCCACCGCCAGCAACGCGCCGCAGCGTTCCTTTTTCAGGCGTTCCTCGTCCCAGATTTCGACTTCAAATCCGGCCTCTTTTCCGACGGCGGCGGTTTGTTCGGCGAACGATTCAGGGAAGATGTCGGATGCTGGCAGATTGACCAGTTGCCGGGTCAGATTGATGCTCTCGCCGATCGCCTGAGCTTCATCCATCAGTTTTAGGTCTTCGGTTGCCCAAGCGATCGTTTGGATGGGGTTTGTGTTTTTCTCGTGCCGGTAAACATCTTGGCCAACGCAGCCGACCATGGATCCTGCAATGGCGTGCTGCAGATGATCGACGTCCAGAAAGAAGGCGACTCGTTCGCGGGGCAGGTCCGATAGAGTTCTCGACGCCGCGCCACCAGCTTGGTAGGCGATCGCGGGAGTGAAATCATCTTGTTTTCCAAGGCCGACAATCACGGCAACGTTCGCTTTGACTCCTGCGGGAGCCAGCATCGTGGTGGCCGTGTTCGCGCTGGCGGAGACCAGTTTCGAATCGATCAGATTTTCCAACGCACCGTTGGTGGCTCGATTCAAATCGGCGGCTGCTCCCGAGAGTGGATGTTCGTCCCAGATTCCAACGACGACGGCATCGGCAGTAACTTCGGTGACGGATTGGTTGGTGGCTTCGATTTTCATTTCGTTGTCGTGTTCGCAAATTGTTTTCAAGGATTATCGCTGCGCCCAATCTATCGGGAAACAGTACGGTTTCAACCTGTCCTGTTCGCCCGCACAGCGCTAGGCGGATGTCATGGAGCGTTGTCTTTGTAGGGAAATTATGGCTGATTTAGGAAGCCGCCACTGCGTATGCGTGCGTTCAGGGTGTAAACTTTAAGAAAGTATTCCTAGTTACGAATTGGAGCGCATGCTGTGTCGCAAGTGCAGTTTGACAATTCGGTTTTAGATCGAATGGTGTTAGCGGTGGAAAAGGTACGCGATCGACTCAAGCGTGCGGCTAGGGCACTGGAATCCGCTTCGATTCCGTACGCGATCACCGGAGGTAATGCGGTGGCTGCTTGGGTGGCGAAGGTCGATGCGGCCGCAGTTCGGAACACTCGCGATGTTGATATTCTGCTTCGACGTGACGATTTAGAAGCGGCGAAAGTGGCGATGGCCAAAGCGGGGTTTGTTTACCGGCATGTGAAAAGCATCGACATGTTTCTAGATGGCCCCGATGCCAAAGCGCGGGATGCAGTTCACATTTTGTTCGCGGGTGAAAAAGTCAAGTCAGACGCGATTGAGGCAACGGCTGAATTGACGCAGTCAGAGCGTACGAAAACGGAAGCAGGCGATTCTTTTTTCATTGTCTCGTTGGAGGCACTCGTGCGGATGAAGCTGATTGCGTGGCGTGACAAAGACAGGACACATTTGCGTGACATGATTGAGTTGGAAATGATCGACCAAGCGTGGACCGAGAAGTTTAGCCAGCCGCTGGGAGATCGTTTGCAAGCTTTGCTTGACGATCCAGACGGTTGATTTTTTGAAGCCAGCTGCTCTGAAATCGCTGGGAATGGTTTTTGTTAGAGCTGACGTTGATCTCGCGTGAAAATTCCCGTGGTCTATAATGGGGAGCCCTGCGGCGGCGTTTATGCGACCGTGCTGTCAGTTGAAAGCGTCTAAAAACCAAGTTTGATCGGATACCCAGTGAGCGACCAAGAAGAACAGCAGCGACTTAAAGAGATCATGGAACACCCCAGCTACACGCTGGCCTATTTGGATCAGGAATTTGTCCGCAGAGAGGAGCTTCGTCCACGCCGGTTGGAAATGGAATTGCTCAAGCCAGAAATGATGCTGGAGGACGCTGGCATCAAATCCACCGTCGTCGCATTTGGCGGAACTCAGGTGGCTCCGCGTGAGGAAGGCGAACGGTTGATGACCGAGGCCAAAGCGGCGATCGAGAAAGATCCCGACAGTCAGAAAGCAAAGCGGCAATTGATTCGCGCCGAGCGAGTTCTGTACAAGTCACGGTACTACGAGGAGTGCCGCGAATTTGCAAAGTTGGTCACCAACTACAATAAGCAATTCCGAGACGGCGAATTCATCATCAAAACCGGCGGAGGCCCCGGCATTATGGAGGCCGCCAATCGCGGTGCTTACGAGGCCGGCGGTAAGTCTCTGGCGTTGAACATTACGTTGCCCTTCGAGCAAACGCCCAACAGTTACATCACGCCCGGTTTGTGTTTTCAGTTCAACTATTTTGCTATCCGAAAGATGCACTTCCTGCTGCGAGCCAAAGCGCTTGTTTGCTTCCCGGGTGGTTTCGGGACGTTGGATGAATTGTTCACAACGCTGACGCTTCGCCAGACTGGACGGATGCAGGAAATCCCAATCATTCTTTACAGCAAAGAGTACTGGGAAAGCATTTTGAACTTTCAGTATCTGGCCGATGAAGGCGTGATCAGCGACTCGCACTTGGAACTATTCCAGTACACCGAAACGCCGGAAGAAACTTGGCAAGTCATCAAGGACTTTCACGGGGTGGAGGAGTAGATTGTTTGAGGGCGAGGCTCCGCCCGAGCCGTACGGAGGAATAACCTCAACCATCCATCGGGGGACGGAGCCATAGACCGGGGTGCGGACGGAGCCATAGACCGGGGTGCGGACGGAGCCATAGACCGGGGTGCGGACGGAGCCATAGACCGGGGTGCGGACGGAGCCTTACCCTCCCGAGCAACGGTTCCAAACAGCTAAAGGGGTGCGGACGGAGCTACCCTCCCGAGCAACGGTTCCAAACAGCTAAAGGGGTGCGGTCAAACTACAAGTCCGGTTCGCCCAACGTGATGTACACTCGAGACAACGACAGCAGGCACACGCACAATGGCACGCATGACGCGGCGGTCATGCTGGTTATGAACTGGCGGCTATGGTTGGCATGTGTCTGCTGAATCTGTTGAGCGTTTCGTCCAAGGACGGTCGTTTCATCAAGCTGCCCGCCCGCATTCTGAATCAGTTCACGGTTCAGTTGTCGCATGTGGCTGAAGTGAATGAATAGCGTGCTCAGCAGCATGAATAACAAGACGACGGCTGTTAAGCCGGTGATGCCATCGACGCCCGGCAATAGACGCCGTCCTCGCAGCAGTTTTGCGAATGCGTTGACCAGTTGAGCAACCGCCAAAACGATCAGGCAAACGGCCGTGATCCAAATTGCCCAGCTCAATAGTACGAATGAGTGCTCAAGGCCAACGCTCAGAGACAGATCGCCGAAAGTTCCGTGACTCATGTCATGAAGTGTCTGGCTGACCCGATTCAGAGGTTGCAGTTGAAAGACAGTAAACCTAGACGACAGGACGAGCAAGCTGAACCATGTTGCGAGACTACTCGAAAGAAATGCCGCAATGAAGCCGACGGACATTCCGGTGCTGCCGTAGCCGTCGCTTGACTCGGGTCGTTGCTTGGCTTGCGATTTAGGGGAGGAGTTTCGCTCTGTGATCGCCCCCTTCGCCTGAATCGCAGGGGCCGCCGCCGGTAAATATTCCGGGACGGGCGGTGTTGTGGCGCTTAGCGGAGCCGTGCTTCCATGGCCTGATAGAATGTCGTCCAAGTCGCTGTAGCTGTTTTCGAACACAGCTGCGGAGGAAAGATCGACGGAGTCTTGTGGGTTGGATGTAGTGAGTTGTTTTGAGTCCGGTTTATTCGGCGCTGATTCTTGGTGATCTTCCCCCAACCTGAAAGTGTGACCACAAGTACACAATGCTCTCTTCCCGATCAGTTCTTTCCGAACAGGCGGGTATTTTTTCTGGCATGAGGGGCAGGTGGCTTCCACGGTTGATTCCTTCGTGGCTTCTCGACTCTTTTTTATTCTTGTGCACGCTATCGAGTCACTTTAGCGGCTTGGTTCCGTCGCGTGGTCAGTAAACCGATTGATTCCGACCGATTTTTTTGTTCAAACCTAGTTTCACGCTGTACTCAGGGGGTTTCTGCCATATAGATTGTACCGAGAGATCCTTTCAATTTGGTTGCCGACAGCACTTGAAAATGTACGACGCGGAAACACAGCCCAAACCTAAGTGTGGCCGAATACCTCAGTTAGTCTTCACCTGGGTAGCCGTCGCATTGGGCGTTGCTGTGCTTCTGGCACCCGTCACGTCCGTTTTTCAGTTAGCCGGCGGCGGCGAAGTGGTCGACGTGGAATTGGAGGAGTGTTCCGTCGAAGTCGCTGAATCGGCTCGCGAGGAATGGCGCGACCGAAGCTCTCTGCTCATGCATGTTGCTCAATGGAAGGGCCGCAGCGCAACCGGTCGATCAGCCGCCCAGCTTCGTTCCCGCATCACCGAGCGAAGTTTTCTCAATGGTATCGGCGGTTGGCTCAGGCTTTGAGCTCTTTCTTTGGGCTCCAAATCTTTGTTTTGAGTGCGATTGCTTGCCCCTTGATGGAATCAGCACTCGCAACTTCAGGCCCGATCACTCTCGATTCAAATTTACAATACGGGTAGGATTTACGTATTGCTTGGCTCGGGTTGAGCCCCCAAAACGTCTTTGACGTTGCGAAAATTTCGTTTGCTGCAGCGCACGGTTGCGGCAATCCCCTCCGGCAAGTTTTTCAATTACCAGTTACCCACTAAATAGATCAGGCAATTCGATGCTTCTCACCGGCCCGTTTACGATGCTCAAAGAAACCAAGCACTGGAAAAGCGATATTCCTTCCGGCTTGGTTGTTTTTCTGGTTGCGATTCCACTTTGTTTGGGGATTGCCCTTGCTTCTGGTTCTTCCGCCATGTCTGGCATCATTGCCGGAATCGTTGGTGGCTTGGTCGTGACCTTGTTCAGCAATTCTTCGCTGGGGGTTAGTGGACCCGCTGCCGGTTTGGTGGCGATTGTCGCGCCGGCGATCGTGCAGTTGGGCTTTGGTAACTTTTTGTTGGCCGTCGTGCTGGCTGGCGTGATTCAGTTTGTGCTGGGGCTCTTTAAGGCAGGCACGATTGGCTACTACTTTCCCGCATCGGTGATCAAGGGCATGCTGGCGGCGATCGGATTGATCATCATCCTCAAGCAGATTCCTCACGCGTTTGGTTATGACAAAGACTACGAGGGAGATCTTGCGTTCCAACAGGCGGATGGAAGAAATACGTTTACAGAAATTATCGAGGCAGCAAGTCACATCACGCCTTCGGCTTTTATTATCACTTTGGTTTGTCTGGCGATTTTGATCTTTTGGGCAACCAAAAAAATGAGCCAGATGAGTTTCACCAAGATTATTCAGGGGCCGCTGGTCGCGGTCATCGCCGGGATTTTGCTGAACCTTGCTTTCAGTTCGATCGAATCGATGAAGCTTGAGCAGGACCATTTGGTTCGTTTGCCCGTATGGAAAATCGACGCGTTGCCCGAAGGTGCGACGGCATTGGAAGAAACCACTGCGGCCGGCGAAAAAAGATTTCAAACAATGAAAGTGATCAACGGTCCGGTTGCTTTCAAAAGCGACGATGGTTTGTACTATCTGGAGCAGCCAAGCGAAGATGCCGACCAAAAAGGCCTCGCTAAGCTACCCGCTGATTCTCAGCCTTTGGACGATCCAACGGCGGACGGCCAACCGAGGTTTCAACTGCGTCAGATCAGCAAGGGACCGGTCTACTACGAGGGCAAGGATGGAAAGTATCACTTGGATGCTCCGCTCGTGATTCTTCCTCACTTCAAACCGTCTGAAATTCAGGGCGGAAAGATGAATCTTGGGCACGGCTCACACGGTGGTTCGCACGGCGACGAAGGCGATACAGAAGTGCAGGTTGCGACGGCCAAAGCAAACTTGTCCAAGATCGAAGAGAAGCTGAAAACGTTCTCGGACGAGAAAGCCGCCGAAGTGGCTCCAGCAATCGCCGGCATTCGAGAATCACTGGCTGCCTTTGGCGGTTCTACAGATGAGTCGGCAGTGCAGGGTGTATCCACCTTCCGTGCGGGATTCATGATTTTTGTTACCGGTTTGACGTTGGCGATCGTTGCCAGTCTTGAGTCGCTGCTTTGTGCTGAGGCAACGGATAAGCTCGATCCACAGCGACGTCAAACGGATCTCAATCAAGAACTGTGCGCTCAAGGAATTGGAAACGTTGTTTCCGGCATGATTGGTGGTTTGCCTGTCACGCAGGTGATCGTTCGAAGTTCAACCAACATTCAATCGGGGGCTCAGTCGCGGTTTGCTGCCTTCGTGCACGGAATTTTTCTGATCGTCTGTGTCATTGCGATTCCGCATGTGTTGAATCTGATTCCTTTGGCAAGCCTCGCGGCGATCTTGTTCGTCGTTGGCTACAAGCTGGCTCATCCATCCAAGTTTAAGGCCATGTACAGTCAGGGCTGGACGCAGTTTCTTCCGTTCATCATCACGATCGGGGCGATTTTGTATACGGATCTCTTGATTGGAATCGCAATCGGATTGATTGCTTCGCTGGTCTTTATTCTGTCCGGCAGCTACTTCAAATCGTTGTGGGTCAACACGACAGAAGAGGCTGGCAAAAAGGTTCACCGACTAACGCTTGCCGAGCGCGTGTTCTTCATCAACAAGGGAAATATTCAGACTGCGTTGCAGGCGATCAAGCCGGGCGAGAAGGTCATCGTGGATGCCTCGAACACCGTACACATGGATCAAGATGTGAAGGATATTTTCGAGGACTTTAAGACTCACGCCGAGTTTGACAACATCGAAATCGAGTGGGTTGGTACACCGGGCGACGAGTCCAACACCGATCCGGCTCGCGTTCAAGGTTTGGCCGGCGGCGTCTGAGTGATCCTCGCGAAGAGAATGGCGAACTAGCCCAACCGAAAGCACCCGTGTCGGAACGTCCGGACACGGATGCTTTTTAAGTTTCTTCGAGTGTTTCAAATACAAGCCCGACGCGCAAGCGAGTGGATCGAAAAGCGGGCAGAAATCCACTCGCTTGCGCGTCGGGCTTGTAGTCACGCGATTTCAAAAGGTGCGAGCCCGGTTTGAATCTCAGCTTTCTTCTGCGATTAGCCTCATCGCCAGTTGAGCGGCAGACTCGGGCGAGTCGATCTTGCCATCGAGTTGAGCGTCGCGGACGGCACCTAACACTCGCTTGAAGGTAGGCCCCGGTTGAATGCCTTGTGCGATCAACGCTTGGCCATCGAGAAACGGTGCCGGGTTCAGTCGATCTGCCGGCCATGCAAGTCGTTCGCGGCAGAAACTAATTCCGTCACTTTCGCCAGCAATGGCTTGCGCGGCATCAATTGCAGCAGTCGCCGCTGGCTGAATCAACAACCGTTGAATCGTGGGCCACGGACGGGAATCCCCTGCGTGAAGCGTTTTCCAATGGCTGCCGATCCATGCGATCGTTGCTCGTTGGTCGTTCGTCAATCGCCAAGATTGTTGTAACGCCGTTGCACACTGTTGGGCTAATTCTGGATTTTCATCATTTCCGATGGCGGGTTCGAGTAACGCAACGACCGCCGGTTCAAACTGGTCAGTTGCAAGTCGCTTCAGCTGAGCGATTCCTTGATCGGTAACGGTTTGGATGTTGGCATTCCATTCGTTCGGCAAAACCTGAGCCAACAGTCCTGTCTCGATCAAACGCTCGGCCGCGATGGACTTGTTCGGATGAGCCAGCATGCGTTGAAGTTCGTTTCCAATTCGCTCGCTGCTGACGGCTGAAATTAGATGAGCATCTTTTTGGATGGCCGTCAGCGTGTTGGCTTCCATCAAAAAATCGTAAGTTGCCGCAAACCGCACGCCTCGTAGCATCCGCAGCTTGTCTTCTTCAATTCGCTTGGCAGGATCACCGATGGCGCGAATCAAACCGGCAGCAAGGTCTTCTCGCCCACCGACAAAATCAATGACCTCGTCTTTCAGCGGATCGAAGAACATGCCGTTAATCGTGAAGTCCCGCCGCAGCGCATCTTCACGAGCGTCCGTGTATTCGACCGAATCTGGATGGCGTCCATCGCTGTATCCGCCGTCGCGCCGGAACGTGGCGACCTCGATCGGATCCAGTTTCTGATTGCCGGTTGGGCGGGAGGCAGCCGAAGGGAGCACCGAGATGACGCCAAAGGAAGCTCCGATGGCGAGGGTTCGTTTGTGCCCAAACAGATTTCGAACCTGATCGGGCGTTGCGTCGGTCGCCACGTCATAATCTTTCGGTTGACGCCCCAGCAGGGAATCGCGCACGCATCCGCCGGCCCACAGCGCGGTGAATCCCGCCGCGTGCAATTGCTTGATGATGTCGATTGAAAATTCGCGATCGTTCATGGATGTGAAACAGAAATGTCGTTTCTTGGAAGAAGAAGGCAGTCGGTCAATGCATTAACCGACCCGTATCATACGCTATAATAAGACATCAACCGAAGGATGCGAGTTAGTGCATCCACGCGACATCGTCAAACAGTAAGATGGCGATGTCTGATCGAGATACCGAAAACTGCCAGAAAGTTCACGCGACATGAGTAATTCTCAGGCCTCCAGCACGCCCATCGAAATTGATGTTCAGTCTGTCAAGTCACTAATGGACAGCGAAACCGAATTTTTGCTGCTCGATTGTCGCGAGGTTTCCGAACACGAGCATTGTCGTATCGAGGGCAGCCAGCTGATCCCGATGAATGAGACGCCGGATCGTGTAGCCGAGATCGAAGCCCACAGCAGCAAGCCCATCGTCGTTCATTGTCATCACGGCGGTCGCAGCATGCAGGTCGTCAACTGGCTTCGAGCCAACGGTTTCCCTCAGGCCCAAAACATGGTCGGTGGCATCGAGGCGTGGAGCTGCGAGGTCGACCCATCGGTGCCTCGATATTGATCGATGCTTGATCGGGTCGTAACGGTCAAAAAGACTGGACGTTGAGATCTTGATTTTGGGCTCAATCAATAGGTTGTCTGGCGGTTGAACGGCTCTCTAATTTCTTCGTTCAGCATTCCGAGGGTCTTACCATTGCGACTTGTGCTGGCGAACCGAAATTTCTATAACGTGTCATCAAGATTTGCCAACTTGGGCGGCTTAAGCGGACGTGGCGGAATTGGCAGACGCGCTAGATTCAGGTTCTAGTGGGGGCAACCCCGTGGAGGTTCAAGTCCTCTCGTCCGCACTGAATAAGAAAGGGTTTTCGTCAATGTGGCGGAAACCCTTTTTTGATGTTTACCGGTAACAAACAATATTCAGTCGCTGGACAATCAACCTGAAAGTGAATCGAACGTGTCCCGATGCGGCCAAGCCTTGCGCGTTCGGTGCTTGGAGTGTTAGCTTGACGGATTGAACCGTCTTTTTGCCGCCGATCGTTCTCGCTAAGCTGAACCTCTGAAATTGGCGAATTCCCGCTTGCTTTCACTAGCGGGTTCGGAAACGAGTCAACTTCGTGAAGATTCCGAGCATCTTTTAAGCAAGTGCGGGGCACCATGAGTCCAGACGATTTTGTTGAGCGGTGGAAGAAGTCCGGCGGCGCGGAGATGGCCAACTCACAGCTCTTTCTGACCGAGTTGTGTGATCTGCTGGACATCCCGCATCCTGACGGCACCACCACCGACACGACCGCCAACACGTACGTCTTTGAGAAATCGGTTCAGTTCAATAACGGCGACGGCACGACCAGCAACGGTCGAGTCGACCTGTTCAAATCCGGCTGTTTCGTGCTGGAATCCAAGCAGGGCAGCGAACGTAAGGCCGTGGAAGCTGCTGAGGCACTGGCAACGAAAACCAAGACTGCAAGGAAACTGGGCGGGACCGCCAAACGCGGCACCGCAGGCTGGGAGCGGGCGATGAAAGCCGCCTACAAACAAGCCAAAGGCTACGCCGAAGCGATCCCGGACGAATGGCCGCCGTTTCTGATCGTCGCCGATGTCGGGTTTTGCTTTGACATCTACGCGGACTTCTCTGGCACCGGCAAGAACTACGTCCCGTTTCCCGATCCGCGTGGCTACCGTGTCTATCTGGATCGACTGCGTGACGAACGCATTCGCAACCTGCTAACTAGAATCTGGACCGATCCTCATTCGCTTGACCCCAGCAAGATATCCGCAAAGGTCACCCGCGAAATTGCCCAACGATTGGCAAAGTTGGCCAAGAGCCTCGAAGCCGAACACGACCCCGAAGTCGTCGCCGGTTTCCTGATGCGGTGCCTGTTCACGATGTTTGCCGAAGACGTCGAACTGCTGCGGCCCGATTCGTTCACCGAGATGCTGCGAAGCCTGCGAACCGAGCCGCAGAACTTCAAACCGATGGCCGAGGCGTTGTGGGAGTCGATGGACGAAGGAAAGTTTTCGACGATCCTGCGAGAGAAAGTCAAACAGTTCAACGGCAAGTTCTTCAAAGACAAAACGGCATTGGCACTGAATCATGACCAAGTCGAATTGCTGGTCGAGGCAGCCGAGTACCGCTGGGAAGAAGTCGAGCCGGCGATCTTCGGCACGTTGCTAGAACGGGCTCTCGACCCGGTCGAGCGTCACAAGTTGGGAGCCCACTACACGCCCCGGGCCTACGTCGAACGGTTGGTGATGCCGACGGTGATCGAACCGCTGCGAGAGCAATGGGATGCGACCTACGCGGCAGCCAGCCAATTGGACGAGGACGACAAACGGGCGGATGCTCGGAAGTTGCTGCGTGACTTCCACGGACAACTTTGCGAAACGCGAGTGCTCGATCCGGCTTGCGGCAGCGGGAACTTTTTATACGTTTCCATGGAGTTGATGAAGCGTCTCGAAGGGGAAGTGATCAACACGATGCTCCAGTTCGACGAGCCTGTCCTGCCCGGTTTGACGATTGATCCGCAACAATTTTTGGGCATCGAAATCAACCCGCGGGCAGCGGCGTTGGCTGAGTTGGTGCTGTGGATCGGTTCGATTCAGTGGTACAAGCGAACCCGGGACACGGTGAACATTCCCGAACCGATCCTGAAGGATTACGGCAACATCGAGTGCCGCGACGCGGTGTTGGATTGGGACAATATCGAGTCGGTGATCGATGACGAAGGCAACCCGGTCACTCGCTGGGACGGTCGCACCACCAAGACCCACCCCGTCACCGGTGAAGAAGTGCCCGACGAAACCGCTCGCGTGCAAGAACAGCGGTACATCAATCCAAGAAAAGCCGAGTGGCCAGAGGCGGATTACATTGTTGGTAATCCGCCGTTTGTTGGTGAAAAGAAGATGCGGCATGATCTTGGGCATAACTATGTTGAAGCGCTTCATGCCGCGTATCAAGATCTGCCAAGTAACATTGACTTTGTCATGTACTGGTGGCATTTTGCTTCAGTACTTGCTTCTAATTCAGAATGCAAACAGTTTGGACTAATTACAACCAAGTCGATCACACAGCATTGGAATCGTCAAATTGTTAGTCTTTTTCTCGAACTGGAGGAAGAAACGTCAATCCGATTTGCTATTCCCAATCATCCATGGGTCGATACGTCGATGTGTGCAGCAGTACGGATCGCTATGACCACTGCGTCTCCCGGAATCGGGCACGGGATACGTCGCGAAGTCACACGTGAAGAAAAGTTTGACGATTACGTCGAAGTTGAGTTTGCTGAGCAGGTTGGAAAAATTACCGCCGACCTGCGAATCGGCGTCAATATTCGAGATGTCGTTCCTTTGAACGCCAATCACGAAATGTGTCTGCAGGGCGTCAAGCTTGTTGCGCCGCGATCTGGGCCAGGACTTAAAATTACTCGTGAAGAACGGGATGCCTACCTAAAGGTCAGCCAAGCGTACGAGAAGTTTCTGCCGCTGTATGTGGCTGGCACGGATGTTCGCGATGGAATTCGCGGTCGCTTCCTGATCGATTTTTTCAATTGCTCAGAGTCAGAAGCACGAAATCAGTTTCCTGAAGGGTTTCACCATGCGCTGAAATATATGAAACCGTTTCGTGCGAACAATAGTATGAAATCCCGTCGCGATTTGTGGTGGCAGTTGGGGGTGAATGCGCCGACTCTCCGAAGAAGCATGGATGGCATACAACGTATCATCCTCACTTCAGAGGTGTCAGAGCATAGAACATTCATTTTTTGTTCAACCACGCAAATGCTTCCGGATGGGTCTGTTGCCGCGATCCCAACTGATTCCCCGTTTGTCCTAGGCGTACTTTCTTCTCAAGTTATGTCACGATGGTCGCTGCATGCAGGTGGGCGAATGGGAAAAGGAGATACGCCCAGATTCCAAAACGGTCCATGCTTCGATCCTTTCCCATTCCCCGCTCCCGACGCCACCACCAAGAAACGCATTGGCGACCTTGCCGAACAGCTTGATGCGCATCGCAAGCGGCAGCAGGAACAGCATCCAAAGCTGACAATGACCGGCATGTACAACGTGCTGGAAAAATTGCGTTCCGGCGAGTCGCTGACCACCAAAGAGCAAACGATTCACGAGCAGGGACTCGTTTCGGTCTTGAAACAAATTCATGACGATCTGGACGCCACTGTATTCGATGCGTATGGCTGGCCCCATGATTTGGAAGACGAAGAAATTTTGCAACGGTTGGTCGACCTGAATCACGAGCGGGCAGAAGAAGAAAGTCGCGGTCTCATTCGCTGGCTGCGTCCCGAGTTCCAAAACCCCGATGGCGAAACACAAACCGCCTTCGCTGGCGACAAGAAAGCCCGGCCGACCAAAAAAGCCGCCAACGCAAAAATCAAGAAACAACCTTGGCCCAAAACGCTGCCCGATCGCATGGTCGCGATTCAATCGGCCTTGCAGCGACATGCCGCTCCTGCCGATGGCAAAGAAGTTGCCGCGTACTACACACGAGCCAACAAATCGCAAATCAAAGAGTTGCTGGAGACGCTCGTCGCCGTCGGCAACGTCCGCCAACTGGACGACGGCCGCTACACCATCTATCAGTGACTCTCGGTCGGACACGTTCATGGCCTGCAAATTCGGACGAAGTTAGGACGAAAATCGTCCACCCAACCGTTAAAATTGCTAGCGATCAAGCAATTTTCTGGAATCCAGAAATTAATGGCCTGTTTTTCCAGATTTGAGATCAATATACTTCTGAAAACGACGTGGCTTAGTCGATGCTCGCCGCTGGGCACGACCTTCTTTCCGCGTTTCACTTCTGGGGATTGTCGATGGCATCACAACTTGGCATCAGGCTTAAGCACGTGCGAGACCAGCTGGGTCTGACGATGCAACAGGTCAGCGAGCAAACGGGGATCGGAGTTTCCTCGTTGTCTGAATGGGAACACGACAAACGCGAGCCAAGTTTCGCGCAGCTTTCAGCCTTAGCAAACGCTTTCTCGAAAGATGTAAATTTCTTCTTGAGTGACGAACCTCTCGATGACAAGGAGGTTGTGCTGTGGCGAGAAAAGCCAAGCAGCGAATCGGCGACCGATATCGAGAACCAATTGTTGTCACTGGCAACGCAGTATCATCGGCTTGAACAGTTGTGTGGCGATGCGCGGCCTTGCAAGCTGGAGCAGTCAAAAATTCCGGCTAACGAGTTTGATCAAACCGTTGCATGTAATTTGGCTCATGAATTTCGGAAGAAGTATTCTCTTGGGGACAGGCCAGCCAGTTCGCTAATGTCAGTCCTTGAAGAATACTGCCGCGTTAAGGTGTTCCATCTGGATTTCGAGCCGTCCGGCACAGCCGCTTGTACACGAAGTGAGCATTTCGGGGCGGCCATTTTGCTGAACAGCAAGAACATCCGTTGGCGACGAAACTATGATTTGGCTCATGAGCTGTTTCACCTGTTGACCTGGAACAGCTTTCGAGCAGGGGCCGAATCTGCGGAATCCACCAAACGAGAGGAAACTCTAGCGAATCAGTTTGCCAGTTGTCTGTTGATGCCAACGGAGCCGCTGACTCTGGCGGTCAATTTTCAGTGTGACGAGAACAATGAGCTGGACTACGACGATTTGTTTGAAATCGCGCGTCAATTCGACGTGTCCGTACTTGCGCTAGTTTGGCGACTGGTAGATACGCGTTTCATTACTCGGCAGGTAGCAAAACAAATCAATGAATCTATCCGCGGACGAGTCGAAATATGGGACCGTCGCAAGAGTGAGACTCCTCCTTGGCGTCCCGTTCGGTTCGAAGCCCTTGCGTTGGAAGCGATTGAGAAAGGGCTGATTTCAACGGGCAAGTTCGCCAAGTTCATGGGCATTAGCCGTGCCGCCGCAATGAAACAAATAGAAAACGAGGTTTACGCTGTCCAAGGGGGAGGAGAGCGTGCCAAAATTCAGCTTACTTGTTCTTGATGCAGGTGTGGTAATCAAACTTTTTGAGCTTCGCCTGTGGGATCAAGTGGTGAAGCAATGCGATGTTCATCTTTCAAAAGTGGTTGCTGAACAGGAAGTTCAGTTTCACAGCCCCACCGACGCCGATCCGCACGGCCAGCCAATTGACCTGAGCGGTGACATTGCCGAATCACGAGTTCAGGTGTTCGAATGCAGCTTGTCACAGGTCGTCTCGTTGCAAGAGATTCTTGATAGAATTGGTCACTCCAAAAATCTCGCATGGCAATACACGAAAGAGTTTCGGGAACAGAAATCAAAAGCAGGTAGTGTCGACCGGTTGCAGGATCGCGGATTGCATTAGCGGCCCACGCTGTCCGACAGGCCGCGAGGAAGCTGTCCCCGCGGCAATGGAGTGCTAATCACTGGCGTTTTGCGCCACCGACGATTCAGCATCGTTAAGCTTCATCGAAAGCCGCGTCGAATTGAACGTCGCTAGGCGAGAAATTCATCTTGCGGGTGAAATCGCACGCTTCGCGGGCTCCGAATTCGCGGTCCATGCCGCAATCTTCCCACTCGATCGATAAAGGGCCGCCGTATCCAATGGCATTAAGGGCACGCGTGATTTCTTCGAAGTTCACGTGGCCTCGACCGGGCGAGCGGAAATCCCAGCCACGGCGTGGATCGCCAAAGTTAATGTGACTGCACAAAATTCCTGACTTCCCATTGAGCTGCTTCGCCGCATCTTTGACGTGAACATGGTAGATGCGATCGGGGAACGCACGAATGAACTCGACCGGATCCACGTCTTGCCAGATCAAGTGACTCGGGTCGAAGTTGAATCCAAATGCTTCGCGATGACCAAGCGCTTCAAGCGCCATTTCAGCGCTGTAAATGTCAAACGCGATCTCTGTGGGATGAACTTCCAACGCGAATCGAACACCGCACTCGTCAAACACATCCAAAATTGGATTCCAGCGATCGGCAAACTGTTTGAACCCATCGTCAATCATCGATTGAGGCACGGGCGGGAAGGAATACAGTAGCGGCCAGATCGATGAACCGGTGAATCCATTGACGACTTTAACGCCAAACTTTTTGGCAACGCGGGCCGTGTTCTTAAGCTCTTCGGCCGCGCGTTCGTTGACTGCTGCTGGATCGCCGTCGCCCCAGATGTAGTCGGGCAGGATCGACTTGTGGCGTTCATCGATCGTGTCACAAACGGCTTGGCCAACTAGGTGCGTACTGATCGCGTGACATTGCAATCCGTTTTCTTTCAGAAAGCTACGATGCTTGTCGCAATAGTCGTCTTCCTTGATTGCTCGGTCGACCTCAAAGTGATCACCCCAGCATGCCAGCTCCACACCGTCATAGCCGAAGTCTTTTACTTTCGTGGCAAGTTCAGCGATTGGCAAGTCGGCCCATTGGCCAGTGAAAAGAGTGACGGGTCGAGCCATCGAAAAGTCTCCGCAAAAATAGGGTCGGTCGAATGATTATGTTCTCGGATATTTTGACTTGAGCCAAAGCCGAACGCAACCAGATCCAACGATCGATTAGCAAAAACGAGCCTGAAGCACCGTGAGGACCGCGGGGCGAAATCTTTCGAGTACGCCGCATTCAGGTGCTGCTGCTTCGTGACGGCTGTTCAATTCGTGCTCAACCCCCGGCGACTTTCAACACCAGTGGTGGAAAGCAAAGAACGGGAATCGCGAGGGATGCGATGCCAAGTGCCCAGCGAAACGGACCAAGTTTCACCGAATCGTCGCGAGTCGGAGGGTGGTCGGTTCCCATTAGCAACAACAACACGATCATGAGTGCGAAGGTTGGGGCTTCGTGATAGGTCATGAATGCGATCGCGATCACGATCGTGATGCGAGCGATCGAGTGGGCAGATTTCCCAAACAGCGTGTAAGTGACATGGCCACCATCCAGTTGACCGATCGGCATCATGTTCAGTCCGGTAATCAGCAATCCGACCCAGCCAGCGACGAACAGCGGATTCAATTGGCTGAGCCATACGACCGAGCCAGCCGTGTAGCCAGGGACTTGAATGTAGTCGGCGAACCACTGCATCAGTAACGGTAGTCGGAACGCAACCCAACCTTTTTCAGGAGCCGTCAGGTCAAGCTCTGCCATGCCGAACCAAGCAATCGGCACCGCAGCGACCAACCCGGCCAGTGGGCCTGCGATCCCGATATCGAAAATCTCTTTTCGATCAGCCGCGTTGCCTTGCATGGCGATCACCGCGCCCATGGTCCCGATTGGGTTGGCAGGGAAGGGCAGAAAAAATGGAAACGATGCGGGGATCTTGTAGACAAGTGTCATGAAAAAGTGGCCGAATTCATGCAGCAACAGAATCAACAAAACGGCAGCCATGTAGATCAGTCCTTGGTCCCAGTTGGACAAGATCGATTTACGCACCGGGATCATGCTTCCGGCCCCAAAAATGGGCTCGATCAATCCGTTGGGATCCCACTGGCAAGCACCGACCACGAAGGTCGAGACACAAGTCAACAAGAACAGAACGATTGGAAGCGCGGTTCGGCGCTGCTGCGTGGGCGGGTCAGACCAGTCGGGGTATTCCGTTGTTTCGGAAGGTAACTTGGTTGGAACAGGGTTACTCATGCGGAACAGAATACACCAGCGAGTCCGACTCGAACATGCGGCATTTTGCGTGATGGCCTCAGGTCGGCAATCTAAACATTGCGCTTACGATGGTGATCCTGAGAACGGTCAGGAACTCAACAAGCTGATCGGTGATCTGTGCATGGCGATTGCTGTGACGCGTCGCGATTCTAGCGACGCACTGGCGCAGCAAAAAGCACCGCCCAGCCAGCGAAACAGTTACCTGTTTGCGAAGGGCGGTGTCACATAAACGATCTTGAACAAAGGCGAAAAGAAATTCATGTGGCGAGTCGGAGGGTAGCTAGGCATCCAACTCGCTCACAATCAATCTTGCCCGGTGGCGTGGCGAGACAAAAAGTTTTGGCCGCGAAAATTACTCAAGCAACAAAAATGTTCGAGCTTGTTTCAGGCCAATCAAATTTTAACTCGCCTTCCGGGTCAGGTCCGACTGAAAGACATCTGTCCGACCATTACCCAGACGGCTAAAAAGCCGAGTGCAATTACCGAGTTCATGCTTTCGATAGGCATGGATCTGTCCTCATGTAAGAGGTGAAACGATCCGTCCGTGAGGTAGCGCATAACATCCATGCACATCGTCTATCGGTAAGCGGATCCATGAAATGTGAAAATAAATTTGTGCGACCGAATTGTTTCGCCAATTAGATCAAATGGTACCGCAGTTGTGAGCCTTAAACGTGTTAAAGCTTGACATCTAGTCACGAACGATTGGCAAACGCGGTGACCCACCCAGTTCAAAACGTGTCGCAGCAGGGATTACGAAGCCCGCACGAAAGAGTTCGCAATTTTCCTCCATGCAGGCTACATGCAGTCCTAGCGCGATGACTTTTTCGGTTCAAAGGTTCGATTGATAGGGACCAGAATTCGGTGCATATTGCTCGGTGTGGCTGCTGGCGTGACGGGTTGAGAATCTGACTCAAGAACGAATATTGGTCGCGAATTCGCATGTGGAATCCAAATTGACACTCACTTCTAAGCCATCGGTCGTTTGGGAAGCGTTTGGAGGAAGCGTTTGGATTTTGCTTGACGACCGCGTTCCAGCCTCATAGACTTGGGGCTATTCGAGGGGCACTCGGATGTTTGTGGCGGCGTGTTGAATCACGTGCTGCAACATCAAACCGGAGGGAAAGATGTTTCGGTTTGGAATCAGTGCATGCGCACTGAATTTGCTTTTTCTTGTAGGGGCCACAACGATGTGCCCCGACGCGTGTGCGGAGCTTTCTCGGAAGCAGCTGCGCGAAATTGAATCGGTCTTTTTGCCGGCCTATCAGCAAGGCGAGACACTGTCGATCATCGAGTCGCTCGATCGGCTGATGCGGCAGATGTCGGACGAGCAAGCGGCTGAATTCGATCGAATGCTCGGTCAGCAACAGATTCCCAAGTCGACTCATGTCATGGTCCGGGCTCGGATGGAAGTTGTTCAAATGCAGCTTGATCCACGCAAAAAGTTGCCTCGGCCCAGCTGGCAGGAGCTCGCGTTAACGGTTTCTGAAAGTGAGTCGCAGATTGCTGCGATTACGGATCAAGTGGCGGCTCACGAGGATTTGCTTAAAGCTTCCGCAGAAGAAGGGACGTTTGACCAGTTCGAGTCCTTGATTTGGGACGCTCATGTGCTCGAGCAGAAGTTGGGCTCGTCCATCAAGTTGGCAAAGTACCTTGCTTCGATGGTCGAGGGAAAACAGCACCTAGCGAAAAGGGATCTGGAACCCGATCAACGTGCGTTGTTGAACCGAGACTTTAGCGATCTGGAAAAGCAATTGACGGATACCTTGGCGGGTGTTCGCGAGCGTGACCTGATCGCTCGAATTAAACGACTGACGCATGCTCGCAAAATTCTTGACACAACCAGTGAGCTGAAGGATCGATACCTTGCGGCATGGTCGATCGATTTTGACGGCCCGCTGGTCATGGAAGAATTGCAACGGCCGTCTGAGGAAATCAATTTTCACTCGGACATGCTCAATGATGATCAACTTTTGGCCCAACTGGAAGAAACGATCGAAGCGGGAATGACCGCCGCGGGTGAATTGCTGCTGACTAAGAGCCGGCATTTGCATGTCGGTCTTCACTGGTGGACTCGCGGGCGATACGGCATGGGACCCGATGCGATGGGCTTGCTCAAGAGCGCCGAAGCGTTGACTTCTGACGCCGCGTTATTTCCGTTGTTGATGCCGGAAACAATGCCAGAAGCTCAGCCCTCACAAGAGGATTGGCTCGGCGGCGTGCCGGAGTACAATCGGCGGCATCAGTTTATCTGGGCGTGGGAGAATCGATCGATTTTGGCGTCGCCGAAAATCACCAAGACAAACAACTCCACCACAAGAAATTTTCAGAGACAGGTGACGAGTGAAACGCAGTTGTCACGTTTCTACTGAGACTCTAACAAGATTGTCCGGGGAGTTGCCTCGGGTACAACCACGAACGTAAGAGAATCAAAGACGACACAAAGTTTTTCATTGACCAAGATGGATCTTCGAATGGTGCGACGCTTGGTCGGCTTCTACGAGTATGGAAACGCACTCGATTATCTGGATCGATTAGCCAGCATGAGCGACAAGGAAGACTTTGACGCGATCAATGAAATCCTAGCCGATCACCATGAGTTTGACCTATTCGTCAATCTTCCGGACGGGTTTCGCGAAAACACTTCCAGTGATGGGGTGGAAGATCTTCAAGACGTTGGACGAAGTGGTCTCGAATGGATCGTCGCGTTGGCTCGAGTTGAATTCGGTGCAATGGTATCGGGCTTCACCAGTCACCCAACCCCGTATCAATCAGTTCAGCCCGAATCGTTCGCTTACAATGCGACCATGCAGTTGTTGCTCGAAGGCGTTGCAGGACACTACAGCGCATTGCAGGATGCCAAGAACCTTCATGCCAAATTGATGAAGATTCACCGTGACGACCAGGTCAGAACGGCATTGGCTAAATCACGTCGTGTCCGCATCGCCAGAATGATGCTTCAAGCATTGGGGAAGATGGATCCCGCGACGTATTCCGATCAACAGGCCAGCGAACTGGTGGAGGTACAACGCAAACTGAATGTTCAACAGCGTAATCTGCGAAGCATTATCAATGTGTGGTTAATGACTCAGACCACTGAAGAACGAAGCGTCAGTTCAGAATCGTTTGAACGTGAATTCGTCAACGCATGTGGTGTCCAATTGGAAGCCGAGCGACGTGAGTTGGCAGCCGGGACTGCCACGGTGACTCACTTTCCGGTTGATCGACAGTAGAGTGCCGTTTTCTGACGCATGTTGAATTGGCGTGTGTAAAACTCTAGCAACGCAGCAAGGCTTCTCAGCCATCAACTGAGAAGCCTTTTTCAATTTCTTGATTGTTGCCTGCATTGCAAATTACTTGCGGCGGCGAGTGACCAACCCAAGTACTGCTACGCTAAGCAACGCGATGGATGAGGGTTCGGGAATCGCTTGGGCGAACACGTTGGCTCGGACATTGGTTAGACCGGTGTTGCGAGCAATCACATCGGACAACGTTGTATTCGCGATCAGTTGTTTTTCAAGCTCGCTTAGCTCGTCGTCCCACGCGAAAAAGAACCGATCGCCTTCCATCAGCCGGCGAAATTCATCTCCAACGATGCGGTTCATCAGCAAACCAAACTCAGTTCCGTCCTCTTCATCGGCAGCCAATAATCCGATCCATAAATCGACATCATCGACGCTGTCATAGAGTGACGCTAACTGCGATGCCAAATCAGTGTCCGAGGTTAAATCGGCGAAGGATTCTGGTTGGTCTAATCCGAACAGCGGAGCAACCGCCGAATAGGTTGCCAGACCATGTTCACGCCCACGCTGGATGTTGAGTGAAAGCAGGTCTAGGCCACCGCTACCAGCTGGCCCAAACAATGTGTTGCGGAGTTCGTCGACCACTTTCAAGTCGGTTTCGCTTTGGGTCTGGAGCGTCAGCCCCAGCAGAAACTCATCAACATCTTCGCTTTGCGTAAACAGCGATGGGTTGAAAAACGAATCTTGCAGGCTGACTTCGATGACTCCTGAATCGGTTGGCTTGATCAGGTGATCGGTCACCATCGTATGTCCGAATCGAAACGCGGCGGTCGCGAACTCGTTGGACAATGTCGCGTCCACGTTCGCGTCATAGCTAGTGATGGAAGGAGCCCAATCGCCGATAATGGTGGGAAGGAATTCGTTGTACGTGATCGACTGGACGATCCCAGAAACAGTTCGCCGCGCCTGTTGATAGATGTCTTCGTCGCTGAGTCCGGGTTGAGCCATCGCAATCTGGTCGGCGATCCGGTTATGTTCACGCACGAAAAGAGTGTGCATGGCGGTCAAGCCGGGTTGCTCATTCGATCGCACGTCGCCAGCGAGGAAAAGTTCATTATCCGGAACGATCCCAGAGTCATTCGCGTTGTGCAGCAAGTCAACGTTAAACGGAAGCAAATCTCCGGCCGATGTTTGCATTCTGCCTCCGCTCATGGTTCGCAACGCGTTCGCTCGTTCAAGCGAACTTCCGTACACCATCGATGCGTCGATGTAGGACGTGGCCGAATTCACTTGCTGCCGAGGCGTCGTGACGCCAGTCGATGAATCGAATTCGGAACGATTTAATGGAATGCCGGGCGACAATGGGTCGGTAGGCGACGTCGGAATGAAAAGCGGATCGCTGGTCGTTTCGGTCAACGCAATGTCGTGATCGATAAACTGGCCCCATTGCCAAACCATGTTGGTCAGCCCGCGCTGCGACGTTGTGGATCCCGACTGCTGGCCGACAAGGTTGCTGACGTCTCGCGCATTTGGACGGTCGATGCCACCCGGTTCCGACAGTCCATCTGCGTAGTTGCTAGGCGCAAGGCGGATAAACGCTTGGCCAGCCGCACCCGAGTCTGGGGAAGTCAGATTGTTGCCGGAGCCGTCGTAGCTTCGTACTTGCGCGTGAGCAGAAGAAGCTGTGGCCCCATGAAACGAGCAGACAAGTGCCAACGAAAGAATCAGGCCAAGCGACCGAGCACCGATTCGAACGCCCCACTTAACAACGTACGTGTTCACGAGTCTTCACCACTTGGTTTGAGATAACGGCAGTTGGGGCCCCGGCTCGCCAGCGATAACTTGTTGCATATGAAATTCGGTTATCCGCGACGCACAAAAATCGAGGGGCAGTCTTTGTATGATATCTAACGAAACTGGGCGATGTGAACCCTCAAATCGGTTGAAATCGCCTAAAAACGGGATCGGTTGGTCGCAACCGGCCCCGCTGCGACGCGGTTGAAACGGCTCATTATCGGCCTTTCGATATGCCGTATTCCCTTTCAAGGATGAGACTTGTGCGCTTTTAGGGTGCTTGTGATCCCGTTAGTCAGAGGTCCTTGGCCAGTGAGGTGGCGCGGTTTTGTCAAACCGTGGTGTGTCGTGTGGGTTGGATTTACAAGGGAGTCCATGCGGCGCTATACGAGGGAGTCCATGCGGCGCTATGCGAGGGTGGGGAGCTCGGTGGCGACAAGCTTCTCTGTTCGTTGGCGCTAAACTGGGATCGTGAAAAAATCCGACCGCTGGTTCGAGTGCTGGTGAGCAGCGGGTGCCAAAATCAGAATCCGGCAAACTTTTGCATACGACTTTTGCATGGGTTTACGCAGTAGCAACACTCGCAATTTTCGGAACGCGGTGAGCCGTCGTTATTCGCTTTCGCAAAAATTTGGGGAGTCGTGATTAGAAAATCGAGCCCTGCAATTTGAGTTACTTGGAAGAAGTCGTTATGTTCTGGCCTTTCTGCGAGCACTGCTCGTCTATCATCCAAACACAGGACTTAGGCAAGTGGCAGAACATAACCCACCGTCAAATTGAGGAAATCTTTCGAGGTTTCGTTTTGTGGCGCTAGGTTTCAACTTGCCTTCAGCCCTAACTCCAGCCGGAGAATTTTGAAATAGCCATGAATATTACATTAGCTCAAGCTGAAAATGTTATCGCCGTCGCCAAAGAAAGATCGGTTTCGATCGATACCAAAATGAACATCGCGGTCGTTGATGCAGGAGCCAATCTGGTTGCTTTTGCTCGGATGGACGGAGCATGGTTAGGATCTTTGGATATCTCGATTAAGAAAGCCAAGACCGCACGGTTTTTTGATATGAACACCGGTGACATCGGAGGATTGTCGCAACCGGGCGGAGCGCTTTACAACATCGAGCATTCAAACGGCGGACTGATCACGTTTCCGGGTGGAGTTCCCATCAAGAACGCGGCGGGCGAGATCATTGGCGCGATTGGCGTCAGTGGAAGTTCGGTAGAAAACGATCACACCGTGGCAGCGGCAGGTGCAGAGGCGCTCTGATGCGATCGACCGGCGAGGGGCCTTCACAAAAGGGGCCCTTCAAAAAATGTGACGGCATGCTCACGAGTCGCGCGTCTGGATGAACGTTTCAGTTCAGGGAGGGGAAGGCTCCGCCCGCCCCCTGACCCGGCAGCTTGCGTTTCATTCACTGTGGCTCGGACGGAGCCTCGGCCCTCCCGAGCACGGCATGCCATCACAAAACGTTTCAAGTCATTGCGGCTCGGACGGAGCCTCGGCCCTCCCGGGTATGCAATCGACCGGTGTGGGGTGTTGCCCAAATGTGACGGCATGCTCACTAGTCGCGCGTCTGGATGAACGTTCCAGTTCAGGGAGGGGAAGGCTCCGCCCGCCCCCTGACCCGGCAACTTGCGTGTCAATCACTGCGGCTCGGACGGAGCCTCGACCCTCCCGAGCACGGCATGCCACCACAAAGCGTTTCGAGTCACTGCGGATCGGACGGAGCCTCGACCCTCCCGGATACAGCATCCACAATCCTACGCTCGATGATAAGTAACGTTGGCCGGTACTTTGATTCCACCGGACACGATCGCTTGCAGCGTCTCTTCCAAATCCCAATTTAGCTCCACGACATCCTCCTCCGGAATCATCAACATGTAGCCGGAAGTAGGCACGGGCGTCGTCGGGACGTACACGCACAGGATGACCTTGCCCGTTGTTTCCTCCTTGCATTCGGACGTGACAAAAGCCGGGGCTTTCATGCCGGGATGAGGAAACTCGATCAGCACGACTCGTTTAAAATTCTGCTTGCCCTGCGAATTGGAAAGGGCATTGATTACATTGCTGACCGACGAATAAATCGTGTTCACCCCGGGCACGTTCAACAGAATCCAATCGACAGCTCGGTGGATTCTGGACCGAAAGAACATCCCCGCGATGTACAAAACGGAAAGCACGACCAAGATCGCGGCCAGCGAAGAAACGGCCGACAGCAGCCAACTGGGGTCACCGTCCGCTTTTCCCCAAGCGTGTCGAAGGCCGCTGGCAATCGGCCCGATCGCCAGTGTGTGCGCGGTGTTGTACAGCCAGCTGATCACAGCGAAGGTGATGAACACCGGAAGCACAACAAAAATTCCGGCAATCACTCGGTTGCGGATGACTCGGAACGTCCCGGCCGAATTTGTTTGATTGTTGGATGAGTCTTCCATGGCGGGATGTTCCTGTCGACTTTGGGGCAGTTGGCGTCGTTGGTGCTGCTAGTTGAAGCTTCGCATCATCACAAGTCCGCAACCTTCAACTCTGGGCGGAGGCGGGCGACGGTGTCTTCGGAAATGATGTAGTACCACTTCGAAAAGGACTCGTTGAGAGCCGCGGCACGCTGCCTGCCGATCTGCAGCTGCTGATCACGCTCTGCCACTTTTCGCAGATATGTTTTCTGTGCTTCCTTGTCACCCGAATCGTCGTTGGCAGCTTCCGGTTTGTCGGGTTCCGGAATGAGTGACTCGTCCACTCCTGCGACCAGCATCAAATAGTGATTTAGCTTGAGCGAATTGTTGCGCGTCTGATTATCGATCGCACCGATGTGAAGTGTGATGACGACGCCGTCGCCCGTGCGAACGGTCACGGTTCCTCCCGCCGATTCAAACTGCCAAGTTTCGTTATCGAATTCGGTGGCTACGAAGCCTCGTTTTTTCATCGAGTCGAAGGCGGATGTTTCGCTCTGGTCAGATGGCTTTCGAAGCGATTTCGCGGCAAGTTTGCTCTTCGCGACCACGCCAGAAAATGGAATCGAGGTAATCGCTCCGGCGGCTTGTTGAATCGCTCGCTGCTGAGCGTCGTTGGGCGGCGTCTCTTTGAGCGAGCCGTTTTCGTCGGCGGTCTCTAAGGTAATGTCAAAGCTCTTTTCACCCACAACAAGTTGAGCTCGATAAGAGGTATTGCGTGTTGCTGGATCGTTGGTGTCGAGGTCCAGCCGGTAGCTGTCGATGGTGACATCCTTCAGCCGTGTCGACTGAGTCAACTTCAGCAGGTTCGGGCTGACCCACGCTGCGAAGTCGGGGTTGATCCCGCGTGGATCGATGTCAACGACGTAGACGCTTGGTTGACCCGGGATGCGAACGTAGTGCTTGAGCTTTTTGGGGTCGTTCTTCAGGGGAAGCCCCACGATCAAGCTGGCTAACTCCTTGTTGTTGCGATCGGATAGCGAGATCTTTTTGCCAAGGCTTGAGCGGTTGACCGAGTTGTTAGAGGTCGCCGGGTCGATGACGCCGTACTTGAGATGATCTTCCTGATTGTCGGATCGTTTTTCGAGCACCGTCTTGTCCAGCAGCAAGTTAACGATGGCTCCCAGCTGCCGCCCATTGTCGGCCACGAAGTTGCTATGACTGGGCAGCACCCATTCTTCGCCCTTGCGTCGAACGAGCAATCTTTCGACTTCGTTTCGGTCTTCGTTGTACGTTTCGACCCGAATGGATCTCACATTTCTAGTATCGAATCCTTCAAACAGCGGCTTGTTGACTGCGCCACTGATCACCACCGGTTCGGGCCATGGGTACACGGATGCCGCGGCGAAGGCAGCGACCACGGCGATGATCAGCATCAGAAAGGTTGTGCGAAAAGCGTGATTCATAGGTTTGAATTGATTCAGTTTTGTTGGGCGAACGTTAGTCGTGCGGCTGGCTACTTCAAACGCCGGGCCTTGGAGATTCCTTCTCGTTCTCGCAGGCGGCGGCGGAAGAACACGATGGTCCCCACAATCAGAGGCGGAATCGGAGGCACGATGACGGCCATCAGCTTGAACCAACGTTGGATCTCCTGAATCTTCAGTTCGGCGTCCAAGTCGATCTGGCGTTTTCGCACTCGGCGTTCATTTTCTATTTCGCGGATCCGAGTCTGATACTTGTTAGACTGCTCACGCCCCTCCTGTTGCAGTAGCACCTGCTGTGCCGCAAGTTTGTTGGCATCGTAAGGTTTACCTTGGTCCTTCTTGGCTTGCTCACGACGAATATCTTCCTGCAATGGTTTTATCTTGTTTTGCAGATCGGATTGGATTTTGTTCCGTTCGGCGGTTAGCTCAATTTCGAAATCGTTGGTCGCTTGAATGACCTCCTCCATCGCCTCGCTGTAAGTTTCTTCGACCACTTCTAGGGTGACGTGTTCGACGCGGCGATTTCTCAAGGCCAGATAGGTTTCTTCGCCAGCCAGCGAGTCGATTAGATTCAACACGAAATGCATGTTCTGGAAATGGTACTCGATTCCCTGCTGGATCGGCTGGTTGCGAATTTGTACGAAGTAATCGGACAGCACATCAATGTCGGCAACGTAAGCCACGTTCGTCAGGGCAGGGGAGGGTTGGGTCTCGAATGCGGTTTCGGGGGTGACTGAGTTCGCCTTTTCGCCCTTGATCGCGGCGGCCAGTAACAGGCTGCCGCGAGCCGCACCGCGTTTGCTGACCAGTTCGACCGGGTTGCGAGTCTGCAGCAGATCGTCGATCCGAATGCGGCCAGCTTTTCCGGTGGTGACCAACGGGTCGTATTCAAGTTTCGAATTGGGAACCGGAGCTAGATCGCCGGTAAACTGGAACAGCACTTCGTTGATGCCTGAAGTCTGATCAGCGTCCGAAGCGCCGCCTCGGGTGGCGGGATGAGTCGGAGAGAACCTCGGATCGTTCGGATCGCGAGTCTTAACGATGACCAACTCTGGGGTGTTTAAGCGATTGTTGGCCGGGTAGGGATTGTCGGCCGCTTGCCAGACAATCCAAGGCATCTTTTGCTGACGCCCGTCCTTCAAAGTGGTGGTTACCCGGTCGACATCCATTTCAAGCGCGTCCCACAGGTCCTGAATGTTCGCGGATTCGGGGCCTTGGCGAGCGATGGTTCTGGGGAAGAAAGTGCCAAGAACGTACTCGAAGTTTTCTCGGTTGGGGTAGGGATCTTCAAAGATCGCGGTGGGCTGACCGGATTGAATCGCGGTGATCAGGTTCTGCAGTTCAGCTGGCGTCATCTTGGACGGCTGTACGACAAGCAAAACATCATAGTTTTTAGTCGCAGGTTCGCCCTCGCTGCCCTCAGTCCACAACGAGATCGGGCTGGAGGCATCAACGGACTCGACCGTGTATTGTTTTTCGAGTTCCGACACGATCTGCAATCGAGGAATTCGAACGTTTTGCTTTTCGCCTCGGACCACCGCCCCGCCGATTAACGCGTCGGTCGTGACGATTCCGATGGTCTTCCGCTGGCTGCGAGACACCGTGTTGATCGACCGCATCAGTTCGTACTCGATCGGCATCCCGTAAGGTAGGAATGGTAGCACGATTCGTTCCAGCCCGCTGGAAAACGCGACGCCAAGAATCACGTCCTCGTCCCGGTTGGCTCCTCGCGTCTGGCTGGTGACTCGGACAGGTCGAATGCCATACCGTTTTTCGGCAAGGATCGCCTCTTGGCTGTACGGTTCCACGTTCTGATGGAGCGTGACTTGCACTCGGTTTCCGCCCAGCACATCGAACTCACGCAGCAAGTTCACCAGATCATAGCGAGTCTTGACGAATTCAGACGGTACGTTGCTGCTAATGTACGCTTCAATCTTTACCGGTGGACGATCGTCATCAGAATCCGCCGCCAGTTCATTCAATACCTTGACCGTTGAATCGGACAAGGTGCTGACTTGAGAATCAGAAATATCGGCACGAAGTCGATTCAGTGGTCCGTGCTGGACGAACAAGACCGTGGAAACCGCCGCTACGATCAGCAGAGCGGCGCGAGCGATGTAGTGCCAGAACAAGGATGTGCCGTCTCGACCGCCCAGCCAGTGACGACGCCCGATCAGGATCAGGCTTAGGTAGACTCCGATCACAATCAGACCAAGGAAATAACAAATCGATGGAGCGGATATTAACCCACGACCAAATGGCTCGAATCGCTGAAGTAGCGACCACTCGTACATCCATTGAATCCATTTGTTGTTCGAGAAAATCACGTCGGCGCTGCTGAAGAATGCCAACGGAGCGTTAATCGCGACACCGAAGATGAATCCAACGGTCAGATTGTTCGTCAGGAACGAGGCAACCATTCCAAGGCTGATCATGGCGATTCCCATGAACCAATAGCCAAGGTAAGTTGAAAACAACAGCAGGTTGTCCAGTTCACCGCCGGTCATTGCCAGCAGCACGCCGTAGTTAGAAAGCTGGGAAAACAGCAAAGAAACCGTGAACACCAACACCGCCGCAAAGTATTTGCCGATGACGATGTCAAAGTCCTTGGCGGGCAATGTCAGCAGAAGCTCATCCGTGCCTTGCCGACGTTCCTCGGCCCAAATCCCCATCGTGATGGCCGGGATGAAAATCAACATGATGAACGGAAGGAATTTGTTCAGCTGGTCGAAGTTGGCCAAGTTGGTTGTGAAAAATTCGTGAGGCCAGAACGCGGCAAATGAGGTCAACAGCACGAACAGGCATAGGAAGACGTAGCCAGTTGGGTTGCTGAAGTAACCAATGAAATTACGCTTCATCACAGCGAACGCCGCTTGCCGCCAGATTCCTAGCGGCAACATCAACATCACCAGAGCGACTAGGAAGACCAAGTCGATTACCAGCATGAAGGCGAATTCAATCAGTTGCAGAGCGGACATTTGTTTCTAAAGCGGAGGTCGGAAATTGGAGGTTGAAAGGGTTCAGGGTTCAGGGTTCAGGGTTCTGAGCCCGTTTCGGGGTCGTCGGGAAACTCTTTTTTCAACAGTGTGCCGGTGACGGGGTCGTGGCCAGTCATGTCGGCGAAAATGTGGTCCAAACCTTTCTCGTGAGGATCGATGTCGACAAGTTTGCCGTCGTACACCTTGCGACCTTCGTTGATTAGGATCACGCGATCGGCCATCGCTTCGACTTCTTGCAAAATATGAGTCGACAGTAGGATCGTTTTCTCCTCGCCCAATCGACGAATCGTCTGCCGCACGCCTCGGATTTGATTCGGATCTAGTCCCGACGTCGGTTCGTCCAAGATCAGCACATCGGGTTCGTGGATCAAAGCCTGAGCCATTCCCACGCGTTGTCGATAACCTTTGGACAGTTTGTTGATCGGTTTGTAGATCACGCTGCCCAACGCGCACAAATCGACCACTTTGGCGATTCGATCGAGCTTGGTACGTTTGTTCATTCCTCGCGCTTCGGCGAAAAAATCCAGCAGACTGTAGGGAGTCATCTCCGGATAAAGCGGCCCCGTTTCGGGCAGATAGCCAAGCCGACGAGAACCGGCCAAGCGTTCGCTGTTCATGTCATGGCCCGCGATCCGAGCGACTCCTTGGCTGGGCGACAGGTAGCCGGTCAGAATCTTCATCGTCGTGCTCTTGCCGGCTCCGTTGGGGCCTAGGAAGGCGACGACTTCTCCTTGGTAAACTTTGAAGCTGACGTTTCGCGTGGCGGCGAAGATGCCGTAGAACTTCGAAATCTGATCCGCCTCGATCATGGGCGTTTCGTTGGAGCGATCAACCGCTTGGTCACCGTCTTTAGTTAGCGTGGCATTCATAGCCGTATTTTGGTTCGCATTTTGACAATTGTCGATGCCTTACCACGAGATCGGCGTTGTGATTTTGGGCGTGCGGCGATAAAGATTTTACGAACAATATTGGCTAGTGTTCGAGTTTCCAGACAATTTGTGCGTAAGTTTCGGTTTGCTTGGTGCATAAAAAGTTGGTAGTCGCCCTAATTGTTTTGCGGGAGACCATGGCGACGTAAAAAGAGCCATGACCCCTGATGGGGCCATGGCTACTTGATTCATTTTCGTCGTGCAGTTTCAGGAGTGACTATTCACCATTGCTGCGACCAAGGTTGCCAACGAGCCCGAACGCATCTCCCAGAACATTGACCGCACCATCGGCATTGAGATCGCCATCGGCGTAACCGGCTCCACTGGTTAGCCCAAGGTTGCCGACGAGCGAAAAGGCATCTCCAAGAACGTTCACCGATCCATCTAGGTTAATGTCTCCAACGAAGGTGCCTGCGCCGTTTGGTGTCTGAACAAAGTTCTCAATGTGGAACTGATGATCGTCAAGCGTCACGAAGCCGTCATTGTCAAAGTCCAATTGAGCCAGATCGCCATCTGCCATTGCGCCGATGTTGCCCGAATAGAAATCAATGTCCTCGGCGTCAACATCACCATCAGGCTCGAAGTCACCGGGTAGCGAGGCAGGAGGAACGAGCTGGGTAAAACCGGGCGAGCCAACATCACCGTTCGTTGCAAGTACCGCACCATCAACACCAACGGTGCTCAAGACTGCCGTCCCGCTGGAAAAATCAAAAGACTTGCCAAAGTCTGCGGGTTCGAATTCCGGATTGGGTGCCGCAGGAAACTCAACAAAATCAATCAAGTTGACCGCTGTACCCGCGGACGGATTCGGATCTCCATCCCACAGCGAAATCTCATCGCCATTGCTTGACAAACCAGAAAACAAATCACCGCTTGCTGGAATGGGCGCGATATCGTCTTCGGTAAAAATTCTTACGCTCGCGTCCAAACCGTAGATGCCACGAAACGTGGTGGCGATCATGTCCAGCGATTCACTATCGCGGATGACAATGACGGATTCTCCAGCTGCAATCGACAAGTCTAAAAACAGGGATCCATCAGCTCCGGTTGGGCCATTATCATCCCAGTACCAATTGTTGATGCTGACCGTTGTATCGCCGGTGTTCGTTAGCTCAAACCAATCCGCTCCCAAAATGTTATCGCTGGAGACTTCGGTGATCAAGATCTGAGCGGATGCTGGATTGGCAAGGATGGTGAAACCAAAAAGTGTGGCAAATGCTGCCAGTAGCGCGTTACATTTCATATAGATTCCCTTTGTTTTGAGTAGATGTAAATTTATAGTTGGTAGCGGGCTAAGTGTAGCGCCCAAAAATTAACGTTGTATTAAGAAGAATCACTTTGTGAGCCCATTTTTTGCGATTTCTTCGGATGTGTGACCGGTTACTCGTCAGCTTGATTTCTCTCTTCCACCTCAGGTTCCAGCTCGATCAGCTCGTTAGTTTTTCCGTCGCGTTTGTGCAACTCAAAGGCATCGTATAAATCGCCGATGGCGGTTCTTGCCTCGAAGCGAAGCTTGTCCTGTTCGATGTGAATGACTTGATAAAGCTGTGTGTCCTCGGCAACCCGCTGCATGAATGCGTAATCGGTGTTTCTGTACATTTTTGGGCCGCTCACAGAGACGACGTAGATCGTGCCCGCGTCCTCGTCGATCACCTGAGTACCGGTCGCATGGTTCACGTCGCCAACGGAAACATGGCCCCGCTTTGGAAAATCTTTCGCAACCGCCGCCGCTTTGGGAACCGCGTGTCGCGTGCGTCCGTAGGTGTGGTCGTGCCCCTGCAGCACAAGATCCACACGGTACTTGTCGAAGATCGGTTTCCATAAACGCCGAAGCTGGACGTTATCGTCTTTCTTTGTCGCGGTTGAATAAATGGGGTGATGAAAAGTGCAAATGACCCAACGGCTTTCGTTTTCCGCCAGTACTTCGTCCAACCATTGAGCCTGCTCGGCGTGCAGCGACATAGTGTTCATGCCGATGATTCGCACATTTTGGTACGTCAATGTGAAGCAGGTCTCTTCAAGCCCTCTAGGTCCATTTTCAGGGAACGTAAAAACTCGCCGCCAGTGCGGTGCAAGGTCGCGGCGAACCCCGTCGACTTCCACGTACTCGTGATTCCCCGGAATGGCGACTACGGGAATCATCGCATTGAGCCACGAGCCGGCCCCGAACCATTCGCCCCACTCGGCGTCCGATTCAGGGTGATTGACTAGGTCACCGGCGTGCAGCAAAAACGACGCGTTTGGGGCATCGCGATTGGCTTGGCGAATCACTCTCGACCACATGGAACGCACGTCATTCTGTGCGTCTCCAAAGTAGACAAACGAAAACGGCTTCGTCTCCGCCGAAGCCGTTTCAAATTGAAACCACTCGCTCCAGTTGGTTCCGTCGCCGACTCGATAGGCATGCATGGTGCCCGGCTTTAAGTCGCGAAAAGTCAGGCTGTGATAGTGAGCGGTGTTCAAGTCCGATTTGAGAGCTTCTGATTTTGCAGTGAATCGAACCGCTTTTTCGGGAAAGCCCGGCCCGGCTTCTGCATCCGCAATTTCCGCGTAAGCGGTTGCAACCACCGTCGAAGTTCGCCAAGTTACCGTTTGAGTCGTCTGAGGATCCTCGTTGAGAGTCAACACGATTCGATCCGGCATAACGGTCGGTGCGTACATTTCGGCGGGTCTAATCGCAGCGACACGAGCGTGATCATGTTCGTGACCTTCAAGCTCGTCCCCGTGCGCAGAGACTGGCAGCGAGTTCATGATGCATAAGATCGATAAACAGAGCCAACGAACATTCATCGGGGCACACTCCGGTTGCATTTTGGTCATCTTGGTCGATTCAATTGGTTTTAGAGAGTAGTTTTTGCTCGGCCACGATCTCAGCCAAAATAGGGTCCGTCATCACAAGTCGCTCCCACGTTTCAATTGGCTGATAAAACTCGCCACCGATCGGAGATTCAAGAGGCATGATCCAACCAGCGGGCAAATCCGCCGTCAGATCAACATTCGGGTCGATCAATAGTTGCGGCTTGCGTCCGTTCATAGAACACAACGCAAAGACGCGAACCTCGATGTCCGGAATCCCGATACCCTTGTAAAAGTCTTCGATAAAGATTGCGAAGTCTCGGATCATCCAAGGGTCACGAGTCATTCGCATCATTTGGTGGAGCTGTAAGTGCTCTTGTAGTTTGAATTTTGCCCACTGACCGTTGGATGGGTTTCGAGTGTAAAAACGAATGGCGGTAATCTTCCCTCGAAGTTTCATGTGCCAAGAGAAATGATGGTTTCGCTCGGTCCAGCTTGTGTTTTCGTTGTACAAAAAATGTCGTAACGGAAAGAGAACCTGAAAAACCACGAATAACCCGATGAAGCCAAGCGTTGCAAAACGAGTGGCCGCTTTCTTGTAGCCAATCGGGCTGACAACGGAGGGCGTTTCAATCGCTGGCAAGAATGAAGAGAAAATCTTTCGTGGCCAATTCGGCTCGAAGAATATCGTGGTCGCGAAAATCATCAACCACGGGAAGATGCCGATGCGAAACAGGGACGCGTTGAGTAAGTGAAAGATCAAGCACAATGCGAAACCGAACAGCCGAGTTTTGCGGAACAGCAGCAAGCCAACAATCAATAAATCAAAAAGCAGCCCCGACCAGACAAACGCGTAAACAAACCAATCCTGATCGCAAAATGAGCCGATCAAAAAATGATCTTGTCGATCTTGCAGCACCTTCCGCATAGGAAAACCTGAAACCCAATCAATATTCATCTTGGCGACACCGCCAAAGAAATAGACTAGGCCAATTTGGAATCGCAGAATCCATACCGACCAGCGAGGCACATGCGGGTGCGTCAGTTTCAATCGCAAGCGGTCAAAGCTCAGCGTTTGGTGGACAGGACAGACAACCAACAGAATACTCAACAAGCAAATGAAGTAGTAGTGGTTTTGGTAGGTTGTCTTATCAAGCAAGAAAATTAAACAGAAACCGATGGCAAAAATGATGCTGCTGAATCGGTAGAAGACTCCAAACAACATGCCGGCAGCCGCGAGGAACACGACTAAGAAGTGCAGATAGAGCCAGCGACCTTCTGCCGCGATCCAAGTCACCCACTCGAACCCGGTGTATGGAAACAGAAAGCTGGGCTCGTAGTAGTTGGCTCCGATTTTATCCAGCACGATGTGCATGCCCAGCCAGAACAGCATCACCGCTGCGAACGCGATTCGCAAAAACGCAATCGACGCCCCGTCGACAGGTGCTTCTAGGTGCTTCAGGAATCGTCCAAGGTTGTTCAACTTGTCGCTTCTTTCACCGCAGGGGTCTCGCTTTTTGGTTTTGAATCGCGATCCAATCATCCTCGATTTATCGCCTTCGCTTTCGAGGAACGGCTTTCAATTCCAACACGTTCTGGCCGGCAACGATTTCCACTGTCTGTGATTCCGGCGCGATTTCGCAATGGTGTTTTGTAACTTGCCCCGCACCCACGTCCCCGTCTTCAGCTTGAAAGGGCTCAAGAAGGCGAACCTTGTGTTTGCCAATCACGGCACCGTCATCTTTTCCGTAGGTCGTCAGTACGAACTGACCGTCCTTGATTTCGCCGCCGGCTGCTTTTCCCGCTTTGCCGGTTGAGACAGATGCAATCGGGCTTAGCTGGACCCTGCCGCTTGCGATTGTTTTGCCGTCAACGGTCTCGATCGTTCCTTGGGTTGGCGCTACTGCAAAATCACCTTTCGATCCATTGCACCCAGTGGCAATGAATAGACCTGTCCAAAGAAGCGAAACAAAAATGCAACCCAGGCTGTTGATCGTCTCAGGTTTCATTAAAACTCGCCAATCGTGCCGCCGTCTAGCCGCGAGCCAAGGTTGAAATACGTTTCTTCGCTCAGGTTCTCATTGATAAAGTGAACGCTGCCGTCGCAAAAACCGAACTGAGCACCGCCGGGATGAAAACTCCAGACAAGATCGTCTTCTGGAGCGGTCCACCACTCCGATGGCCCAGACCCAGTCCAACCGTTGAGCGAAAACCCGATCTTGCCCGGTTTGCAAAAAATCGATTCGTCTGATTTGTCGGGCATCGCACCCACCCAAACCGGCCAGTCATTTCCTTGCCTGCCGGGGTAGGAAGACTCGGCAATCAGAACGGTGTTGCTACTTCCATCGGGAATATCAGAGAACTCGCACTCGACCACCCCAAATCCATCGTCGTCCCGGATCGCATCAAACAGTCTCATCAGAACCCCGTCGTTCGCGGGGCCCGCGTTACCCTTGTAGTCAGTCACCGCGTAACCCGGTTGCCAAGGTCTTGGGTCGGACACAACTGCCCCTGCGGGTCGATCATTGGATTCAGGCACACGATCCAACAAGCTAGAACTTGGACAGCGAAATGTTGGGATGATCGTTTCACCACCAGCGACGATCGATCCGCCTCTGAAAGCATCTTTGAAAACGCCAGGCTGATTGCTGATGCCGGGGTTCAGGCTGTCAGCAAGGTTGGCTTGTTCGATAAACGGAAGAATCTGAGCACCCCATCCCCAGCCATCGTTCCCCAAGTCATCATCTTCTGGACCTGTTAGTGCTCCCGCGGGAAAGTGCGAGTGAGCACTTTCGTAATTCAGAATCCCCAAACTAAGCTGCCGAAGGTTGTTGGCACACTGGGTCCGTTGGGCTGCTTCACGGACCTGCTGAACGGCGGGCAGCAACATTCCGATCAAAATGCCGATGATGGCGATCACCACCAGCAACTCGACTAAGGTAAAACCACGCCTGCGATTTACGACAATCATTTGTATTCCTGCAAAACGAGAAGCAGCGTCTGTTCATTGACAAGCCATCATGGCGACGGGCAGGATGTTGCCAAAGAAAAGAGTCGGACTCAATGCCTGAAAATCAATGTGAAAGAAACTTCACGATTCACTTGGCGACTTACTAGATGCCTGTCATTCCAATAGCGAAAAGCGATGCGCGCTACTTGGTCATCCGACTAACAGAAACTGAGAGACACGGGCAGATTCACCTTCCTAAGGTGCGACTTCTCTCTTTTGGCTTTGTCAATTTCCGGCTCGACCAAAACATCCATGTTAAGAAATATTAAAGCGATGACTTGGTGTCTCAGGGATCGGCGCAGCTGATTCCAGCTAACGGTCGTTTGGCACAGAGGTCAGTTGCGTGTGTTCCCCAACAATCGACACATGCCGACGCCAATTTTGGTCATCGGTCTCGGTGAAATCGGTCCGCAGATGTACGCCCCGCGACTCAGTCCTTTTCAAAGCCGAGTGCACGATCACGCCCGCCACAATCAGCATGTTTTGCAATTCCCATCCGGCCGCATTATCAAATTGGCTTGCCAACACGTAGCGCTGCCACGAATCAATGGTGTCGAGAGCAGCTTGCAGCGATTTTTCATCACGGCGGACACCGGCACTTCGCCACATCAGGCTTTTCAATGAGTTTCGAATATCAGACAAGTCAAGCGAGGGATTTGCCGGCCCAAGTGGGTCGTGAGAAACAGGAGCGATCCGAAAATCATCGTCCATCGCCATCGCAACTTGTGACGCCCCGACACCGGCGCTTCTTCCATAGACGAGTCCCTCAAGCAAACTATTCGAAGCCAGTCGGTTGGCTCCGTGCAGTCCGCTGCTGGTGACTTCGCCCGCCGCCCACAGGTTTTTCAGACTGGTGCGTCCTTCTTGGTCAACCGTGATGCCGCCAATCATGTAATGAGCCCCGGGGCGCACCGGAATCGAATCGGTGGTGATCTCTAAGCCGAATTCGGCGACCGCTTCGGTAATGCCCGGAAATCGTTTTCGTACGTGGTCCGGATCCAGATGCTTGAGCGAAAGAAAGACACTCGATGCGTGCGTCTTTTCCATTTGGCTAACGATCGCCTGAGAAACCACATCGCGCGGCGCGAGTTCCATCCGTTCGTCGTAGTCCTCCATGAAACGCTTGCCGTTTGAGTCGATCAACCACGCCCCTTCGCCTCGCACCGCTTCGGTGATCAGGCTACGGCTACTACCAGCAATGTACAGCACCGTTGGGTGAAACTGCATGAACTCCATGTCACGAACTTCCGCACCAGCGCGGAACGCCATCGCGTGTCCGTCTGCGGTTGCGACCGCCGGGTTCGTCGTTTCACGGAATAGCTGGCCCGCGCCTCCGGTGCAAAGAATTGTTTGTTTGCTCCAGATCAATGATTTCCCTTCGCCCTGAGCGATCATGGCTCCTCGGCAGGAATCGTCGTGAGTCAGCAAGTCGAGAGTGAACGCGTTCTCGATGACCTCAATGTTTTCGGCCTCATGGATACGATGAATAACCGCCCGCATGATCTCGGCACCCGTCGCGTCGCCTCGGGCATGAATGATTCGATTGTGCGAGTGCCCGCCTTCTCGGCCGAGTGTTAGTTCCTGCTGCTCTTGATCGAACTCCGTACCCATCTCGATCAGTTCGCGGATTCGCTCAGGAGCCTGCTCGATCACCCGTTCGACGATGTCTTGATGGCACAAATTGCCACCGGCCTGCATCGTGTCACGAACGTGCCATTCCACTTTGTCGTCGGGGTCGATGACTCCCGCGATACCGCCCTGAGCATACGTGCTGTTGGACTGCCGAAGCTTGTCCTTGGTCACGACCACGACTCGCTGCGACGGATCGACCGACAGCGCGGCTCGCAAACCCGCCAATCCTCCACCGATAATCAGCACGTCGGCGAACCGGTGTGGCACATTCTTCGGCGCGAAATTGACCAGATAGCGAGGGACGTTAAGCGGGAGTGATGGCATGAGCGAAGAGGGTTAGGAAGAGAAACGAGCGATCTCCCATGATAACACGAATCGACTGCTCCGGCGGTGCCACAAGACGATCAATCAGGGATCCGTGAGCTAGGAAATGCTGGACACTTGAAGCCACGGTTGCGTATTTCCAACGAGCGAGTTGTCATCTACGATTGGGCGCGGTTGGTCGATTCGCTTTGTTTGTTTCGATGTCGGCTGACTGCGAATCCATTTTTGTTCGTCCTACCGATGCCGGGGTGATTTATTTTTGCTGCGTACTTGGCTCCCTTCGCGGATTTCCCGAACCTTTCTCATCACATCGAAGCGGTCTTGCATCGCTTGCCGGCGGAAGTTCAGCAAGATTTCATCGGCGACCCAACGTTTCGAATTTCTTTGGACGATTGCGAACCCGGTCGAGGCCGCACCGTGATGATGGCTCCGCTGGGCCCCGGCGGCTACAGTCGGTGCGTCGTATTGAAGCCGCGTCTTGAGAAATGTTCAACCGAATTCGCTCGCTACATCGTGGCCCATGAGTTCGCTCATGCGTGGCTGCACAACGGCGGTTGGGGAGAGATCACCGATTGCGAGGAAGCGGCGGACGCCGTCGCCGCCAGCTGGGGTTTTGCCAAAGTGCCATACGAATAGGGTTTGGCTGTAACGGCGATGAACGGCGAACGATTGGGTGTGCGCCGTGGTGCTTCCATTTTGTCTGGGTGACCAGCTTTTAGGTGATCAGTTCGATTGCCCTAATTGGCCGATCAGCAGAAATGCGTCTCCAAGCACATTAACTAGCGCGTCTGCGTTCAAGTCACCTTGGGAGTGGCTGGTAGCGCTTGAGCCGAGGTTTGCAATCAAGGCAAACGCATCATTCAGAACGTCGACCGTGCCATCCAGATTGACATCGCCCAGCAGCGCGCCGGTCACGCCATTGGAGGTCACCACGCAGGTCGTGACGTGAAGGTTGTGGTCTGCAAGCGTCACATCCCCGTCCCCGTCCAGATCCAACTGAGCAAAATCGCCCGTTGCTGGCTGGTCAAGATTCCCGATGTAGAAATCAATGTCATCAACATCCACATCTCCATCCGCGTCGAAATCGCATGGGTCTAGTGGAGGGGCTGCAAACAGGTCATCCAGTTCGCTGTCTGACAAATTCGAATCTAGGTGAAGGACAAATGCGTCAATCTCTGCAGTGCCCTCACGCATTCCCAGACGGAACTCGACCGGCACATCCACGTTGGAGGAATTGATCGTGAAGGTTGTCGTTTCCCGTCTCCATTCAAAAACGCCGGTGTTGGTGAGTGATTCGTTGTTGTTGGGATTAACGCCAAAATCATCTGGCGAGTACAAGCTATCGGAGCTGCCGCTGAATCCGCGGGCTCGGATGTAAAGCGTGTAGGTGCCCTCAGTCTCGAACTGCAGCGAGTAAGTGGCGATGGTGTCGTGAGCTTCATTAGAAAGATCAACTCGGTCGCCGCTTGGGGCTTTCAGCGCTTCTTCCGCCAGAGCATCGGTAGCGGTCACCACCGAGAACATGTTTCCATCATTGTCGGGGTCGAGCACGGACGTGAAATTTTCGGCTTGGATCGCACACCCGTCCGGACCGCAACCTCCATTACCAACAGGCGGGTCAACAGGTGGGTCAACCGGCGGATCAACGGGTGGATCCGTTCCGTTGAGCCAGAAGGGTCCGACATCTTCGGGTAGCAAAGGCATGCGAACGGGGGTCGCGGACGAAAATTCGTCAGCACCCACGTCCAGCAGGCCGGTTCGAGGTTGTCCATCAATGTCATCAAGAATGCTAAAGTCACCAACTGCCGCGTCAATCGCCGGGCTGCCACTGGAGAGTCGGAGGATTCCATCCGCGTCAAGCATCAACTGAGGATCAAGCTGTTCGATGCCGGGATCATTTGCTGAGATCGACCCTAGCGAGCCCGTGTTGACGATGTTGCCTTGCCAGATCCAGCCGGTTCCTTGATTGCCTTCGAAGGCCGGGTCTTGGAACGTATCGATGAGGTTATTGGCAATAGTAACGTTTTCGGCAAGCAAGGTTCGACTGCTGCTTCCTAGTCCATCATCGAATGTAATCGCTGCTGCATTCACATCAATAATTGTGTTGTAAGCAAGCAATGCGTCTGTGACGTTGACGTACCCGTTAAGCGGCGTGTTCTCGCGACCGGCACTGATCGAGATGGCGCCGCCGGCCCGACCGTCCAAGTCGTGGAAGTAATTGTTGATGATCGTCTGGCGTTCGCCAATAACTCGTACACCGCCCGAGCGATCTTTGCCCTCGCCAAGGAAAAAATTTCCTTCGACCAGATTGTCATCACCATGCCTTAGCGTCAACGTTCCGGCACACTCGCGGAATGTGTTGTATCGGAAAACATTGTGGCCAGACTTGTTGGAGATAATTTCAATCTCTCCATCCGTTCGCTCGAACAGGTTATTTTCAACCGTTGTGAATGAACTGCTCAAGGATCGATCACTGGTGCCGACGCGAATGGTTTCAAAACCGTTCCCGTTTCCTTCCGGGCGGTCCGCAAAATAGTTGCTGTCGATCAGATGATTGTCGGTTCCGGAATCATTCCGCCACACGACGACCGTGACGCCCGAGTGATTCTGGCCAGAGAAAAAGCAATGGTCGACTCGATTGAAGTCTCCATACATCGAAACCCAGAAGTAGCGTGTGTTGATATCAGATGGGTTGTAATTCACAATCGCCGAATTGGTGAATCGGCAATTGGTTGCATTTCCGTTAGGGCCACGAAACTCAACCACGTTGCCCGAGCCGATTGATCCCCCTTCGAAGTTCAGCCCGTCGACGACCAGCCAGTTTCCAGAAATGCTGAGTTTAGAACTTCCATTTAGGATGACGGAGCCGGGGGATTCGGCCCGCAGCGTGATCGGATTCGCCGAAGTACCGAAGCCCGCGAAATCGATGTCTTGGTTCGTCCAAGTTCCATCGGTCATGATCAACGTGTCGCCCGGCTGCGCATTGTTCATCGCGCTATCGATATCGTTTGCGTTGCTGACGAAAAAGTCAGTCGCCAAGGCGTTGTCGCCAGCAAGCAAAAGCAGTGCGACAAACATTGTCAAAAGTGATTGAAATCGCTTCATGGGTTCGCGTCTTGGGTGAGGCAAGAAGGGGGGAGAAAGGCAGGCCATTTTTGGGGCTGGGCAAACGGAGCTAATTTAGTAATCGATCCGGCCAAAGCCTTTACTTGAGTATACCATTATTGAGGGAAAAATCCCATGAAATATGTTGATCGCAAGGGTAGTCAGGAGGACCTTGACCGGAAAAATGACCGTTTTTTGGAATCGCGGTGACTTTGGATTTCGGTTAGCATCAACCAAACCACTGCGATTGCAACGCAAATTTTAGGCATCAAATACCCGCTGCGAAACGCAAATGGTAACGGGCGTTCGGCTCGCCCTTCTTCCGCTTCGTGATCATTTGTTTGAGCGATGGATTTGTAGTGCCGCCTTTGCGGCACTTCTGAAACCAAATGGCTTGGCCGAAGCATATCGAGTCCCTCGGTCGCACTCGCTAATTGATTGCACGTTTACGTGAACACGGGAACGAACCCCGTGAAGTTGCCACCACGTTCGAGTAAAACGTACGAGCACGTTAATCAACAATCTTACTTGATCGAGCCAAACAGATGAAAGCGATTGGATACAAACAACCCGGGCCGATCGACGCAGCCGACGCGTTGCTCGAATTTGAAGCTGACACGCCGGAGTTGCGGCCCCGCGACCTGCTGGTCGAAGTACAAGGAATCTCGGTTAATCCGGTTGATACAAAAGTTCGCGGGGGTAGGCCGCCCATCGGTGACATCGGAATCATGGGCTACGACGCGGCTGGCGTGGTGACCCAAGTCGGCAGCGAGGTCAGCCTGTTCGCAGTGGGAGACGAAGTCTTTTACGCGGGCGATATTACGCGACCGGGAACCAACGCGCAGCTGCACGCTGTCGACGAACGAATTGTTGGAAAGAAACCAACATCGATGGACTTCGCTGAAGCAGCCGGGATGCCGCTGACTTCCATCACCGCGTGGGAGTTGCTGTTTGACTCGCTTGGCATCACCGAAGGAACAGGGCAGGGCGAGAGCATTTTGATTCTTGGCGGTGCCGGAGGCGTCGGGTCGATTCTGATCCAGCTGGCCAAAAAACTGACGGGGCTGAAAGTTGTGGCGACCGCGTCGCGTCCAGAGACCACCGAATGGGTTAAAAAAATGGGTGCCGATCACGTGATCAATCACCATGAATCATTGATCGACCAACTAAACGCGATCGACATTCAGCCGCTGTACGTTGCGGCGTTGACCGGAACGGACGGACATTTTTCGGCGATCGTTGAGCTAATCAAACCGCGCGGGCACGTGGCGTTCATCGACGACCCGAAAACGCTCGACATCAAAGTGGGCAAGCCCAAGGCGTTGCATTTCAGCTGGGAATTCATGTTTACTCGGTCCATGTTCCAGATGGATGACATCGAAGTGCAACATCAATTACTCAACCGAGTTTCAGAAATGCTCGACTCGGGCGAGTTGATTTCTACGGTCAACAATAACCTCGGCCCGATCAGTGTCGAGACTTTGAAGGCCGCCCACGCCGAACAGGAAAGCGGCCGTGTGATTGGGAAGAATGTTTTGTCAGGATTTCAGTAAGGAACTGTCTTGGAACTTTGCAAGTAGAAACGCGAACGAGGGACCAAGTATGTTGAAATTGGTGTCCTCCACGGATGCGTTTCGAAGTTGTATCAACATACAAGCTCGACGCGCAAGCGAGTGGATCGAAATCGAGAGATCTGCTCGCTTGCGCGTCGGGCTTGTATTTCTTCAATAGCGACGCATTGGGTTGCAAGTTAGTTTTACCATCCGAACCGTGTCGTGTCACGAAACCGTCGGAAAGGGTTTCTATCGCCGCGGGCTAGTCGGAGGCCCCAGCTCAAGGCTTTTACTTTTCAAAATCGAAAGTTCTTTGCTCAATAGGAAACGATCGAACTCGAAACCGTCTTCTCGCATAGAAAACATAACGGTGTGCAGACCGGGTTCTTTGATGTCCAGCCAGATCTTTCCGAATTCTCCAACGTGGACTTTTGCTGTTCGCTGGCGCGAATCCCATTGCCACTTGCCGTGGTGGCCAGTGAATTGAAGCCGGGCTCCTGAAGTGGGCCATTCTCCGTCGATGCCCACATGCAGCCCATTGTCTTCTGAGCCGGTGCAATTCATGCGTACCCAAACGTGGTAGCGGCCCGGTTCCGTGAACTCGATGGGATAATATAGGACGCTGCATTGGCCAGGTGTGTTGCAGAAGCTGACGCCTTTGACCAATGGGTCGGCATGAGTCACGCGCGTGTCCGGCAGGAGTTCTAGGTAAGCTCCTTTGCTCGCGCCGTCGGCATGGTTGGGATCCGGATCGGGTTTCACATCGGGTGTGTTGTCGGTCGTGGTCACGTGCCATTTTCGATGGTCCTGTCGATCGACCGCGTCGTAGTCCTCGGCTTCAACGACCACAATTCCATTGGTCTGCTTGTGGACGTTCTTCGCTTCGCTTGCGTCATACACATAGTCAAACGGCTTTGGTTTTGATTTCACGGCCGCCGCTTTTTTTGTTGTTTCGGCAGGTTGATTTTTCAACTGCACATCCGGTCGAACAATCGTCACGCTGCGCCAACGTCCGCGAGCAAACGCAAATGCGTCGCCCTCAGGAATCTCGCCATTGGAGTCCGAATTGAACTCGACCCGAATCGTGTCACCCGGCTTGATCGAGACATCTTCAAAACGATGCTCGACCGGTCGATAGTCTTCTTTCGTTTTTGGATTTTTGACTTCCCCAATCTTCTTTCCCGAAACAAGCAATCGGTAAACAGATTCGCCATCGATTTCGGTCAGCGTGGTCAGCACCAGGTCATAGATTCCTTCTTTGCCTTGGAACTTAGATTCGGCTGCAGCAAACTTGCCTTTGTGTTTTCTAGCATCGATCGCCATGGCACGTTGTTTTTTGTCTTGGTAGCCGGGCACAAAACCGTCCGACACAACGAATTTGAAATCTTTGCTGGCTTGCAAAGTGGTAGGTTGCTCAGTGATGTTGATGGTCACAGTGGATTGAGCTTCTTGGTTGCCTTCGCCGACTCTCAGTGCCAGCACATATTCGCCGGAGCCGTGAATCGTAACGTTCGTGGTTAGCGAGGCAGCATCTTCAAACTCAACCTTCCCCGGCCCAGCCTGCTTGCTCCACGTCGTAGTCAGTTCGCCGCCCGATTTCCCAACGTGGCTGGCATCGCCTTCCAGTTTTAACGAGACCTTCTTTTTGGACCCAAGAAGAGTGCTCGTTTGGTTAATCCCTGCGCTAACGTAGTGAGCGTAGTCGCGATTGGGATTGCCTGGGCGCAGAACGGCCAGCCAGTCTTGATCGGGCTGGGCGGGTGGATTGCCTAGGTTGACCTTCTGCCCAGCGTTGACGGCTTCATTCGAACCGACTTGTAGATCGCCGCCGTCACGCGGGTTAAACCACATCACTTCAAAAACCCCGTCGGCCTCCGACAGGTCAAGCGTCATTGGCTCGCCAAGTTTCAGGTAAGCCAAATACAACTCGCCCGGTTTCGTCAAACAGTATCCATTCTTGGTTCCCAGCAGTGAATTGGCGTTGCTCATTTCCCAAAACGGAATCTTTTGTTTCTCAAAGAACTCTAAAGCCGTGCGGCATTGCTCCCACATTTTCTGACGCACGCGATAGTCTTGGCAGGTCAGGTCACTGTGAGGGTGTTTGTAACCAAAATACCACTCGACCCCAGCGCCGCCGGCCATGATGTTGCCCCACAGCGCATTCTTTCTGGCGTTGTCACGCGTCGGATCTTCTTCGTCAGTGATTAGCGCGTGAGTCGCGTCGCCCGGTTCATCACATGCCACGACCCAAGGCTTACCGGCCTCTGCCGATTTTTGAAGGTACGTTAGCGTTTGGCCATGAACGTTTCGAAAATCAGCTTTGTTCGTTTGGAGTGAGAACCCAGTCAGCTCTGACGCGTCACCCAGCAAGTCGAAATGATCGTCGCCGTTGTGAATGACCATGTGATGATGATACGGATCATGATTCCGAAAGTAATTTGCCCAAGCAACCTTTTGTTCGGTGCTGACTTTGTGACCAAGTCCAACCTCTTCGCCAAGGTTCCAGTTCAGCGCAAGATGATGACCAAACCGAGCGATCAGTTCGCGATAGTACAACTTTCGCTCAGTTCCAAGGTCACCATTGTCCAGTAACTTTACATTCTCTGCTTCCTGCGTTTTGAAATGCAGGTACATGCCTTGCTGAGTGCCATGAGCCAACACGATTTCCCATTGGTCCATCCGCGAGCAATCGATTCGCTCGCGTTGGTCGTAGGCCGTATACGGGAACACGTTGCGATCGTCGCCTTCGATGTTGAGCGTAAGGAACGAGAATACGTTCAACCCTTGCGACGCCAAATAGTTGATCGCTCCGATGATGCCTTTACCTTTTTCGTTTTGCCATGTCGGGTCGCCCGGCTGCCAATCTTGGACATGAGGTTCCCAGTCTTTGACGAGTTCGTCCTTGTGACCGTCTGTTTTGAAGTCGCCATCGAAGTCTTGATAGGCCAAGAAGTTTTCAGGTGCGTCCACTCCGGCTTTCAGAAAGAATTTTCCCGTTTGAGCAAACTGCAAATGATGCTTGCCAACGTATTTCAGTCGACCATGAGCTCGGAAATCGCGTCCTTGTTTGTCCGTCGGGCCGATTTCAAATTTTCCCGTGATCCCATCCTCGCCCACAACCGATTCTCCCGCGTCGGGCTGATCTGATACTGCGACGTTCGTGCCTGATCGAAATGAAACCTTGTAAGTCCACACGCCAACATGGTCGGGCGACAGGTGGGCTCGCCATTTGTTGCCGGAGTTCGCCGACGAATTGGCCGCGTCACCGTCGGCGGCAAAATAACCAGGTACGCTGTAAGTGGTGCCCGTTTGCGGATGCTCAAACTCCACCTGCATTCGATAGTCAAGAAACGGATTGGGCGTTCCGTCTTCGGAAGCTTCGGGCCCGTCCACCGTCAGCGTCACTTTGTGCCACTGAAGCAATTCACCATCGATATTTGCTTCGCCCGCGTGGCTGAGTGATACGCTCAACACTAGCAGCAAGTTGGCGAAAAGGTAAACTGTCAATCGCCTAGCTGGACGTTCCATGAGTAACTGCTCCACATTCAAAAGTGATACAAAGAGAAGAAGTGAGTCTTCGGCTTCCTTGACTGAAGCCGCTTGGCCCAGTACTACCTTACACGATTGCGGTCGCGGAGGAACTCGTTGAAGTCAGGAGCCAGATCGGCAGGTGGTTCGATCACGCTGCCGTCCTGATTCAGCCCGGAAGCGTCAACATCGCGATTTTTCGAAGTGCGAGAACGGTTATCCGGACGTAGACCGAGACTTTTGATCGCTTCTTCGTACTGTTTTTTGGCATTCGGATCGCCCGTTTGAGCACTCTGCTTCATCCGTTTCCAGCGATCCAGAAACTCGCGTAGATCCTGCTCGGTCCAATTCATTTTATCGAGTAAATCCGGATCCGGATTCTGGAGCTGGTCTTCCAGCTTGTTCAAAACCAAGTCGGTCGCTTTCTTTGCGTGGTCAAGATTGGCCTTTTCTTCGGCCACCTGTTCGCTGGTTGCTTGACTGGTTCCCGCGCCGGAGCTTTGTTCGCCGGACGGTGTCGCGCCTTCGCCGGGCTGATCGCCTTGGCCGTTTGCGTTGACGTCGGACGATTGAGCTGGTTGCTGGCCCGGCTCTCCGGCTTCTCCTGTTCCGGAGTTCGCGCCGGATTGTGACTGCGAATCGCTGGCCGGTTGATTGGGGTCGCCTTGCCCCGGTTGGCCGGGTGAATCGGAGTCGCTTTGCGAATCACCTGAACTCTGCCCCGCGCTGTCTGATGGTTGACTGGGATTCTCTCCGCCAGCACCATCGGACGATTCCTTCTGTTGCGGATCCGATTCACCTTTGGCACCCTTGCTCCCTTCGGAGCCTTGGCCACCTTGTCCACCTTGGGGTTCGCTTCCCGAGTCATTGGGTTGTTTGCCATCGCTCGGTTGTTGTGGCTGCTGGTTGTCCGGAGAGCCCGGTTGTTCTTGTGATGAACCGCCTTTGGACGGATCACTTTGCGGCGAATTATTTTGCGGTTGGTCACCTGATCCCGGTTGGTCACCGTTTTTCGGATCACGGTTTTGTTGGTCGCCCTTTTTTGGATTGCCGTCGCGATCGGACGGAGGCTGATCTTTTAATAGCTCGTCCAGTTTTTCGAATTTTTCACCATCGTGAGCGTCTTCGGGCAGTCGTTCACGTTTGCCATCTTTCAGCGAACCGTCGCGAGTGCCTTCTTGGTCCGATCCGTCACCACTCGGATCGCTACGAGCACCGTCGTTGGTGTCCGTGCCTTTTGCACCCCCGGCGTTGGGTTGGTCGGCCGCGCGAGCGTTTGGGTCATCCTGATTGGCGCCGGCAGGGCCTTGTGAGTCCGATCCATCAGGCGTTCCGCCGGTGCCAGTTTCTGAAGGATCGTTGCTGCCATCCGATTGCCCCGAACCTTCAGCGCCGCCTTCGTTGCCACTGCCGTCGTTTGAGCCTTGCGAATCACCTCGGTCAGATACGCCATCGTTGCGACGTTCATTTCGGCCCGCGGCTTCAGGATTCTCTTGGTTCCCCGATTGATTCCCGCCTGAATTCTGTTCGTCGGCGCCGGCTTCTTGTTCTTGGCCGGAACCCTCGCCGCCGTCCGGCGGAGACTGCTCATCTGCATTCGCCCCATCGTCAGGCGGTTGGTTGTTTGATTGACTTCCTTCGCCTGTTTCATCATTCGAATCATCGTCGCCGGTTTCGGTCTCGCCCGATTCCGGATCCGATGTTCCGTTTTGATCCGGCTGGTTCGTTTGATCGTCGCGTGGCTGGTCGCCATCATTACGTGAATCATCGCCGTTCGAGTTATCTTGCGCGTCGGGATCGGTTTCGGCGGACGAGTTGTCATTCGAGTCGGTGTCGTCATTTCCGTCGTCCGCCGGTTGCCGATCGGGCTCTGAGTCAGGTTCGGTAATCGAGATTGTGAAATTGTCGGTTTGCGAGATGTTCGGATCAGGGGCGAGGCTCTTGATAGAGATCCGATTGTCCGATGCGACGGCTTGAAACACAATTTGATCGCCAGGCTGCAAGCGATAGCGAGAGGGCTCAAACAAGAATCGGCAGTTAACTCGTTGGTTGCCGTTTGTTGATTTAAATTTCAGCGATTGCCTGACTAGCTGACGTCCTTGGTGGTCAATGTTTAAAACAACCGAATCGATCGCAAAGTCTAAATCGTTGGCCTCGATTAAAATGGGCAGTCGACCGTTGGAGGCGACATCGGTCATTCGTGATCGCGGTTTAATGACTCGAATCTCAGGCGCAAGATCGGGGACCACGCGAATCGGGTAGACATTGGGCGATTCGTTTCGATCGTCGTTCGTGCTGACAAAGCGAATTTGATAGTGAGTGGCTCGTTGCCAAGTTCGTGCCGAGTTGAGCGTCACATTGAAGCGGCCCGACGCTCGATTGTCAGGCAGCAATCGCATTTCGATCGGCGGAGCAGCGGGTTTCATCACCGTCGCGTTTGGATTTTGCGGATCGTCGCTCGGAACGGCGTTGAGCAGTTCGATGTAGGCGACTTCAATGGGAAGATTGGCCGCAGCGAAGATCATCGCCTCGGTTCCCTCAATCGCTTCGATGTCGCCTCGTCCGGCGAGCGTGCGTTTGGGCAAGCGTGTGTAGGCGGGCGGCGTTAGCTCAATGGTTTCGATGGCAATGGAGGGATTCGCTTTCACTAAAACATCGAATTCTGGCGACACTCCATCACGCGCTGCAACTCGATAGCTCAACGCCTGTTGGATTCCACCTTCGCCCGGCGAAACCATTCCCAGATACGAGCGACCGGTTTCGTCAATCGCCATCGGGATCGAGAGATCAGTAATCTGTCCGTCTTGACTGGACACCAGTAGGTGTACGTCTTCCGGTCGATGAGGACCTTTGACGCGAGCAGTCACTTGCAGCGAATCGCCAAAGAAGACGCTTGCGTTGCCGGGCGTCACGTCCGAAATTTGCACCGACGCAGGTTTTGCCAACGCGTGGCCGGGAAAGAGAATCCGTTGCACGGTTTGCAGTGGATCGCGGGGAGAAATCAGCTTGTAGGCGACCGCGAACACCATCAGTCCGACCAGAATAAAACCGACGCGAATCAGTTGCGACCGATCGATCGTATTATCGCTGGGAATGGAGTTTAGTTTGTGGGCTGCCTGGCGTGAAACGGCATCCATGACGGCGGCGTTGACCGGCCTGTCATTTTTTCGCAGCAGCGAGTAGTTAAGAATCCGATTTTTCACATCGGGTGTCGCTTGCTCAATCATCTGAGCGGCATAGTTCAGATTGATCTTCCGCAGGAACAGGGGGACGATGGCCAGCACAAGCCACGCCACGCTGCTCAGCATCAAGGTTGCCCAAGCGATCCATCGCCAAGTTGTGGAAAAGGAAACCACCCATGCGTCGATCAAAGCAAGAACCAGCAAAAACGCGGCAACGGCCGCGGCCCAAGTCAGGCAGGCCACGATCAGTTCATTCCATTTGACCTGCCGCCGAGTTTTTTCCAACTGCCCGTCAACGTACTGCTGCACCCGAGTCGCTTGCTGGTTGGAGGTCGAACTTTTTACGTTGCTGGCCATGAACTACTTTTCGCCGTCGGTGGATCGTTTGGTCGTGCCGTCGTCGTTGCCATCGATTGCGTCATCAATCGATTCATCAGGGGCCACCGATTGCTGGCCAGTTCCAAACAGGTCTTCCAAGTTTAGGCCATCCAAGTTCAGCCCGGTCTCTAAGTTCAGCGGGATGCCCATGTCTTCGATTGTAATCCCGATTTCGTCTTCGGGTTGATCTGGTACTTCCAGCCCGCTCTCTTCCGCTAAGGATTGCACACTTCGTTCATCGGACAAGTCGTCTGTGTCAGTTGAGCGAGACAATTGCTTTTGCCGATAAAGCCGCGTCAGGGTTTGCTCCCAATTTTCGAATGACATCTCGTCCAGTGCGTCCCGCTGGTCGGAGGACAGTTGTTCATAGAATTTCTGCAGCTGAACGATCGTGACCTTCGAACGTGTCTGGTTGGCGGCCTCTGTCCAGTTGAGCAACAGCTCTTGTTGTCCGTTGGTTGTTTTGCTGTCCAAGATCTCCCGAGCGTCCTCTGAAAGTTTGGGCAGCAGTTGATCGAACTCTGAATACAGTATTTGCTTGACGGGTTCTCGATCGATGGGGATCAAGACGCCAATCAATTGGTTCAGCGGATGTTGAGCCAGTTTCGATAAAGGCTTGTCTAGGATTTTCAATCCTTTTTTCCGGTATCGTTTTCGAACCAAGTCCTTGTACATGCTTCGAATCTTTTTGGCATTTCGCTTGAGGACTGCTTCGTGCCATTCAAACACGGCTTGAGCGTCTTCGGGTGGCAGTTGAGTGATCCCGGACCGGCCGAATTCTTGGCTGGCTCTCCGGATCAGGGTCCTAGCGATGTCACTCAAGCGATCTTCGGCAGGTTTGTCTGCCAGTTCCGCACGCTCGCGACTTGAGAGTGTTCCCAGCCAGTCAAAGTAGTCGTTCAACGTTTCACGAAGTTGTTTGGATTTTTCGTGCGAGCTGAACTGCTGGTGAAACTGGCGTAATTCATTCTGTTGTTGGGGCGGCATTCTTTCGAACTTTTCGCGTTTGCGCCGCAAAGAATTGCGTTGGTGAGCATCCATCGCTTCCAGCCGCGCGAATGGGGCTGGCGGTGCCGCACCCGCACTGACCGATACCGTGGTGCCCGTCCATAACTCCGGTGCTAGTTCGTCGCGGTCGGCCGAGTACAAAGCGGTTTCGTCAGAAAACAAGCCGGAGTCGTGAAGGTCTTCCATGAAGCCAAGATTTTGGTCGATGGCTAGGTAGTGGTCGAATCTTTCAATCACGGGCAAGTCGACCTCAACCAATTGCTGCCGATTTTTGTGTTGAATCTGTCGGGCTGCCAAAAAACTGCCGGCACACAGCAGGACCGGCGCGACGATCATCGCCACTATTTTTAATGGGCGTTTCCAATTGGCTCCATCTCGCGATCTGATCTCACTCACCGCGTCATCGACCACCAACTCCATGGTCGTTTTAGTGAACGATGCGTTGGCAGATTCCGGTGGTAACGTTTCCAGTAAGTCCCACGTCTTCTGAAGTTTCTGCATTTGCAACCGAAACTGTGTGTCCGAGGCAATGCGTTGCTCGACGGCCGTCGTTTCCGCGTCGCTAAGTTCTCCATCCAAGTAAGACGTCAGTAGTTCGGCGTCTTGATCGATTCCGACGGAGGCGTTTTCGTCATTACTTTTTGTCACCCTTGATCCTCCCGAGTGACCGCATCGATCTGAGCTTCCATCTGGGCGTCAATGTTATCCGGGGATGTGAGGTTCAATCCTTCGGGCAGTTGTCCCGACTCAACATACGGCTCCAAGATCTCATGCAGCTTGGTTCGAGCCCGGGACAGTAGAGACTTGACCGCTTGAGTTGACAGATCCATTGTGTCGGCAATCTCTCGATAGCTCATGCCTTCAAACCGAGACAACAGGACCGCCATCCGTTGTCGGTCGCCCAGCATTTGAACGGCTTCGCGAACGATGATTGAGATCTCGCTGCGATCAGCCTCGCGTGTCGGCATCAGGGCGCTTTTGGCGGTCGCCATGGTGTCCAACGGTCGGACCGGCATGGATCCCGAGGGCGACGATTTTAAATTGACTTCTTTTCGTCGCGATGACTTTCGCAACGCATTGCTGGCGACGTTGTGAGTGATTGTGTAAAGCCATGTCGAAAACTTGGCGGTCGGCACGTAACGTTCGCGTGCCCGATAGACGCGCAAGAAAACATCCTGCGCCAGATCCTCAGCGAGACTTCGATTGGACACGAGGTGGCTTAGCACCATGACTAACTTGTTTTGATGTTTGGCAACCAGCGCCTCAAACGCTGCCGCACTGCCATCGCGCACCTGCAGCATCAAACGGACATCGGGGTCCATTAGCTCGTACTTACGAGCTTTGATCAAAGTGGATTCGCTGTCCGTCAAACAAAAAGCCTCGTCGTGAGCGGGCGGGATAGGTGTGTTTGGGAAGGCTGAGTGCTAAACACAAATCAGTAAGCAAACCCCGGACCAATGTCTATTGTTTCGCCAGTTTTAGTTTATCTTATGAAAAGGTCAGCGCTCGCGAAACAATAACTTTCGGATTTCGTAAAACATACGGACGGTGAAGCCCATGGGTTTCCAGTGCTCAAATTCGTCATTTATTTCTTGGCGAGTGCTAGGTCGTCGACTGCGTAAAAACGTCGTGTTTTTTGGTTGTGGATTGGTCTTTCCGAATATTCAACTCACGCCGAAATCGCATTTTTTTGGCTTGGCTCGCACCAGAGCGGTCATGCACGATAATATTCGAACTGCGTACGTGAGCGGGACACATAGGATGCTCAAGACGGCAGAATTGGTAGCGATTTCAACTGGCAGTCATCATGAATTTGGACGATCACGTGTGTCTGTGCTTCCACGTTTCGAAGCGAAAAGTGCTGAACTTCATCCGGGTCGAAAAACCGGTTCGGGCAAGTCAGCTTAGCGAGTGCCAAGGGGCGGGAACCGGTTGTGGCTGGTGCCGATCTTGGCTGACTCGGATGCTGGAGGAGACTCGCGAGGATAACTTGCCGGCCGAGCCCTCGGCGATGAATGTCGAGGATTACGCGGCAGCTCGGGCTCGATACCTTCGCGAAACGGGTCGCCAACCACCGCCATCGGCCGCTTCCGAGGAAGATTCCAGCGGACCGGCGGCGGATTGAGCCACGGATGCCGCGATTAACTGGGGCTTCCGTTTGGCGGGTCGCTGTTCAAAGTGCTCCCAACCGACTAATATATTGAGCCATTTAGCAGCTTATCCCGGGACCGCTGGTTGGGCAGAATTGCCTGTCGGCGTTGACCTTGCGGGGCAAGCGTCATGTTTTTCCGTTCACCGATCTCTTAAAAGTCAACTCTCGATGGCAAAGAAAAAAGCGGCAACCAAGAAGACGGCATCCGCCAAGAAGACCACCAAAGCCGCGGCCGCCAAAAAGAAAAAAGCAGACGATGCTGCCGGCGAAGAAGAAGCGGCACCAAAGAAAAAGAAGGCCAAGCGTAAATCGCGTGCCAAAGCGGCCGTCGTGATTCGCAAGAAACTGTTCTGGGGTGTTTTCAATCACGCCATGAAGCGTGTCGCGTTGTACGAATTCAACCAGCGCAAAGCTGCTGAAAAGCGTGCAAAGGAATTGAGCCCCGAAGGCAAGCCGCCTCACTTCGTTCAGAAAGTGAAGGAAGAAGTCACCGAAGAGCTTGCTCCGGCCGATGGCGAAGAAGCAGCACCAAAGAAGAAGGCCGCGAAAAAAGCTGCCAAGAAGACGACCAAAAAGGCCGCCAAGAAGTAGGGACCGACAGGATACCCCGCGCTAGGTTTTGTCCCAAAAGTCAAGTTGCCGAATATTTGTTTAGCCGGAGTCGCCAGACTTCGGGAATCGAAGAACGGGCTACGGTTTCGGCAACCGAACTCTGGCGAGTCCGGCTACGGTTTTGGACAAAGCCTAATAATCGCCCAACTTGATCGGGCGGGCATTTTCCTCTGCTCTTCTGCCGTTGGTCGCTTTGATCAATGGCAGTTCACTGCCGCGTCTGCATCGACACTCTCAATCAACGCGACCTTCCGCATTGAAGCCAAGCTTGATGCTTACGGCAGTGTTGTGCCGTTGCCGCTTGGAAGCGTTGTTCCGCGACCGGACGGCAACGTGGTGCCTCGGCCAGCTGGCAACGTCGTACCACCCGCCGCAGGAAGGGTCGTTCCGCCACCTACTGCTGGCAAGGTCGTACCTTCAGAAGACGTTGTTGACGAAGTCGAAGAGGACGCACCCTCATCCCACTGAGAGTCCTCGTACCGCTCCTGAGAGCAACCGCTGATGCAAGCAATCATCGATCCTGCGAAAACGGCAACGAGGGCAGCAGAAAAGTGCTTGGGAATAGAAATCTTCTTAAACATGGCAGAGTAACAGTCGTTTCTAATGGTTTGTTTTAAAAAAATAACGGCGGGTTCAAAACAGTCAGCAGTCTGATCCAAAAACCACAATCTTTTTGGTCTGCAACGGTATTCGGTCCTCAAAAATGGATCCGGAACTCGAACGTTCCAATATTTTAGTCACAAAAGGCCGTTTTCGCCATCATGAGAATCTCCATGATGTCTTGGAAGGAGCGGCCACCAAGATGCCGGTTACTCGGTGCCACCAGCCTGTTGGTTGCCAAAAGCATTGGTCAATGCCGCACACAAGCACTTTCTTATCGTCGCTTGTGGCGAGCGGTTTCAATCCTTCGCGGTTCAACGGCGGATTCGGCTGCTTTCTTCATGCCTCGTGGCGGGCCGAAGCACTTTATCGACCTGACCCAATCGACCGCCAACCGCACCGTGATCGTAAAACCTTACCGAGTCGGTTTGTGCGGTGAAATCGGCATGTCACGATCAACCGGCCTATGTGGCATTCGACATGGTGCCATCAAGGGGGTCGAAATATGCCGCCGATGACAACGGGGACAATCTGAATGTCTATGTCTTTGGGCATAGAGATCGGAACCCGTCGGAAAACTTGTCGATTTATTGGATGAATCGAGCCAGCGGGTCCCGTTAACTCGAATTCACTGTTCACGCGCAATCAATCAAGTCTCATCCACAGCTCTGCTAACTGCAGATCGGTGAGGCGGCCGATTTCACGATCTGCGTTGATGAGATTAGTTGAATCGAACAGCTGAATTCAAACACTCAAGGAGACGAGTCTCAATGAAATTCAAATTTGCTGCCGTAGCATTGCTTGCCAGTGCTACCTTGTTCTGCAGCGAAAGCTTTGGAACCGACCTGTTGGGTCGCGTTCTGGGGCGAGGAGGTTGCGGATGTGGGGTGTCAAGCTGCGAACCGGATTGCGGTTGCGAAGCGGCACCTGTTGTAGAAGATTGCGGATGCACCGAAGTCACTGAAGACTGCGGTTGCGGTTCGCGTTGCGGCCTATTGAGCCGATTGGGTAGTCGTGAGCGTCGCGGAATTCTCTGCGGTTGCGGACCGACTTGCCCAGCACCTGCTCCAGAACCATGCTGCGAGCCAGCACCGGTTGTGGAAGATTGCGGATGCGAAGCGGAACCTAGTTGTGCTGATCCATGTGGGTCACGTGTTGGCTTGCTGAGCAAGCTTCGTGCTCGTTGCCAGAGTCGCTCTTGCGGAGCGTCTGCCGGTTGCGGTTGCGAACCAGCTCCCGAGCCATGCTGCGAGCCTGCACCAGAACCAGCTCCATTCTGCGAGCCAGCTCCAGTAGCTGATTGCGGTTGCGAAGCTGCTCCTGCTTGTGCCGATCCTTGCGAGAAGCGTGTTGGCTTGTTGAACAAGCTGATGGCGCGTTGCAAAGGTCGCTCATGCGGTGCCGCTGCCGATTGCGGTTGTGAGCCTGCACCAGAGCCTTGCTGCGAGCCTGCTCCAGCACCCGCTCCTTGTTGCCAGCCTGCTCCCGAACCGGCACCAGCTCCATGCTGCGAGCCAGCTCCTGCTGTCGCTGATTGTGGTTGTGAAGCTGCTCCGGCCTGTGCCGATCCTTGCGAGAAGCGTGTTGGCTTGTTGAACAAGCTAATGGCACGTTGCAAAGGTCGTTCATGTGGCGGAGCTGCTGATTGCGGTTGCGAACCTGCTCCAGCACCAGCTTGTGAGCCTGCTCCAGCACCATGCTGCGAGCCAGCCCCGGCTGTCGCTGATTGCGGTTGCGAAGCTGAGCCATCATGCGGATGCGATGCTGCACCAAGTTGCGGCGGAAAAATTCGCAGTCGTTTGGCCGCTCGACCAAAGCTTCGCTCTGGTGGCGGTTGCGGCGCAGCGTCTAGCTGCGGTTGCGATGCCCCTGCTGCCACATGTGGCGGTGGATGCGATGGCGGTTTTGACAACGGTTGTGAAAGTCTGACACTTCTGGATCGCTTGCGTGGCAACCGATTGCCACGTGACCGTTGCGGAAAAGTCCGCTGTGGTTCCCCGAACGACGGTTGCAATCCTCCTTGTCCAGGCGGATGTGATTCTGCTCCAGTGGAAATGGGATGCAGCAGCTGTGGTGGCGGAGAAGTGATCTACAGCGAGCCAATGAACTCTGGTTCGGTTGTGCCAATGCAAGAGTCCGCTCCTGCTGAAGGCATCGTGGTTCCAAGCGTGAACGAAACTCAAGGTGAGATTTTGCCTGGCGATTCAGCCATCAAGGCACCAGTCGTTCGCCCTGACGCTTTCGTGATCCGAGCTGCTCGTTAGAGTTGAAACTTCACGATTTGTGAAAACGAACAAGCGACACGCGTTGAGTATTCAACCGTGTCGCTTTTTTTATGCGCGGATTGGAAATCTTGGACGTTCCGAAGTTGCCAATGAAAATGTCGTGTGTGCCGTTCGTTTAGAGAAACGGCAACGGATTCAGTCCGAGATCGCGGCCGTTGTTTCATTTCGTTTCAACAGTGCCACCGAATACCCAAGTAAATCGTCTTGCTGCTGAAAATGAGCGAGCACGGATTCGAATTGGTTGGGCGAACAAGCCATTTCGGTTGGGTCAAGAGCCAACCCCGTTTGGAGCGATGGTTCCAGCGAGCCATTGATCGCACAAGTGATCGCTTCGTCGACTCGATCGACTCGATACAGAAAGTCGATCAGTATTTCGTTTGCTTCGGTTGCATGCTGAGGCCCAGCGTTTTCGGTCACCTCGGCGCATTTCAGCTTGAAATGGCTTACTGCCGCATCCACGTTGTTACCCAGCAACGCATTGAAGAACAATTGATGATCGGGGTACGTGTTGTTGAATGGTGGCGAGCTGCTGTACTGCAAATCTTCTGGCAAACCGGCTCCGTACTCGGCCAGTTGCAACGCGATCTGATGATCTTCTGCCGATGTTGTCAATCGTGCAATGGTCATCAGTGAAGACAAATGAGTCGCGTCCAGATGATGCATTTGCTGATCGACCAGCCAGCGGTGCTCGGTTAGAAGTTCGCGAAGGTTTGCGTTCGGCTGAGGGGATTGGTTTTGAGTTTCGATGTCTCGTCTGACGCCTTGCAAAACTTCGCCATAAACGTGCCGCAGCAATCGGCTTGCCATTTTGGCTTTCGTTTCTCGGCCAAGTTGAGGGCCATGGACTCCAAACGCGGTGACGCCGTTGCACGTCCCGTGATGGGCGAGGGTTAGCTCGTAACCGTAGACCGGCGCTGCTCCCTGATTGAGCGCGATTTCAATCAGCAGATCAATGTTCTGGTCGTCAACTTGAACCTCTCGAACTAATGACTCATTCAGTTTTCGGTTTCCAACCGGATGCAGGTATGCCCAACCATGTTCGAGATTTCCCTCGCGAAAAAAAAGTGTCCCAACCGTTTCGCAAGCTTCAAGCAGGCACGCGTCCAGCTCCTTCTGCTGTTTTGGGCTTAAGCAATCGGTCGACGTTTCGGGAATGATCGGCAGACCAATTGTGTGCCGACCGCGTAGCTTCAGGATTTCAAAAAGCCTGAAGAAATCCTTCTCGCGGCGGAAGTGAGTTTCCAGCAGATCCAAGGTCGCCAAAACGCCAGCGCTCTCAAGGCGATCCGCAATCTGTTCATACAAAGTTTGCGATTTAGTCATCGTGATCTTTTCATGGAATCGTAAGCTGGCCGTTAAAGGAACTCTGAGGAACTCGAAAGGGGAATGTGAAGGGCTCGAGTGGACGGCTTGCATAAATTTGGCAGTCTCATTGTAGCCGCACAAAACATCATGGTCGAACCGCGCAGTCACGATGCAATCACGACGCCCCCTCTTAACGTTGCTCACAAAGCAGTACGCTGAACGTTATGCACAAACAAGAACCTTTGTCGATCGGAGTTTTGATTTCTAACGAAGCAGATGTTGGAGTTTTGGAGAACTCGGCACCGGATTCGATTCGCTGGATCCCGCTTGGGCTGCTGGATTGTGTGCCAACCGATGCCGGCGGTCGAATGATCAACGGGCCTGCCAGTGAGTTTGCCAATCGGCTGATGATCGGAGGCCTCGACACGATCATCTTCATGACGGGTGTCGCCGTGCGACAACTGGTGCAGCAGATCGGTCGGGCGGTTCCAAAGCAACGATTTCTCGATTGCCTGACGGACTCGACCACGATCGCGGGCAGCCCCGCCGCCGCAGCCGCGCTGCGAGAATTGGGCGTCGAGCCGGCGGTCGAGCTGGATTCGAATTCGACTTGGCGAGATGTTTTGATTGCGGTTGACCAGCAGTCGAAAGTCACCAACTTGAACGTTGCCCTTGAACAATCGTCGCACGTTCACAGTATCACCGCCGGTTTAGAGGCGAGGGGTGCCAGCGTCTTTCGAGTTCCCGTCTTCGCGATGGAGATACCTGAGAACACCAACGCGGTGAAGGACGTTTTCGAGCGGATTGACGCCAACGAATTTGACTCCATTTTGTTTGCTGATGCTCAGGCAGCCGCCGAGTTTTGCTTTCTAGCCAGTAAGTTTGGCCGAGCCCGTCTGACCAGTCACTTGCTCGACCGGCACGTCGTGCTGAGTTCCGGAGCTGACCCCGCAGAGCTACTATCGGATCACGGTGTTCCGGTAGATTTTCAGACCGAAGCGAAGGCGCTGCAATCGACGATTGACGAAGTCGAGCGTAAACTGGCGGAGATTCGTCAGATCTTTCATCAAAAGCACATCATACAAGTCAATATGTCCGGACCAGCAACCAGTAGCAACGACACCAACGCACCGTGGTACGACAGCCCGTTCATGAAGGCTTGTAGAGGCGAGCCCACCGATGTGACTCCGATTTGGATGATGCGGCAGGCGGGGCGTTACATGTCTGAGTACCGGGCGGTTCGAGACAAGATTTCGTTCTTGGATCTTTGTGCGAATCCCCAATTGTGCAGCGAAGTGATGTGCACCGCCGTGCAGAAACTGGGCGTCGACGCGGCGATCATCTTTTCGGACCTGCTGCCGATTCTCGTTCCGATGGGCTGTGATCTTGAGTTCGTCAAAAGTGACGGTCCGGTGATTCATAACCCGGTTCGAACGGCTGCCGATGTTGATCGCATCAAGCCGCTCGAATCGAACGATGAACTTCAATTCGTGATGGACACGGTGACTCAGACGCGAAACGATCTGCCTGCCGACATGCCGTTGATCGGATTCGCAGGTGCGCCGTTTACGCTGGCCAGTTACATGATCGAAGGCGGAGCCAGTCGCAACTACGCCAACACCAAAGCGTTGATGTACAGTGACCGCGGTGCATGGAACCAGCTGATGGAGCACCTTTCGACTTCCATTTCCATTTACTTGAACGGTCAGGTCGCGGCCGGAGCTCAGTGTTTGCAGTTGTTTGACTCGTGGGCCGGTGCATTGAGCTTTGAAGATTACCGGCAATTTGTGCATCCGTACGTGCAGCAAATCATCGCCAGTATTCCTCGCGGTGTTCCCGTGATCAATTTTGCGACGGGCAACCCGGCGTTGTTGCCGTTGCTGGCCGATACGCGAGCGAGCGTGGTCGGCATCGACTGGCGAGTTCGATTGGATGACGCGTGGCAGACAGTTGGGTACGACATGTCGGTGCAAGGAAATTTGGATCAGACCGTGTTGTTGACCAATCCGGACGAGATCCGAAAGCAAGCCAAGTTTGTGTTGGATCAAGCGGCGGGTCGCCCCGGCCACATCTTCAACCTCGGGCATGGGATCTTGCCTCAGACGCCCGTCGACAACGCGATCGCGCTAGTCGACATCGTGCACGAATTAAGTTCAAAGTAGTCATCACATTCCATGTGATGTCCAGACCTGCGTTCGGGTGTTGCCGATGGCTGATCTCAAGAATCCGAAAGCAATCTATCTGAAAGGGTTTCTTTTCCTAGTCGCCGGATGCGTATCTGCGGGACTGGTCGTTTTCAGAACGCTCGACTGGCAAATTGCCATCTTGCTGGCGATTTGTGTTTGGTGCTTTTGCCGTTTCTATTATTTCGCTTTCTACGTCATTGAAAATTACGTGGACCGACAGTTTCGATTCTCGGGTTTGATCGATTTCATTCTTTACCTGCTTCGCCGGGAAGGCCGTTGAGTGGAAATTCGTTACCGCGAAACTCGAAACGACTTCGTTCGATGGCACCGATTGAACAAGACCGGTGTTGCGGCCCGATGGAGAAATTACTTGCTGGTTGCGGCAACGTTGCTGCCCTCCGCGATCGTTCTTTTCTTTCTTGGTTCTTGGTATGCGACGCTTTGGGTGGCAGTTGCGATGGCCGTGATGCTCTGTTTCGGCGTTTACCGATTCTTTTGGCCGCTTGTCCTGTTTCCAATGAGTCAGCACGTTGATTCGTTTGAAGCAAAAATGGCCGCGCGAACAGTGTCGCGTTCGACTACCCAATGGAAGTGGGAACGGATCGAGGAGTATCGGGAAACAAGAAAAGACTTTCAGTTTTGGCGACTTGATTTTTGCAGCACCGTTCCCAAGCACGCATTGTCGGCCGCGCAGAAGCAAGAACTGAGCGAGTTGATTGCCAAGGTCCAACAGGAACCTGCAGGTGACTCGCCACCGCTTCCGTTGTTCCGCGAAAGAATTCTTGGCGACGGTGACTATCTTGTTAATCGATTCCAGTATCGCGCGGCGGACGTGAGCCAAATTCTGGACTCGCCGCTCAGGCCGTATCGGTCGGTTCCTGCCAGCACGATCCGTCGGTCTCGGTGGCGCGTGTGGGTTCAGTATGCGTTGTTTGCTTTTGTGAGTGTTTTCGGTTGCGTTGCGATTCTGAGAATGGTTGGACAGCAAAACATTGTTGGCTACTTTCTTCGCGATGTGCTAATCTGCGCGATACCGTTTTTTATCCTGCCGCTGATCATGCGAGCATATGCTCGGTTTCGGAAACCGAGGCTGTTCAAGCTTCCTTCTGATGAAATATCGGTGCGATTGTGCCCTGATGGTGTTGCGATGGGGGCGTCCGACTTCATTTCACTTGTTCACTGGAACGATGTGACTTCGCTTTACACCAACGACCACTTCATCGGCTTTCGTACCATTCATCATATGATTCAAATCGTACCCAAGCGAGCAATCGGCGAAGAAGCGGAGGTCGAGCGATTCCTCAAGACCGCTGCCAGTTTGAAGGAAGTTGCCGATCGAGAAGCCGCCACGGTCGTTCAGAGCGAACCGGTCCACTCGGACAATCCGTATCAAGCACCCATGAGCCGATGATGGAAACCGATCACAAAAACTCGATTCCCCACGGCGCGATTGAGCACGCGGGCGGGGCGGTTCGTGATCAACTGCTGGATCAAAGAACGGACGATGGCCACTGGGTCGGTCAGCTTTCCGCGTCGGCGCTGTCGACCGCGACCGCGATCAGCACGTTTTCGTTTTATCTTGATTCTGACGCCGTTGAATCCAGTTCGATCGACCTTGATCAAATGCGTCAGCAGGTCAGTGGCGGAATCGCTTGGCTGATGGAGCAGCAGAACGATGACGGCGGTTGGGGCGACACATCAAAAAATTACTCCAATATTTCAACTTCGATGTTGGTGATCGCGGCGCTGCATGCGGCAGGCAAGGCAAACGAGTTTGCAACCGAAATTGTTCGGGCCGAGCGGTATGTTGAAGGCCAAGGCGGCATTACTGGTTTGAAAAAGCGTTACGGTCGCGACAAAACCTTTGCCGTTCCGATTTTGGCCAACTGCGCGATGGCGGGGATTGTTTCATGGCGTGAAGTTTCAGCGTTGCCCTTTGAAGCGGCCGTCGTGCCCCAGCGTTTTTATCATTTGATGCAGTTGCCGGTCGTCAGTTACGCGATCCCGGCGTTGGTTGCGATCGGTCAGGCCAAGTTCCATTTCGATCCGCCGTGGGATCCAATTCGCAAGACCATTCGCAGGCTCAGCATCCAACCTGGCCTAAAAGTCTTGCAGCAAATGCAACCTGCCAGCGGCGGTTTTCTAGAAGCGATTCCGTTGACCAGTTTCGTTTCGATGGCGTTGATTCGGTGTGGACGGGGGCAGCACCCGGTTGTGCAGAAGGGAATCGAGTTCTTGCTGGACTCGTTTCGTGTTGAAGAGTGCAAACCGGATCCACAACCGAGTCATCAATACAAGCCCGACGCGCAAGCGAGAGGATCTGGTTGCGACGAAGCGGTTCCCTCACTCGCGGATCCCTCGCTCGCGCTTCGGGCTCGTATTGGCACGTGGCCAATTGATACGAATCTGGCAACGTGGAATACATCACTGTCAATCAACGCCTTGGCGAATGACACAACAGCGTTTTCGGAGATGCTCGAATCGGACGCGGACCAATGGCAGGCATGTCTGCAGTGGCTACTGTCGTGTCAAAATACCGAAAAGCATCCCTTCACCGGCGCGGCACCCGGTGGTTGGGGCTGGAGTGACTTGAGCGGCGCGGTGCCGGACGCGGATGACACGCCGGGTGCTATGCTCGCGTTAAGAAAGATGGTCGATGCGAACCCAAGCTGGTTGGATCAGACGCTAAAGCGACAGATTTTCACGGCGGCCGACCAAGGAACCGCTTGGCTGCTGGGATTGCAAAACCGTGACGGAGGGTGGCCAACGTTCTGTCGTGGCTGGGGGAAGCTGCCGTTTGATCGGAGTGGCAGTGATATTACGGCTCATGTTATTCGTGGTTTGTTAGCGTGGGAACACAACGGCCCTGCGATCGAAAAAGGTTTTCGCTATCTGCAAAAACAGCAACGCGTTGATGGCTCATGGTTGCCGCTGTGGTTTGGCAATCAGGATCAGCCGGACGATGAGAACCCTTTTTACGGAACGGCCAAAGTTCTGTTGGCTTATCGCGATGCGGGCACGCACGAAACTTCGGCTGCCGCGTCGGGTTATCATTGGCTGGTCGAAAATCAGAACGACGATGGCGGTTGGGGTGGCTCTAGCAAACGGACCAGCAGCGTTGAAGAAACGGCGTTGTGCGTTGAGGCCCTATTGGGTTGCGAAGTTGCGGGGGCAGAAGATGCCGCTAACGCAGGCTTGAGCTGGCTGATCGATGCTGTGGGAGCGGAACGAGTCGGTGTCAGCAGTCCGATTGGTTTTTACTTTGCGAAGCTTTGGTACTTTGAAAAGCTGTATCCGTTGATTTTCGCTGCCGGTGTGATGAATCGGGGGCTCGGTCGAGTCGGAATTTCAAAGCCCGGATGTTCTGTTGAAGACGTGTAGTTGGTACAGTGGAACAATCAGTCTGAAGACGCGATTGCGCCGCGGTCAGATTGGCTCATCTGAATATCGAGAACTTTGAGGAATCGTTTTGGCAATTGTTTCGAACACAACTTCGAACTCGCAAACAGATGCGTCGACAGACGCGCCCATGAATGCGCAACCGAACGAAGGCGCGGCTCCCCCGGTGCGTCGTTCTCGCCGGCGCAAAACGGCTCATCTAAAAATGGTGCCTGACACGAAGGACGCGCGTGAGGCATTGCGTTTGCGATGTCGCGAGGTTGCGGCGACGCTTAGTCGTGATGTGCCGCCCAGCAAGGACGAACTGGAAGCGATTTGTCGCCAGTTGCTGACCGAACAGAATCTGCCCGAGGGATTCCTCGGTTGGACCATGGTGGTGCTGTCGAGCGAATTCTGGGAGGACTCGATCAAGTCAATCCCGTACGAGCGCCGGTTGTTTCTGTTGCCGCATTGCCTGAAACATGCCGAAGGCTGCCCGGCCGACTACGATGAATTTGGGTTGGCTTGCAAAACCTGTGGCGCGTGCAGCATCGCCGATTTCCGCGGCGCGGCCGAGGAATTGGGTTACAAGGTGTTGGTCGCTGAGGGCTCGCCCATCGTTTTGAAAATTATTGTTAGCGGGCATGTGGACGCGATCGTCGGGGTGGCTTGCTTGAACGTTTTGGAAAAAGCGATCGACAAAATCATGCTGGCCGGCATTCCTTGCATGGCCACGCCGCTGCTTTCGAGTGATTGCCGCAACACGAGCGTCGACGAGGATTGGGTCGAGCAGATGGTGCGAGTGCCTTACGATGCTTCGGCTCAAGAGACGCGCAGCTACATTCACTTGTTGCGCGAGTCATCGCGATTGTTTGATGCCGATTCATTGGAGCGTTTGGTTCCGCGAGTTCGCTCGAGCGGGCCGGATGTCGATTCGATTGCATGTGATCCGATCGCAGCTACTGAGTCCATTGCGTACGACTTCCTATCGGCTGGCGGGAAACATTCTCGTCCGTTTATCACACTTGCTGTCTATGACGCGGTGCAGGGCGGGGCGGCAACGGTGGCTGATGGTGCAAATGTCGTTGCAAATTATCCGGATGCCATCCGCCGCGCGGCGATGTCGATCGAGACCTTCCACAAGGCTTCCTTGGTTCATGACGATATTCAAGACGGCGACCGTTATCGCTACGGAGCCGATTCATTGCACGTGAAGTACGGCGTGCCGACCGCGATCAACATTGGCGACTATTTGATCGGGCTGGGCTATCGTTTGGTCAGTGGCGATCGAGCCGAACTGGGGCATGAAACGGCGGCCGATATTCTGGACGTTTTGGCGGACGCTCATCAGCGACTGTCCGAAGGTCAGGGAGCCGAACTGATCTGGCGAGACGCGTCGGACAAGTGTCTCAAGCCAATCGACGCGTTGAAGGTTTACGCGTTGAAGACAGCGCCGGCGTTTGAGGCAGCGTTTTATACGGGGCTTCGTCTGGCGGGTCCGGCGGACGAGTACCGGCAGCCCGTGCGTCAGTTTGCTCGAAATCTGGGCGTTGCGTTTCAAATTTTGAACGACTTGAAGGATTGGGAGCAAGACGACGACAACAAGCGTGCGATGGGTACGGATTTGCTGGCCGGTCGCCCGACCGTTTTATGGGCATTGGCGTTGGCGGGGCTAAAAGAAGATCAAAAACAGGAACTGCTGAGCCTTGTTGCCGACGATTGTCCGTTACCACCCGAGCAGCGTTTGATGCGGGCTAGACATTTGTATTTTGAAGCAGGCGTGTTTGAAAAAGCTTACCGCTTGGTGGATAAGCATCAGCAGAAAGCCGAAGAGATTGCCGATGATGTCAAGCCGGATGAATTGCGAAGGTTGATGTATTACTTAGCCGATACGGTGCTTGATCGAACGGCTGAGGTCAAACCAACGATCCAAATTAAGCACCTGTCGTTCGAAGAAACCTTGCCGATCGTTTCTTAGTGCATAGCTGTTTCGTAGATTGGGTGACAGAATTTGAATCCTGCAAAATCAATTGATTCCGATAGCGGCTCGCAAGGCGGAACGAAAGGTGTGTCGGCGAAAGGCGGGGATACGGATCCTCAGCTGAATGCCCTGCTGAACCTTTTCTATTCAAACGGCTCGATCGCGGGCTCATTCGCTAACGTGTCGGCTGAACTGTTGACGCCTGTTGCCGCGAAGTTGTTGGCTCATGATCATCACATGACGGTGACGCTTGAGCAGCATCACGGTTGCCCGGTTGACGTGCATGTGATCGAATCGAAAACGGAAGACGGTCGTTACTCGCGAAAAATCACGTTGACTCGGCAATCAGATGACGCCGTGGTCATGTTTGGTTTGGTTCGCATGGATCGAACCGTGTTTTCGGATGAAGTTCGCAACGAAATCGAAAGCCAACGGACTCCGCTCGGGCGAGTGCTGATCGAAAACGATGTGCTAAGATCAGTCCGCTTGATGCAGTTGTATCGAATTGAGTCTCCGCAGGATCTGGCGGATGCGTTGGGGATAAAAGCCGGCGCGGTTTGCTTCGGGCGAACGGCCATGATTTATTGCGATGGGGCGGAAGCGATTGAGTTGCTGGAAATTGTGCCGGGAGAGTGAAGCTCTGTACGCATGACAAAAATTGCCCGGGAGAGTAAGGCTCCGTCCGCACTCTGTTGAACCGAGTGACAGACTTATAAGAGATGAGCGAAATTGTCGACCTCAAGGCAGGCTTGTGATGTTTGCGGATAGGAAATGGCTCGGACGGAGCCTCGCCCTCCCGTCACGGCTCATGCAAAAATTTGAAAAGAAAACGAAAATACGATGAAAACAGTACTTTGGATTTTGGTCGCGATTTTGATTGTCGCTCATCAGGATTTCTGGAATTGGAATGATGATACGCTGGTACTGGGATTCATTCCGATTGGCTTGGCTTATCACATGGGAATTTCGCTCGCGGCAGGAATTGTCTGGTTCCTGATGGTCAACTTAGCGTGGCCGAAACAGTTGGATGAGGTCGACGCTCAGCCAGTGGACGTCGCGGAGGGCAAGTCATGAATCCTGGACAAATTCGATTGGCAATCATCGCCGTCTATTTGCTGTTGTTGTTGGGTCTAGGCTTTATCGCCAGTCGCTCGTTCAGCGGAACCAAAAAAGATTACCTGTTGGCCAGTCACTCGATCGGTCCGTTCCTGCTGTTGATGTCCGTTTTTGGCACCACGATGACCGCGTTCGCGTTGGTGGGCTCGACCGGCGAGGCATTCAAGGAAGGCATTGGCGTTTACGGGATGTTGGCGTCGAGTAGCGGGATCATTCACAGCCTGTGTTTCTTTGTGATTGGCGTGAAGATTTACTCCTTCGGTCGAAAGTATGGCTACACGACTCAGATTCAGTTCTTCCGCGATCGATTGGAAAGTGATTTGATCGGAGTTCTTCTGTTCCCGATCCTTGTTGGCTTGGTGATTCCGTACCTGTTGATCGGCGTGATGGCGTCGGGGACGGTGATTCAAGCGATGACGGCCGGGGCGTTCCCGGAATGGGCATCGTTCGCGGCGTTGAAACCCGATGGCTCGCCCAGCCCGATGCATGGGGGTGTGCCAACTTGGTTGGGATCTGCCGCGATTTGCATGGTGGTGCTGATCTATGTTTTTATCGGCGGCATGCGAGGAACAGCGTGGGCGAACGCGTTTCAAACGATCGTGTTCATGGTGTTGGGGCTGGTAACGTTTGTTTCGCTGGCGAACAAAATTGGTGGGCAGGAAACGTTTTTTGAGAGCCTCAAAGCGGCGTCTGCAAGTGTGAGCGAATCTCATGTGACTCGGTCGGAGATGTCCACTTCCAAATTTTTAACTTACATGTTGATCCCGTTATCTGTCGGGATGTTTCCGCATTTGTTCCAGCATTGGTTGACAGCCAAATCGGCTCGAAGCTTCAAGCTGTCGGTGGTCTGCCACCCGATTTTCATCATGATCGTGTGGGCTCCTTGTGTTTTGATTGGTGTGTGGGCGACGACTCAAAATATTCCGCCTGCCGTTTCAGCAAACGGAGTTTTGGCATTTTTGGTCAAGACCAAGCTCTCGACATGGCTCGCGGGTTTGCTGACGGCCGGGATTTTGGCGGCGATCATGTCGTCGCTTGATAGCCAGTTTTTGTGCGTCGGATCGATGTTCACGAACGACATTGTGGAACACTACGTTGGCAAGGATCGGCTGTCCGATACGGCTCAGGTTTGGACGGCCCGAGTGTTCGTGATTCTGATCGTGGCGGTTACTTATTGGCTAAGTCTGCGCGGGTACAAGAGCGTGTTCACGTTGGGCGTGTGGTGCTTCAGTGGTTTCGCTTCTTTGTTTCCGCTTGTGTTTGCCGCGTTGTACTGGAAGAAGTTAACGGCCGCCGGTGCGTTGTCGGGTGTCTTGGCGATGTTGGGAAGCTGGTTGTACCTTTTCCGGGATTCGGGTTGGGGCTCAAACACGAAGTACGTGATCAAGTTGGGTGAAGATATCGAAGTGATGCCCGTCGTCGCGATCTTCTTGTGCACGCTTGTCGCGATGGTGGCGACCTCGTTGATGACTTCGCCTCCAAGTGACAAAACGCTGGCGAAGTTTTTCCCTAAGTAATTTTGTGCTCTGCGACGGTCCGTGACCAACACGAGCACGAATCGCGAGCGAGTGAATCCCAGAACGCAAAGAATACAAACTCGACGCGCGAGTTTTAATGTTGCGATGTTTTTCATCTTACGCATGGTCGCATTGCAAAATCCGGGTAAACGCGTTTCCCCGAGCATTCCAAATACAAGCCCGACGCGCAAGCGAGAGGATAGGAAGCCTGAAAAAAATCCACTCGCTAGCGCTTCGGGCTTGTACTAGTGCCTCACTTCAAAACTGGCACCTCGGGCGTGCGTTGGTAAACCCTTTCGGGCGAAGTTGTTGTTTCGCCGTCAATCTGCCATAACTTTGCCCATGTCATCTCGTCACAGAAAAAAACTCCCCTCCGTCGAAAGCGATCAACACTTCGTCCAGATGGTCGAGTGGCTGGCGATGGAGTCAAAGGCCGAAGTCGAACGGATGGCCGAGCGTCGTCAGAGAATGAACTCGTCAGCGGCCGAAAAAGGTGGCGAGACGATTCTCGATCTGGCGGTCGTCGATCACCGCAGCGGCCTTGGAGGACGATTTCTGTTCTCATTCAAAAGACGCAACATCAATCTGCCTATGCCTTGGCATCGATTGAAAGTCGGCTCGCCCGTCGTCGTGTCAGAGTTCCCGGAAGCTTCGGGAGAATCGTGGACTGGCGTGGTAAGTGGCCGCAACAAGGACGGGATTCAAGTCGCGGTTGATCATTGGTTGGACGGAGACTGTTTTCGGATCGACTTGGCCGCCGACGAGGTGACTCGGCAACGCCAACTGGCGGCAATCACGACTGTTAAGAGCTCACGCGGGCGGTTGGGGCAGCTACGCGAAATTATGATGGGCGAGCGCGAGCCTTCGTTTGCTCCGGCGTTGCCTGATGTAAAATTTCGAGCGGAACTGAACGAGTCGCAGCAGCAGGCAGTGCGGTTTGCTCTTTCGGCGGAGGACTTGGCTGTGATTCACGGTCCACCCGGCACGGGGAAAACGACGACCGTGGTCGAGCTAATTACTCAAGCGACCGAGCGTGGCCAAAAAGTGCTTGCGTGTGCTCCCAGCAATACGGCGGTGGACAACCTGCTAGAAAAACTGATCGCGGCAAAGCAGAAAGTTGTTCGCATCGGGCATCCTGCACGAGTGGCCGAACGTTTGCGCGACTACACGCTTGATGGTTTGGTCGAGCAGCATGAAAATCAATCCGTGATTCGAGACATGTACCGCGAAGCCGAGCAAATCTACCGCCGCGCCGCGAAATGGACTCGCAGCAAACGGGCTCGGGGTGAGCGACAAGAAATGCGGCGCGAAGCGCGAGAGCTTCAGCAACATGCCCGGCTGATGGAGCAGCAGGCGATTGATTCGACGCTTGGCCGAGCCGAGATCATCTGTGCGACGACCACTTTCAACGAGGACGTGTTGGGCGAGCGTTGGTTTGACTTGGTGGTGATCGACGAAGCGTGTCAAAGCGTCGAACCCGGTTGCTGGCAGCCGATCCTTCGCTGCGACAAGGTCGTGATGGCGGGCGATCCGATGCAATTGCCTCCGACGGTTCTTTCCAATGATGCCGCGCGGCAGGGGTTTGCCTTGAGCCTGTTGGAGCGGCAGGTGAAGCTGCACGGCGACAAGGTGACTCGGCTGTTGAACGTGCAATATCGCATGCACAACCAGATCATGAATTTTTCGTCGGATCATTTTTATGATGGGCGATTGGTTGCTGACCAAAGCGTTTGCTCGCATCGATTGTTTGACTTGGAACAGGTTGCCGAAAACGAACTGACGCGTGAACCGGTGACGTTGATCGATACGGCAGGAGCCGGTTGGGATGAGGAACTTGAGCCGGACGGGATGAGCAAACGGAATCCTCAAGAAGCGGCGTTGGTTGTGAAGAAAGTTCGCGGCCTGATCGAGTCAGGTTTGCCGGCGGACGATATCGCCGTGATCGCGCCGTATGCGGCTCAGGTGCGGCTGGTGCGACAGTTGCTTGCCGAGCGTGATTCGTCAGAGCAGGGCAGGTGCGAAACCGATGTGGAAGTCGACACGGTCGATGGTTTCCAAGGCCGCGAAAAAGAAGCGGTCGTGATATGCATGGTGCGATCCAACGGCGATGGCGAGATCGGCTTTTTGTCGGACGAGCGCCGAATGAACGTGGCGTTGACGCGTGCTCGCCGGAAGCTGATCGTCATCGGCGACAGTGCGACGCTAGGCGGGCACGAGTTCTATCAATCGCTACTGGAGTACTTCGAACAGCAGGGCGTTTATCACACCATTTGGGAAGAGGTCGATTGATGCGCCGGGTCTGAATTGATGGGTGCCATGCTTTATGCGTGCGTAAGACACGGTCGCGTCCCGGTTTGTCGTTAGACGATTCGTGAACGACTTGCGTCACTCAATTTCGCGGATCTCAACGCGGCGAAACTGAACGGGGTGGCTTTCGGATTGCAGAGAAATCGTGCCGCTGCTCAGTAGATAATCTTCCGATTTGGTTTTGTCCTTGTACCACTCTTTCACGACTTCCTCGGAAACCTTCAAGCCGTTCATGACTTCAGGGATGCGATCGTCTAGTTGCGGTTGTTGATACTCTAGGACGACTTCATCGCCGACTTTGTGTCGGATCGCCTTGCTGCCGCGAACTTCAATGACGACTGTCAGCCACTCGCCGACCGGAACTTTAGGACCCGTCGAATCAAAGCAGTGCGGCGCGAACAGGTTGCCATCGCGCACGACGTTTGTGCCTGGGGTGCAGCAACGCAGGGTCTGCGTGCCCTCGCCGTTTGGGTCGCAACTTTTCAGTTGGACTTCGATCGATGCCGGAAAAGTTTGATCGACGGTCATGGTGGCAGGGTCTTGGCCGTGGAGCATCAGGCCGCTGTTGTATTTGGCCCAGCCAGCGCCGTCAGAAGTTTGTTTGCCGACGAAGCGATATTCGACTCGCAGGTCATAACTGGAAAATGGAGTGTCATAGAACAAGTGGCCGAACCGAGCCTTGAACTTGTTGTCCTCGTACCGGTCGTAGTTGACGCACAGCAAGCCTTCTTCGACTCGGAACGTCTTCAGCGGATCTTCGCCCAATTTGGAGAACCGAATCTTGGGCGTCCAGCCAGTCAGGTCTTTCCCGTTGAACAATGGACGCCACGCATCTGATTTTTCAGGGGAGCTGGCTTGGTCGGTAGTAACCGAGCCTTCAGCGTGGTTCGGACGGAGCCTCACCCTCCCGTGTGGCCTAGCTTGATCCGCGGCGACCGAGGTGTTAGCGGAGGGCTCAGCTTTGGTTTTATTCGCCTCTTGAGAAGGGCGTTCAAACCCAGAAAACAGGAGTGCAAGCCCAGCGATTAACAGCGTCGGGATTTGGGTATTTGCTCTGATTCGGTTCATTTTTGGTTGCGCTTATGCTTTCAGAAGCTTTTGGGGAGCTTTCAGTAAAAATTTGATGATGTAATCGTTGCTGCTGGTCGATATGCCGGGAATCGGAGCCGTGGGTCGAATTCGCGTTGAGGCAGGCAAAATTCGGCCGCGACTGTCAAACTCCCCGGTTTTATGCCTTGCGGCCAGACGGTCATTTTGCATAATACGTGGCTCACATCTGAGCGACCGCGAAGTCGTTTGGGCGAAAATTCATTAGATCACAACCGATTAACAACGCAATCACAGGGTTTTATCTTGGCCAAGATGCGACGAAAGATGACGCGGCGAAAGCCCAAAACGAACACACGCACCGTCTCGAAGGATCCGTTGTACGTCGATGGTGAGCGTCCTAGTCCAATGTACGTCGATTACAAAGACGTGGAACTGTTGAAGAAGCTAGTGAACCGCCACGGGAAAATTGTCGGTCGCCGCAAGACCGGCTGCACCGCGATCAGCCAGCACGCCGTGACCAGCGCGATCAAGCGAGCTCGATTCATGGCTCTGTTGCCATTCGTGGGCGATTAATGTTTTTGACTGCCCAATAGGTTGGCTTTCTCGCCAATTGATTTGTGCAGCAAACAAGTGAACAACATCTAGGCCTGTCGGTTCTTCCGGCGGGCCTTTTTGCGTGAGTCGTTTCATCGAAGCCACTATTCACCTCAATTAGATCGATCACCATGTCGAAAACTTTCAGCATCAAGCGACGCGTCGAGTTTCGCGAAACCGATACCGCCGGGATTGTTCACTTCTCGAACTTTTTTGCTTACATGGAACAAGCGGAGCACGAGCTGTTGCGGCATGTGGGGATGGGTGTCATTTGCGAGATCGATGGCCAGCCAATCAGTTTTCCTCGCGTCAACGCCGAGTGCAATTATCGCCTTGCGATTCGGTTTGAAGATGTGATCGATATCCGCGTCTCAGTGAAACGCATCGGGTCGAAAAGCATCACCTATGGTTTTGCGTTTCAGCTGGACGGCAACGCGGTAGCGGATGGAACGATCACCGTTGTCTGCTGCAAGTTCGAACACGGTAAGAAGCCGGTTGCGATCAAAACGCCGCAGAGGTTCATCGACGCGATCACACCTTGGCTGGAATCGAATGCGGGGTAATGTTCAGTCCCGACTGTGGATTCCATTGACCCCCAAAGCTTGATCGTTGCTGTCTGAAAACTGTACTCTGTAAACGGTAGACTTTCTTTCTTGTCCAGCTATCTGCAAAATCTGACGCTTCGCTTGGCGGAGGGCTTGTCAAAACTCCCAACCGCGACGATCGATCGCCACGCGGCCTACTTGTTGAACGCTCAGCAACCTGACGGAGGCTTTGCGGGTCGGATGGGAGGCAGTGATCTCTACTACACCGCGTTCGCGTTGCGAGGGCTATCGGTGCTGGGGCGGTTGGATGAAGAAGTCGGCGAAAAGGCCGGTCAGTTTATTCGCAATCAAATGTCCTCGAAGCAGACGATCGTCGATTTTTTCTCCTTGTTCTATGCCGCCAGTCTGCTACTGATTTTCGCTGGCGTGAACGTGTTTGAAGACGCCGATGAACGCTGGCCCGATCAAGTTGCCGGCTTTCTGGATTCGTTGCGGCGTGAGGATGGTGGCTACGCCAAAGCGGAAGCGGGCCATGCGGGTAGCACCTACCACACGTTTCTGGTGTTGTTGGTGTTGGAACTTTTGGATCGTCCGGTCGCGGACAAAGATGGGATCATTCGCTTTCTAGAATCACAGCGTGAGCCGGACGGTGGCTGGCGAGAAATTCGAGCCAGCAAAAGAGCCGGAACGAATCCGACGGCGGCGGCCGTTGCCAGTTTGCTGATGCTTGATGCGATCGATGAAGCGAAGGATCCGGAGCTGGTTGCCACGACGCTTGATTTTTTGGTCGAAATGCAAACCGAAGAAGGCGGCCTAAGAGCCAACACGCGCATTCCGATCGCAGATTTGTTAAGCTCGTTCACGGGAGCACTGACGTTGTTGGATTTGCAGGCGTTTGACGAAATCGATATCGCTGCGTTTCGGAAGTTTGTCGAATCCATGGAGCGGCCCGAAGGTGGATTTCAAGCCGCCGCTTGGGATGATGCTCACGATGTTGAGTACACTTTTTACGGGTTGGGTTGCTTGGCGTTGTTGGCGGGCCAAAAAATTGATTGAGTACCGTGGCAGTGACCACGTGTTGTCGAACGTTTTCCTATTCGCTGCTCGAAAAGTCGACCAATTGTGATGGGCTGTGGTATAATTTCCTTTGGGGGTGATCGGCCGCTAAGGAGAGAGTTTCAATGACCAACGACTTTAGATCTGAGTTAAATGCTGCCATCGCTGGCTTAGACAGTGAACAACAGGAAACTGTTTTGGCATTTGTTCAGATGCTTAGGGAGAAACCGAAGGGTTTTAGTTCAGAACAGTTTAGTGAGCTCTCTGGGACACTGTCACCAGAAGAAGCGGCTGAAATGCAGCGCGTTGTGAAAGAAGGTTGTGGAAAGGTCGACACCGATGGATGGTAGTCGCTTGCTCGATACCAGCGTGGTTATTGCGGCTTTGGAAGAACCCAATGTTTACCTCAAATCGCTTGTCAAAGATGCGAGTTGTTATCTCACCGCAACCGTTGTGGGCGAGTTAATGTACGGCGCATACAATTCTGCTAGGCAAGAACAAAATCTCGCTCGTGTCGAGCGTATGCAAAATCTTTTAGGGTATTTGCCTTGTGATTTTGATACGGCTCGACTGTACGGAAGAATCAAAGCCGAATTGCGACGGAAAGGGAAGCCGATTCCAGACAATGATATTTGGATAGCTGCAGCGGCTATTCAATACGGGCTGACTTTGGTGACTCGCGATCGACATTTTGATTTTATTGATGGGCTTTCAAGACAGTATGCCTGACTTTTCTGCAACCAAGATCGTCAAAGAGTTCACGACCGGTGGTCAGCAGTTGCGGATTCTTGACGGAGTGAATGTTGAGCTTGATCGAGGCCAGAATCTGGCCATCGTTGGGCCAAGTGGCAGCGGCAAGAGCACTTTTCTGCACCTTGCCGGAACGTTGGATCGCCCCACGTCAGGTTCGATCAGTTTGCTTGCCACTGACGTTAGTAAACTAACCGAAAAGCAATTGCCAGCGTTTCGCAACGAGCAAGTTGGTTTCGTATTTCAAGAGCACCATCTGTTGCCTCAATTGACCGCGTTAGAAAACGTGCTGCTGCCGACCTTGGCGACCGGGAAGTCTTCTCAGACGCAAAACGATCGAGCCCAAGAGTTACTTGAACAGGTCGGGCTGCGTGATCGAGTCCATCACTTGCCGGCCGCGTTGTCCGGCGGTGAACGACAGCGAGTCGCCGTTGCCCGGGCTTTGATCAACGAACCCGTTCTGCTGTTGGCCGATGAACCCACGGGCAGTTTGGACCAAGAGAACGCCGACAAAATCGGGCAGCTTCTGCTCGATCTGCAAGCCGCTTCAAACGCGATCCTGATCTGTGTGACTCACAGTGATCGACTGGCCCAACGATTCGGTCAGCACGTGCGATTGCAGAACGGAAAATTCGTTCGCGATTGAGGTTTGGCGGCTGTAATTTTGGATCCTGTTTAACGACGAGCCGGCAGGCGACCGCGTGCTCGCCACCCATTCAGGGAGGGGAAGGCTCCGTCCGCCCCCTTCGAATGGTTACGCATATTTCTCCGCGTGGCTCGGGCGGAGCCTCGCCCTCCCGAGCACGCCCTCCCGAGCACGCCCTCCCGAACACGCCCTCCCGAGCACGCACCTCAGAGCACGCCCTTTCGCCTACAGCTTGACCTGATGGTAAAACCGAGCGGTCAGCACAATCGCTGCGGTGCCTAAAGCAACGGCTGCTCCGTACCAGAAACCGATTGGCCCTAGTTTGCAGGCGTACGTCAACGCGAAACACGCCACGAGGCCGACGGCCCAATATGAAAGCAAAGACAAAAACATGGCCGCCCGAGTGTCCTTAAGCCCGCGCAGGCAGCACGAAGCAACGACTTGAACCGCATCGAACAACTGGAAAGTCGCAGCGACTTGAAGGAACGAAACCGCAATCGCAGCGGTTTGCGCGTTTTGCGGATCCTTTACGTCAAAATACAGGCTCAACACGGTCTCCGGCAGGAACCAGAAAACCAATCCTGCTCCAATGGCATACGTCAATGCAATCAACATGCCTGCATAGCCAGCCTCTGCCGCATCGGACCGAGAACCTCGACCGATCGCGTTACCGACTCGAATTGATGCCGCCAGCCCAATGCCCAGCGGAATCATGAAACTGATCGAAGCAGATTGGACGGCAATCTGATGGGCGGCCAGCGGCTCGGAACCGAACGTTCCGATCATGAACGCCATCATGCTGAACAGCCCGATTTCAAAACCGATCGTCAGCCCAATCGGTGCCCCGATTTTTACAATTTCAAGAATCGTTTTCAGTTGGGGGAACGGGCGCAGCGAAATCACTGGGTGGTCGGTGTAACGCAGCCGGATGTAGACAGCCATTGCAAAAAACATGATTGTATAAACGATGGCACTGGCGTAGCCGGTTCCAACCATCCCCATCGCAGGAATCCAACCCCATCCAAAAATCAAGACAAAGTTGGCAACGATGTTCATGCCGACACCCAGAAAGAAGATCGCCATGATCGGTGTTGTGTCCGAATGTCCTTCCAGAAATCCTTTCAGCGAGAACAGGCCGAACATGGCGGGCAAACCCCACGAGATCGCGCGTAGGTAGGCGGATGCAAGTTTCGCTGTTTCAGCGGTCTGGCCGGACCAGATCAGCCACGGATCGATGCTCAGGAAGACGATCAACGGCAGCGGCACCATGAAAATTCCCAACCAAAGTCCCTGTTGAGCCGCCCGCGATGCTTCGTCCGGTTTACCCGCACCGATCGCCTGAGACACCATTGGGCTGACCGCCAGAATCATTCCCGAAAGAATGAACACGACGAAAAAGAAGACCGTTCCGCCGATCGCGATTCCAGCCAAGGATTGCTCGCCCAACCGGCCGACCATCATCGTGTCGATGAACGACAATGAATTCTGTGCAAGCTGAGCCAAAATCAACGGCCACGCGACTTGCAGCAGTTGAGCAAACTCGCGAGAACTGGGAAGTTGAGGTCGAGGCATGGCCGTGGTGACTTTTGAGCGAAGGTCGCGACCGCAACCGCGACTGTGCGATTGGAGCCTACTCCTCAAGGAGCGTTGCGTTGGCAGAAGGTTCGGTCCAGAATTGTGGTGGTTCCGACGCATTCCGCAACCTGACGTGAATCATCGAGAGCCAGCAAATCGTCTTCCTCTGAATAAAAACTGAATCATGCTTACTCCGTCGCGATTTATTCAGCGAAGCTTACTGCACCATTGGCGATCGAATCTAGCGATTGCACTCGGGGTCGCGGCGGCCACGGCGGTGCTCTCGGGTGCGTTGATGGTGGGGGACAGCATGCGAGGCAGCCTGCGAGACCTAACCCTCGATCGGCTGGCCAACGTCGATCAGTTACTCGTTTCCGAGGGCTTTTTTCGCGAGCAGTTAGCACAGGATTTGGCGAAGCTGGAAACAGCTCAAGCACATTACGATCAAATCGTGCCCTTGATTTTCTTTCCGGGTGGAACCGTCGAAAACGAAACTGGGCAGGCTCGTTCTTCCAACGTGACGGTCCTCGGAGCCAATCAGGATTTTGTCGAACTGGATGATTCAACCAATTGGCTCAAGCCGATGCCGACCGGTGAAGCCGTGGCGATCAATCAAGCGTTGGCGAATGATTTGGGGATCACGGCGGCGGACGTGGAAGCGGGTAAGATCACGCTGACGCTGCGGATTCCCAAGCGAGGCCAACTGCCATCGGATAGTTCGCTGGGGAAGAAGGACGACTTGATCGAAAGTCTGGTCGGCTTGCAAGTTGATTTCATCGTGCCTAATCGCGGTCTCGGTCGTTTCGGTTTACATCCGACTCAAGCGGATCCACTAAACATCTACGTCCCGATCGAATTGCTGCAGGACGCGTTATCTCGCACGGTTCTCAAGCACAAATCTTCGGCTCGCCAAGCCAACATGCTGATGCTCTCTTCGAGTGAAGATGATTTGGTTCCTGAGGAAGTGACGGGGCAGTTGCGAGATTCAATGCGGCCGGCGGTGGAGGACTTGGGCCTGATTTTAAAAAGAGCAAGTTCGAGTTTTGTGCCGGGGGCGGAGGAAGACGCCGACGGTCAGGAAGAAGCCTCGCCCGAAACGATTTTCGATTACTGGGCGTTGTCGTCGGATCGATTAGTGATCAACGAGTCAGTTGCCGCGGCGATCCAGAAAACGTTTCCTGACGCGAAACCCGTGTTCACCTATCTGGCCAACGACATTCGGGATTCGGATTCGGTGGAGGATAATGGAATTCCGTTCTCGATGGTGGCTTCGATCGATTTTGATGATTCATTCAACCCGGTTTCAGCGATCTCGGGCGATCCAATCAAACCGCCGGGAGCCCACGAGATCGTGCTCAACGAGTGGGCGGCCGATGATTTGCAATCAGCAGTCGGTGACACAATCGAACTGACATTTTTCGAGCCCGAATCAAAAGGAGGCCAACAGGTCGAACGCCGAGCGACGTTTAAGTTGACCGACATTGCGAAACTGGTCGAGCCCGAAGAACCGCCGGTCGTGCGTCGCCGTGGAGGAATGGTGCCAGCGGTCTACGCGGACCGTCCAACGCTTGCGAATGACATGCATCTGACGCCCGAAGTGCCCGGACTGACCGATGCGGATTCGATCGAGAACTGGGATCTGCCATTTGAGACGGCCGACAAGATCAGGCCTCAAGACGACGATTATTGGACGCTTCATCGGACGACTCCGAAAGCGTTTGTTTCTCTTGCCGTTGGGCAGGAGTTATGGAAAAGCCGATTCGGGCGAGTGACCGGATTTCGAATTCCAATCACGGCGGGCGATCGTGCCGAGATCGAACAAAAAATCTCCGCCGAGCTGATTCAGTCGGATGCGGATACCGGCTTGCAACTGGTCGATCTCAAACGCCGCGGTCTGGAGGCATCGTCCGGTTCCACGCCATTTGATGTTCTGTTCCTCGCGTTGAGCATGTTCGTGATCGGGGCCGCATTGATTCTGGTCGCACTCTTGTTTCGCCTAGCTCTGCAGCAACGCGCGACGGAACTGGGCGTGCTGTCAGCGGTCGGGGTCGGACCACCGGCCGTGCGACGGAATTTCATGATTGAAATGCTTTGCGTCGCGGGTTTTGGAGCATGGCTAGGCGTTCAGTTGGGCGTCGGCTACGCCGCCACAATGGTCTATGGGCTGACGACGTGGTGGGTTGGTGCGATCTCTCGCCCGTTTCTAAAGTTGCAGATCAGTTTAACCAGTCTGGTCGTCGGGTTGCTGGTCGGCATGCTTATCTGCGCGATCACCATTTTTTGGTCTTTGCGTTCTGCTGGAAAACAAAGCACGACTAGCTTACTGGCAGGGCGACTGGATGAACCGCCGAGTGCAGTGAAAAAGGGAAGCCGTCGGCGTTGGCTGGCTTGGGGGTTGGTGGTCGTCGCGTTGGGGCTGAGTGTCTTGGCGACAACGCTCGCCGGAGAGGCCCAAGCGGGAGCATTCATGGGGGCTGGTTTTCTGATCCTTGTGGCGTTGCTGATGATGGTGTTTCAATGGCTCAAGCGGCCGTTGGCTTCTGCCGAAACAGCCGGCAAAGGCAGCAGTTCAGTCAGTTCGTTGTTGGGCATGGCCAACCGAGCGGCTCGGCGGAACCCGCTTCGCAGTGCGTTGACGACGGGGCTGGTCGCGGTTGCCAGTTTTTTGATTGTGGCGGTTAGTTCGTTTCGACTTAGCCCCAACGAAGCTGGTACGGCGGGATTCGATTGGATCGCCACCAGTAGCCAACCGATCATCGATCCAATTCAGCTATCAAGTGACGCAGAGGGCAGTGCGGCTGCTCAAGTGTTTTCGTTTCGATATCGAGACGGCGAGGACGCCAGTTGTAACAACCTTTATCAGTCGACTCAGCCACGAGTGTTGGGCGTGTCGCACGAGTTTATCCATTCGTTTGACCCACAGGGAGAAAATCAGCAAACGCCATTCGGTTGGGGCGGCACGTTGGCTGCCAGCGAAGATGAACGAGCCAATCCTTGGCGTCTGCTCGATGCGGAAGTTCATGCGGGTACTGAAGCCGATCCAATCCCCGTGTTGATCGACAAAAACACCGCCAATTACAGCTTGAAGATTTATCTGCCAGGCACTGAATTTCAGGTGGACTACGACTCGGGCGAAACGGTCCATTTCGTGGCTGTTGGTTTTCTGGCGAACACTATTTTGCAGGGAAGTTTGATTGCGTCCGAGCAGAATTTTCTTAATGCGTTTCCGTCGGCTGCCGGTTACCGCTACTTTTTGATTCGCGAGTCCGGTGACTCAAAGGCGGCCGCGATACTGGAAGATCAATTCCAGGACTATGGTTTTGATGCTCGGTCGGCAACGACCACATTGGCTGGTTTCATGAGCGTGCAGAATACTTATCTGAGCACGTTTCAGTCGCTGGGAGGTTTGGGTTTGTTGCTGGGAACGTTTGGGTTGGCCGCGGTGCAGTTGCGAAGTGTGCTCGAGCGAAAGAAAGAGTTGGCGTTGATGCGGGCGGTTGGGTTCGGGAGAGGGCAGTTGTCGTGGATGATTCTGTTGGAAAACGTTTGGCTGCTGGCGACCGGTTTGGGAATTGGATTGGCGGCAGCATTGTTTTCGACGCTTCCGCATTGGCTGATCGGAAGCGCTTCGGTTCCTTGGTTCGATTTGGCCGCAATCTTTGTCGCGATTGTCTTGGCGGGATTAGCCTCCGCGTGGCTGGCTTCTCGAGCCGTGTCGAGAATGCCGTTGTTGGAATCGTTGCGAGTTTGAGCCCAGACATTTACAAATCTGGGACTTGTCGTGACGTGGTGAGTTGAAGTAAACTAGGGTCAGTCAGCCAATCGTTGCCTTGTGTGACGAAGCTCTGTGCCGGTGTGGCGGAATTGGCAGACGCGATGGATTCAAAATCCATTGGGGGCAACCCCGTGGAGGTTCAAGTCCTCTCGCCGGTACTCTTTAAAACACGCGAAAAGCCGAGTGAAAACGTCATCGTAGTCACTCGGCTTTTTCGTTTCAATAGCCGAAATGTGCACAGTTGTGCACGATTTGCACCGTTTTCTGTGCACGAACTTTGCACGATTTGGCCAGATGGACTACCTATCCACATCGGCTAGAACTGACTGGGGACCGAAAGTTAGCGACTAGTAGTAGTCGTTCGGCACTGATTCAAATTCGTTGATTATCACGTCCGAAAAATCCCAATGTAATCCGGCGTCCTCAATCTTGATGGTGAAGGTGCCGCTGTGCGAGTGTGGGTAAGGGTGGTCCTGACAGCCTGTCGTCTGTAGCTCAGCCCATTCTACTTCCACAACAGCGGTTGCTCCGTGTTCGCAAAAATCGATTTCAGTAACTTCGATGTAAGGGGCGTCGTCGATACATCCCCCGTACGCGTTCGTATATTTTGACAAACGGTCTTGCCAGTCCGCACCCGTAATAACGTCTTCAATTAACGCCTTTCGACGTTCAGGGTCTTTCTCACCAAACGCACTTTCAAATTTCATCGCCTCATCTCCTTTTGGGTCTTTCGTAACACGCAACCCAAAAGTATTGGAACGACAAATACGGGAGTCAAGGAATAAAATTAAAGATGGGATTTTAACCAGTTTTAATGGTTTCTGTCACAAGTGCCTACACTTAAAACGAAACGCACACGAACAAATTTTAAGTAAGAAAAAGACAGGGGGTAAAACCTTCAAAGCGTCCCACTAAACGGATTACGTTTGAGACTCAGGCGATTATGCGAATGAGCCGTCAAAGGAACGGCAACGATTGTATGATTCATTTGAGGCAAACCATGCCTACCAAAAAGAGACTGACTGTAAACCACGACCTAGTACAGCCGCCCACTGATCACTACGCCATGCAGGTTCTAAAAACGCTCGGGAACTTGCCACTCGAAAATTTTCGGTTTCTGGTATCTGCTTTAGTGATCGGGGCAACAGGGTTGGGTAGCGTCTGGCTTTTGGATTCGTTGGTGCCACTCTTTGCAACACAGACTGCACTAGCGTTATTTTATGGGTTGCAATGTCGGCAAGGCTGATAGGCACTACGGGCACGGCTGATAGGGATGGGGATTTTCGAATCCCTCAGATGGCGGCAACCGTTGCGATGATATTTGGAGCCGTACTCAGTCACGTAAACCGAACGTTCCGTTGTGCGTGTCGATTGAACGGTTTTGCGGCTGCGCTGACCGTACAATTCCAAGTCGCGCCAGTCTGATGGCTGTCTGACGCCGTTACGATAATCCCATGGTGAGATTAGCCAAGTATGCTGCCAGAAACCCCGTCTAGCGTCTTGGGCATCATCTTCAAGTTTGGCTAACTTGGCGTCTTTGGAATACTTTTTGTAGTGCCACGCGTACCCCGCCTCAATCATCGACTCATTGACGCTGACACCGCCGACGTAAACGTCAGCTAGTAACCGCTGGTATCTGTCTTTCTTCGTGGTTGAGATTCTCAACACCCGCCCGGTAAGTAGTCGTCTTAGTTCGCGTGTGGCTTCCAAACCAAAAGCCTGTTTTGACTCGGGGGCGTCGATGCCGTTAAGGCGAATATTGAACGTCGAGCCGTCAGTAAAATTGGCTGTGAACATGTCACCATCGAGTACCCGGACTAGGTAGGCGTCTGAGACTTGGGCAGCGGGTTTGCTGCTTTTATTCTTGGCTGAGTCGATCGAACCTGCCAGCGTTATCATCGATTGGAAAACCCAACCTTCGCGGGCACCGTCCGAAAGCAAGCAGAATGGACCTTGCAGGCGCTTTACACTGTACTTTTTTGCTATGTCGGTGAACTGCCCCCGATTGGTTATGGCGTTGCCACCACTGATTTCACCGTACGGTACCGGGACGGTTTTTAACGTTGCCGCCGACTGACCAGCAGCCGAGGACACCACTACAGCCATTAGTAAGATTGACAGTATGATTTTTGGCAAGTGGTTCATTCGACTGATGGTAAGCGGTCGCAAAACTATTGCAAACAACTAGGGCGAAATTCAGGTTTTGAGGCATGGGCGAAAAATCGAGGGTTTAGGTTGTTTCTCACCAAATGAATATATCCATCAAAAAGTTGCTATTCGAATTCAATTTGATACGATGCCGTTTGGAAAGAATTACCCAAAGGAAGAGACCATGCCAGAGATTGTTCACGCGTACCTGATTACCTTGGGCTGGGCCGTTGTAGGCTCACTCGCGATGGGAATAGGAATTATCCTCACTTTGAAAATGTTCACTTTGTCGACAAGGGAGGTCGATGAGTGGCAGTTGGTTAAGGACGGCAATGTGCCGATCGCGATTATTCTTGCGTCGGTCATAATTTCATTGGGTGTGGTAGTCGCCTCTATCGTGCATCCGGGATAAGTTCAATGATTAGATTCTTCATATTGGTAGTAATTTGCTTGCCCGCGTCTGTCGCCCTAGCCCACAGCGGGGGAACGGACAGTGCTGGCGGGCACCGTGGCCCTAGCGGCTACCACTATCACAATGGCGGTTTTTCAGTGCCAAGATCCCGAAGTACGTACCGGCTGCCTCCAACTCCGACTTACAGGACTAGGCCAAGGACTAGCTATCGAAGGTCGACCCCTTCCCGGCGGTCAGCCCCTGCCAGAGCAGTTGGTTCTGGCTTCAGCGATTTTGTTGAAAAGCAAGAAGTACCGAAAACAAACTCTTATGCTGTTAGACGTTCAGCCCGCACGAAACCTCGATGGAATCACAAGAAAACGATTGATTTTGAATACCTTAAAATTCACGATGATGGTCAGTGCAAGGTTATGATTTATCTACACCGGATTGTTGATCGAGACACCTTGGTTTCGTTGACAGTGAAGGAAAATGAAAAGAGTATTTGGTTCTACTTGCCGGGCATGAGTGACGGTGCAAAACCATGGGCATCCACGAAGAAAGGCGAGACTGATTACAGCTGCCGGGTAAGCAAAGAAGACATGCAGGCCGAGGTGACGTTCCAGATTCATGGAACCGTAAAAAACGTATTGGCAGGCAACCTGCTGACGCTTGAGTTTGACGGGATTAAATTTCCAATGCGTCTCTGGGAGACAAGTGTGCCGAGCTATGGTCACAAACACTTTGAAGAATCTAAAAAGCACTTGGAACGCTTGTGTGAACACCAGAAGGTTATCGCCTATTGTAGAAAACGAAACGCGGCTGACGAGTTTTTGTGCGTCTTAAAACTTGACGGAGAAAACCTTAACGAACGTATCGTCGCAGATGGATATGCGTCAGCGGGACCAGATGGAAAGTACAAGCATTTGGAAGCAGAGGCTAGGCAAGCTGTCAAGGGACTATGGGCTTCGACGGCGAAAAGTGAGGAATGGTTCTAAGGCATGGGACGCAAAAAAAGTGGTTTCAAGATTAACACTGGGAAGTGGGGGAAGCCGACCAGCATTCGTGTTGGATCGAAGGGCAAGGGCAACATCAACATTTCGAAACGGGGTGTAAAGGTTAATCCCGGCTGCGGTTGTGCTGTTATACTCGCAGTTGTTTTGGCGACCGCTTCCGCTGCAATTGCCGCTGTGCTTTAACTGCCTGAAGACAAACGATATTGAAGTGAGACTAGCCCCAACCGGAGCTACTTAGGAGCCGTGGAAATGGGGTATATCACCGGCCTAGGTTTCAGCCCGCGTTTTGACCTTCCCGTGTGGTCTGGCTGTTCAGTCCCTCCCGTAGTCCACGAATAATGAGCCAAGTGCGATGGATTCAAAATGCATTGGGGGCAACCACGTGAAGGTTCAATTCCGCTTGTCACCACTTTCAAACGTCGAAGTTGATTTCAGAACGGCAACAACCGACTAAGAAAGAACCGCGAATGGACGCATGTGGACGCGAATGAAAACCCGAGTACGCATTCGCGTCTATTGGAGTCCATTCGTGGTTGAAAAATTTAGCAATCAAACGTGTAGCCCAAGTCTCACGCGAAAAAATGGCGGCGTGGTGGCGTTTACCGAGAAGTCTCTGTTTACGCACGGGCTTTTTTATGCTCGGGCAGCAACCACAATGGGGTTTTGACAATCGCCTTCATAAAGAGCAGGTTCTATGTTTACAGGAATCTCGGCCGTTCATTTGGTGACGATACTGCTGAAGCTTGTGCTTGGTGCGGTCGCGTTGACTCTGGCCTGTTTGTGGACGCCACAGAAAGGCAAAGTGTTGTTTTGCATTTTTGTGGGCGTTGCCTTTGTGGTCAGTCCGCTTCTTGAGGTCACGGTGTATGGCAGCATGCTGTGGGCTCAGCACCAGCCATGGAACACAGGTTTTCGTGCAAGCCAAGGCGATTATCGATTCTTCATGCCGCTGATGGAGATGATTGGCTGGGCGCAGTTCCTGCTAAATTTCGCGTCAGTCGTGCTGCTGGTCGCCTACGCTGCCGTACGTTATCGGGCGGATGAATCAAACGCGGGACAAATAACTGGTCCTGCGGACGCGTCTGCGATTTTGCCCAACCGCAGATGGGACACGCATTTGCCTGCCAGTCAGTTGGTCGACATTGCCAGACGACGCGAATGGGCTCACGCCATCGATTGTCTACCGGCTTTACTGCTCTTCTCATGTTTCACGCTATTTTTCGGGCCCATACTTTTTGATAGGAGCTACGGTTACCGTGATGAAAGAGCGTTGTTGATGATGATAAGCGTTTTTGCAACGTTTGGTTTCTTGGTCTACTTGCTGATGAAGGACTGCATCGGCGGGGTCAGCGTGGGCAAATGGTTCACTCGTTGCCGCGTGGTCGATGCGGCATCTGGAATCCCGGCAAGCGTTCCGCAAACAATGTTGCGGAATGCGATCTTTCTGTTTTTTCCAATCGGATCCATCATCGAACTTGCCGTCGCGAATTTTCGTCCGGATCGAAAACGTTTGGGCGACCAATGGGCAGGCACCATGGTCGTCTACGGACCGGCTCAAATTGTTGACGGCTTCCGAGTGCCAGAGAAAGTTTCAGCCGAGGAAAAAGAGAAGGCTCCAAAGAAGCATCCGCTAGACGACTGAGATTGGAAGTTTGGAGTTCCCGAAAAAGGTTGATAGTGAATCGATGTAAATCTTTGGGGTAAAAGATGAGGCGTGGTTCGCTCACAATCCACCTGCAAAGGCAGACTTCCAGCAGCCTTTGATTTCAACAACAGGCATTGCTCGTCTAACGCCGGTAACACTTCATTTGCAAGTTCTTCTTGGATTATTGGCACCTGATGGGTGGTTCATGTCACCTAGGCGTTGGCCTAGTTCTGGCAGCAAAGCTCTGAATATGGCAAAAACTGCCGCAAACTGGGTTGTCGCCAGTCTGTAATGTCCTATATTTCATTCAAATAAACGATTTTTGACTGAGATATCAATCATTATGGCTCGAAGCAAGCAGTCGTTATTACCTAAGCAGAAGCGGATGTTCTTCCAAGTTGGCGAACAGCTCCGATTGGCAAGACTTCGCCGAAGGCTGTCGGCCGAGCGAGTTGCCGAGCGAGCGGGGATCGCCAGAAGCACTCTCGCATTGATCGAAAAAGGCAGCTCAAGTTCTTCGATCGAAACGCTATTCCGAATCTTGGCTGTGCTTGGATTAGAGAAAGACTTCCTCGCCATTGCGAAAGACGATGAATTGGGTCGCCGCTTGGAGGACGCAAAATTAACGTCACCAAGGAAGCGTGCACCCAAACGTAAAACCAAGAGAACAAAATCTCAATCGGTCAAAAAGAAAACTGACGAACCATGACGCGTGAGATCCATGTATACGGAGATTGGCTGGAGTTGGGCGATTGCCAACGGATAGGATTGATGCGAGTCAATCACAGTCAAGGACGCGAAACGTTTTCGTTTGAATACGATCCGAACTGGTTGGCTGGAAATGAAACACTTGCCTTGGACCCTGAGTTGCTTCTATTTGAGGGGCCGCAATATTTAAATGACCGCGACAAGGCAAGCTTCGGTTTGTTTCTTGATTCGAGTCCCGATCGGTGGGGCCAAGTCATCATGAAACGACGAGAAGCCCTTGTTGCTCGACACGAGAAACGAGCGCCAAAAACGTTACTTCAGTCAGATTTTTTGCTCGGAGTTCATGATGAACAACGGATGGGTGGGCTGAGATTCAAAGTAGATCCGGATGGTGACTTTTTGTCCAATCACGACGGCAACAATGTGCCTCCTTGGGCACGACTACGAGAACTCGAAAACGCAGCATGGCAATTTCAGTCGGACGATGCAGCTGAAAACCCAGAACTACGAGAATGGCTGAATTTATTGATGGCACCGGGGTCGTCTATCGGGGGAGCTCGCCCAAAAGCCGGAGTCTGCGACGAAGAAGACAATTTGTGGATCGCCAAATTTCCCGGCCGAAATGATGAGATTGATAAAGGTGCGTGGGAAATGGTTACACATACTCTCGCTGTCCGCGCGGGATTGTCTGTCGCTGAAGCACGCGCGGAAAAATTCGGGCGACCACATCATACATTTTTGACCAAGCGATTTGATCGCGCTGTGGTTGAAGGAACGCGTCGCCGGATACACTTCGCGTCGGCAATGACAATGCTCGGTTATTCGGATGGAGCAGGCCACGCCGACGGAGCAAGCTACCTTGAAATTGTTGAGTTCTTGGGCAAACACGGTTCGGATGTCGATGCGGATCTAGCTGAGCTTTGGCGCAGGATCGTGTTCTCAATCTGCGTCTCGAATACCGACGATCATTTGCGTAATCACGGATTTCTACTTGCTGATGCGGGATGGAAGCTCTCACCCGCTTACGACATCAATCCAGAACCCACCGGAACGGGATTACACCTCAATATCTCCGAGGACGACAATGCGCTAAATCTGGAGTTAGCTTTGGAAGTCGCTGAGTATTTCAGACTTGGCAACGACGAAGCAAAAGCCATCGTCGATAAAGTAACAAGCGTTGTGACTCAATGGAGCGAAGTCGCCAGTAACTCGGGAATCTCTCGCGGAGAACAGGAAGCAATGGCTCCCTCATTTCGCCGTGCAAATACGTAGACGTTCAAATTCTGTTTGTCACCGTTTTCTTAATTGCCTCCTGTTTTCACTCCTCATTCAATAACAGATCAGCGTAGGCAGCGGCGATTCGTTCTGAGGACTCCAAGCCGAGTGAATTGATCAGGTTATCCGCGATCGCGGTGCCTTGTTCGGTTGTTTGCTGGTTGTCTAGGACGACTTCCAGTTCGACAAAGTCACCAAGCTGATCGACACGGTCAAGGTGGACTCGGGTTTGACCGATCAAGTACAGCGTTCTCTGTTTGTGAACGATGACTGTGGGAGGAGCCACCATCGCCAAGGTTTCTATCAGTTGCTCGGCCGATTCGGCAGAGTCGATTGAGTATCGGCTCCACTTACTTTCGCGGACGGTGTCGGAATCGGAGCGTTGGTATGCGATCAGCTCAGATTTGCCATCGTCAAACCGCCTCAGTTTCAGTCGCCCGGTTGGAACGTCAAAAAATGTGTCGGTTTGGACCAGTAACTCAGGGCCGTAGTTAGCGAGTTCGGCAGCCTTTGATTCGACCGTTGCTAGGTCATCGACACGAAGTTTAATCTCGACGTTAGAGGGCATGTGGATTGGGCCAAGGCAAATGAGTATTTGTTGAAAATTTGCTGGTGCGGATGTTGCCCAGTGATGTAACGACGATTTGCGGCATGATACAATTCTTTATGTTGGTCTATCACGTGTTTCAGCTTTTTGCGAAAGCGAGCCAGTCGTCATGTCAGATTTTGATCCGGACTTGAACAACCCCTATCGTGCTCCGGTCACGGCCGATGCTCCCCCACTTCAAGAAATTGATGGTCAGGCCACCACGATTCGCCGCGAGCATCTCAACCATGAAGCATCGATTCAAGGAATGGGGTCGCTTTATGTACTTGGTGGGATCCTTTCCGCCATTGGAGGATTGGCTTTCCTTGCTGGAGGGATCGCGGCTCCAAACGCTGGCGGCGCAGGAATGGACTTCGCATTTGTCATCGGTTTGGTTCTGTTGGCGGTCTGCATCGGCATCTTTCAGCTGGCAGTAGGGTTAGGAATGCGCAAGGTTAAACCTTGGGTGAAAATTCCTGCGACGGTTCTCGCTGCTGTGGGTTTGTTGCACATTCCGGTTGGCACGCTGCTCAGTGTGTACGTTTTGTACCTGTTGCATTCGAGCAAAGGTAAGGTTGTGCTGGACGAGTCTTACCAGCAAGTGATCGCTCAAACGCCCGAGATTAAATACAAGACTTCGATCATCGTTAAAGTGCTTGTGGTTATTTTGCTGCTGTTCTTAGCGCTTGCGATTGGTGGGGCGGTTTTTAGTGCGGTTGGTTCTTAACGCCTAGGAGAAATTGGCTAGGATTAAAACAATCCAGTTGACGGCAAGCTACTTTCGTTCGACGCCGTATTCGTCGATCTTGCGGTAGAGAGTTGCGCGGCTGATGCCCAGAAGTTCGGCGGCCTTGGGGACACTGTTGCTGGTTCGCTTGAGGGCGTCGATGATCAGCTTGCGTTCCCAATGATCGATGCGAAGCGTGTCGAACTCGCCGTCGGTTGCGTCTCGAATGCCAAGATCTTCCGCCTGAACTTCGTTGCCTTCGGACATCACGATTGCGCTGTCGATAACGTTGCGAAGCTGCCGCACGTTGCCGGGCCATTGATAGGAAAGCAGACGCGAGTTGGCTTTTTTGGAAAGTTTTAGATCCGGTTTGCCGTGTTGCTGGCGGAAGTGGTCCAAGAAAAAATCGATCAGCATTTGGATATCGCCTTCACGGTCTCGCAGCGGCGGGATGTAAAGTTCGTAGACACTCAGGCGATAGAACAGGTCTTCACGGAAACGCTTTTCGGCAACGAACTCTTTCAAGTCCCGATTGGTTGCGCAGATAACGCGGACATCGACTTGGATCTCTTCGGTGCCGCCGACAGGTAGAAACGGGTGTCCTTCAAGCGTTCGCAGAAGTTTGGCTTGCCCTTCGAGCGTCAATTCACCAATCTCGTCCAGAAACAACGTGCCAAGATCGGCTTGCTTGAACCATCCGTCATGGTCTCGGTCAGCGCTGGTGAAGGCACCTTTTTTGTGACCGAACAACTGGCTTTCCATCAGGTCACGAGGAATCGCGGCACAGTTGACGCTCAACATCGGTCTGTCGGCTCGCGGGCCAGCTTTGTGAATGGCCCGTGACACCAACTCTTTTCCGGACCCGCTTTCGCCTCTGACCAGCACCGATCCGGAAGCCTTGGCGACACGTTCGATTTTTGATTTGAGGCTCAACATCGCGGGGCTCTCGCCCAGCAGTTCGTCGAACGTGGCCGATTTTTCGACCAGCCGCGAGTGTTCTACTTCCAGCGACGCATGTTTGTTGGCTCGTTGCAGCGATCGAACCATGATGTTGGCCATGGCACAGGCCAGCTGAAAGTGTGAGTCATTGAACGGGCTTTCGCGACGGTACAAGTGGATCGCGCCCACGACATTCTGGTCTCGGATCAGCGGAACGCAAATTGAGTCCGAATAGTCTTCGTTCTTATCGTCCTCGATCCGAATAGCTCGCATTTGCTGGACGACACGTTTGGTAAGGGCCGGATCCAGTTCTAGCGAAGGGGTTTCTTTCTCGATCGGGAAAACGGCTTTGGGTTTCAATTCCCCGTCGTCCGAAAGCCACAAAAATCCGGCAACCGAGGCCCGAGTGCGCTCGATCAATCGTTTGAGGCAAACTTCGATGACTTTGTCAGGATCGTCCACCGCAAGCAGTTTGACGCTCAATTGGAATAGGAAGAAAAAGTCCTTTCCCCAGTTGTGACCTTTGAGAAAATTGAGCGTGTACTGTCCGGTCTCGCCCGGGTTCATCGATTCGTCAAAGACGATGGTCTGGTTCGCGTTGGTGGTGTAGTCCGTGCCCGTTTCGAGATTGGACGTCGGTTTAGCGGACCCTTTTTCAGAAAACACCAGCAGGCTGGCACCGATTCGGATTTCAGTGCCCTCGATCATCCTCGCATTATTTGCGATTTGGCCGTTAACGTAGGTGCCGTTGCTGCTGTCTCGATCCTTGACCCACCAACCTTCGTCATCATGATAAATTTCGGCGTGAACGCGCGAGCACTGCGGATCGTTCAGTACGATCAAGCACTGCCAGTCTCGGCCAAGGAGATTTGCCTCGGTCGTCGATAGCTCAAACCGCGCACCTGCGTTGGCGCCTGCGTTCATCGTCAAAAATGCTGGCACGTTGTAATCAGACTCCAGAAGGACTCGTACCGCTCCGACCAGAGCGAAAGTGTCGAGGTAGCAAAGCCGTATTGTAATTCGCTTTCCGCACTTCGTCGATGAACCTGAACACCCAAAACCGAGTATAGATAAGGATGTCTAGCGTCGGTGTGAAAAGCGTGCGGCGATTGGCGGTACGTCAATCGGGTGAGTAACAACCCGAGTGGCGCACCGAGATTACCTGATCGCGGCGGCCTGCCGGAGCGTTCTGGCACCCGCGCGGCTGGCTTGAAAACCTGATCGGTATTGCCTGCCAGACGTGTAAGCTTTACGATTCAAGACTCATATTCGCTTGAAAATGCGGGTTTTTCCCTCGCGGCGCGAAAATATACAAGGAATTGCGATGAAGTCATCTCTACGGCTGAGACTCGAAGCTTATCTATCTGAACTACCCTTGATTGCCATGCTGCTGGCGACGGTTCTGGCTACGGGGTTGCTTGATTCATCCGTGATCGCGGAAGAGCTAACAGCGCCGTCTCGCACCGATCGGCGTGTCTCGTTGCTTGTATCCCAGTTGATGCAGACAAATCATCTTTCCAACCATCCGCTTGATGATTCGCGATCGATCCGAGCCTTTGACAACTACATCGATAACCTCGACGCGTTGAAGGTCTATTTTCTGAAGTCGGATATCGAGGAGTTCGAGCAATTCAAAACGCAGCTGGATGATCAGATGCTGGCCGGAGACTTTTCGGCTGCCTACGCAGTTTTCAACCGATTTTTGGAAAGACTGGACCAACGGACTGCCTTGGCCATCGAACTGGTCGATGAAGCCCATGATTTCACGATCGACGAGGAAATCATGACGGATGTCGATCAAATTGAGTTTGCTGAGTCAGAAACAGAAATTCGCGACCGTTGGCGGAAACGGATCAAGTACAGCCTGCTTGTGATGCGAGGCGACGAAGAGAAGAAGAAAAAGGAAGCGGAAGAGAAAGCAAAAAAGCAAGCGGAAGAAGGCGGCGATGCAAACGAGACAAAGGAAAGCAATGTCTCAGTCTCAACCGAAGATCCAAAAGATCGTTTGAAGAAGCGATACCGATCATACAACAACCGGATGCATCAGTTCGACAGTGAAGACGTCGTCGAACTGTACATTACTTCCGTCACGACCAGCTACGATCCGCACACGACTTACATGTCAAAACGATCGTTCGAAAACTTCATGATTCAGATGGGTTTGGAATTGGAAGGAATCGGAGCCACGCTTTCGGCTGACGACGAAGGTTACACGGTCATCAAAAGTATCGTCGCCGGTGGAGCCGTAGATACCCAAGGTGGATTAGAAGTTGAGGACAAGATTACCGCGGTTGCTCAGGGAGACGAAGACGGCGGACGGGCTTACGAGAAACTTTATCGTGAGCACGGTGGAGAATTTGTCGATGTGAGTGGGATGAAGCTGGATGATGTCGTTTCGATGATCCGCGGCAAGGCGGGAACCGTCGTGCGGCTTTCGGTGCTCTCTGAAAGTGGCACGGAATTGAAAGTTGTCAGCATCGTTCGCGAAAAAATCAAACTGGAAGAAAGTGCCGCTCAAGGAGAAGTCTTTGATGAGGGTACGAAAGCTGACGGTACACCTTTCAAGATTGGCGTCATCGAACTACCAAGTTTTTACGCCAGCATGGACGGAGCAATCGGCGGCAGAAGTACCACCAACGATGTCAAACGGATTCTGGTGGATTTTAATTCTCAGAATGTAGATGCCTTGGTGTTGGACCTGCGACGAAATGGCGGCGGAAGTCTTCGCGAGGCGATCGACTGCACCGGCCTGTTCATTGACCGCGGCCCAGTCGTGCAGGTGAAGGATTCACGTGGCCAAATCATGGAACACAAAGACGTTGCGGCAGGAATGGAGTGGTCAAAACCGCTCGTCGTGCTGACCAGTAAGTTCAGCGCCAGTGCCAGCGAAATTTTGGCGGGAGCTGTCCAAGATTACGGACGTGGTTTGGTCGTGGGTGATACGACGACTCATGGAAAAGGCACCGTTCAGAGCCTGATGAATTTGAATCAAGTTCTGTTCCGTGTTCGCAATCCACCGAATGTTTTTGGTGCTTTGAAAATTACCATGCAGCAGTTTTATCGCCCCAATGGGGATAGTACTCAACTGCGAGGCGTATTGTCAGACTTGGTGCTGCCCTCGATCAGTGACAAGATGGATGTTTGTGAATCAGATCTGGATTACCCGGTCGAATTCGATCGTATTCCCCAAGCTCGCTACCAGCAGTTGTCGCTGGTCAGCCCCCAAATCACGCAGGAGCTGGCTTCTCGATCGGCTCAGCGTATCGAGCAGTCGGACGAGTTTACGTCACGCAAGAAAAAGATCAAAACCTACGTCGAGCAGAAAGCGCTGAAACGCATTTCACTCAACGAGGAAAAATTCCTTGCCCGGCGTCGAGAGTTGAGTGCAGAAAAGGAAGACGAAGAAGCGATCGAGGAACAAATGAATCCTGACAAAGGAATCGAGAAGGATTTCTATCTGGAAGAAGTCCTCAAAATTGCTCGCGACTACTGCAACCTGTTGGCAAGCAACAACTGACTGGCGGTGTGAGGCGAGGGAAGCAACTAGGATTCTCAACAGAATTTTCGAAAATAGCAACGCCCGCGTCGAACAAACAGTTTGACGCGGGCGTCATTCGTGCCATCGGAGCGTGCCATGGCACTTGGCTGCCGGCAAGGGTTTTAAAGTTCGCAGCGACCCCTACTGGTTGCTCGCACTGCAAACCGCGGCAGCGACTCGCGCGGCGACCGTGCGATCAAGCGGGTCAGGCAGAATCAAGTCTGCGGTCGGGTGGTCCACACATTGAGCAAGTGCCCGAACCGCGGCCATTTTCATGGGTTCGGTAATGCGGGCTGCATTGGCGTCGAGGGCACCACGAAAGATTCCCGGGAAGGCCAAAACGTTGTTGACTTGGTTGGGGAAGTCACTTCGCCCGGTGCCAACAACAGCCGCGCCCGCGGCCTTCGCCACGTCTGGCATGATTTCCGGAATGGGATTCGCCATCGCCAAAATGATTGGAGACTCCCCCATGGCTCTAATATCATCCCCGTCAATCAAATTGCCTTTGCTGACTCCAATGAAGGCGTCGGCACCTTTGAGCACATCGCTGAGCGATCCGACTTGGTTTTGTGGGTTAGAGTATTTCAGCAGTTCTTGCTTTTCAGGCGTCAGGTTGTCTCTGCCAGAATGAATCGCGCCTTTTGAGTCACATACGATTACCTCTTTCACGGCGACACAAGAATCCGGAGAGTGGCCAACGCAACGCAGCAGTTTCGCGATCGCGGTCCCGGCGGCACCAGCACCATTGATGACGACTTTCATCTCCGCTAATTCGTGCCCGACGACTTTCGCTGCGTTGGTAAGTGCCGCCAGCAAAACGATTGCCGTTCCATGCTGGTCATCGTGAAAAACTGGAATGCCTAAATCCTGAAGCGCTGCTTCGATGATGAAGCACCGAGGCGCGGAGATGTCCTCTAGATTGACGCCACCAAAAACAGGTGCGATTCGGCGCACCGTTTCGATGATTTCTGATTCATCCTGCGTGTCTAGGCAAATCGGCCACGCGTCTATGTTTGCAAACTCTTTAAATAGCAAAGCTTTGCCTTCCATAACGGGAATGGCCGCGTGAGGGCCAATGTTTCCCAGTCCTAACACGGCTGAGCCATCACTGACGACCGCCAACGAGTTACTTTTGATTGTCAGGTTTTTTGCCCGACTGGCATCTTCCGCGATAACCTCGCATGGTCTGGCGACGCCGGGCGTGTAGGCGATTGACAGATCATCGCGGCTGGAAACTGGCATCCGGTTATGGATGCCAATTTTTCCTCGAAGCTGTTCGTGGATGATCAAACTTCGTTCAAAAAAATCAGTCATTGGGTTTCTCGTTGTGATCAACGGACGGTGGGTGAAAATTTAAGCTGGGGGTTTCATCGAATTTCGGCGTGTGATCTGGCAGCATCAGTAAAATGGACACCGCCCGAAAAAGGCCTCTGATCAACAACGCCTCTGATCAACAACTTAAGCCTTCGGTATTGCTGAAACGTTGTTGTATAAAGTTGATCGTTACGACAATCGACTCTCCCGCAACCGCGAAAACGTTTCGGAGCTCAGTACCGCGCGACGTTTAAAGTAAAATTTGCAACCCATCGTAGCCGACGTCAATCCCGTCGGGCAAAGTTGGCTGCACGGTTTCGTAATTCAAGCTGCAAGCGCAATGCGTGAAGTAAGTTTGTTTTACGTTCAGTTTTCGCGCCACTTCAATTGCTTGGTCGATGGTGAAATGAGTCGGATGCGGTTCGGGCCGGAGCGCATCGAGGACCAATGTTTCGACGCCCTCAAGCAGCGGCCAGCTGGACTCCGGGATTTCGCTTACGTCGGTGCAGTAAGCCACGTTGCCAACCCGGAAGCCCAGCACGTCAAAGCGAGGCCCATGCTTCAGTGGAATCGGAGTGACAGTGGCTCCCAATAGGTCGATCGGTTCGTTCGTCAATCGGTGAAGGTCCACCGACGGCGCAGCGCCCTTATGTGTTTTCGGGCCGTCATCGAAAGCGTAATCAAAAGCGGTCCGCAATCGATTATCAACGTTCTGGTTGCAATAAATTGGCACCGGATGACCAAGGTAGAATTGAAAAAGCCGTAGGTCATCAAAGCCCATGACGTGATCGGAATGCTCGTGCGTGTAAATGACCGCGTGCGCGATGCCGATTCCTTCACGAATCAATTGAGTCCGCAGATCGGGTGAGGTGTCGATCAGCAGGTTCCCCTCCGGCAGTCCAAGAATCGCGCTGGCTCGTGTTCTTTTATTCCGAGGATGGTCGCTGGTGCACGTGTCGCACCGGCATCCGATCGCGGGAACTCCGACCGAGGTGCCAGTGCCCAACAGGATCAGCTTGCCGGTGATGTCGGTCGTGAGCGGTTGTTTTTTCAATCGATTGGTAGCTTGCGAAATCTGTGTCGGACTTTTGATACCGTTCTACTGTCTTCGATCGGCTGCATTTGGGCAAGGAACGGCGGCGGCCAGTTTCCTCAGAAGTTGGGTTTGGACGGTCGTTTGACCGAACGCGTGAGATACCGCGAACCGGTTTTGGGATCGTTCTTGAGCGAGCGTTTCGGCTCCGTTTCTGAGTGCTGGTGGCACAAGAAGTGCATCAAAGGCTTGGTTCTTTGGTCCGCATGACGAAAAGTCGGGTGGTAAAAGCCGTTCTGTGTCCGCTGCGTGCGGTTGATGAGGTTTTTCGCCCCTTTGTGGGTGGTTTAATCTCCGTTGACCGGCTGAAAGCACCACTATAACCTTTAGTCAAATTAACACACTCTAAAAATAGGCGATCTGAGCTCCCGTTCGGGAGGCGGATCGCACGGGAATTTTATGGATCTTCTGGAAAGAGCCTGGGAAGTAACCTCCGATTTTTGCGGGGGTTTGATGCATGGATTTGAGCGAACGATCACCAGTTTGTTCGGCTCGTCGAATGCTCGATACATCAAGCGACTCCAAGGCCGTGTCGACGCAATTAACGCGCTTGAGCCAACCTACGAGGCGATGTCGGATGACCAGTTGCGCGAGCAAACGAAGAATTTTCAGCAGCGGTTGCTCGATGGCGAAACCACTGACGATATTTTGACCGAAGCGTTTGCCGTCTGCCGCGAGGGAGGCAAGCGCTTTTTGCAAATGCGTCACTACGACGTGCAATTGATCGGCGGCATGGTGCTGCATAGTGGTGCCGTGGCCGAGATGGTAACGGGTGAAGGTAAGACGCTCGTTGCGACGTTGCCAACCTATTTGAACGCGTTGGTCGGCAAGGGCGTGCATGTCATCACGGTCAATGACTATCTGGCTCGACGCGATATGGAATGGATGGCTCCGCTTTACATGGGGCTGGGACTGACGGTTGCCGCGATCCAAAGCAACATGCGGGTCAAGCAACGCCAAGAAGCGTACGCATGCGATATTACTTATGGAACCAATAACGAATTTGGCTTCGACTACCTGCGCGACAACATGCGCCCTGCGGCGCGGGGGGACGATCGGTTTGCCAAAAATTATCAACAGTCTCAAGGTCCGCTCGCGTTTGCGATCATCGATGAAGTCGACAACATTCTGATCGATGAAGCGCGGACGCCGCTGATTATCTCTGGTCCCGCTCATCAAAATCCCGCTCGCTATGCCGAAGCCAACAAGATTGCGACTCAGCTAAAACGAGAGGTCGACTACACGGTCAACGAGAAAGATCACACGGCCACGCTGACCGATGAAGGTGTCCGCACGGCTGAGAAACTGGCCGGTGTCGAAAGTTTCTACACGGCCGGGAACATGGACTGGCCGCACATGATCGACAACGCGCTCAAGGCGCACGGTTTGTACAAAAAAGACGTGAACTACGTCGTCAAAGACGGCCAGATCGTGATCGTGGATGAGTTCACCGGTCGCTTGATGGAAGGTCGTCAGTGGAGCGACGGTTTGCACCAAGCGGTTGAGGCCAAAGAAGGCGTCAAAATCAAAGAGGAAACTCAGACGCTGGCCACCATCACCTTGCAAAACTACTTCAAGCTATACGAGAAGATTTGCGGGATGACCGGTACCGCGATGACGGAAGCCGAAGAATTCCGCAAGATTTATGATCTGGAAGTCGTTGCGATTCCAACCAACCGAACCATGCAGCGAATCGCTCATCCGGACGTCATTTACAGTAGTGAGAAATTCAAATGGGAAGCGATCGCGGATGAAATCGAGGCGTACCACAAACACGATATCGCGTTTGTCTCGAACGAGGAGTTCTATCCGGGCAAGTTGATTCAAAACGACGATCAGGCGGTTGTGATTGATGGCGTCGATGGGCAGCAGCATACCTTTAAGCCAGAAAAGGTACGGACGCAAATTTCCGGACGTCCGATTCTGGTCGGTACGGTCTCGATTGAGAAAAGTGAAGTCCTCTCTAAGTTGCTGGACCGCCGCGGCATCAAGCATGAGGTGCTCAACGCGAAGAATCACAAACGTGAGGCCGAGATTGTTTCTCAAGCCGGTCGTATGGGCGCGGTGACGATCGCCACCAACATGGCCGGTCGTGGTACCGACATCATCATGGGTGGAAACCCGGAGACGATGGCTTGGGCCAGATTGCAGGACAAATACCCGACGCGTTTGGACGTTCCGCAAGACGAATGGGATGGGTTGGTCGAAGAAATCGACAACGAATACAAAATGTCCGAGATGGGCAAAGAAGTTAAATCGATCGGTGGCTTGCATGTGATCGGTAGCGAACGCCATGACGCGCGGCGGATTGACTTGCAGCTTCGCGGTCGTTGTGGTCGTCAGGGTGACCCGGGAAGCAGTCGCTTCTTCCTGTCGCTAGATGATGACTTGATGCGAATTTTTGCCGGTCCGGCGGTGAAGCGGATCTTGGAAATGGGTGGCTTCAAGGACGACGTGCCGATCGAAAGCTCGATGGTCTCGCGCCGCATCGATGGGGCTCAGAAAAAGCGCGAAGAATTCAACTTCGAAATTCGCAAAAGCTTGCTTGAGTATGACGAAGTCATGGACGAGCAGCGCAAGCGGGTCTACAGCTTCCGTCAACAGATTTTGGACGGAGTTAGCGGTCGTGATTTGATTCAGGACATGATTAGCGAACAGGTCGAGACCAATCTGTCGACGTGCTTGGCACCCGATTTTGGGGCCGAGTCGTTTTCGCGTTACGCGGGGCAGCAGCTGACGATCAGCCTTGAGCCGCGAATGTTCCGCAACACCGATCCGGATGAAGCGGTCAAAATTTGCATCGACGAAGCGGAGCGTCAGGCCGAAACGGACATCCTTGGCCAAATCGAAGAAAATCTTTCTTTGGCGGAGGAAGAAACCGAATGGAACTGGAACGCGTTAGCGTATTTCGTTAACACTCGCTGGGGTTTGAGCGTTCGTGATCGCGACCTGAAGGCAGTTGGGCGTGACCGCGTGGATGAATTGCTAATCGATAAAGCTCGATCGGCGATTCGCAAGGCTGAGATTCAGGGTGCCGAGCAGATGCTTGACGCCGAGTACGGTCTGAAGACGGCCGTCGCGTGGGTGAAAGCAAAATTCGGGATCGAGCTGGACATCAACGAAGTTCAGGATCTGGACAACGAAGCCGTGATCGAACTCGCGACCGCACGTGCGATCGAAAAATATGGCGAGAAAGAAGTTGCTTATCCCGTGATGGCTGGGATGTACAAGTTTGTGGCTCCAGCCTCCGGCGGCGCGACGGGGCGGATGGATCGTGAAGGGTTGGTCGAGTGGGCCAGTCGCCGATTCAAAACCGACTTGTCTGTTGACGACCTGCGGAACAAGCAACGCGACGAAGTTCATCAGTTGTTGGTCGACAAGAGTCGCGAATCGTGCAAGGAAGCGGTTCAGACGATCGAAAAGTTGCAGCAGACGCTTAAAAAGGTCTCGGACAACGGTGGCGTCCCTCTGATTCACGGAAATGGTGCAGCCAAAGATTTGAGCGAGTGGTTCAAGGAAGAGCTGGACTTTGAGCTGCCTCTTGAACGGTACGAGCGGCTGGAGCAGGACGAGTTGGAGCAGAAGCTTGAAGCGATCGTCGAAGATCATTTCCACCCAGAGTTCCGTCGGATGGAGCGAATGGTCTTGCTGGAAATCGTTGACTCGGCGTGGAAAGATCACTTGCTGGCGATGGATTATCTTCGCAGTGCGGTCAGCCAGCGCGGAATTGCACAGCTTGATCCGAAGGTCGAATACAAGCGTGAAGGCATGCGGATGTTCGAGGGTCTGTGGAGCTCGATTGGCGAGCGTGTGACGGACCTCGTGTTCCGAATGGAGCAGATGAACGAAGCGTTTGTTAGCAACACGTTGGTTGAAACGAGTGCTCGCAAAGACGAAGTGCCGCAACAGCAGGCCCCGCAGCAGTCGGAAATGGGGCGCGAGCAGTCAGAAGCGATTGATCGTTCGGGCGGCGAGAAACGGGCAGCGGAACCAATCAGAAACCAAGGTGATAAAATTGGTCGCAATGATCCTTGTCCTTGCGGCAGTGGTAAAAAGTACAAAGCTTGCTGCCTAAGAAAAGCGGTATAGATCGTCGGGGCGGATCGTCGACTTTCGCTCTGCGAAAGTAGCGCGCGACGTCACGATTTTTTGAGGAGAGGCTGTAAGGTTTTAAAAAGCAAGGTTCGTAGCAAAGCCTTTAGGCTTTCGGTTGTCGTTTTCAAGCGACTGAAGCCGCTACTACGAACGGCGCGAACCACTTGGTGAAGCGCCTGTCACGGAAAATCGCAGCCTCTGCGGGATAAGTGACAGCGACTGTTTGCTCAAAGCTGGCGGGTTGAACATTGGGTCGCAGCCACGGAAGAAATAATTATTCGGAAGGATTCGAATTGAGACGCGTTTTTGACATTCTGTACGCCTGCGCGTTGATTGTCGCGTCGCCGTGGCTTCTGTGGCGAGCCGTTTTTCGTTCTCGCAATCGCCGGGGGTGGGGTCAGAAGCTGTTTGGCCTAGTCCGGCCGCGGACGTCAAAAAATCCCTGCGTTTGGCTGCATGCTGTCAGCGTTGGCGAGGTGAACTTGATCGAGCCCGTGATCGACGGCCTTCGTCAGCGACGACCTGATCTGAAATTTGTGGTCTCGACGACAACCGAGACCGGGTACGATCTGGCTAAACAGAAATATGACGACCATTTCGTGTTCTTTTGCCCTTTTGATTTCTCTTGGGCGATCAAGCGAGTGCTTCATCGGCTACGACCAGAAATGATTGTGCTGGCCGAGCTGGAGGTCTGGCCAAACCTTGTTGCGACCGCCAAAGCACACGAGATACCGGTCGCCGTGGTGAATGGCCGGTTGAGTGAATCCAGTTTTAAGGGCTATCAACGGTTTCGTTGGTTGCTGGGTCCGACTTTCAAAAATCTGACCAGTGTTTCGGCTTCGACTCAGTGTTACGCCGATCGATTCGAGCAGCTTGGGACTCCGGCATCATGTATTCAGGTGACAGGTAGCACGAAGTTTGACGGTGTTTCGGTCGATCGTAAGAACGAGAGAACTAGAAAGCTTGTGGAATTGGCAGGGTTGAAACCAGACGATTTTGTCATCGTTGCCGGGAGCACTCAGCCGGGCGAGAGTTTGTTAGTTGCCAAGATTTATCAAAAACTGATGAAGGAGTTCTCGAACCTGAGATTGATCGTGGTGCCACGTCATCCCGAAACCTGCGCTTCGGTTCAGAAAGCGTTAGAGAGTTCCGGCTTGGCCGTGAAGTTGCGATCCCAAATGGATAATGTTCATTTGGAAACTTCGGCAGATGTCGACATGGTTCTGGTTGATGTGATCGGAGAGCTGTCGGCTTGGTGGGGTTGTGCCAACGCGGCTTTTGTTGGAGGCAGCATGGGCGGTACCTTGGGAGCCGACCGAGGTGGTCAAAATATGATCGAACCTGCGGCCTACGGTGTGCCGGTCTCGTTTGGTCCCGATACGCGGAATTTTAGTGAAATTGTCACGCAGTTGCTCGATGCGGACGCGGCCTCGGTGGTGGAAGACGAGCAAAGCCTGAGCGACTTTTTTCGCAGAGTTATCAATGAGCCAGCGTGGGCGATGCGGATGGGAGCACGAGCTCAAAAGTTGGTGGCTCAGCACTCGGGAGCTTCCGTACGATCGGTCGATCAATTGATCGGGCTTCTGGGACACGGCGATGAAGATCGATCTCGTGCCGCGTAAAGGCATGGGAGAGCCAGTTTTGGTAAGCTATGTGGCTTGAGCGTCAGAAGTTCGTCACTGGGGCGTAGGCATGCCCGCAATTCGGCCAAAAATGCCCCTATTTGCATAGATCGATCCTTGAGTAACCGGCCCGGTCGTGAGTAAAATCTCCGATCACCATGCTTTCGAGGGCGAACCAGTTTGTGTCGTTACCGTGCATGAAACCCGTTTGAGTCGAGGAGATCGAAGTGGCATCCGGCAAGTATCTTTTTACGAGTGAATCCGTCAGCATGGGCCATCCGGACAAGTTGGCCGACCAGATTTCAGACAGCATCTTGGATGCCATGTTGGCTCAGGATCCTGACAGTCGCGTCGCGTGCGAGACCATGGTCAGCACCGAAATGGCCGTGATCGCGGGCGAGATCACGTCCAAGGCCGACGTCAATGTGGAAGAAGTTGTTCGCAACGTGATGCGAGAGGTTGGTTACACCGACGCCGCAACCGGAATCGGAGCCGACACGTGCGACGTGGTGGTGAAGCTTGACCAGCAAAGTCCCGACATCGCCATGGGCGTTGATCGCGATGGTGCTGGCGACCAAGGTTTGATGTTCGGTTTCGCATGTGACGACACGGAAGAATTGATGCCGTTGCCGATCGCTCTTTCGCATAAGATTCTTGCTCGGTTGAACAAGGCTCGATTTGACAAGGAAGTTGATTGGTTGCGACCTGACAGTAAGAGTCAAGTCACGGTCGAGTACGACGGATTCACTCCGGTTCGAATCGACACCGTGGTTGTTTCGACTCAGCATGGTCCTAACGTCGACAACGAAACGATTCACAATTTCATCAAGAATGAGATCGTGGATCCGTGCCTGCCTGCCGCGCTGAACAAGGGCGACATCAAGTATCACATCAACCCGACCGGCAAGTTCGAGATCGGTGGGCCTCACGGTGACTGCGGTTTGACCGGACGGAAGATCATCGTTGACACCTACGGCGGTTGGGGCCGTCACGGTGGAGGTGCATTCAGCGGTAAGGATAGCACCAAAGTCGATCGCAGTGCTGCTTACATGGCTCGCCACGTTGCCAAGAACATCGTTGCTGCCGGTTTGGCCAAGCGTTGTGAAGTTCAGCTGGCTTACGCGATTGGTGTTGCCGATCCTGTCAGTGTTCACGTTGATACTCAGGGCACCGGAAATGTTGATGATGCTCTGATCTGCAAGATCGTTAGCGATCACTACCCGCTATCGACTCAAGGTATCATTGAATACTTGAAGCTGAAGCGTCCAATCTTCCGCAAAACAGCCGAAGGTGGCCACTTTGGTCGCGATGACGCCGATTTCACGTGGGAGAACACGGACTCGGCTGCTCAGTTGGCCGAAAAGGCTGCGGCTGGTGCAACAAGCTAAAACCAGTTTAGTTGCCCGTGACATTGTGAAGTATCGACAGGGAGCCGCAGATAGAACTGCTGCTCCCTGTTTTCGTTTGCTAAAACATGTGTTGAGGCGGGCTGCCGAAATCCGTGTCAGGATTTTGCTCGATGGTCTCACGGAGCACTAGCAGCGTCGACTGGAAAAGACAGTGAAGTTCGCGGTCTGTATAAGGCTATAAAGTGCAGGGATGAGCGACATTTTCTAAAAGTTTGTTACCCCCAAGTGCTTTCCGGCCTGATTTGGGTTCCTTGTTGCGTAAGATAAAGGGTGGAGTTTACCGATGACCATTCCAGATTGGACTGCGGCAGGGATACTTCCGCCGATTGATGCCCGGGATCCGGTGTCCAATGCAAGGTCTCCCTACCAAGCCACTTTAAGTGACGTGATCTTGCGTTTTGGCACTTCGTCTGAACGAAGAAAAATTTTACGTGGCTGGATAGATTATCGAGCTGAACTCTATGCGGTTGGAATTGAGTCTGGTTTTCAGTGGGTTGATGGTAGCTTTTTGGAGGATATCGAAATGCTCGAAAATCGGCCTCCTCGGGACATCGACTGCGTCACGTTTTACCGCCTGCCCGAGGGGCAAACTGAGCAAGCGACATTAGAGGCAAATCCAGAATTATTCGATTTAAAGAAGGTAAAATCGAATTATCAAGTTGATGGGTTTTTAACCAACCTGTCCCTTCCAGCCGATGAGTTGATATCGCTAACTTGCTACTGGTACGGGGTCTGGTCGCATCGGCGAGGTGGGAGCTGGAAGGGCTTTATCGAAGTGCATTTGGACCCATCAGAAAATACGGTCGCAAGCAAGTTGCTGGATTCATTGAACGAGGAGGAAAAGTCATGATTACTTCTGATGAAACTCATCTGCGTTCGGAGATTGGAACAGTTCGAAGGATGCTTGAAGATTTGCCGCCCGATGCCGCGATTGATCGATTGAGTCTGAAAGGGCGGATTGAGGAATTGACGGAAGAGTTATCTCGTCTTTCCCATCAGCCAGAAGCCGCGACAGCACGGCTCACTTTTCGAGGACATCCGGTTATTGGGTCGCACGGAATATTTGCGGATTTCGCGTCCAAAGCGACTTCAAGTTTTACAGAACTGGTGACCGTGCTAGCGGCGGCACAGACAAAGCCTGTGGCCGCGACGGGGCCGATTCCAAATCGTGATGAAACTCAGTTGTTGGTAACAGGCACAGCCGTCGGATCGTTTGGTTTTGAATTGCGGGAACATGTTGTTCAGCCATCTATTCGCCAGATTGAATCTCCGATTAATTTGGCTTTTTCGCAAAGTCTGGAGTTGCTTGAAAGCGTGACTGGAGATGATGACGATTTGACCGAAAGTATCGCGGGCTTAGATGAACGGTCGATTGCAAACCTGCGGAAGTTTCTTGAAGTGTTGGCGTCAAGCGATGCAGTTTGCAACTTTTCGTTTCATGACCGTGACTTCGGATTCCGCGACGTTGCACAGATCGAGCGAGGGCTTGAAAGACTTGCAACGGAAAACTTTTATGAAGCCTCGGAGAGTTTCCACGGATCGTTCTTGGGCTTTCTGCCGACGCGACGAACATTTGAATTCAAGACGTCTTCGGAGGAAAATGTCATCGTTGGGAAGATCAGCAACGAAGTTGAGCATCCCAGCAAAATTAATGAGAATCTGAACCGCGCAGTAACGCTTGAGTTAGTTTCCACTCGCATTGGTCAAGGCCGCCCTAGGTACGTCTTGAAAAAAATGCCAGATTGGCCCTAAAAAGGCTAATTTGCTTGGCTGGTTGCCCGTGACGCCAGAAAGTTAGATCATAGGGAGCCGTAGCAAAATGCTGCGGCTCCTTTTTCATTTGGTGTCACTTCAGGGACGAATCGATTCGCATGTCAAACTTGCCTGCCAGATCCGATTCCGAATCGAACGAGCACTTGCTTCGGCATTCGCTTGGGATTGTTGATGAAGACTCTTTTGAAGAAGTGGCAACCGAAACCATCGACGGCCAGCAGATCGTCGACCACTTACTGTCCGATCCGAGTGTGACTCAACATGCAACGCGTCGAAATGGTGACTCGGTCGATTCGATGACTGGCTACTATCGATGCAAGTTCGAGCCAAGCCAAGAGCGAGCTGTGCTGCACGTGCCGATTCATCCTCCGATGGCGCATGTGCCCGAAGTTGAGGCGACGTTTGCAGAACCGGTCGATTCGTTTCGGATTCGTGTTACCGACCACCAAAAGTTTGGTGCTCGGTTGGAGATCATTCGAGCGACGGGGCTGGATCAACCGGCCAGCGTGATGGTCGAGGTCATTTTAACGGCGGCAGATGAGCAATCGGTCGAGTGACTTCGATCTAAGAAACCATTTACGAGAAACGACAGGAAGAATCTTGAAAGCGGAACTAGAAGCGATTTTGCAGCCTTACGATCAAACTCACGTGCTGCGTTTTTGGGATGAGCTTGATTCGGCGGCTCAGCAAAGTCTGGCCGATCAGATTAAAGCAATCGATTTTGAACAACTGAAAACGTTGGCCGGTTCATCAGGCGGTGCGAGCAAGTGGGATGAATTGGCTGCGAAGGCGGAAGTGCCACCGGCGATTACGGCTGACGACTTTGCGAATCCTGAATCGTACCAAGCGGCGTATGATCTTGGGCAAGCCGCTTTGAAAGCCGGCAAGGTCGCGATGGTGCTGGTTGCCGGAGGGCAGGGCAGTCGACTGGGTTTCGAGCATCCCAAGGGAATGTTTCCCGTCGGTCCACTGAGCGATCGCACTTTGTACAACATGCTGATCGACCAGTTGTTGGCTCGTGGCAAGCAAGCGGGCAAGCCGATTCCGTTTTACATTATGACCAGCCCGCCTACTCATGCGGAAACGTCTCAGTTTTTGGCAGACAATGACTACTTCGGAATGAACCCCGATGACGTGACGATCTTCTGCCAAGGGACGATGCCCGCCGTCGATTCGGATGGCAAACTTCTACTCTCGGACAAGGGGACGATCTTCGCCAGCCCGGACGGACACGGCGGAACGCTGGGGGCTCTCAAACGAGACGGTTGTCTTGATGATATGAAATCCCGAGGGATCGAGCATGTTTTTTACGGGCAAGTTGATAATCCGTTGATTCAAGCCTGTGATCCGGCTTTGCTGGGCTATCACATCGAAAGCGGCAGCGAGATGACATCGCAGGTCGTGCGAAAGCACGATCCGATGCTGAAAGTTGGTAACGTTGTCGTGGTCGACGGGCGGACTCAGATTATTGAATACAGCGATCTGCCCGAGCAATACGCCAAACAGACGCTGCCCGATGGTTCTTTAAAATTGTGGGCGGGTAGCATCGCGGTTCACGTATTCGAAAGATCGTTTCTTGAGCGGACGAGCGATCAAGCCGACGCGCTGCCGTTCCACCATGCACACAAAAAAGTGGCGTTCGTGGATTCGCAGGGAACGTTGGTCAAACCAACTGAAAACAATGCGACTAAGTTTGAGCGATTTATTTTCGACCTGCTTCCGTCAGCGAAGAACGCGATCGTGTGTGAGGTGGATCCTGCCGATGGCTTCTGTGCCGTCAAAAACGCTCCGCCGGCTCCTTCGGAAACACCGCAACATGTGAAGGATGCAATCGTCGCATTGCATACGCGGTGGCTTGAGGAGGCAGGCATCACTGTCGCTGACGGTGTGAAGGTTGAGATCAATCCGCTTTTCGCTCTCGATGTAAATCAGTTGAAGGACAAACTTTCGACCGAGGATTCGATTACGGAAGATCGATACTTCGTCTAATTATCAACCAAGGATATTTATGCTTTATGCAACCATCATGGCTGGCGGTGCGGGAACTCGGTTCTGGCCAGAAAGCCGTAAACTTTCTCCCAAGCAGTTGTTGAATCTGGCGGGCGATCGTTCGATGATCCAGTCGACGGTCGATCGCCTAGACGGGCTGTGCGATTCCAAAAACGTGCTTATTGTGACCAACCAATTGCTGGTCGATTCGATTTCGGATCAGTTGCCAGATGTGCCGCGCGAGTCCATTATTGGTGAACCCGCCAAACGAGACACAGCGCCGTGTGTTGGGCTGGCGGCGGCGTGGGTGGCGGCTCAAGATCCCGAGGCGACGATGGTGGTGATGCCGGCCGATCATGTCATTGGTCCAGACGATGTGTTCCAAGCAGCGATTCAACAAGCGGCCGACTTGGTTGAACAAGATCCGACTCGCATTGTTACCTTCGGTATCAAGCCAACGTATCCGGCAGAGGTGTTTGGTTACATTGAACGTTCGCCAGACGCGGCAGCCGGGACCAAGTTTCCAACCTATCCGGTAAATCGATTTCGTGAGAAACCGGATGCGAAAACGGCAGAGGAATTTCTTGCTGCCGGCACGTTCTATTGGAACTCTGGCATCTTTGTCTGGAAAGCGAAAACGATTCTCGATGCGTTGCGAAAGTTTGAACCTGAAATGGCGACCCATGTTGATGCGATTGGTGCGGCAATCGGCAAACCAAATTTCGCCGACGTGCTTGAAACGGAATTTTGTGCGATCAAGGGAACATCGATCGATTATGCGGTGATGGAACGTTATGACAATGTTCACGTGATTGAGGCTCCCTATCAGTGGGACGATTTGGGCAATTGGACGGCAGTGCCGCGTCAGAAGGGTGTCGACGAGCAAGGAAATACGCTCGAAGGCAAACACATCGCCATCAACACGAAGAACTCGATTGTGCGTGGGGACGGAGAGCATCTGATTGTGACCGTGGGCATGGAAGATGCGATTGTCATTCAGACGCCCGACGCGACGCTGATCGCTAACCGCAACGACGAGGCCGCGATCAAGGAAGTGGTCGCACGACTGACGGAGCTCGGTTGGGACGAGTATTTGTAGTTTGCAAGCCGGAAGTCGGAAGTCGGAATGCAGAACACCTTCCAAATCTCAACCCTGAAACCCTGAACCCCACCCTGAACTTGGATCCTGTTTCTGACAACTCGAATGGTGAGTCACTTCCATCGGAGGGAAGACTCGCAGGCATCGATTTCGGAACCGTTCGGATTGGCGTTGCGATCAGTGATCCGAGCCAAACAATCGCCACACCTCTCGAAGTGCTCAATCGCCGCACGTTGGAACTCGATCGACAGTACTTTGTGAACTTGGTTCAGGCGGAGCAACTCGTTGGCTTCGTCGTGGGCCTGCCTGTTCACATGAGCGGCGACGCCAGTGCGAAGTCGAAACAGGCAGTCGAGTTTGGCCAATGGCTATCGGAAGTGACTTCCTTGCCGGTCGATTACATTGACGAGCGATACACCACGTCCATTGCTCGGGAAATGCTGAATCAGACAAACCTGTCGGGCAAAAAGCGGAAAGCCATGCTCGATAAGCTGGCTGCGCAGGTCATTCTGACCGCCTATCTAGGGCAGTAAGTTCGGGTTAGGCAAGCTAGCACTCCGAATGTCGACTGAAAATCGCTGATATTTTCGGCGTTTTCGATGTCGCAACGTCCAGCCCGTATTTAGTCTGGAGGCTTCAAATCGCGCAAATTAAAACGATACGCGCGGTTACTCCTCCCTTGACTACTCAGGCCCGCCGCGATGAAACGACTTCAAAGATTGAACGATTGGCTCCGGCAATTCGGATTCGATCGTCGAGCACTTCCCAGAACCAAGTCTCGTCGTTCGCGAGCCTTTTCGTTTGAGTCGCTTGAGCCTCGTCAATTGCTGGCGGGTGTTGTACAAGCGGACTACCGCGATGACTTCCAAATTGGAGATCCAAGCTCGGGCTGGCAGTACTTGTGGAATGCGCCGGCAGACTGGGATGGTCTTGAGTCGGATGACGCGAGCGGCGAACGTTTTGGGCGACCCGAAAACTATCAGCCGCTGCAAACCGCTGGGCCTCACTACCGCCCGCGAGGAACCGAGAGTTTTGACTTCGATGAACCCGATCGCTACCTGCGTTTAAGCAGGGCGGGCGGTCACGTCGGTGCAGGTTACCAGCAGAATGAAAGCAACAACCGAAAGGCTCGGTTCGCGATTGCGGCGTGGACAGTTCAACAAGACGGATTCTATGAAATCGATGACAGTTTCCTGACGACCAACAGTCAATCTGGTGGAATTGATGTCGTAATTCACGTCAATGATCAGGATCCCATAGCGCGAAAACGACTTTTGGGAAACAACCAAAGTTTCGATACGGCGTTAGGCTACTTAGAGGCCGGTGATGTCATTTACGTTGGATTCGGCGGCGGTGAGAGCGACAGTTTTGACAGCTTTACGCACGATTTCAGTATCGTCAAACAAGATGGGCCTGGTTTCGCGGTTCTTCAGAGCGACGGGTTCACTCGTGTTTCTGAAGCAGGCACCACGGATTCGTTTGATGTGCAACTGTATCAGCGTCCGCAAAACGAAGTTTTGATCCGGGTCACGGTCAATGATTCGAGTGAATTTGCGATAGATCAGCGACTGTTAGTGTTTACTCCCGACAATTGGCAAGAAGCGCAGACGGTCACCGTCACCGGTGTTGATGACAACCAAAATGATGGGACACAATTCAGCTCGATCACTGCTGATGTTTTCAAGGCTCGCAGCGATGATTCGTTCCATTCTTTGGAAAGTCAGACATTCGCTACGGCAAACCTAGACAACGAACTTCGACGATCTTTGGCATCACAAATCGGTGAGGCGATTGTCTTTGGATTCAACAAAGTCACCGTCGTTCCGGGTGAGTACGACATTGCGTCAAACAGCGGTAGAGGCGCTCAGTTATTCATTTCGTACGCAGAGCATTTGGACATTGTTGCTGACGGTGTCACGGCGATTGCTACTGAGCAGAATACGGCAATTCGTTTGCAGTATTCCAATGACGTGACGGTCCAAGGACTGACGGTGGATTACGCTCAACTGCCATTTACCCAAGGCACGGTGACGAGGTTTGCCAGCGATGGTTCATGGATGGATGTTCAAATTCACCAAGGCTACGCGTTACCGACCGTCGGTAGCTCGACTCGAGTGATTACCTATGAAGCCAACACGGGCGAAGTTAAAGCGAACTCTACGACTCGGTTCGGTGCAAGTGTCTCGTCACGGTCGTCTCGGACAGTGCGAATTCAAGCTGTTCATGCGACCCGCGATTCAACTGCCGTCGGCGATTTTGTGTCGCTGACGCTACCAATTCAAACGCCTCACGCCGTCTGGGTTGCTGATTCGGAACGCACGCGCCTAGAAGATGTGACCGTCCATGCGAGCACAAGTTTTGCGTTTTTTGAAACAGGCGGCGGTGCCAATGAGTACATCGGTTTGACGGTCGCCCCGGGATCGCGACCCGCCGGAGCCAGCGTCGATCGATTGTTGTCGAGTAATTACGATGCGTTTCATAGTAAAAACGCCAACGTTGGCCCACGCATTGAACGAGCCCATTTCTCAAGCATGGGAGATGATGGTGTCGCAATCAACGGCGACTATCAATTACTTGTTCGCAACGATGGTAATTCGATTGTTGTGGCAAGGAAGTGGAACTTGTCGGTGTTTGAGGTCGGGGATCGAATCCGAGTCTTCAGTGAATCAACTGGACGCTACCACGAGTCTACGATCACAGGAGTTTCGGGGGCGGCGAACACCGGCATTAACTTCGGTGCCGCCCGAGATCAATGGTTGCCGGGATTGGCTGGTGCCCAAAATCAGTTTCGTGATGGGTTGAGATTGGAACTGTCGCAACCAATCCCCAACGCCGCTGGTGACCTTGTGCAAAATCTTGACCGCAATGGAGCCGGTTTCCAAATTCTTGACTCCGTATTTGAAAACACACGAGCGCGAGGACTGGCTTTGAAGGCAGATGGCGGCACAGTTGCCGGCAACACGATCCGTCACATCGCTACCACCGGGGTTTTAATAGCGCCGGAGTCCGAGTTTTTCGCTGAGGCCGGGTTTGCGAGTTCGGTGGTGGTTGAAAATAATCACATTTCCGATGTTGGTTTTCAGCTTGACAGTCCGTACACACGGCACGGTGGAGGAATTTCGATCACGGCCGATCCGTCGACCAACTCCCGTGGGCATGAAGATCTGCGAATCGAGAATAACTTGTTCGATCGAGTTATCGGAACCAACATTACGATTTCCAATGCGTCAGAAGTTAATGTGGCTGGCAACCTGTTCCGTCGGTCTCATTTGGAAGATCGCGGCCATGGCGATGGACTTGGGGTCGATCGGCGTTCACTGGTCTGGGCAACGAATTCCGACAACCTTGTGTTCAGTGAAAACTTGGTTGATCGACCGGGTCCGTTCCTCCAGCGGAACGTCTCCCTAACTTCACCCGTTTCGAATGTCACGGGTCGGAATACCTTCCGCACAATTAGCCAAGCAACGCAGGTCGTTGGGCGTGGGGTTGCTTATGGAGGGTCGGCCGAGTTTGGGGACACTGAAGTGGACTCCACCATCCAAGCATTGTTGCCGGGTGAAATTTCCGGGGCGAATAACTTGACCAATTATGATCGTGGGCTGAATCGAGTGGTGATCGATTTTGCTGATCTCCCGCGTGATGAATTATCCGTAGAAGATTTCGAATTCCGGGTGGGGAATTCGGGTGAGCCGGACGAGTGGTTACTCCTCGGTGCCGATTCCGACGTACCTCTTCCGTTGGTCAGAACGATCAATGGTGGTTCTTCTAGTACAACACGCGTTGTGCTTGAATGGCCCGATCATGCGATCAAGAACCAGTGGCTGCAGGTGACCATTAGAGCAAATGGCAGCACCGGACTTGAGGCAGCCGATACTTTCTATTTTGGCAATCAAGTCGGTAACGTGGCCAACTTTAATTTGTCGCTCGGTAGGCCAGTGTTCGTCAACCTGTCGGACGTGCGAGGCGTGTTAAGGAACCGAACCCCCAACACGCAGGGAGACATCGGCAATCTGTACGATATCAATCGGGACGGGAAAGTTGATCGAGCGGACGTTGATATCGTTTTCGCCAACTACGCTCGACGGGGCGGTTTGATCAGTTTTCAAGCACCGATCCTGTCTCCGTTGTCTTGATTTGAATCGCTCTCGCATTGGTTTGTCGTTGTCGAACGACGGCCGCGGCCAAAGTTTGCAGCGAGATCACCTTTGGAACCGGTCCTCGAAATCCATAATCGATCGGGTTGCTCACCGGGTTAAACCAATCTTATTTAGTTAGCTTAGCTTCCGTTAGGGCTGCCTAAAGGGAGATGAAGTTCCCGCGATGGTTGCGTGTCGGAAAAAGCCAACTGAAAGTCATGATTTTTGATAAGTTGGCAATCGTAAGCAGGATTCTCATTTTCTGTTTCGTCCACTTCCGAAAATCGTGAACAAGGAACTTTGATCGATGCCTCTCCATCAGCACGAAACGCCTGAAGAACTTCAACGAGCACTCGGATGGAACCGCGAAGTTTCCAATGACCCGGTCGAACGTGAAAATTTGCGCAGCTACATTTCGCTGCAACTATCGGCTGCCGGTCTGACGGCGCCGGAAGAAGAGCGTTCGCTGGCCAGATTTTCGCAGGGCATTCTCGAAAACTTGCGCGAGAAAAACCGTTTACTCGATGGTCATCGCGCCCCGATCGACGCTCGAATTGAAGCGTTTCTGGGCAGCTATTTCGCCGACTTGAATTTGGAAACTCCGTTACGCGTGCCTTCGTCCAGTTTGGTGCTGGATCGACACGGGATGGCTCGCGAGTTAAGCCTGCCAGCGGACGGGTACGCGTTCACCAATAAGCTGGTTGACTCACGCAGGTTGCGAAATGGAGTATTAAACAACCCGGTTCATGATCGCCGCACCACTGCCGGCACCTTCCATATCGTTGAAGGCGGTCTACCGATCCCGGGCGACAAGCGTGCGGTGCCCAAGCAGACGTTCGCTCGTTTGATGCAGGCGGCACTCAAGCCACCCAAGGAAATGTTACTGTTGCCATACACGTCCGAATCGGCACGGCAGGCGTTCTCGTGGGTGTCTTTAATGCTGCGGCCACTGGTATGTCCCGAGGTGCCCGGCGTTTGTCCGGCTCAAACCATCGAGGTTCGTTTCTTTGCACCGGCTAGTTTGGTCAGCAACCTAGATTTTGTTGAATCGATTTTTGGCAACGCGGGTGATCCGCTGGTGCCGACGAAAAACGCCGCTCTTGATGTGCACGGTTGGAGCGGCCACACAGGATGCGTGATTCTTGCTCCGCATTTGACTTCGATCCCCAAGAAGGATCTGGGTTTGCCTCACGTGAACGACGCGACCGAACGACAGAAGCAAGACGGGATGTGCTGGTCGGAACCAGACGAATGCTACAACAACGGCACGGCATTCAAGTTGACCTGTCGCGATGAAACTGGAGTCGTTGTTACGTTGATTGCGGACAACTATTACGGCTACTGCAAAAAAGAAGTCAAAACTCAGATCAGCTACGCTGCGAACTTGATGGGTGGCGTCGAAGAAGAACACGCGGGCGGTGCTTTGGCATTCGCGTCGTATTCGCTGGGCGATGAATTTCAGGTCAACAGCCGTCGCTACAACGGGCGGAGTTTCGAAGACGTGGCTCGTGACTACGCGGCGTTTGTCGACGCCCGCCCGGACGGATATGGAGTCGATCGAAAGTTTCCCTCATTGATTTACATCCCGGAAAACGCACACGTTTCATTGAACAAACGCTGCGTGTCGTGGACTCGGTCCGATGGTAGTGAGCATCAGATTGCGCTTTCTCCAGAAAACGTCTACATCGCGCCAAGTGGCTACCAGATTCGGCTTGAGAAACATCCAGCGGCACCCTCTTGGCGGCTTGTCGGGACAGTGGGCGAGGGCGTGTTCTGTCACAAGCCGTGCACGGTCAGCGGCGGGGGAAAAAGCGAGATCAGTAAAAGCCTGAGAGACTACATGTTGTACGGTCCCATCTTCGTGGTCGACCAAGAAACGGATTTTGCAAAACTGGACGAGATTTTTGGCTACGACTTTACAACACGTTGGCGATCTGACTACGGCGACAAACCAACTTATCAGGATGGCGTTCGACGCAAGTTCCTTGACCCGGCGCGGTCACTGGGTAGTTGCATCAAACTGTTGTCGCATTCGAACGACTTTAACGACGCGTACAACCAATGGCTGGACTCGATCCCGGCGCACATTTACGGGCTGGCGTTCATCATCAAGCGTTTCACTCGGCGAGGAATGGAAGGCGATTGGCGTGACCACTTTGGTGTCGACGTGGTCAATGGATCTCCGGGCCATGAATTGAAAGTGGGCGATCGCAGCCTAGTGGGAACTTACTTGCGAGTCGGCTTGTCCAATGGGCGTTGGCGTACGTTCAAAGTGCGTCAGGATTTTATCGCGGCTGCAAAGGTTCAGATGGAAGACGATATCAGCGCTAGCACGGTGGTGAACGCCGACTTAATTCAAGATGCGGGGGCCGCGGTCAAGAAGGCGGGAAGTTACAAATTTGTTCGCAACTGCGAGTTCCGACTGTTCCAAAGGCCGGATGATGCTGTGCACCGAGGTCTGGACGAGCAAACCGAATTTGATTTGGCTCGACCGGGCAATTTTATCAGTAACTTCGAACCGTTAACGTCCGACGAAGCGGCTGAATTGGTGGACGACGTGATTGGTTTCGACCAGTACACCCAGCCGATGCAGGACTTGTTGGTCGGAGCCAGCAAGCAAGAGGAAGGTTACGTCGTCAGCAGTGCTCATCCGCGTCTGATGAACGGCGTGCCGACCAAGAACCCGCGATACTTGCAGGATCGCCCCGACATGGTTCGCTCACGCGATACCTATCTGGCGCAGATTGGCGTGCGTTTGTTCCGAGCGATTCCTATGGATCAGCCGGTTCATGTTCCCGTCGGCGCGATTTTGAGTGGCCGTCGAAACAATCCTCCATCAGCCAAGGATGGGATTCGCTCGCTGGCGGTCTACAGTCCCTTGCACTATCAAGAGCTTCCCGAATTGATGATGGACTACGTGTGTTCGTTGACCGGAAAAAGTCCAAGCACAACGGGAGCCGGCAGCGAAGGTGCGTTGACGAAGGGCCCATTCAATATGTTGATGACCACCGCGGATCTGAATGCCGCTTTGGTCGCGATGATCCTGACAGAGTTGGGTGGGTTCAGTACTCCGGCCGGTCACGTCGGGCCAGATTTTGAAGTCGGACACGACATCAGTCTGTTGATCCCAGAAGTTTGGTGCCGCATGGGCCCAGACGAACGCGATCCGGCTAACTTAATTGAGAATCGAATGCTCGAGAAAATCGATGACTTCGATCACAACGGCGAGCGAATTCTGGCCAGTCGACTTGGCTATCGCATGACGCCTCGCTTTCTGACCCACTACCTGTCTCGCGTTTTTGACAATCCATCCAAGGTATTCACGGAAGAGATTCTTAATCCGGCTTTGCAAGATCATGACTCCTATGCCGACGGAATCAACTACATCATCGAGGCTCATCAACGTGTGGCCAGACAGTACCTCGAAGACGGCAGCTACAAGTTGGCTTGTCCGCCGTTGCAGGCGTTGCTGAGCATCATGGCCAACGGCAATTGGCATGGTCACGAGGTTACCAGCCCGGAAGTTCGAAAAATGTTCACACGCGAATATTTATTGGCGAGTGATTGGTACCACGAGCGTTTGGCTCACAAGCAGCAGAACGATATCAAGCTTTGGACGCGGAAGTTGGAAGGCCTGCAAGCCTGTATCGACGAACCCAATCGAAAGGATTTGGTCAGCGAGCTTCAGCTGAAATCGCGTTTGGAGGAGGCGACTGAAAAGTTGGCTCATGTGTCTTCGCCCGAATATTTGGACGAATTGGTTGGGACATTGGGTGCCGATCCGATGCGACCGATCGAGGTCTTGGTACCCTCTGAGGCGAATCTGGAAACGGTCGCGGTTTGAGCTGGTGCAGTGAAGGCAAATTCGACAGCCCTGTCACGGCTGTGATTTTTTCGAGAGCAAGGTTCGTAGTAAATCCTTTAGGCTTTCGGTTGTCGTTTTCAAGCGACTGAAGCCGCTACGACGAACGGCGCGAACCACCTATTGGAACGCATGTCACAAAAAATCACAGCCTCTCCGCGGCCGTGATTTTATGGAAACATGGCCTATTAATACCAGCCGTTTGGGCGCTAGCCCCGGACAATGGTGGTTCGTCCGTGGCTAGCGCCAAAACGGCTAGAAACAACACAGCCTCGTCCGGGGCGACGGAATGATTTTAACGTCACGGGTTCTCGGGGCTTCCGCCACCGAGCTACCGACGAGGACTCCTCCGGAGCCTGTGCCGTGTCGGTGTAAGACTACCGCCGTCCTGTGGAGAGCAGCTTGCGGTCTTCGTTGAGCCGCTTTCGCACCTGTTCGGCTTGTTTCAGTTCGCCATTGAGTCCGCTCAAGGTTTTACGCTGGCGAGCCAATTGTTCGTCCTGTCTTTTTAGTCGCTCTTTCAAGTCGTTCATGATCTGACTTAGCTCGTCGCGGCGAATCTGTTCCGCTTCTAGCTTTCGTTCCATCTCGGCAACTCGGTTGGGAATGTTGCCCAGTCGTTCGGCGAGTTCTTCAAGTTCCAAGTCAATCTTGGAAATGGCTTCCTTGTTGACGATTTCAGGTGCCAGATTGCCAGTTTTTAATTCGGCAAGGATCGGCTCAATGGTGGAGACCGGCAGCGAGTAATTGGCGACTCGACCGGCTCGTGCGATGTTGATGCCAATGACCTTGCCGTCAATGTTGACGACGGGGCCACCACAGTTTCTTGCCGTCAACATGCTGTCGTGCTGGAACGCATCCGGAAACGCCTTTCTGCGTCGGCTTAACTTGCTGCCCATGCTATTCTGTTGATTGCTGCGTTGGTTTTGCGGACTGGCCTTGTCTTTTTCGGCCAAGGTCAGTTTGATTTTCTTTTCGGTATCACCTCGCATGATCGTCAACGTAATCCGTTCACCCGGGTCGTATTGTCCTAACGTTTCGCGAAGCGATTCAATGTCGGTGGTGTCGGTCGAATCGATTCGCGTGATCACATCATTGACCCACAATCCTGCTTCGTCGGCGGGTGACTTGCTGACGATGAACGTGATCCGGACACCATCGCGGTCCTCCAAATCAGTCATCGAGATTCCAATAAATGGCGTGGAAGGAGGGATTTCTCGTGTGTTGACGCTGACGATTCCAACGAGAGGGTCATTGTCTGGCAGTGGCGACGCGACCCACTGACCAATCTGCGGTGCGGGGTCGGTAGCGAACTGGACCACGTTCAAACTAGCTGCTTTGACTCGCAGCATCGCTAGATCGGATTGAGCATGAATGCCGTACACTTCAGCCGGCAAGAGTTTTCCATTGGGCAACTGGCATTTGAGTTCCCCCTTTAGCTCGCTGGCCTTCGTCAGGATCAGACCGTCCGAGTCAACGATCAATCCCAGAGCCAACTGTCGGCCACCCGAGTAAATTTGCACGACTGACTTGCTGGCGGATTCGACGACTGGCTGAAAAAGGGCAACAAAATTGTTAGCTCGTTTGGAGTACTGTTCGACATTGCGTTTGCTTTGCGAGCGGCGTCGGCGATTGGGGCTTAGTTGGTACGGTTCGTCCGAGTCATCTTCTTGTTCTTCCGCTTCGTCTTCTTCAGCAGGGTCCTCGTCTTGCTCACCCAAGTCCTGCGAGTCGCTGTCTTGAACCAAAGCGGCAAAGGACGAGGTCGGGACGCAGATTGAGCTAGAGGTGATTGCGATCAGAATCAACAGCGAGAAGATGCTGTTGGCTCGGAGGGAAGAATTGTACAGGTTGAAAATCATACGGTTGTCAGGGCTAGTTGCTTTCGCCAACGACGACTTCCAGAGACATTGTCTTGCTGCGTCGCTTGATCTTGAAGGTGGTTTTTTGAAAGGGCAAAAGCTTTGCGATTGCTAATTCCAATTCGTTATAGGTTGAAATCTTGATTCCATCGATTCCCACGATTCGATCCATCGGTTTAAGTCCAGCTTTGTCGGCCGGTCCTTTGTCTTTGACGTCGGTGATTCGGTTGGAGTTCGGTCGGACAGTGAAACCCATGTAGGGAGTTCCATCGATCACCAAGCCCCGATCCATTTTGTCCCAATTGTCCGAATAGACATCGATCGGCGCGTGTAGATTGTCCCAGAGCTTGGACCCGATGCGGCTATGGATTCCGATTACTTCTCCGTTCATGTCGACCAATGGTCCACCTGAATCACCACCCACAAGCGTGCAGTCGGTTTGCAGTCGCGAGTGATGGTTGCTGATGATGCGGCCGGCTCGGAAGACCAGCCCTCGCTTTTCATCGATGCCACCAGGGTGCCCAACCGCCATGACCCATTGACCGGGTTGCAGTTCGGCCGACAGGCCGATTTCTAGGTGAGGAAAACGCTTGCCTTCCGTTTCGGCAATCTTCAACATTCCGTAATCAAGATTCCGGGCAAGCCCCAACGTGTTGGCTTCAACGATGCGACCGTCGGGAAAGGTCACATTTGCAACACCGCCTGGGCGACCAATCACATGAGCTGCTGTCAGAATATAGCCATCGTCCGAAACAACGACGCCAGAACCTTGAGCCATTCCGATCTGAATGTTGACGGTTGCTGGAGAGACCTGATCGGCAAGGGATGCAAAATGTTCCTCCATCGCTTTGAGTTCTTCTAACGTGGAAGGAGATTTTCCATCAAACAGAAAATCAAGCGAGGTGGCGGCTAGTTCAACATTGTCTTCTTGCGAAAGTGAATCGGTGTCCGATTTCGGGTCCGCTTTTGGATCGGGCGTCGACATGGCGGCCGAACTAGAATCTTCTTCATCTTCAGGTTTGGCAGCGTCGGGCGAATCGGATTCACTTCTCGGCGCAAGGTCCATTTCCTCAGGACGAGTCGGTCGATCCAGCGGAATATCTAGGTCCAGCGGCAGGTCCAATTCGTCATCAAGCTCATCGTCATCGGCCGGAATCGTTTCTGGATCTTCGGTCACGACTTGGATCATCGCGGCTGTCGCGCTCGCTTTCCAGCTGGGCGAATCGAATCCGAGCGTGATCACTAGGATCACCGGTAGCAGAGCGATCGAAGGTCGTGAAGTCGACAGCATCAAAACGGTTCCGAGAGTGAACAGGGAGTAACGATTTTTCAGGTATTTTGGCGTGAGCTACCTCGCCCGCCGTGTTGACCGCATAACTGTAGGTTAAAGTTATGGCAAATACAGGCGAAAATCGAGCCCGCCGAAAATACGCGAGAGCCTTCAGATGCCGGTTTTTACCGGGCAGGCTCATTTTAACCGCGGTTTTGACAAATGGGAAACACACCGCAGTTGCCTGCAAGCACCTCCAAGCGACGCTGAAATGAGCGACCTGATGACGATGAAACGAAGATTGGTGTTCGGCTGCGGCTATTTGGGAGCTCGCGTGGCTCGGTTGTGGAACAACGCCGGTGACGACGTAATTGCGGTGACTCGGTCGGATAACCGCCAGCAGGCGCTCTCTGAGGAAGGTTACTCGCCTTTTCTGGCGGACGTGACGCGTCCGGAAACACTCGTCAATCTACCGCAGGTCGATACCGTCCTGATCGCAGTGGGCATGGATCGATCGGTCTACTCAGACATTCGAAAAGTTTATGTCGAGGGCCTGAAAAACGTACTGGACGCTTTGCCAGAATCGATTCAGCACGTGATCTATGTCAGCTCCACCGGCGTGTACGGAAATTTTGATGGAGCTTGGATCGATGAGGAAGCTCGCACGGAACCAAAACGCGAGGGCGGCAAGGCGTGCCTTGAGGCTGAGCAATTGCTCATGGAAAGTCGGTGGGGATCACGCGCGACGATTCTCCGGTTTGCCGGCATCTACGGGCCCGATCGTGTTCCAACTCGACAACAGATTTTGGACAAACAGTGGGATCGACTTTCACCTTTCGGCTATTTGAATCTGATTCAGGTGGATGACGGAGCCCGCATCGTGCAGCTGATTGCTCACAGTGTCGATGTGGATCCGGACAATACCGATTCATTGGCTCAAACGTTTTTGGTTTCTGATGGCCGGCCGCCGTTGCGTCGAGATTATTACGATTGGATCGCGGATCGTTTTGGCGTTGGCCCAATTCCGTGGGAACCGGATGCAGTGGCGCCGCAGGAATCGCGTGCGTCAAGCAGTAAGCGGATCAGCAATCGGAAATTGCAGCAGCACTTCTCGATCGATTTTTTGTACCCAGATTATCGAGCCGGGCTGACTCACGCGCTGGATGAATAATCCGCTAGCGATTCAAATGCACAGCAGCTTCGTTTGTTGGGATCGATCAGGGGACCACCGTGTGCAGGTTGAAGCGATCCGAGGTCGCTCTTAGAATCTAGTTCAGCCAGCCAGCCTCTTTTTGTCGCAAGCCAGCCACTCATCGGACAACATGTTAGAACGCAAGCCCATCTTCCCGAACATCATCGAAGTCAATCATCAGGTTGGTCAGGTGCTTGGGTGCAACGTGTACCTGATTTTCGATGGCGACCAATGGGTGATGATCGATATCGGTTATGAAGATGTGGTGGACGATATCGTGAAAATGATTCGCGAAATCGACATGCCATTCGCTGGTTGTCAGGGATTGATTGCGACTCATGCGGACGTCGATCACATTCAAGGACTGGCGAAAGCCAGGCAGATTCTACGTTGTCCGGTAATGGCTCATCCGTTAGCAGCCGAGCCCTTGCGAACAGGTGATCGGATCAAAACGTTCGCATTGATCGAAGCTCAAGGGATCGACATGGCCATGCCGCCGGTCGAGATCGAACGGTTGCTCAACGATGGAGACACCATTGAGGTCGGGGATCTGAAGCTGGAAGTTTGGCTGACTCAGGGGCACACGGACAGTCAGCTGTCGTTTCGCCTTGGCAAGTATCTGTTCAGTGGTGACAACATCTATCGGGACGGAGGCATCGGTGCGATTGATGCTCATCACGGTAGCGATCTGGAGTCATTCATTTCATCACTCAAGCGAATTCGAAATAGTGATGTCGAGTGGCTGCTGCCCAGCCACGGCCCCATTTTTCGTAAGGATGACGCGTTGATCGATGCGGCAATCGCTCGGGTTGAGGGCTATTTGCACTTGTCTGACTTCGGAACGTGCGCGATCGACTGGCCGATGATGGACCAGTTTGAGGACGACATTGCCGCTGGAAAAATGCCGGAGGCGTAGTCGAAAGTGTGCAGTTTTCAGGGGACAGGTGTGGGCGAACCTGCGGTGGACCAAGAGGAGGCTGCAAACTGCACCCTGTGAACTTTTGACTGTTATTCGGAAGAATCGTTTAATTCTGGCAATGACGATTGCCGATGAATCGTGAGTCCCGGAAACCAACCCTGGTTCATCGCTGACGGTTCGTCGCGATTGAACGTACTCGGAGGAAACCTCCATGATTCTTCGTCTTGCGATCGCTTCACTTGCTGCCGTAGTCGTCATGCTGTCGGCTCAGTCGGTTGAAGCTCAAACCCACGCCTACGGCGCTACTTGGGGCGGCAACAACACGTCTCAAAACTACGATCGGTTTTACCACTATCCGTATGTGACTTACCCTCACAACTATTACGGCAACAACTACATGCGTAGCTCTGACAGCATGTACTACCGGTATCCCAAAGAGATGCGAATTCCTGTTTACAACAAGGCTTGGCACAACTACTACCCAAGCAGCCGCCGTTACCACTGGGGGCACCAGTTCGTCACCGATATTTTTTAATCGGTTGATCTGAAAATACGAAAATCTTAAACGCAAGCGAACGTTCTGTTCGCTTGCGTTTTTGCATGGGCACGTTTGTACTGTTGGAGGTTCGGTGTTTTAAAGCTGGATTCGCCTCTTGTCCCGCTATTCCTCGTTGTTCTGATCGTAGACGGCTTGGAGGAGCGCCTCGACATTTTTGAACTTCTTCTTGCTGGCGAGCGGAACGTCCAGCAAGCGACGCGCTTCGGTTTCGCTGTGGCCGAGTGACAAGAGAACTTGGAAGGTCTCGTCGGCGACGTTGTTGGTTGAAGATGACTCTCCTTGGCTGTTCATGTCGGCTGCGACCAGCAGCGCAAAGCGAGCCATCTTGCGACGAAGCTTGGCTACGATTCGCTCGGCTGTTGCCGCCCCGATTCCCGGCAGTGTGGTTAGAACCTTGATGTCTTGCTGCTCGATCGCCGATGCGATGTCTGGCACCGGACGCACCATGGCTCGAAGCGCTTTTTTGACCCCGACGCCATCGACGCTACAGAACATCTCAAAAAACTGGCGCTCGATGTCGCCGTTAAACCCGATCAGGCGAGGCGTCATGCGACCGCCCTTCTGCACGTTGCCATCGATGTATTGAATGGTGAATAGGGTCACGGTTTCCTGAAGTTTCATTTGCAGGTGACGGCGAGTGAAATCGGGCACCAGCACTTCGTATTCGAAGGGGTCGATGGCAAGCGTTGCCGCATCGTCAGTCAGTTCGACCAGCTGGCCGGTAATTTTGGTAATCAAGTCAGGCTCGATGGTTTCAGTGACAGGTAGTAGTGACAGATCGCGATCGCGAGGGCGTCGGCGACATCGGGCGGTTCGGGAATGTCGTCTAATGCCAGATGTCGGGCAACGGCCAATTGGACTTGGGTCTTGGGTGCCCGCCCGTTGCCGGTGAGCACTTTTTTAACTTGAGTTGCGGCATAGGAAACGAGCGGAAGTTCACGCTGCCCGGCGGCCAAGCAAATGACGCCTCTCGCGTGTCCCATGATGATGGCCGTTTGAGGCCGTTGGTAGTGGCTGTAAAGTTGTTCGAGCCCCATGCAGTCGGGTTTGAGCGAATCGATTACATCCAATAGGCCGTCGTGAATGGACTTGAGTCGCAAGGCCAGATCCTGCGAGCGAACGCTGCGGATGACACCGGCTTCGACCAGCTCCAGATCGTTACCGCGCACGGCCAGCACGCCGTAGCCCGTGATGTTTAGGCCCGGGTCAATGCCAAGGATTCGCGTTGTAGGTTCAGGGTTCAGGGTTCAGGGTTCAGGGTTCAGGGTTCAGGGTTCAGGGTTCAGGGTTCGGTGTTCGGTGTTCGGTGTTCGGTGTTCGGTGTTCGGTGTTCGGTGTTCGGTGTTCGGTGTTCGGTGTTCGGTGTTCGGTGTTCGGTGTTCGGTGTTTTTATTTCCGCGAAAGTTAACTTTTCAGCTGGCGGTGAGCGTTTGCGTCAGATTCAATTTGTCATTTGAGATTTGAGATTTGGCACCTCCGGCCTCCGATTTCTGACCTCCAATTACGTCAGCTCTTTTGAAGCAGGGCCACGCATTGAGCCTGCATGATTTCTCCTTCGCCAACCGGGCCGACTCCTTCCCCAGTTTTGGCTTTGACGCCGATCTGATCTGGGGAAATCATCAGCACTTGCGCCATGCGGATTGCCATGGGGCGTTTGTAAATCGACAGCTTGGGCGCTTGAGCGAAAACGATGCAATCAAGGTTGACGATTGCAAAACCTGCCTCGCGAACTTGTTCGGCGGCAATGCTGAGCATTTCGGCCGAGTTGCGATTTTTGTTGGCTGCGTCCGTGTTGGGAAAGAGTTCTCCGATATCGCCAAGCGCGGCGGCTCCTAGCAAGGCGTCGGTGACGGCGTGCAGTAAGACGTCGGCATCGCTGTGCCCGTCCAATGACTGGTCGTGATCGATTTCGACACCGCCCAGCCACAGCGGCCCGCCGGGTTTTAGCCGGTGGGTGTCATGACCGATGCCGATCCGTAGTGGCGATTGAAGGGGCGAGTTTTGTGGGTTCGATTCCATGCTCGGAATCATAACGGGAAACCGCCTATTTGCAGAGATCATTCGATCGAGTGGTGCCGTCTGTCGATCGGCTGGAGCCGTCTCTATACTGGACCCATGCCTGCGATTGAAATCAAAAATTTGTGCAAGTCCTATCGTGTTTACCAAAAACAGGAAGGGATTTTGGCGTCGGTTCGCGGGCTATTCCATCGCGAGTATCGTGAGGTTCACGCGGTTCGTGATATTGACCTAACCGTCGATCGGGGCGAGTTCGTAGCTTTTCTAGGGCCAAACGGAGCCGGCAAAACGACGACGCTAAAGCTGCTTTCGGGGGTCATCAATCCGGATTCGGGAACCTGCCAAGTTTTGGGGCACGTTCCGTGGGAGCGGGAGAATTCGTACCGGCGAAAATTCGCTCTGGTGATGGGCCAAAAGAATCAACTCTGGTGGGACCTGCCGGCGGCCGAGTCGTTTCGATTGAATCAGCACATTTACGGCGTGCCGCGAGAGCAGTTTGATCGAACTCGGGATGAACTGACGGACATGCTGGACGTGACTCGTTTGTTGGGCCAACCGGTGCGAGAGCTTTCGCTGGGCGAGCGGATGAAGATGGAGCTGATTGCGGCGTTGTTGCACCAGCCGGATGTCTTGTTTCTGGACGAGCCCACGATCGGACTGGACGTGGTGGCTCAACATAAGATCCAGCAGTTTTTGAAAGCGTACCAGCAAGAGCGTGGCACCACGATTCTTTTAACCAGTCATTACATGAAAGACATTCAGGCGCTGTGCAAGCGGGTTGTCATTATCGCCAACGGTGCGATTTATCATGACGGATCGTTGGAAGATATCGTGGATCGGTTTAGCGGCGAGAAAATCGTGACCTTGCAGATGGCCGACGATCGATCCATTGACTCGCTGAGCAGCTTGCCGGGGTTGATTGAGGTCGAAGCGCCGCGGATCAAGTTTCGAGTGAATCGGGATGACGTGGGTCAGACGCTTAGCGAAATTTTGGCCAGCCACAGCGTCGACGATATCGTGGTCGAGGAACCTCCGCTGGAAGAAGTGATTTCCAAAGTTTTCTCGGAGGCGGAACGTAAAGCTGAATTGAACCCTGAAAACTGAAAACTGAAAACTGAAAACTGCCTCCCTCACTTTTAAACATGTCCCTTGCTTCCGTCACAAATCGAACTTCCAGTTTTCTCACTTGGTGGACGTTCTTCAAGATCTCGATCAACGAGCGTCTGGTTTACCGTGGCGATTTCATGCTTGGGACGCTGATGCGTTTTTTGCCAACGCTAACGCAGATATTTCTTTGGTGGGCGATCTACGATGTTGTTTCGGACAATACAGCAGACGCCGCCGGAGGCCCTGACGGTCAGATCGCCGGTTATCGCTACGGCGATATGGTGGCGTACTACTTGCTGGTGATCATCAGCCGAGCCTTTTCCAGCATGCCGGGGCTGACTCGAGGGATCGCGGATCAGATTCGCAGCGGTGAGGTCAAGAAATTTTTGATTCAGCCAGTTGATATGCTGGGTTGTTTGTTGACTCAACGAGTCGCTCACAAGCTGGTCTACTATTTGATTGCCACCTTGCCGTTCGCGCTCGTGTTCTGGATTTGCCGCAGCTATTTTGTGGATGGTTGGCCGCCGGCAGAGGTGATGGCGGTGTTCGTTGTCTCGCTGTTGGTTTCGTTTCTGTTGGGATTTTTTCTGGAAGCGTGTATCGGCTTGATCGGATTTTGGTTCCTCGAGGTCACCTCGTTGGGCTTTATCTATATGTTGTTAAACTTTTTGTTATCTGGCCACATGTTTCCACTGGAACTTTTACCCGGATCGATTGGCAGCTTTGTGAACTTTTTGCCGTTCAAGTATTTGGCTTATTTCCCGGCGGCAGTGTTCCTTGGTAAGATCCGCGGCACAGAAATGTATGTGGGCTTGGCCGTTGAAATTGCTTGGGTGCTATTTTTCTTGGTCTTAGCAAGAGTTTTCTGGAATCGCGGTGTTAAACGCTACAGTGGGTTTGGTGGATAAGGCAGAGGGCAAGTTTCAATCTAGCACTCGCCAAGAAACAAATGACGGATTTGAACGGGCGGAACCAGAGAGTTTCATTGGCCAATCGCCAAACAAGTCGGTGGGTTATTGTTTCGCGAGTGCCGACCAATCAGGATGCCGAAACGTGCCAGATTCTCTCGCCATGCCGATCGGTTTTATTCTGCCACTTGTCTAACCTTCCCGTCATTTAGATTCGATCCTTATCTGAAAGTCGCCTGATGCAACGATGTATGTCCGTGCTAGTTCTTGTGTTCTTGTTCACTGTTGCGATCGATTCGGGAGCGGCTTTCGGGGAAAACAATTGGCCTCAATGGCGTGGCCCGCATGGAAACGGGGTTGGGGCTGCGGGTGAGTATCCGATTACGTTTTCGAAATCGAAGAACGTGAAGTGGAAGTTTGAGTTGCCCGGGCGAGGTAGTTCGACCCCGGCGGTGTGGGGTGAATCGATTTTTGTCACCTGCGCGATCGATGGAGAAGACGGGATTATTTGCCTCGATTTAGAAGGGCAGGAAAAATGGCGTCAGCGACTTGGCAAAGAAAAGGTGGGTAAGCACCGTAATGGTAGCGGTAGTAATGCTTCACCGGTTGTTACCGACCAACACGTGGTCGTGTATTACAAAAGTGGTACCGTCGCTAGCTTGACACACGCAGGGGAGGTTGTCTGGAAGAAAAACTTGATCGAAGAGTACGGGAAGGACACGCTGTACTGGGATCGCGGGACGTCGCCTGTGCTGGCCGCTGGGAATGCTGTGATTGCGGTCATGCAGGAAGGTGGATCGTATCTGGTTGCTCTTGATCTGACATCTGGTGATGTCGTTTGGAAATCCGAACGCGAATATAACGTCAATAAAGAATCGAATCACGCGTACACAACGCCAGTCGTGTTGGATTTGGATGGCCGGGAAACGATCGTTGTTTGGGGAGCCGATCATCTGGACGCTTGGGACGCGAAGTCTGGAGAAAAACTATGGCAGGCGGGCGATTTCAACCCAAAGAATGAAAAGCATTGGCGAGCGATCGCTTCCGCTGTCGTTGATTCGGAAGTGGCGGTTGTGCCGTACGGGCGCGGGGATTTCCTGCGTGCCGTGAAGTTGGCCGATGCCGAGGGCGACGTCACCGACTCACACAAGCTGTGGGAAAAGTCTGACTTAGGAGCCGATGTGCCGACACCGGTTTTGCACGGTGATCAGGTGATCGTGCTGACGGACTACGGGACCGTCTTTTGCGTGGATAAGTTGACTGGTGAGGAAAAGTGGCAGGTGAAGTTGCCTAAAGCGAAAGCGAAATATTTCGCGTCGCCGGTGATGGCTGGCGAGTCGTTGTTCTTCACGCGGGAGGATGGAGTGATCATGGCCGCGAAAGTGAGCGAAGGCACATTGAAGATTTATGCGGAGAACAAAATGGGCGAAGCCACGATCGCGACCCCCGTTCCAATTCGAAATCATTTGCTGGTCCGTGGTTTGAAGCACTTGTTTTTTATTGGCAACTGACGTCTGCAAAACACAAAACACAAAACACCGAACACTGAAAACTAAACGCTCGTGCACCCCTCTTATCTAAACGTACTACTGACCTTCGCTCGAAACTCGCTGGTGCGCGATATGTCATTTCGGATGAACTTCATCCTGCAATGCGTGTCGTCGGTCTCGTGGGCGGTAATGAATTTTGGTCTGTTCAAAATTATCTATCAGCACACGAACTCGATCGGTCGCGGGTCGGGATGGGGGGAGCATGAGTTTTTCATCTTTCTGGGCACCGTGTGGGTTGTTAACAGCTTGGTGCAGACTTTTTTTATGGCCAATGCGGAAGAATTCAGCGAGATGATTCGTACCGGGAATCTGGACTTTGCGTTACTCAAGCCGATCGATACTCAGTTTTTAATTTCGTTCCCCAGAATCAATTGGGCTCAATTGCCCAACGGGATTCTTGGTGTCGGGTTAATCGCTTACTCGTTGGTCCAGTTGGCGAATGACCCGAACAAGAATTTGCAATGGTCTTTCGCCTACCTGCCGGTGTTTATCTTTTTTGTGCTCTGCGGAGCAACCATCATGTACAGCGTGATGATTGTGCTTTCGTCGACCAGCATCTGGTTGGGGCGGAACCAAAACCTCTACACGTTCTGGTTCTACATCACCAACTTCTATCGTTATCCGATGGAGATCTACCAACGCACAGGGATCGGCATGGCATTGTGGGGTACGTTTACGTTCGTCGTTCCCGTGCTGGTTGTTTCCAACATCCCTGCCCGGGTGTTGGCTCAGCCGCTGGGGACGCCATGGAAGACGTGGGAACTTCTGCTTGCCGGGTACACGGCATTGGCGGCGGTCTTGAGCCTGCTGGCCAGTCGCTGGGTCTTCAAACGCGCGTTGCTCAGTTACCGAAGCGCCAGCAGTTAAGCGAATCAACAGCAGCTAAGCGAATCAACAGCAGTTGAGCCCCCACGAATTGCCTGCCACCACCTTCGATCGGTGGGTACGTCAGCAGACGAGTTCACAGATTGAGGCGGTAGCCGCGTTAAAAGGTTCCCATTATTCGGGTTATTCGGATGTCCGGTGGCAGGCTGTGAGCGCTATGCCTCAAACGCCTATGAATTAAGGGTTTAAACGCCGAACGTAAGGATTAAGCGAGTGTTTGGCTTGATTCACGGAATTTGCCTTTTAAACTTGGCTAACGAGTTAGGTTTGGGGGCGGAATTTTACGCTTTTTCCAAGCTGAGCCATTCGCGGTTGCTGGGGCTCGGCTGGGGCAAGCTATAATTGGCTTACTGAACGATCTGGATCGCCGGAATTGACTTGCGGTCGATGTGAAAGTGATCTGAGAATTCGACTCTCCTGCCTTGCCTGCACAGTTCAACCTTGCCAAGCCAACCAGTGATGGTTGCAACCAAGCAAACTTGATTTTCAATCATCCCGACCCGGATGACGGAGCGAAACTTACGATGTCAAAACTTATCCCAATGGACGAAGCTGCCGGTATTCTTGGGATGACCGAGGACCAAGTTGCGGAACTTCGATCGAACAACGAAATTTTCGGTTACCGCGATGGGGCAACTTGGAAGTTCAAGATGTCGGAACTTGAACGAGTTGCCGACGAACTGGGGCTTTCGTTAAACGTTGGCGGATCAGCGATCGACGCGGTCAAAGGAAAGATTGACGATGCCGTTAGCGAGCTTGGGCTGTCGTTCGAGGATTCAAGCGATGACTTGATACTGGATGAACCGGACTCGGTGGAGCTTCTTGAGGACTCTTCGATTGAGCTATTTTCTAGTTCGTCAGACGATGCAGCGTCGGCTTCGGACTCGATGTCTGTTTCGGCCAGTTCGTTGAAGCTAGATGATTTGAAATTGCTCGACGAAGACGACGATGATGATTCGCTCAAGTTGGGCGAGAGTAGCGCGATTTTGAAAAGCGATTCGGATAAGCCTGCAGCGGCTGCGACGCCGGCAGCGCCTGTAGAAAGTAAGAAAGCGGACGACAGCATCAACCTGTCCAGTTCCAGCATTTTCGATAGTGAAGAATCGCTTAGTTTCGGCAGCAGTTTGGAACTGGGCGACGATGCAGACGCCGGTGACGACGCCACTGATTTGGCGTTGGCTGACGAGACCATGAGCTCGGCCGATAGCGGTTCGGGAACCGGGAAAGATCTTGACGTCGCCGCGTCGGACGATCTGCTGTTAGTTGATGACGGGGATGAACTTTCACTTGAGGATAGTGTTTCGTTCGAAGACAGCGCGGACTTGGGGCTTCAACTGGCTTCCAGCGGCGATGAACTGTCATTGGATGATAGCGACTCGAGCATTGATCTGAAGCTTGAAACAGACGCAAGCGGCATCAACCTTGCCATTAGCGAAAGTGGGATTTCACTTTCTTCCGATGAACCACTTGAGCTTGGCGGCTCAGATATCGACGCGCTCCAGCTGGATGATGACGACGATGATGTCATCATGGTCGAGGAAGAAGCGGACCAAGACGATCCAACGTTGATGCAGGAAGACGATTTCAACCTGACACCGTTGGAAGAGGCCGCACCCGTGGCCGACAGCACGTCTCAAGTCATCGCGATGGAGGACTCGGCCGTCTTCGCTGACGAATCAGCCGCCACTATCATGGGCGGAGATGATTTCGAGGCAGAAGTCGTTGACGACGCTGGGTTCGGAGACGGTTTTGGCGATGAAGGCTTGGGCGACGACGGCTTGTACGAGGATTCGGCACTTGCCGGTGCCGGTGCTGCTGTCGCCATGGTGCCCGAAGTTTCATATTCCAAATGGCAGCTTATCAGTCTTGGCTTAGTGTCGACGCTGCTGCTTGCAGGCAGCTTGGTCGCCTATGATTTGGCTCGCAATTTGTGGATGCCGGACAATCAGACCGTCGGACGCGGCGTTCTGAAGTTTTTCTTGGGCTTGGTCAACATGGATTGATTGTCCTGCCTGCGTCTCGGCTGGAGTCAATTTTTCACTGCCTTGCTGAAGCACGCCGCTTAAAACGACACATGCTGCCGCATTCTGTGGATGCGGCTTTTTCATGCGCGAAATCGTTTCAGCGAATTTGGAACCAAGGTCGAAGTGTTCATTCGACCCGAGGGATGCGACAATTTGGCTGTCGCAACTTCGGTTTGTCCCGCGCCGTTGGTAACCAATCGAAGGAGATTTATACTAACACCTTACCGGTGCCCGCGCGATGCCGCGTTTTCGACTGAAAAAGCCGAAACTCGGACGCTCGGTGCTGTGTTTAAAGGCTGGCGAGTGTCAGCCGCTCTCATGTTCTGTGGTTTCAAGGTACGTTCTGTTGAATCATCCGTTTCCGATATGTATCCGTCTGCCTTCACTTGGACTTCTGCTTTCATGCGTTGCCATGTTGGGATGTGCGGACGAGGAGAAGATCGTTCGGCATGAAATTCCGAAGGACCGCAGTGGCCTAGAGCACTTGCGAGATTCCACGGGACTGGGTGGCGACACATCCGCGCAGAAGATGCCTTCCGCCACTGAGAATGGTGAGAAAGACCGGATGGTGGTGGCGTTGGCGTCGCGAGACGATGCCACATGGTTTTTCAAACTGAACGGCCCGGTCAGTCGAATTGACGAAACGGAGGATCAGTGGCGTTCATTCCTTGAAAAAATTTCATTCGACGAATCTGGTAAGCCCGTTTGGAGGCTGCCCGAAGGGTGGACGACTGCCGGTCAAAAACCGATGCGTTTCGCAACGCTGGTTATCGATGCGAACACGCCACCGGTTGAGTTAGCGGTGTCCAGTCTCGCTGCCGGTCAGGACTTGTTGCTAAATGTGAATCGTTGGCGAGGCCAATTGGGACTCGATCCGGCGGACGAAACAGACTTGGAAGATTTGCTAACATCGATTCAGGCGGGTGAACAGGAACTGAAACTGTTCGACGCGACGGGAAAAATGTCGGGTGGGATGATGCCTCCGTTTGCTCGGATGGGCAATCGTATGGGAAGCTCAGACAGTTCGGCTCGACCGAAAAAGGCAAACGGCGACATCGTGTTTACTGCTCCTGAAGGTTGGGAACGTGGAGAGCCGTCGCCCTTTTTGAAAGCTCGGTTCAGTAAAACGGATGGAGACCAAACGGCTCAGATTTCCGTTTCGTCACTTCCCGCCGCCGCCAACAAATGGCTCCCTAACGCCGCACGATGGGCAGCGCAAGTTGGATTGGATCCTGCCAACGAGGCGAAACTCATTGAGCTGACCGAAGCCGTCACGGTTGACGGCGTGGATGGAAAGCTGATTCGATTGATTCCCGAAGATGAAGAGGGCGCCAAGGCAACGATTGCTGTGATGATCCCCAAAGGCCCCAACGCTTGGTTTTTGAAACTGACGGGCGATCGTGAACTGGTCAGTCGCAGCGATCAAGTGTTTGCTGAGTTTATGAAAACGGTCAAACTTCCGTGACCGACCGCTAAGATTGTTTGAAAAACCCAATTACAGAAGTCTGGTTGAACTTTCACGTTTGATCGGCTCACTCTGACTCTGAGAAACGTTATGGCATCTGAATCAATTCCTGCTCCCGGCGAAATGGCAGCCAAGGCGACTCGTTCGGCAGCGGCCAGTTCAATTAGCCCGAAAGATGTTGCGGTCGCGGTTTTGACGCCCCTTTCGTCGTTGAAGCTGACCGTTTTTCTACTGGTTGCGGCGACCGTGGTGACTTGGATTGCGACGCTCGATCAGACACGAGCCGACATTTGGGAGGTCAAGAACAAGCACTTTCAAAACGTGTTGGTCGAGGTGCCGTTTCAAACATTTTTTGTTCCAGGCTGGTTCCCAGAATTGCAAAACGTGAAAGGAAGTTTTTACGTTCCCAGCGGCGTGACCATTCTGGTGACGATGTTGATCAACCTGATGGCGGCTCATCTTTTGCGATTCAAGTTGCAGGCCAAAGGATTGAAGCTGGTGGTGGGAATCCTTGCGGCGATCGGTGCCGCGGTAATCACTTGGGCAATTATTTTTAACGGTCAGAATCCCGACGGTTTCCAAGCGGAACCACCGCTGTCGTGGGACTTGATGTGGAGGATGCTGCAGGTGGGCGTGCTGGGAATCGGGATCGCTGCGGCTTACGGTGCGGCCACGATGGAACGGGATCGACGCACCGAGCGAATTGTCTTGGGTGTCGGTGCGTTCGTGATTTTGTCGGCGCTGGGCGGCTCGTTTTTGCTGACGGCAGACACCTTCATTGGCGATTCCGCCATGCGGATTCTATGGCAATTGCTCCAAGCGTCGGTGGCTGGAACGGCGGCGTTGGCGGCCTGCATGCTGTTGTTCAAACGGAAGGCGGGCATTGTGGTCGTCCACCTTGGGTTGGCTGGATTGATGATGAATGAGATTTACGTCACGGCGACCAACGAAGAACAGCGGATGATGATTGAAGAAGGCCAAACGGTCAGCACCGCGATCGACATTCGTGAAGTTGAATTCGTGGCGATCAATCAAGAGGATCCGGAAGTCGACGAGATCATCGTTGTGCCGGGAGAGAGGTTGCGTTCGGGCGAGTGGATTGCTCATCCGGATCTCCCGTTCCAAGTCAGGTGCGAATCGTATCTGCGAAACGCTCGCTTGATTCGCGACAACGGGTCAATGAAAAACGATGCCACGATCGGTTTGGGAAGTGAATGGGTGGCGTCGGCAACGGATGCCGGAATTGGAACGGACATCAAACAAGTCGCCGATAGCGCGGCGGCGTATGTGGCTCTCAAGCGGGAAGATGGCGAAAGTCTGGGTACCTACATGGTGGCTCAAGTGACTTACAGCAGCGGCATGGTTGACTCGATTCAGGTCGATGACGAACAGTGGCAGATCGGCTTGCGTTTCAAAACGGCTTACAAGCCCTACTCGTTGACGCTTAATGATGTGCAGGCCGAGTACTATCTGTCGACCGATACTCCTCGTTGGTTCGCATCCGAAGTCACGCTCAGCGATTCCCGGACAGGGACCAAATCGGAACAGCGAATTTGGATGAACAATCCTCTTCGTTACGCGGATGAAACGTTTTATCAGTCCAACTACGAACGCGATCTTTCGGGCAACGAGATCACGGTCCTTCAAGTCGTTCGCAACAAAGGTTGGATGATCCCTTATGTCTGTTGCATGTTCACCGTGATTGGGCTGGTGGCTCAGTTTGGCAGTTCATTGACGGCTCATCTGGAAAAGCAGCGGAAGAAAGCCGTATCATCCCAGAAATTGGCGGTCGATTCCGATTCGAAATCAACCGGCCGGCCCTCATGGCGTTCCGCGTGGTTAGCGATCGGTTTGACGGCCTTTTTTGGAGCATACGTGGCGGGCCAATTTTCCAAAGCGGCTCGTGGCAAAGCGGATAAGAACGGATTTCGCTTAGATCAACTCGGCCAGATCCCGGTTTCGTTCAATGGTCGAGTCCAACCGCTCGACTCGTTGGCTCGCAACACCGCGCGGCAGCTAGGAAATCGTGAAACAGTCGTGGACAAAGACGGGAAGAAGCAACCGGCGATCGCGTGGTTGGCGGACACCGTCTTCGAAAAGCCCGGTTTTGATACCTACCGAATTCTACGGATTGAAGATCCGGCCGTGCGATCGGCACTCGGCTTGGAAGAAGGGCACGATCGGTTTTTGTATTCGCTGAATGATTTGGAAGGCGCCGAGCAAAAGATTCCGGAGTTGGTCAAAGATTCATTGGAGCGTTGGCCAGACCTTGGTGAGGACATGGACAAGTGGCCAATGTTGCATCAACGGTTGTGGAGTGTTGGCGGTAGCCTGAACAAGATTATTGGAATCCGGTCCGCCTTTGGTGATCCTGCTCAAAGAGTTGGCGACAGCGCGTTGGGGCGGATGAGTTTCGGGAATCGGATCGTGAAAGCGAAAGGACTGCCGCTGGCTGTTCCAACGGGTGATGATGATAGGGCGTGGATCTCGTTCGCCGAATCGCTGAACCGGCAATGGGTCGTCGACACGGCACGCGAACGTGGCGTAGATTCGATGGACGAACTGGTGGACGACATTGCTCAGACGGATGTGCTTGAGCCAATGCGAGAGGACATGATTCGCCGGCAGATGGTTAGTCGCATGGTCTCGGACGAGGACGTGTTGAATATGCTGAAGAAGCAGTCGGGCGTCGACGATTCGCGGGAATTAGCCGATTTGTTGATGAAAAACTGGGACGCGTTTCCGAAGGAGGCTTATGCACCTTTGGAGAAAAGCGTTGCTCCTTTGGTCGATTCGATGATCGCGCCAAGGGCTGAGCAGATGACTGCCAATGTTCGGACGCAGCTTGAGCAAATTGCGGGGCCAGACGGGGTGAAGGGGAAGGCGTCGGCTTACCCGCCGCTGGCGGCGACGCTGGCAAGCAGTTATGTCGATGGAAAGCCGGAGCAATTCAACAAAGCTTTGGATGACTATTTGGGGGCAGTTTCGGCGACTCCTCCAACTGGAATGCGTCCAACGGGGATTCGCTGGGAGCACGCTTACAATGTGATCTCGCCTTTCTATCTGGCGATGGTGATTTACTTGGCCGCGTTTGTGATCGCGGGGCTGGGTTGGCTAGGGTTCATGAAGCCGTTCCAACAGGCGGCAACATGGTTGTTGCTGCTTGGTTTGGCGTTGCAAGTGACCGGCTTGGTCATGCGAGTCGTTATTTCCGGACGACCGCCGGTTACTAATTTGTACTCGTCGGTGCTGTTCGTTTCTGCGGCCTATGTGTTGTTGATGTTGATTGTTGAACGAGTCACCAAGATCGGCATGGGCAACGCGATGGCCGGGCTGGGCGGTTGCGTTGCGTTGTTGTGGGCGTGGTCGATGTCGATTGTCGATGGTGACACGTTTGCAGTCCTAGTTGCGGTTTTGGACACGCAGTTCTGGTTGTCGACTCATGTGATCATTATTTCGCTGGGTTACTCGGCGACCTTAGCTGCCGGATTTTTGGGATTGGCTTACATTGTGGCAGCGTTGGCGGTACCCGGTTTTGACGCTGAGAAACGCAAGCTCGTTGGCAATTTGATTTACGGGATCATTTGCTTCGGTTTGCTGGCCAGCTTTTTTGGCACGGTGCTCGGCGGCCTGTGGGGCGACGATTCTTGGGGCCGATTCTGGGGTTGGGATCCGAAAGAAAACGGCGCTCTGATGATTGTGCTGTGGAACGCGGTGCTGCTTCACGCTCGTTGGGGCGGGATGATCAAAACTCGAGGCCTAGCAGCGCTGGCGATTATCGGAAACATCGTGACGCTATGGTCGTGGAAAGGCGTAAACGCGATGGGTGTCGGGCTGCATGCCTACGCGGCGACGGAGGACACGACGATGAAGTACATCCTGATCGCGATCGCCGGCCATCTGCTGATTCTGCTGCTGGCGATGATTCCGACTCGGTTCTGGTTCAGTCACTCCGATGGGAAAGCTTGACACGAGGCTTTGTCCCAAAACCGTAGCCGGACTCGCCAGAGTTCGGTCGATTTCCTTGACTTTTGGGACAAAGCCTAGTGGTTTTTCGAAGCTGAATCGACCGAACTTATCAACTAGGTTGCCCGCCAACAGTTGAGTCGACCATGTGTCACCAATCAGTTAATTCAGAATGGTTGAACCACAAGTCGCGTTTCTCTTGCCGGGTAAATGACTCGGCGGCGGATGATATTCTCGGTTGCTTGGCGGTACTGTTGGAGAGCTGCGTTTCGAATATCCAATCCGATGTCAAAGGTCTCGCTGACCTCCAGCGTTTTTTCGATCCGAACGGGCGGCGTTCTGGATCCGGGCGTTGAGAGGAAAGCGATATGTTGTACGTCTTCGCCTGCGAATTTGAATTGCTCCAGTTCAATCGAACTCCAGCGAGTTGAGTCGTTGTTGGCAAGCTGTTTGCCGGTCACTTGTTGCATGTCAACTTTGAAGAAATGACCTTCCGCTTGACCGTGCAAGTTGGGTGAACCAGTTTCAATCTGGATGCCGCCCGAGAAAGCCACTTCCGTCCCAAGGTTTTGGATAATCTCGGGCAGCCACTCGCTGACTAGCCAGCAGGGTAGGGCATCGGATCCGGTGTTGAGCGTCACCCACTGCTCGGGCGTGCTGACTCCGGGAACCGTCGGTACGCGTTCGCGCTGAATGGAACAACTGATCACGTTCGGATTGCCGGCCGGCACGGGAGCATTCGGATCAACCAGTTGGAAGTCCGTCCGAGCGATCGTGTCGCTCGCGTTGGACTCGATGTCGATGACCAGATTTTTCAGGTTAAGTTCACGCGGCAGCTGAGTACCGAAATGATCATCCATCACGACGCTAGATTCCACCACCGCCGAGTTGACCATCACGACCCAGCGGGGCTGCACGCTATGAGAACGCACCAGTTGCTGGTTGGCTTGGTCCAAGATGTATTGAAGTCCGTTGCTGTCGAGCCGAACCGGATGGTCGATCCAGATTTGATTGACTTCCCCGAACCGGATTCTCAGCTCGGTCGCGATCAAGATTTTTTGCTTTTGTTCGGCGTCGAAGAACACAACCCCGCGTAAGATTGTTTCGTAGGGGCCGGGCGTTTCGACCGAATCGATGTGCGTGCGGACGCCCAGTTGAGCCTGAATGCGTTGCTCCCACTGGTCGGCCGTTTGAGGATGCAGGATCCGGTACACCGTGACCCCGGTTGGAACCGCGCACAGCAGCAGGAAAGCCAATCGGCAGAAGATGCGTTTCTGATTGTCGCTCCACATGCTGACTTCCTTGTCAGGTTCCAGACCGCCACAACGACCCCAATTCTAATGCCCGCGCGGGTGAATCTGAAAGAGAATCTGTAGTGCTATCACGGTCGGCTGATGGCTAAAACGCTTGGGTTTTATAAGATTCGTCGCCTTGTTTGGGCTCTGCGATCAAGTTATACAATGTGCAGTCTGACTTTGATCAATTTGATTCAAGCACCGGCGTCGCCTGGTGAAAACTGATGATCTTTTATTCATACAATCCGGTTCGATTTCGTGGGAGGGCCCAAGCTGCGTACTGGCCTGCCTGCGACGCGGGTTTGTAGCCGGTTTCTTTCGCTTCACCACGCTGGTGAAAGGCTCACGTCCCCGAATTGGATTGAGCAACCACTTCGATAGCGATTGCTGCTCCGATGTGTATGTTCTCTCTGGCTGGACAAACGGGTCCGCCTCCTTTCGCTCTTATTACCAACCACCGCAAAAGAACGACTCGATAGAACGATGAAAGAATTACTGGACGAGAAACTGAAACGCTTCGAAGAGCTGGAAATTCAGCTCATGGACCCTGAGGTTCAAGCCGAAGGTGCCCGGATGGCAGCTGTGGCTCGTGAACACGGTTCGTTGGCAAAAATGGCCACCAAGTATCGCCGCTTCAAGGAACTGCTTGGCGAAATTGCCGAAGTCCGCCAGATGGCTGAAAACGGTGATCAGGACGAACGTGAGATGGCGGATGAGGAGCTTCAGTCCTTAGTCCCCGAACGCGAACAATTGTGGGACGAGCTACTGGACATGACGATCGGTGGCGAAGACGCCAACCGGTCCAGCTGCGTGATGGAGATTCGTGCGGGCACCGGTGGCGATGAAGCCGCCTTGTTCGCGAGAAATCTATACGAGATGTACCAAAAGCATTGCGAATCAAAAAAGTGGAAGTTCTCGCCGTTGGAATCGAGTGTGACCGAATTAGGTGGCTTCAAGGAAGTGACCGTTTCGATCGAAGGTGAAGGCTGTTACCGCGAGTTGCAATACGAAAGCGGCGGGCACCGAGTCCAGCGAGTTCCGGAAACCGAAACCAAAGGACGCACGCACACGTCTGCAGCAACGGTTGCGGTCTTGCCAGAGCCGGAAGATGTTGAGGTCGACCTGCAGCCTGCCGACTATTCCGTTGAACGTTACATCGCGGCCAGTGGCCCGGGTGGCCAGCACGTCAACAAAACGGCCTCGGCGGTTCGTATTACGCATCATGAAACGGGGATGGTGGTCAAATGTTTCGAAGAGCGATCGCAGCACAAGAATTTGGCCAAAGGCCTGCGTCTGCTCAAGTCGAAACTGTACGATCACTTCCGACAGCTTGAGGACCAAAGCCGTTCGGATGAACGGAAAAGTCTGGTTGGTTCGGGCGATCGTAGCCAGCGAATTCGGACTTACAATTTTCCAGAGAACCGCATGACGGACCACCGAGTCGGTTTGACACTATACAAACTGGACCAAATCATCGCGGGCTCTTTGCAGATGGTGACCGATCACTTGATTGATCACGACCGGCAGACGCTTCGCAGTGCGATGGGGTCATTGGACTAGTTCATGTCAAATTCAGACAACCAGACTGAGGCATGGAACATCCAGCGATTGTTGGAATGGACGACCGAGTATTTCCAGAAGGTGGATGCCGAAACGCCTCGGCTGGAAGCAGAAGTTTTGCTGGCCGAAGCCTTGGGCTGTCAACGGATCGAGCTGTACACTCGCTTTGCCGAAGTGCCCGAATCAGAGCCGGTGACCAAGTATCGGGATTGGGTCAAACGCCGCGCTGCGGGAGAACCCGTGGCCTACATCGTTGGCCATCGTGAGTTTTACTCGTTGAAGTTCGCGGTCAATTCCAGCGTCTTGATTCCTCGTCCGGAAACCGAGCACGTCGTCGTCGCCGCGATCGAAGCCTGCCAGCAAGTGGAAGATCGCCCAATTCGAATCTTAGATGTCGGTACCGGCAGTGGTTGCATCGCGGTCACGTTGGCCAAGCATATCGAAAACGTGAAGATCGGAGCGATTGACCTTTCGCCCGACGCGATTGAAGTCGCTCGGCAAAACATCGATCAGCACGAAGTGGCCGATCGAGTCAAATGCTTTACGGGTGACTTGCTGCAAGCTTTGCCCGCCGGTAGCCAGCCGGTTCATGTGATCGTCAGTAATCCTCCCTACATCGGGTCCAACGAACAGGGAACGGTCGACCCTAACGTCGATCTGTTTGAGCCGGCGATGGCACTCTACAGCGGCGCAGAAGGCACTGAAGTCATCGAGCGTCTGATCTCTCAGTCGATCGACTTTCTGCTGCCGGGTGGATTTCTGATCTTTGAAACCAGCCCGATTATCATGGACGCTTGCATTGATTTGGTGAACGGCTGCAGCCAATTTGCGTCCTGTGATGTGGTGAAAGACTATGCCGGGCACCGCCGAGTCGTCGTGGCGAGGAAAGTTTAACGGTTGGCGCGGTTGATGCGGATTTCATCATCGTTCTGGTTGTTATCATCACTCTGGTTGTTATCGTTGCTCGGGTTCTGATCAGCGTAACGTTGAAACGGATGGTCGAAGGTCGATAGCTTCTGATGTGCTCTTAGCGAACCGGTTGAGAGGCAACAGACGGACGGGCTTCAACCATGAGAAAAACTAAACTTGGCCTGCGAACATCCGATGGCAAGTCGGGTGCGGCAGCGATCAAGCCACCCAATGCCGACGAGCGTTGGGGCGAGGCGTTTATCGACTACCTGCGCAGCGAGTGCCATCTATCGACGAACACGGTGATGGCTTACGGGCGCGATATCAAACGGTTTTTTGGCTGGGTCGGAAAACGAGATGTCCCGTCGCTGTCGGTGCAGGAGCTTTCTGACTTCGTGGGGTTCCTTGGTGAATTGCGGCTCGCGCCGGCGTCGATCGCTCGTGCCATCGTGGCGGTTAAGATGTTCTACCGCTATCTGCAACTGGAAGGAGTCATCGTTGACAACAAAGTTGAACTGCTGGGAAGTCAAAAGCTTTGGCAACGCATCCCCGAAGTGCTGTCACCCAAGCAGGTCGACCGGTTCTTGAGGGCGCCAAAGAAGATCGAGATCTATCATTGGCGTGATCGGGCGCTGTTGGAAATGCTTTACGCGACCGGTTGTCGAGCGTCTGAGTTGTCAAACTTGCGCCTTAGAGATTTGCACTTGGAGGAGCGCTATTGCAAATGCCACGGAAAAGGTAACAAGCAGCGGATGGCACCGATTGGCGATGCAGCGATCGAGGCAGTGACGCAATATTTGCAAAGGCAAAGGCCACGTTTGGCCGCAATGAATATATCGGAAGCAGACTGGCTGTTTCTGTCGCGCGGCGGACGTCGCATGCGGCGCGAGGCGGTCTGGGAACTGGTTAAAAAGTACGCGTTGATTGCCGGAATTCCAGCTTCGATCAGTCCTCACACTATGCGGCACAGCTTTGCGACTCATTTGCTGGCTGGCGGAGCCGATCTGAGACAAGTTCAAGAAATGCTGGGCCACGCGAGCATCGCGACCACGCAGATTTATACTCACGTGGATCAATCACGGTTGAAGAAAGTCCACCAGCAGTTCCACCCTCGTGCATGAGCGTAGAAAGTAGTCATCACACTCCGTGTGATGGTCAGGCGCGGACATCACACGGAGTGTGATGACTACTTAAAATCAACGTTCCAAGGATTCCCAATGTTGGATCACGCTTGAGCGGTTGATCAGGTACGGCACGATCGGGTCGAGAATTTGCCCTTCTCGTGTGACTCCATCGCAAATGGCGACAGAATCAATCCAGCGAACGGATTTGTTTTCGCTGAGTTGTTCAAGGACTTTCGATCGGTACATTTCCACGTTGTAAAACGAAGCAATGATGTGAGATTTTTCTGCGTTCCCGGGTAGTCGATCGATAAACTCAAGATTGATTTGGGCCATGTTCGAGACCAAGAAATCTCGTTTCCTGTCGAGTTCCAATTCCCAGCCAACTTCTCGTGTAACGGTTTCTCGAAAAGATTCGTTTTCCAATCGGTTACCGATGATCAAGTTCGGTTTCGATGTGTTGCCGATTTGTTTGACCAGCCATCGAGGCGTACCCGTGGCCGTGCTTCGAATCAGTGCGATTCCGAGTTCGATTTTCTTCATTTCAATTCTGCCGGAAGGAGAAGAAGACGGTAATGCGACCAATGGAAGGAGTTTCGTTCAACCTTGAGCAACTCTTTACCATAAAAAGAGTACCGTAAAATTGAAATTGGTGTAACGCCTATATGCTTCCAGATCCACCGGTGCGATGGGAACACGGATCTTCTCGATTGGCTCGTGACGGCACGGTGCCTCGTCAGCCCCTCAAGCCAGCAAGTGAAGCGGCAATCAGCGTAAACTGCGTTTTTATTTTCGACGCATTGCGGTTGTAACCGAGCGAACATCGTCGCTGATCAATGCGACGCCCTTGAGCGTGTCGAAACCCCACCTTGTGGATTGGATTTCCTTGTTAGGTGCACTAAGCAAACGCGTGTGCATCGCCCAAGTCGGATAAAAATTATGGCGGCAGGAATTTTTGGCAACCGAGTTACCGAGAAAGACATCCGAAATTGGTTGGACGAAAACGGTTTTTTTGGGAGGGCGGCCAGGATTTCCGATCTGGAGTTGCATGCGATAAAACGCCCCGGCTGGAAGCAGCTTTTTCGTTTTACTGCCCGCGTCAAGTTAAACTCGGAAGCACTAGAATCTAGAATAGAGAACGAAGAACTCAACAATCCCAGCGACGGCGGTGACGTGCCGCAGGTACGCTATGGCGTTGTTTTGGACGATCAACGGGAGCGGACGGAAGCTCAACAGACTCAAATTTTTCTATTCGAAACGATTGACAAACGAGACGAATTACTTGAGGAGCTATCGGCCGATATGTTGACGTGTTCGACAGAGCACAATTGTGACTTGTACGTGTTGAGCATCGTGGTGATTGCGTTTCTGATTGTCTCGCTGGTGCTTGGAAGTTTGGTTGGAAATTGATGACTCGTAAGGTTGATGTTCGACGGTTAGCAATTCGCTTTGGTTTTTTGATACTCTTAGCAATGGCAGGTTTGTTTGCAATGAGCTGGTCTTCTAATCCGCCCGTGTTTCCTGCGGAGAGAGGGGCGGAACATTTTACCCCGTGCCCCGACAGCCCAAATTGTGTTTCAACTCAGGCGACATCCAGCGAACACCAGATGAAGCCGCTGCCATGGACAGGGGCGACTGACGAGGTTGTTAACCGAATCAAACGTGCGGTAGGCGATCAGTTCGCGCGTTCTAGGCTTGTCGTCGACAAGCCGAACTATCTGCGGTATGAGGTGACCAGTTTGATCTTTCGATTCGTTGACGATGTTGAATTCATGATCGATCCGGAGACGCGGCTAGTCCATTTTCGTTCGGCTTCGAGAGTTGGCCACTCGGATTTGGGTGCCAACCGGCGTCGGATGGAACGATTTGTGGAAGCGTTTGAAAGTTCGCCTTAGGCAGCCGATTTGACATGACGTTTCACGCCAGAGTCACGGAATCACCAAGGCAAATTTTCCCGGGCTGCAGCACGTACGCCGTGATGCCTCCGTGGCCTCGCATGGCACAGTAGCCGCCGGGGCCAAGATTCTCTTCCATTCGGCTGCACGGAGGGCAGTTCCCGGTGCCGAACAACACGGCTTCGCCGATCTTGAACTGCTGCTCTTTCAACGCCTGAAGATTGATGCCGGACACGACGATGTTGCGCCGCAACAAGCTGGGATCGATTTCTTGCTGCTTCAGAATCGATGCGATGGCGATCAAGTGTTCCTGTTGAATTAGCGTCACCTGTCGTTTTGCTTTTTCGCCACCAGAAAATCGATCCCCCATCAGGCCGTCCATTGCCGCATGAACTTCCGGCAATTTGGTCAGATTCTCTCGACGGGCAGGGCGAACCCCAATCCATTCCACGCATCCTGTCTGAGGGATCGAAGACAGCAATTCTCTCATTTCCAGACCCAAAATCCTGCTCCTTCGATTGAATGGTCGAATGCGATGTCGTCAACGGGCCGACATTCTACTAAACTCAGGATACTTTTTGAGTGAGGTCGAACCAATTGTGGGTTCCGCCGCTCCTATTTGCTCAATTATCGATCACGATCAGGCAAACACACCGCATGACCACGAGTAAGCTCATCTGGATAAATGGGGAAATGATTCCCTGGGAGAAAGCCACTGTTCACGTCATGGCTCACGCGCTGCATTATGGCTCCAGCGTGTTTGAGGGTCTGCGCTGTTATGAAACACCCAACGGCCCGGTGATTTTTCGTCTGAGCGCTCATACGCGTCGGTTGTACGACTCGGCCAAGCTGTATCGGTACGAAATTCCATTCACGCCTGATCAAATGGAGCAGGCGTGCATCGAGGCGATTCGTCAGAACGAATTGACCAATGCGTACATTCGCCCGCTCGTTTTTCTGGGAGCCGGTTCACTGGGAGTCGTTCCCAACGCGGACGTTCCGGTCGACGTGATGGTGGCCGCCATCGAGTGGGGTGCGTACTTAGGCGAAGACGGCATGAACAACGGCATTGACGTTTGCGTTTCGTCTTGGACGCGAACCACCAGCGCCGCATTGCCGGTGCTGGCCAAAGCCGGTGGCCACTATTTGAACGCTCAGTTGATCGGCGGCGAGGCTCGGCGGCACGGCTATGTCGAAGGCATTTCCGTAACAGCACGTGGCAACATCAGCGAAGGTTCGGCCGAGAACCTGTTCATTGTTCGTGATGGTGAGATCTTTACGCCTCCACTGGCTGCATCGATCCTTGGCGGCATCACGCGTGACTCGGTCATGACGCTTGCCAGAGAGTTGGGTTACAAGGTGACCGAAATCGATTTACCTCGCGAGTTGCTTTACATCGCGGACGAGGTATTCCTTACCGGAACGGCTGCCGAGGTGACTCCGGTTCGCAGCGTCGATCAGATTAAGGTTGGCAACGGCTCACGCGGCCCGATCACCGAAGCATTGCAGTCTGCGTTCTTCGGCTTGTTTGATGGCAAAACCAAGGACAAATGGAATTGGCTGACGAAGGTTTAGCGTGCATTAATAATGTGGGGGCTTCTCGGCTTCAGGATCACGAGGCGTTTCAGGCTGTTGAGAATCCTTGAACTGCTCGGTCAATTTGGCAAACGATTGCTGAAGCTGTTCGTGACGATTCGCCAGATCGATCACGACCTCGTTTAGTTGATCGTAATCCTTCTGCAGATGCATCAGCGATAGCTCCAAGTTCTGCAAACGGTCTTCGTTGTTTGGCATGATTTTGGTCACTTACTTGATAGAACAATGTTTCGGTGGAGGCATTCAAGACTTGCGAACAGAAAAGCCTGCGTCGGCAATCGTTTGATGCAGCTCATGCACCAAAACGTCTCCTTGAACCGTTACCGTTTCCGCTGCAAGGTCGACTCGAACTGCCTCAATATTTGCAACGCGCTTCAGAGCTTTTTCCAGCCGTGCAACACAACTCTGGCAGTGCATTCCGTCCACGCCAATCTGGATCAGCGGCCCGTGCGATTCCGACAATTGATTTTCTGACAGCTCTTTTTTTCCAAATTGTATCCAAGCACACCAACCAATCATCGTCAGCAGGATTAGTGCACACAACTGGCTGAACCAGTTCACATGATGGTGGAGGTGGACGTGTCCGTCCGGTGTGCTCGCCGATAGCAGTTCGCTGAACAACCACGCTCCCAGCATGCTGCCAACGATCAGCGTGATCAAATAGGTCGCCGTCGTTCGATTTCCGAATCGAGTGCGTATCGCGCCGATCGTGGCGACGTTCGTGGCGGGGCCTGCCATCAGAAAAACTAGAGCCGTGGCAGGATCGAGTCCTCCCTGAACCAACGCTGCCGCGATGGGCACCGATGCGGTTGCACAGACGTACATCGGAATGGAAATGGCCAACATCAGCAGCATCGCAGGAAAAATCCCCAACCCCGAAATCCCGGCCAGCCACGAAGTCGGCACCCAGACATTGATGGCCGCCGATAGCAGCATCCCGATAACCAACCAGATCCAGATCGATTGCAGAATCTCAAACCCGTGATCCCAGACTTTTTCCCACCAAGGGTCATTCGGCACCGCACGCGTTGTGTTTTGGTCGTTGATAACATTTAAGGAATCAGCGGGTGTGCTGGTGAACTTGTCGGGCGAATCGGTGTCATGACGGGAGGGCAGATCGGCAAGGATTCCTCCCGCGACGCCCGTGATCGCGGCAAGGAACATCTTGAAAATGGCAAACGGCCAACCGAAAAACGAGGCGCTGACCAGAATCGAATCGATCCCCGTTTGAGGCGTGCTGATCAGAAACCCGACCGAAGCTCCATCGCTGGCTCCTTGGTTTTTCAATCCGATGCCAGCTGGGACGACACCACAAGAGCACAGCGGCAATGGTACACCCAGCAGCACCGCTTTGACGGTTCCCGCGATACCTCGAAACTCGCGCCGGATGAAATTGGTAGGCAAAAACGCGTGCAGCAGACCTGAAAGCAGCATCCCCAGCAATAGCCAAGGAGCCAGCTCGCACAGGATTTGCCAGCTCGCTGAGATCATAGTGGGCTCGGATAAGGCTCAAAGAATCGAAGATCGGTTGGGCGGAAACGATAAATCCGCCGTGCGTTATTTTGCCCGAACGGTTAAAATTTCGATAGTGCGACAAACCTGACAATGACTGGCATTCGAATTCCTGATGGCCACTGAAGCGAAAAACAAACCCACCAAGCTATGCGACTCGGTCAACGACGTGGCGGCAAAACTTGCCAGCACGGTTGGAATTGCACCCGGAGCCTGCCACGAAGCTTGCGTCCCGGACGTCAAACGGTTGATCCATACGGTGAAGCGGTTGAAGGCGATCGTGTTTCCCGGATTCCACTTTCACGATACGCCGCTTGCGTCATTGCCCGAACTGATCAAAAGTGAGTTGGCCCAAGTTCACGTTCGGCTGGCACGAGAAATCGGCAGCGCGATCGCAAGGAATAAGGAAGCTTGCGAAGACATGGGCAAGCCGTTGCTGGACACTGACCATCAGCCCCCCAAAGAGCAGCTGCAAGAATACAGCGAGAACTTGGCGACCAAATTTCTGTGCGAGCTGCCTGAGATCCAGCGAACGCTCAACACCGATGTTCAGGCCGCGTACTCGGGGGACCCGGCTTGCCGGAACTTAGACGAAGTAATTTTGTGCTACCCCGGTTTGCAGGCGATCGCCGTTTTTCGTTTGGCTAACGCTTTGCAAAAATTGCACATTCCTTTTCTGCCTCGGATGATGACCGAATGGGCTCACAACGAGACGGGAGTTGATATCCATCCGGGTGCGACGATCGGCGATCACTTTTTCATTGACCACGGCACTGGCGTCGTGATTGGTGAGACGTGCAAGATCGGGCAGCACGTGAAAGTTTATCAAGGCGTGACGCTGGGGGCACTCAGTTTTGCTCAGGATGAATCGGGCAAATTGGTCCGAGGCACGAAACGGCATCCGACCATCGAAGATAATGTCGTGATCTACGCGAACGCGACCGTGCTTGGTGGCCGGACGATCGTGGGGAAAGACTCGGTGATCGGCTCGAGTGTCTGGTTGACGCACAGTGTTGATCCATCGACCACCGTGATCATGGAAAAGCCTCGCCTGCGAATGCGCAACGAACGTGACAATGACGACTTGGCTCCTGTGATCGACTACCAAATTTAAGGCAAATATTGATGGACCAATCTAACCTTGATGATCGAAGATCCGTCTGGCTGCACGTGCATGTGCCGAAAGCCGGCGGCTCCACGCTGCGTCAGCTGATGAACCGGAACTTCAGCCCCGGCTACTACAATTCCAGCTCGCTTTTGGAAACGAAGCAGTACACCCGGAACGATGTCAGTGAAATCGTGCGTTGTCATCCTTGGGTGACGTGCCTAAGCGATCACAAGTTGTCGCTGGATCTTCCTTACGAACACGAACATGCCAACGTGCTGGCGCTGTGTTACGTCCGCGATCCGGTGGAGCGATTTATCTCGCGGTATTTCTTTCACCGCCACTTTGAAGAGGTCAACTGTATCGCGCAGCGAATGAGCTTTCGTGATTTCGCGGTTGCCGAGTTAGAGCACCAAGATGTATCGCCGCAAACGAACAGCCAGATCTATTTCCTCAACGGCGGAGTCTCCAACACAGACATGACGGCGATCGAGTCGGCTGTTTCAACCGGTCGGGCGTTCTTGTTTCCGATCGAGCGGTTTGATGAATCGTGTATTGTGATGGAGCAGCGGTTTCCTGGTCACTTCAAAGATTTGTCCTACGTGCGAGCCAACGTGTCGAAGAAAGACTCGGAAATTACGGAGGATGATCGAGCATTCGTTCGCGAACATCTGGTGGCGGACTTCTCCGTGTTCGATTTGGCTCACGACGAGCTAAACCGAAAGCTAGAGGAAACGTTCCCCGACCAAAGTGCTCGGGCGACTCGCTTGGCCCAGTTTCAGGATCTCTGCGGTCGTCGGCATCACAACTTTCACCCGCCTCGCGAAAAGGGCGAACCGGCTCAGGCCAGTTGAGTGACTTGCCGATATTTCTGTCCGAAAAACTAGCCACGGATTTTCACAGATCCACACGGATGTTGTGCGTCCAGAATCCGTGTCGATCCGTGCAGATCTGTGGCTAGAATTTTAATGCTGTGTCTGTCGGGTTAGCCGATGTTGATTCCGTTTTGCGTGCGTGGCAATCAACGCGATCGTCAGTAGCAACCAACTGAATCCACTGATCCAGCAGCCGATCCAGAATTCAATGGGCGAGTAGGTGAAGGTGACTCGGCGATTGCCACGCGCGATATCAACCCCCATTCCAATCCGCTCAGGCGACGTTCTGATTTCACAACTGTATGCGGGATTGCCAGCCACATCTTGGGCTTCTGCCTGCCAACCTTCGTCATGCAGAGCGTAGATATGCAATTGGACGTAAGGTTGTTCGACGAGTGCGTCTGCTTTGATCGCTCTGTTTGTATGTTCTACTTGGCGGACTTTGTGTCCAGTGTCCCATTGAAACCAAGCTTCCCAAATAGATCCCTTTGGACGAAAACGAACATGTCGACTAGGTTTTCGGAATGGATGTGAAACTCGAGTCTCTACGAGTCTGAAATTCTGCGGTTCTGATTGGAGCGTCAACAAATCGTTCGATGGATTTCTAATCATTTGGCCCGCAACCCGATAACGCTTTGCCATTGGTTGTGGCAACTGTCCCGATTTCGAGAATGCCGCGTCCAATGGATCAGTCAAATACTCGTAAGTGTGCGGCCACACCGAACCAAAGCTTCCAAGTAGCGCCACGCCATGCCCCAAATGATGCTTGGGAAACAATGTCTCGCGCCGCCACTGAATGATTTCGCTCAAGCGATTGGGGGAAGACTCGTAAGGCCACGTTTGAGTTCTCGCTTGCACAGCGAAGGAGCGATAGATGCGCGGGATCGTGTTAGGGTGCCGAGCTTTCAGTTCTTCCAGTTGATCGCCGATTTTCGTCGGAGATTCAAAGACGCTTGAATCCACTTCCGCCAACATCCATCGGTTGGCAAGGAGAATATCGATCGTTGTCAGCAGCACGATTAAGATCGCAAGGACTTTCGAAGCGATCTCAACGTTACGTCGCGATTTCGCGTGCCAGAACAGAGCTGTCAATATTGCCAAGACAATTAGTGGCTGTGCGAGTGATAGGTTCAGACCGGCAATCGTGCCATCAACATCCAGCGGCCCGAAGAACAGATTCGGTCGGATGTGTCCCAGCCATGATTCGATTGACGCGATTTGCAGCGCGACCAGTCCGACAGTGCAAACGACACCGATCGCGATTCCAGAATGCAAGCCCGACGCGCAAGCAAGTGGATTTAGGGACGGTGGAGGATCCGCTCGCTTGCGCGTCGGGCTTGTATTCGTTATCCGACTCAACCCGAGCCCTGCCAACACGGAAATCATTAAGCTGGCGATGACGAACAGCTTGGCAGGATAACGGAACATAAAATACTTGGGTAGCAAGGTCGTCATGAACCAATACAGGCCGCCAACTTGAGGCCCAATCTTTAGCCCGCCGATCTTCAGTTCGCTTAATCCAAAAACCGCCAAGCCTTCGTTCAGTAACCAGACAGCACCAAACCAACCGAATGACGCGACGGCAAAGAACAGCGCGATGCGGCTTAGCCACACATGCCGCTTTCGTTTGCCCCATAAACGGAATTGGCTTAGTGCCAACAAGATTGTTAGCACACCCGCGTAAACCGATGGCGTCCAGATCCGTTCGGCGGCGGGCAGCGCGTCGCTCCAGCGCTGATGCGTTGGGAACGGCTTGCCCATCAAGTTGGGAAAGAAAAGTTCGGCGATGCTCCACGGCGGTTGACTGAACTGATAGGTCGCGCCTTGTGTGCTGCCGGTGGGGTGCGAGCCAAACAAGGATCGAGTGATTGTTTTATTGAGGTACGTGACTGGCGCCCAATTATCAAGCCTGATGCGAGGTTTTGAATTCGGTGTCGGTTCGGAAACTTCCAGAGCATAATTCCACGCTTGAACCACATTTGAGATCTGCCCCGTGGCGGCTCGTTCACTTCGCTCGGCCCAATGGGCGGTCGGGAGAATTTGAATCGCCGCCAAGCAAGAAGTGATCATCACCATTAACGCCAGACGAGCACCACCAAACGCCAACCACCGGTAGGCTGCATGGCAGGAGGAACGAGTGTGCTTCAGCAGCCAGCGTCTGTGCCCCCAGAATCGAAAAAGTAAACTGGCTGCTGCGATCAAACCAACGTGGTAAACCATCTGTGGATCGCCGCCCAGAATCATCAGGGCACAAACGACTCCGGCCGATGTGGTCGAACGCCAATCGCTACCCAAAACGCCTCGCCACACAAAGGCCAATGCAAACGGCAACCACGCCGCACTGACCAGATAGATGACATTGGTTACTTGAAAGAGGACACTCGCGCCGAACGCATACGAGATTGCGGCCAGTGTCGCGCCGGCTTGATTGGCTTTCATCACCCGAGCAAATCGATAGGCTCCAGCAGCCGCGATCAACACGTGAACGGATAAGTAGATGCCATATCGCGAAGGGTAGCTGAGAAACCGGCACAGAAAAATCAACTTGCCGGGATAGAACACGCTGCTCGATCCATCACCCACCACCGGCAGACCATAGTTGCAATACGGATTCCAGAGCGGGATCTCACCCGACGCCCACACGCTGTCGATCCACTTGAATAGCGGATAGTACAGGTATGCCGAATCGCGAAATCCACAAACGGTCTGGCCGGAAATCATCGGCCAAAACATCCACAGCCAGATCGAACCGATCAGTGCGGCAGGCCAGTAGCGTTGTAACCAACGAGCAAATTGATTGGGAGCGTCGGGCATCGAGAACTTAGGTGAAAGGGAGACTCAAATCATACCAAACTAAAGTTCCGCCGATGAGTTCCCATGATTCAATTAAAAAACGCTAAACTAAGGGACAAGGAAAGCAGTAGCGAAACGCGCGAAGTTGTCATCGATCCAAACGACGAATCATCACCGATCGAACCGGATTTGATCGCAAAAAATCCGTGTGAACCCGTGGCTATAAATTTTACTCGATTGGATGTGACGAACGGTGTTTAACGACGACTTCATGAGTGTGGCAATCGAAGCCGCGAGAGCCGGCGGTGAGGTCGCGTCAAGATATTTTGCGGATCTTGATTCGGCTGGAATTGTTGGGAAAACGCAGGACGAACGATCAGAGGGCCTAGTCACCAAAGCCGACGTGGAAGCGGAGCAAGCGATCGTAGCGACGATTCGGCGGACCTTCCCAGATCATCACTTTCTAGGCGAAGAAGAGCATTCGGATTCGGTTGATGCTGAGCATCTGTGGGTCATCGATCCGCTCGACGGGACGAATAATTTTGCTCATGGCATTCCGCACTTTGCTGTTTCCGTTGCTTACTATCGAAACGGGCAATCCGTATGCGGGGCAATTTTAAATCCGGCGACCGACGAACTCTATACGGCAGTGCAGGGTGGGGGAGCGTTTCTCAATTCTAGACCGGTTCAAGTCAACGCACATCAACGATTGAACGAAACGATCATCGCCACTGGTTTCTATTACGACCGGGGAGCGATCATGAAAGCGACTTTGGCTGCGATCAATGATTTGTTCGAGCAAGACATTCACGGCATCCGTCGATTTGGAGCCGCCGCCTTAGATTTGGTTTACGTTGGAGCAGGCCGGTTTGGCGGTTTCTTTGAGTTCACTTTGTCGCCGTGGGACTTCGCCGCGGCTGCGTTGTTTGTCGAAGAAGCCGGTGGCACCGTCACAACCTGTCGAGGCGAACCGCTTTCCCTCAAGAAAACGTCGATTTTGGCGACCAATGGCCAGCTTCATGAAGTGATGCAACCAATTCTTGATCAACACGCAAATTCTCTTAGTGACTTTTCCGACCTCTAACCAAACTTCCGGCGAATCATGGGCACGATGCATCTTGAAGCAGAACCCACTGGATACGGGCAGCGGATCCAACTGCCTGATCGCGATGTAGTGGGCGTGACCGTTTTTGGAGGATCGCGATGTTGGTCGTCGACCGGATGTATTCGACTCGATGGTTTCACTTAAACGTGAACGAATCGCGATCATGTCGGGGCGTGACGAACGAGAAATCGCGTATGTCGCTGCGTTGATCCATGAGGCGGTGGGATTGAACGAATTCGCGTGAGTGAGCCATTTTGACACGGTTGGGGGATGGCTGGCGGCTTGATATTCTTTTAGGTCGCAATGAAAAACGTTTTTCGACAATTCGACCGAATCCGCCTGCCGCTGCTTTCGCTCGTCGCCGGTTGCCTAGTCGCCTGCTCGATTGATTGGCCTGTGCCGGTAGTCGTGCAAAAAGACACGACCGTCGCGTTTCCGTGCCAGACTCGTGGCTGCGGTTGCAAGAATGCGGATCAATGCTGGAAGTCGTGCTGTTGTTTTTCTGATTCGGAAAAATTGGCATGGGCAAATGCCCATGACATCACGCCGCCAACGTGGTTCACGGATAAAATGTCGGCGGCGAAAGCCGACGGTTTGACGAAACGTGTTACCGCCAAAGCCTCCCCTCAAAAAGCAAAGGCTACTGAAGCTAAAAAGTCGTCCTGCTGCTGTTGTTGCAAAATCGAACAGAACAGTTGTGAACCGACGATCGCAGTATCTAAAGACGACGAATCTACCAAGGTCGACGTCCGGTTGAGCTTGAAACAACAGCGAGGATGTAGCGGACAACTGGATTACCAGTTTCAGCATTTGGTGTATTTGCCGTTGGAAATTTCTATTGAGCTGCCCAAGCAGCAGCGACCTCATTTTTTGACTCCTTTACCAATGCTTGAGGAGTTCGTGTCTGACCTTCCCACTCCGCCGCCACGCGATTTTTGGATTGCGTAATTTTTTGAAGTTGGCTTAGTGCTTTGTTCTACCAAAATTCTGATTTGACAAAGCACTTGTGTCCGTGGTGATTTCGCATCTGCGTTTTCCTGCGCGATCTGGTTGTGCGCGTTTTTCGTGCCGGCTTTCGCCGGAGATTAATCGCTGATCTTGCGCTCGATTCCGCCTGACGGTGGGACTACGAACGGCCCGCGCCAACTTCTATCTGAGAGTTTCAACTGCGAAAGGAGCGCACACGTGCGCGCGAAAAGTGAGATGCGATTGCGTTGTGGGAAGGGCGGATTCACGCTTGTAGAGTTGTTGGTCGTGATTGCCATCATAGGCATTCTGATCGGCATGCTATTGCCTGCTGTGAACTCGGTGCGAGCCGCAGCCAGAAGTACGTCATGTAAAAATAACATGCGTCAGATTGGGTTGGCGATGCACTTGTTTGCCAACTCGCATGATGGCGGATTCCCATGGACCAGTCACGCTGGTGCTGATCAAAGTTGGTTGCAAACGTTGAAACCTTACATCGAAAACGTGGAATCGATTCGGGCTTGTCCCGATGATCCGCGGTCGGTTGAGTGGTTGGAAGAGCAGCGAACTGGAAGCAGTTACTTGATCAACGATCTGGTGGCGAACGAGAGCATCGATTCAGCCGTCACAAATCTGAATTACTTGCAGAGCACTCATGATCTAATCGTGTTGTTCGAGGGTGCGGAAACGTCCGAATACACCAGTGATCACGTCCATTGCTCTGACTTTTATCAGCCATTTCGCGTCGCGAGGGATCTCGTGTGGGAACTGATGCAGCAGGAAATTGAGACGGATCGTCATTTCAGTAGTGGTAACTACTTATTCGCCGATGGGCACGTCGCGACGATCGCGGCGGAGACTGTGCAGGGTTGGGTTCAGCAAGACATCGCTGAAGGAACCAATTTTGCCCAACCGAATAGTTCGGGAATTTACTCCACCGAATAATTCGGGAATTTACTCGCGGTAACCATGATCCGGTTGCTGATCTACTTTTTTGATTTAAACAATTTGCATGGCTTTCGCGACGATCCATTGAAGCATCGTCGAAGGGCCAAAACATAGCGATAGAAAGTGAAATATGAATTTACGAAACAGCGTAAGTGCGGCGATGATCGTCTTGTTAATGGCGTTCAGCGTGTGGGCTCATGGGAATAGGCGGCTTGAGATCATCGTGCAGGACGGTCAGATTGCCGGGCAAGGTTACCTGACCAACGGGATCGATGACGGAGGTGGTATCACACGGCCCTATGTCAATGCGATTCACAGTCATTTCGCGCCCGTGGGAAACACGGGGCTTTATAACAACATCACTGGGTTTGACCTGATTGATGCAGAGCCATTTGAGGGCTCCGATTTGGTGCTGACGTTGATGGGAGCGGGTAAATGGGCCAATCCGCCCGCTCAGGACGGCACTTTGTTAGCTCAAGATTTTGGAACACCTCAACTCTCGCCGCTGGACCCTAGCGAGAACATCGAAGTGTTTTTTGGTGCTGCCGTTGACCCGGTTGCGACGACTGACTCCCTCGGCAGTTTTAATCTGATTGATTCTGTTTCTGGTCCGGTGACTGATATCGATTTACTACCTTTGGTCGATTTCGATCCATCGGGTTCGTTGTATTTTCTCGAGTGGACCTTATCGACCACCAATCCGTTAATCGCGGACAGTGAGAGCATCTATACGATTCTGTCACCGCCCGGCGATAATCCGGTCGACCGATTTCATTTTCAGTCGTTGGCGTTGGAGCGTACCTTAAGTGTCAATGCGTCTGCGATCCCAGAGCCGGGTAGCTTGGTTTGCTTGGCAGTAGGCGGCATCGCGATATTGTCCCGACGGAAGCGTCGGTGATTTGAACGGAAGCGTCGGTGATTTGAGCTGAAGCAAATCGATAAATCAGCCGAGCTCTGGCTTTAGGGCTCGGCTTTTTTCTGTCTGTTGGTGTTTTGGCTCTTGGACAGACGACAGGTTTTCGAACGAGTGCTTTGTGGATACCAAAACTTGGGTTTGCCTTCAGGGAAAACCGGTAGATCTCAAACGGAATGCGCTCTAGTGCCCCGACGGGTAATTCAGTTCAGCTTCGGTGATCGCGTTGTCAATCGATTCTGCAGACATGCCCAAAGACTCACCAAGCTTGGCAAGCACTTTCCATTCGTGAGGCTCAAGCCGTCCGTCGACAATGCCCATCCGCCAAGCGGCTGTCACCATTTCGATTTTCTGTGTTTCGTCCAGCGTGTCTTTGACAATGGCAAGATCTTCCATGGACTGGTCGACCCCGTGAGTCTGTACGTATTCAATTTCCGCGTCTAGCTGTTCCAAATCCACTTGGCCGCCGTAACCTGCCCAACAGAGTCCGCACAGCCATTCTTTATCCGATTCCTGAACGATTCCGCCAGCGACAAGCATTGGCACCAAAGCAAATCGCCGGATCATGAAGTAGAAGGAATCCTGTAAGCTGTCAGGATGTTCCACCGGCCAGCTGCCGTCCAAGATTCCTGCCGGATATTTGGCTCTGCAAGCCAAGCATTGCACTTCCTCGTTCCCTGATTGCCAAGTGAGTGGAATGATCGGGATGAAATACAAAGTGAAGAAATTTCTTAATGCTCGCAGCCGGTACTCGGTCGAGCGCTGACAATCGAGACACTCGAAGGTCCCTGTGTCTCGCGTCATTCGGACGCCTCGAAAGCCGAAAATGATCATTTGCTGGTTGCCTGCTGAAAGATGAAGTTACCCAATTATTAGCGGACAACCATCAAGTTCAATGGTTCGGCAATGGTTCAGAACGCATTCAGTCGATTGGGCGAGCCATCCTGACGTGCGCAATTCCTGCCTCGATATAGGTATTCCCCGACGACACAAAATCATGGCGGCGGTAGAAGGGTACGGCGTGAAGCTGTGCGGACAGCGTTACCTTTTGAAGGCCTTTGGTTTGTGCGATCGCAAGTAGCTTATCGAGCATCGCGGACCCGGCCCCTTTCCGTCGCGCGTTTTTTAGCACCGCCATTCGTCCAATTTTGCCAGTTGCGGAGAGACGAGCGGCACCGATTGCATCGCCCTGTGCGTTGATTGCGATGACGTGAAGATGCTGATCGTCGTCGCCTTCAAATTCGAGCTCTGCCGGAACGTTTTGTTCAACGACGAAAACCTCGTGCCGGATGGCTCGTAGGCAGCCGGCATCCGAGTGCCAATCGGCTTCGCGAACCGTGAATGCGAAGTCGGGCAATGCTACTCAACCGTTACCGCGTCGCTTTTTCCAGTCAGGATCGAGACGACATTCGATTCGACTTGGACGAAGCCGCCATCGATTTGGTACGACTCTTCAGACCCACCGTCCTTGATGCGTAGCTTCCCCTTGCCTAACCGACCGATCATCGGCGCGTGGTTGGCAAGGATTCCCTTTTCACCATCAAATAATGGCAGCACGACGGAGTCGACCTGCTTGTCGAGCGCGGTCGATTCGGGAGTCACGATGACGACTTGTAATTGGGACATAAAAGTTCAAAGGGTACAGTTTACAGGGTACGGTTCTCAATTTTGAGAGCACAGAGAACTGGGAACTGTACCCTGTAAACTGTACTCTTTCGACTCAAGGCGTTCACGCCTTTTCAGCCATCTTCTTAGCTTGCTCTTCGGCTTGCTCGATCGCACCGACGTACATGAAAGCGTCTTCAGGCAGATGATCCCATTTACCGTCACACAGTTCTTCGAAGCTTCGGATCGTGTCGGCCAATGAGGTGAATTCACCTTTCTTGCCCGTGAAGACCTCCGCCACGTAGAACGGCTGAGACAAGAAACGCTCGATACGACGAGCACGGTGGACGACCAATTTGTCCTGCTCGCTCAATTCATCAACACCCAAAATCGCGATGATGTCTTGAAGTTCGCGGTAACGTTGCAGCGTGGTTTGAACACGACGAGCAACCTCGTAATGATGGTCACCAACGTAAGCCGGATCCAAAATGCGAGACGATGAGGCCAAAGGATCTACCGCAGGGTAAATACCTTTTTCCGAAATCGAACGCTCAAGGTACAAGAACGCATCCAGCTGACCAAACGCAGTCGCAGGAGCCGGATCGGTCGGGTCATCCGCAGGCACGTAAACGGCTTGTACTGATGTAATCGCACCCGACTTGGTCGATGTAATTCGCTCTTGCAAGGCACCCATTTCAGTCGCCAGCGTCGGTTGGTAACCCACCGCAGAAGGCATACGACCCAGCAACGCGGATACTTCGGAACCGGCTTGTGAGAAGCGGAAAATGTTATCGACGAACAACAGCGTGTCGGCACCTGTTGAATCGCGGAAGTGTTCCGCCATGGTCAACGCTGACAACGCAACACGAAGACGAGCACCCGGTGGTTCGTTCATCTGGCCGAAGACCATCGCGGTTTGCTCGATCACCTTACGGCCGGTCGAGCCGATTTCTGTTTCTTGCATCTCCAACCACAGGTCGGTACCCTCACGAGTCCGCTCACCCACACCGGCGAACACAGAGTAGCCACCGTGTTGACTAGCGATACGAGCAATCAGCTCGGTCAAAATAACGGTTTTGCCAAGACCCGCACCACCGAAGAGCCCGGCTTTACCACCACGAACGAACGGGGTTAGCAGGTCGACCACTTTGATGCCCGTTTCGAACAATTCTGTGTTGGTCGAAAGATCCGCCACCGCAGGAGCCGCTCGGTGGATGGAGCGTCTTTCTGATTTGTCCAACGCGGCACCGCCGTCAACCGGCTCGCCCAACATGTTGAACACGCGTCCGAGTGTTTCTTCACCGACGGGCACGGAAACGGGGGCACCCGTGTCGACGCAATCGGCTCCACGACGCAGGCCTTCGGTGGAACCTAAAGCAACGCAGCGAACACGTCCGCCACCAAGGTGCTTGGAGATTTCACCGTACAGTTTCCGTTGTTGTCCACCCGCATCGATGTCGGCGGTTACCGCGTTGTAAATCGCCGGCATGCTGTCCGCGTTGAACTCGGCGTCGAAAGTCGAACCGATCACCTGTGTGATTTTACCGATATTTGCCATGAGGATTTCTTCGAAATAGTTTTCAGTTTGTAGTTTTCAGTTTTCAGTTGTCGGAGTCGACCAAACTTGCTTGTTGTATTAGCCTTCGAGTGCCTCGACGCCACCGATGACTTCCATGATCTCGCCCGTAATCTGGGACTGGCGAGCACGGTTGTAGGTGCGGGAGAGGTCTTTGATCATGTCGTTGGCCGCTTCGGTCGCACTCTTCATCGCGATCATGCGAGCGACCTGTTCACTCACGGCCGCGTCCAAGAAGCACTTAAATAGTTTGATGCGGAAACTGGTCGGCACCACTTCTTCCAGAATGCTTTCGGCAGACGGAACGAATTCGTAAAGCGATTCACCTGACTCTCTGGCCGCAACAGCTTCAGGATCGACCGGCGTGTCGGCGCCTTCGATTTTGCCAAGCGGCAGTAGTGTTTCGGTGACGATTTCTTGTCGAGCGACCGTGTGGAACTTTGTGTAGGTCACGTCCAGTCGATGAAGCTTGCCGGCTTCGTAGGCGGCTAGGTAGCGATTGGCGATCTTTTCGATTTCAGCATATTCTGGTTGATCGTCGAACTGAGTGAACGTCTCGTCCGCTTCGATATCGCGAAATTTAAAACCGTTGATACCACGCTTGCCGCTGACTTCCAGCGTCAGGTTTTTCATTTCTTCTAGCAAAGCCGCTCGAGACTTCATGCCCAGCCGCAATGCGTTTCCGTTATAGCCGCCACAGAGGCCTCGGTTACCGGTCAGCACCAGCAGGGTTGCATCGGTTGACTTTTCAGGCGCCTCAAGCAACGGATGAGAAACTTCCAAGCCGGCGCGGGCCAAGTCAGCAACAACGCCGGTAATCCGACGAGTGTAATCGCTGGCGGCAGTCGCTCGATCCATCGCCTTCTTGAATCGCGCAGTCGCAATCAATTCCATCGTTCGCGTAATCTTTTTGATATTACGAATGGACTTGCGACGTTTATCAAGTGCTCTGGCGTTGGCCATAGTTCAAATTCGGAGGTCTGAATTCGGAGGTCGGAATAAAACAGGCTTCAACCGCCTGACACGTGGTTGCTACTTAAATGACTTGTTGAATTCGTCGATCGCAGCGATGACTTTTTCAGTCGTCGGATCGTCAGCCTTCTTCATCGTCGCGCCATTGTCTTTGTCCGCATCAAGAGCATCCCAGACATCTTTTTTCTTCGTGTGGATGAATTCGAGGAACTCTTTTTCCCAACGCTGAACATCGCCAACAGGAACTTCGTCCAACAATCCGTTTGTTCCGGCGTAAATCACCATGATTTGATCAACGACGTTAAGCGGTTGGTACTGAGGCTGCTTGAGCAGTTCCACCATGCGGTAGCCTCGATCAAGCTTTGCTTGCGTCGCCGCATCTAGGTCAGTTCCCAGCTGAGCAAACGCTTCAAGCTCGCGGAAGGAAGCGAGGTCCAAACGCAAACCGCCGGCCACGTTCTTCATCGCTTTCACTTGAGCAGCACCACCCACGCGAGAAACCGAGATACCGGCGTTCATCGCAGGACGAACACCACTGAAGAACAAGTCGGGTTGCAGGTAGATCTGTCCGTCGGTGATCGAAATCACGTTGGTTGGAATGTAAGCGGAAACCTCACCTTCCTGAGTCTCAATGATTGGGAACGATGTGATCGAGCCACCGCCCAATGCGTCGCTGAGTTTAACCGAACGCTCAAGCAGGCGGCTGTGGCAATAGAACACGTCACCGGGATACGCTTCGCGGCCCGGAGGACGACGCATCAGCAAGGACAGTTCGCGGTAAGCAACCGCTTGCTTGGACAAGTCATCGTACACGATCAAACAATGCTGGCCGTCGTACATAAAATGCTCGGCCATCGCCGTTCCGGCGTAGGGAGCAATGTATTGCAAGGGAGCTGGAGCACTGGCACCGGACACGATGACGGTCGTATAGTCCATCGCGCCACGTTCGGTCAGTTCCTTGATCACACCGGCGACCGAAGAATCCTTCTGACCAACCGCGATGTAGAAACACTTTACGCCTGAGTCTTTTTGGTTGACGATCGCGTCGATGCCGACCGCAGTCTTTCCGGTTTTTCGGTCACCAATAATCAGTTCGCGTTGGCCACGACCAACTGGCGTCATCGCGTCGACCGCTTTCAAGCCCGTCTGCATCGGCTCGGACACAGGCTTACGCTCGGCCACACCCGCCGCGATGATTTCAACTGGACGAGTCTCGCTACTGTTGACAGGACCTTTCCCATCAAGCGGGTTGCCAAGTGGATCCAGCACGCGTCCGACAACTGCGTCACCGACCGGCACTGACAGCAGCGTGCCGAGCGATTTGACTTGGTCGCCCTCGTTGATTTTCAGATAGTCACCCAGAATGATGATACCGACGGAATTTTCTTCTAGGTTGAACGCCAACCCGATGATCCCGTGGGGGAACTCGACCATTTCACCGGCAGCGACATTCGTCAGCCCGTGGACTCGAGCGATACCATCACCGACTTCAAGGACGGTTCCGACTTCTCGAACGTCAATCTGACTTTCGAACTGCTCGATTTCCTGTTGGATGACCGAGGCGATTTCGTCAGCACTGATTTTCATTGTGTTCCTCTTGGATTTTGAATCGTCACTGAGGACGATTTTCGCTTCTGTGTTTTGTTCTGTGTCAGGCGAAGATCAGCATCGCCAGAGTTATTTTGGTTCAATGAATCCGTTACGTTTTCAGCCCGAAGTGAACTGTTCCAGTTTCTCGCGAATGATGTCGCCCGCCCGCTTGGTGGCTTGTGATTTAACTTGATTCAACTGGCTGACGACGCTGCCGTCGTAAACCGTGTCACCAACTCGGACGACCATCCCGCCGATAATTTCCGGATCGACAACTCGTTCAAGGCGAACAGCTTTGCCGATTTGACCTGAAATTTTTTGCGCAACTCGTTCGACGACGTCGTCCGTCACCGGATCTGCTGTCGTCAGTGTCCCCGAGACTCGTCCTGCCAATTCGTCGTTCAATCGCACTGCCGCTGCGCTCATCGCGCCTAAGCAGTCGAGTCTTCCCTTGGTGGCAGTCACTTTCAGAAAGTTCATTAGCGTCTTGCTGACCTTGTCGCCGAACGCTTTCTCAAGCAAATTCACTTTGGCTTCGGACGCGACTCGCGGAGATTCCAACGCCGCAGCCATTTTTGGTAGATCAGCAACGACACTGGCTACGGATTGAAGTTCCTCAACCAGTTGATCGACCGAACCTGCCTTCACGCCAGCGGCCAGTAACGCTTTGGCGTATACGTCGCCAAGCTGCTGCTGGTCGGTGTCGAAAACCGTCGGCTGCTGTGAAGAGTCAGTCATCAAATCTTACTGATGCGAAGGGAATGAATTCAAAAAAGACGAATCAGGCACCGGAACCGGAAAACCGATCAACGGCTTTATCGATCAGCGACGAATGATCATTTTTGTCCAAAGATCGTCCGACAATATTGCCAGCCAGCGAGACAGCGGTGTCTACCGATGACTCAGCCAACTCACGCACGGCGGCTGCTTTTGCGGCTTCGATGTCTGCCAGAGCACGGTCTTTGGTCCGCTGAGTTTCCTCGGCGGCTTCCGACTGCGCCTTTTCTTTGAGTGCCGCCGCATCGCTGCGAGCCTCTGCCAAAATCGCAGCAGCCTCGTCGTTCACCGACGCCAGTTTGGCTTCATACTGAGCCAGATTGTCCTTCGCCTTGTGGTTGGCGGCTTCTGCTTCGTCGATGTTTTTGGCGATTCCCAGCTCACGCTGATCCAACCCATCAATGATCGGGCGCCACGCAAACTTGGTCAGCACGAACAGCAATCCCAAGAACACGACTAGCGTCCACAAACCGAGATCGACGTCAAACTTCAACGGGTTGGCACCCGCATCCGCAACGAGAATTACGCCATGGGTCAAACCATGCAACATCATTGTTACTCCGACTATCGTCGACAAGCAAAGGAAAAATCTGGCAATCGAAAGTTGTTATCACCACGCCGATGGTTGGCGCAGAACAACTACCATCTAGCCAGTTACGAATGGAACGATCAATGCGAAGAAGGTCGCACCTTCAATCAGAGCCGCAGCGATGATCATCGCGGTCTGAATGTTGCCGGCCATCTCAGGCTGACGAGCGATTCCTTCACAGGCAGCGGCTCCGATTTTTCCAATGCCCAAACCAGCACCCAAAATTGCGATCCCAGCACCGATGGCTGCGAAGCTTGGATAGCTCACCTGAGCAACGAGGCCTTCGCCTTGAGCAAAAGCAGGCGATGCAATAAGGCTCAACATGAAAACAGTCGCGAGCGTGTACCACTTAGACATTAAATCAGTCTCCGTCAAAAACTTGTAAACAAGGGTTTATTCAATTGACTGACCAACTTCAGGCCAATCCAAATCTTATCTTTTAAAATCAAACGTCTGTTAGCCCGCATCCATTAGTGAGCGTGCTGAGCTGCTCCGATGAACAAAGACGCTAGGAATGTGAAAACGTAGGCTTGCAAAAACGCAACGCCGAACTCAAGCAGGCTGAACGCCAGCGAGGCCAACAGTCCAACCGGAGTCACTAGGTAGTACAGCCCCGAAACCGAAGCGACTCCAATGAACGCCATGAAGATCGCCAGCACCAAGTGACCGGCCAGCATATTCGCAAAAAGACGAATGGCCAGTACCGCATGCTTGACGAACAGTCCAAATATCTCGATGCACCAAATCGCGGGGACCAACACCATGCCCAGCGGGCCGGGTAAGTCCATCGAAGGTACTTGAGCTTTTAAAAATCCAGCGAATCCCATTTTCTTAATACCGGAACCAACGGTCACGCCGAAGGTTGCCAACGCGAGCGCTGCCGTGACGGCCAATGCTCCGGTTGCTGAACCAAGGAACGGAATCATTCCGAACAGGTTAAGCGTCAGAATGAAGAAAAACAAAGTCAGCAAAAATGGAAGGAAACGTTTCGCATCCTTGGCACCCATTGCAGGAACCGCGATTTCATCGCGAATGAATGTAACGAAAAACTCGAGCAGATTCCAAATACGCCCACGAGGTTTCTTGCCGGTTTTGACTCGACTTGCCAACCAACCGAACACCAACGAAAGAACGATCGCTGCGATCAGGATCAGCCCCATAAATTTCGTAAACCCGCCTTTGCCGTACGGCAAGCCAGTCAGGTTTGGCACTTTTACACCAACGTGTTCATGGCCGTGGTCATCAGTAAACGTTTTGCCCATGAACTTAGGCAGTTCGATGTAGTTTGCATCTTGGACGTGAGCAAACAGATGGCCGGTATCTAAAAAGTGAGCCTTCGACTCGACCATCGTCACTGGCGCTGAATGATCCCCGTGGCCCGCGTGTTCGTGATGCCCAGCGTGGTCATGCGATTCACCCGCGTGGTGATCATGTTTACCGTCTGCATGATCGTGGCCGCCATGATCGTCATTCGCGTGGTCGTGATCATCCGCGCTGGCTTCCGCATGGACCTCTTGGTGGTCGTCAGTTTTGTCGCTTGTTTTTGTGTTGTCTTCAAACCGTGGCACGGCGGTTCTCAATCGAGTGGTTGACAAGTTGGACGGAAAGTAAACGAAAAAAGTTTTAGCTAACGCTTGATCGGCTACTTGAGGGCGACTTGAGCGGCAAAGTGCTCAAAATCATACCGCCAAAATGACCGACTGCGTAGAAGACTACCGCCGCAAAAATCGGCTGCACGGCTTCGTCGCACACAGAATACTTCGAGATCGCCACAACGACGAGGAGCGGAAGCCCTGTGCGACAAAATGTCGCCAGTCCCAGCCTTGTAAACGTGTGCTGATCACCGCTGGGAAGTTCGGTAAAAACGAGGCCCAGCATCATCGCTAAAACGATCCCTGCGAAGATAGCTAGTATCTCGGACGTGGGCACGTTAACCAAGCAGTACTCTTGCAAATGGCAGTACAAAACTACCGCCAAAGCAACGACCTCTAGCAATAGCAAAACGATTGCTCGACAGGTCAGCCCGATCATTCCGCGACGTTGAAGCATCGATCGGCGAGGGGTTGGGTCGGGCATGAGTAGTTAAAATCGGCAAGATAGGATTTGCGATTTCTAGTTAGTTATTCTTCGCTTGTAATGATGACACAAGTTTCATCAATTGCAGGCCCGCGATAAACATGCCCACCAATAGGCCGACCAGAAGGCACACCACACGATTGCCCAACCAACGGTCGCAGTAAAAGCCCGCGACAATCGGAATCACAAAAGAGAGACTGACAGACGTGACGCGATGAGCCAACTCGACCGCCTTGGCCGTCGAAGATCGCCCTTGTCGTTCGTTATCCGCGTTCGTCGATTGAGGGTGTTCGGTTGGGCCGCTCATGGGTTCGCTCCGACAGTTGATTGGCCACGTTGTCCGAATGTGAGCAGGTCAATCTAAACCAGCCCTCGGCCCCCCGCAAGCCAGTTCTAGGCAGCAAAAGAATTCTCTTTTTGTATGACATAAGTTATTGTAAAGTAATGGTTTACGGCTTTTTTTGGGTGGTCGGAATCGCCCAAATTGTTTGCAAGATCTGAGCAGAACGATTATTCTCAAATCGGTGGAACCAGTGGGGTGGCAGGGTGAAGGCCGACGACCTTCAGTCCGTTTAGTGTAGCGATGGGGCTCTTTGGTCGATTTTTTGGCGGCCTACCGAAGGTGTGTGGCCAGCTAAGAACGGCCGACTGTTGAGGCAAATTTTTGGCAGTTCGTCCTCAATGAAATTGTTCTTGCGGCGAATGGCTTCTGGTCGACGGGCTCCTACTGAGTCACCAAGTCTACTCAAACTACTCAGTGTCGATCCGGACGTCGGCAACTTTATATTTTCAGGCGGATCTGAATCGGACTTCTGATCAGCTGGCTCGGGCGGAAGATATTCTTCTTCTGGCTCGGTTATTGCCGAACGGTTTCCGACTTGTTGGACCGGTTCGGCTGGAGGCTCCTCATCATGGTTACGGCATCCACACTTAAGTCTCGGACCTCCCGAGAACTGGCTCAAATCGCAAAATCCGAAGGCGTCCGAGGTTGGCACTCGATGCGAAAAGCGGAATTGGTTCAAGCGCTTCTGAAAAACTCGCGGCGAGACTCAGTTCAAGCGGCTCACTCAAAGACAACGGCTTCCGCGATGGACGCTTCGAAAAAGTCGCTCAAGTCTTCAAAGAGTCGATCGACGAATCCGGTCAATTCTGTCGATGCTCGTATTGCACGAAAGATCCGCTCTGAACGCGAGCGACAGGAGAAGCTGAAAGATTTATCGCTTTCGGTTGCTGCCGACGCAGGTTCGCGAGTGATCAAACGAGACCGTATGGTGCTGATCGTTCGGGATGCGTGGTGGTGCCAAGCGTATTGGGAAATCACAACCACTTCGGTTCAGCGGGCCCGCGTGGCAATCGGGCAGCATTGGCATTCCGCGAAACCTGCGATTCGGCTGTTTGAAGTCAGCAGCGATGGCAACACAAACTCGGTTGAACAACAAGTGTTGGATGTTCCCGTATGTGGCGATGCTAGGAATTGGTTTATCAATGTTCCGGACCCAACCAAATCGTATCGTGCCGGGATCGGGTACCTGTTGAAAGATGATCAGTTTCACATGCTGGCCAAAAGCAATGTGATCAACGTTCCCGAACCCAATGCGTGCGGCATTGATGATAACTGGGCTGACATTTCGGTCGATCCGCATCAGTTTTTCGTGCTTAGCGGAGGCAACGATCCCGCCGTTGAGTCGGGCGAATTGCAATCCATCATGCAGGAGCGTACTCGTCAGCCCATGTCTGCCTCGTTTGCCGACCAGTCTCATTCGGCCGAGAGCTTTCATGCCTCGTTAAGCTGCAACGTGGATGCGGAGATGTTGGTCTATGGTTCAACTCATCCGTCTGCATCGGTTACCATCGGAGGCCAGACCGCCCGCGTTCAATCGGATGGTTCATTTGCTCTGCGAGTCAATCTACCCGACCGGCGTCAGGTTCTTCCGGTGGTCGCTACCAATCGCGATGGAACTCAGCAGCAGACGACCATTCTTGCGATCGAGCGGAACACAAAGAAGCTTGACTTACTGCAACGTGAGCCTGACTGCTCGTCGTGATGAAAGCCTGCCGTTGTTCCCTAGAAAGTAAATGAAAACGAATGCTGGAAAGTGGACCAACACGGCAATTCGAGGGCGTAGCGAACCAGACGTTCAATGCCCTTCCGGGTATCGTGTTTGCAGGAACGGTCGCAGACGACGAACGTGATGAAACGTACGAAAGCTAAAACTCGATCTGGCTCACAACGAGTCTGGCTTTCGTGTCGTTGGTGTTCTTCGTGGTCGACGCAAGGAGCGAGATTAATGGTCCGGGTGACGAGGTCGACGGTTCACGGTACTTATCGGTACCTGTGAAGTCCCCCTTCTTCATGAATTTGTTCTGGCAAGGAAGTGAACTCTTGCGCTCAAACTACTTCATCCCGAAGGGATATCAGCTTGTAGCCGGTGGTCGAGCGCAGCGAACACCACCGGCAAGCGGTAGGAGTCATCGCATCCTGAAAGGATGCCAGAAGTCCACTCCATCGCTGGCATCCTTTCAGGATGCGTTGCCACGACTTGTACACCGGTGATGGCGCTTAGCTTATCACCGGCTACAAGCTCAAATCCCTTCGAGGCCGTGATTTTTTAGAGAGCAAGGTTCGTAGTAAAACCTTGAGGCTTTTGGCTGTCGTTTTCAAGCGACTGAAGCCGCTACTACCAACGGCGCGAACCAGCTGTCGCAAAAAATCACAGCCTCTTCGGGATAGCACTCGGACACAGGAGCTCAGTGCGACTTTCGATGGTTCAAGTCCGACGCTTATTTTCGCACGGCCCTTTACCCGCCCGAGCGGTCGCGGAACTTGATCTTGCTGATCAGTTTCTTCACGCTGCCATCAGGTAGCTTGCGACCCGATACCGATTCGATTGCCTTGACCGTGTAGAGATACTTCACGCCGTAAGCGATATCGAACTCGACTTCCGTTTCAACCGGTTCATCCGGATTCGTCTCGCCCGCCAGTTGTCGCTCAACGTATTCGGTCAAGGACGCGAAGGCTTGATCGTTGGGAACAACTTCTGCCGTTCCGTCCTTTTCGACCGTGCCAAAAAATGGCCCTTCGATCGCCTGAGCACCACCTCCGTTGTCCACCGAGATCGAGGCTAGGTTGCCAGCGGCATCGGCCTCTAGTGAAACTTGAATCAAGTCGGGCAGTAAGTCGTCAATCGATTGACCGTCCGCTGCCGCCAGTGGCATCTTAATGTTGAAATCACCTTCCATCGCAACGATCTTAAAGGTCATCACGAAGAAAACCAGCAACTGAAACACGATGTCAATCATCGCGGTCATGTTCAGTTTGATTTCCTCAGGTTCAGAGGTTTCAAGCAACATCGCGAACCTCCTTCGCGATGGCCATTTGAAACGGCATTGCTGCGAGTGCGTAGCTCGCAAAAACCAGCCACGGATATTCACGGATGGACACAGACGACATGCGCGGCAATCTGTGTGTATCCGTGTGAATCCGTGGCTGAAATTTTGCGACTTGGTTCGACATGGTTAGTACGGCGTATCCTTGACTCGTAAGCTGAAGTTTTCCAGTTCGGATTCTTGGCACTTCGAGATCAATTTCTGGACCAAGCCGGTGGCAGTGTCTCGATGAGAACGAATCACGACGGCGATATCGCTAGGGTTGGTGACTCCTTCGCGCCGCGCGAAATCGATCTCCTGACGGAAGATTACATTCATGAAATCAATTTTTTCCACTTCTTGGCCAGCAAACGTGACGGTCCCATCAGGCCGCAGGTTCAAAATGATTTGATAGTCGGGCCGAGTTTCGGGGGCGATGGCAAGCGTGCTGACAGGGAGCATTAAGTCTTCTGCACGATCGACTTCCGAAAAATTGATCAGCAACATGAAAAACGCAATCAGCTGAAACACCATGTCGATCATGGGTGTCAGATCGCCCTCGAGGACTTCGTTGGATTGATTTTTCTTGTTGAATCTCATTTGAACGTAGGGTTCAGGTTCCAGATTTCAGGGTTCAGACTAAATATTTACCCACGCAGCAAAACGACTTCACGGGCTCATCACTCCGCTCTGCACACGGCACACTTTTTCTTACTTCTTCCCTACCTTTTCGAATCGCCCCATCAAGTTCTCGCTGGTGGTTCCAACTTCCATCACCAGCCGCTGCACACGATTTTTCAAGATGTTGTATCCAGCGATTGCCGGAATCGCGATCCCGAGTCCCATCAGCGTCGTTAGGAGCGCGGTGGAGATGCCGCCCGCAAGTTTACTTGGGTCCGGTGTCGCGCCGGCGGTGGCGATCGTGAAGAATGAGCTAATCATTCCGTGGACGGTTCCAAAAAGCCCAATCATGGGAGTGATGGTTCCAATCAAGGCAAGATAGCTCAGCTGGTGCTCCAGTTTCATCTGTTCTTCTGAACCAACCTCTTGCATCGCTCCAACCGCATGCTCGTAACTGGTTGACAGTTTTGCCAAACCGCTTGAAAGCACATTGCCAAGGAATGACTCGTCCGTTTTTGAAAGCTCGTATGCTTCTTGGTATTGCTTTTGATCTAAATGAGCTTCAAAGCCTTCGATCAGCTCGGCGGGGCAGACGGAATTCCGCCGCAGCGAAAGAATGTTCATGATGAACAACGCCACCAAGATGAAGGACAGTGCGACGAAGACTAAGATGTAACCAAGCCCCAACGCCTCGACCAACCACGCCAGCAAGTTCGTGTCACTCTCAACGGCATCTGCGGCATCTTGAGCCATCACGCAGGCGGGCATCGTCAACGTCGCAAAAACCGCGAACGCCACCATCAGTTTGGCGGGCGATAATGCCAACAGAAAAGAGGTCGCCAAAGGTTTGCGAATGTTGATCGCATGCAAAAATCGTGATTGCTTCATTTGCCATCGTCCGTTTTTAAACATCGTTATCTGTCGTGTTTCTTGAATCGGATTGTATCGCCACCGAATGGGCTCGAATAGCGTCTGAGCGTTAGCGTTTTATTCAATTACGCGTCGCCCACCAAGAGTTAGGGTACAGATTCTTGAGCGTTTCCCTTGCGCTAATGGCTCGATCGTTCTCGTTCAGCTGTGCCCATATCTTCGTTAAGTGATAAAGTGCTTCGGCATGTTCATTGACCGCAGTCGGGTAAAGAAGTTCTGTTTTTAGGAATTCGGTGCGAGCTTCTTTGAGCTGGTTTTGCTTCAAGTAAAGGCTGCCCAGCGAGTTAAAGGCGGTCGCAAACAGAATCGCGTTGTCCGGGTTCTGCTCTTTGATGATTTTTTTCAGTGCAGCCACGCCGGCGTCTGTGTTTCCGGACTCACCCTGACAGCGAGCAACTTGGCATGCCGCCATCTGTCGCCAAGTTTCTAGTTCCGGATCGTCGGACTGAATCAAGTTGATCTGCTGGAACAAGCTGATCGCTTTGTCGAAGTTGCCTTGTTCGCGTTCGGAAACACCTTGCCAGTAGGGTCCAATGCGTTGGTATTTGGGCCAGCCTGCCTGAGTCAATTGGTCGAAGCTTTGACTGGCGTTCTTCATGCGGCCGAATGCGAACAGCAGTTTGCCAAGCCGCTCCATGGCCGGAAACTTTAGGTGGCTTTCCGGATGAGTGACCAGAAACTGATTGACCCGTTGACCCGCCTCCTGTGCGGTCACGTTTCCGCCCGAAAGCGAAAGCTCGGCGTTGGCGACGGCTCGCAGGTAGTCGACTTCCAATTGCCATTTCTGCCCGGCCGGGTCATCCTTGATTTTGTCCAGTTCCTCGACGCACTCAGAAAAACGAGCATCCTCAAAACGTTCGCTGGCTCGCGTGAGTGCGGATGGTTGTCCTTCGAAAACGACGCGAACGATTTGGTCTGCGGCAATGTTTTTCGTTTCGGTGTCAGTCTCGATCGCAACATTTTGGGGACTGATTTGTTGGATCGTGCCACGGATGCGAGCGGGGTTTTTACCTTCACGGAATTGATAAACGATATCCTGAGCGATCGTTTGGCTGGGCGATATGCATAGCAGCAAAATCGTTGCGATGGCAACGCCGGTGATTTGCCCAATCGTCAAGTTTTTGATGTGTTTGTTCATGATGTTACTGTTTTTGGATGCGTTGCCGGAGCTGGGCGAATTTTTGTTTCCATATTCCGTTGTCAAAATCCGGGTCTCGTTGTTGCCAGTTGTCGAGTTCCTTCAACGCTTTCGCGGTTCCCTCGGCTGATTGTTCGATGCGGCCCATTTCGTAACGAGCCTCAATCATGTGGTACAGAGATTGAAAGAACGCGTTTTGGAATTGGCTTTTTCCTCGCGTAATTTGAACCAGCTTTCGCCAGCCCCAGATCGCGTTTCGCTTGCGTTTCGTTTTCGGGTCGGCAACCGGAGCCGCACCAAGGATCGCCTTCGCAAAGCCTTTTACGTTTTCGTTCGCAGCGGCCTGTTGTTGCAACGTCATCGCGGCGTCAAGTTGCATGTTCAGGTCGTTCGCCTTTGAGGTCAGCAGTTGAGCAAATTGCTGTAACGCGGCATCAAAATTTCCTGCCCCACGCTGAGCCAACGCACGTTGACGATTCAGCTCCCGAGTCATCGCGATGGCGTCGTCTCCGTTTCCAAACCCAAGCTGTTCTGCGCGATCGAGTGCCGAAACGGCTTTTGCGTAAATCGTTTCCGACTGCGATTCCGCTTTGTCTTGGCGAAGCGTGTTGGCAACCGAAAGTAGCGTTGAGCCGGCCCAGACAACGGTCCTCGCATCCTGAGACTGGTTTTCAATTTCAGTAAGGAACGAGGACAAACGGATCGCGAAGTCATTGCGTTGTTGACCGGCTGGCAACGAGTCGAACTGCTCGATCAGACGTTGGCTAATTAGCCGATAGATGCTCGTCAGCTGACTCATCGCCTCCGGGTCTTTGCTGGCTTTCAGTCGTGTTTGAAGACCAGCAATTGCATTGGAAGACTTGTCGATCCAGTCCGCCTGCCCCTTTAATGGGCCGGACATGGCTGCCATGTAGATTTTGATCGCGGTTACCACTGTCTGCTGGTGATACAGGTTGGTACGCCCGGTCGATTTTATCGCAGGGTGAACGGGTTCGATCAGTTTTAGAGGAGCAATTTCTTCTGACTCGAGCCGCTTGATCGCGCCGGCAAGGTCGCCCGAAGCGAGCAACGCCTGAGCGAGCAGCAGCGATCCTTCGGCGGCCGCGTAGCCGAGCGTTTTTGGGTTGGAGTTTGTGACTCCCTCGGTCAGATATTGTTTGGCGGCCGCCAATTGATTTTCGTTTTTGGTGCGTTGGTCAGGTGTCAGTTTCGACCACGCGAACCAGTTGCGGCGTCCCATGCTTAATGCAAGACCGGTCCTTTGAGGGTCACCTGCCGGAATTTTTTCGAACCATGATTTCGCTTGAAAAAAATCGTTGTCGCTCAAGGAAAGCCAAGCCAATCTGGCCGCTGCGGAGGATGCTTCCGTCGTGTCGGGGTAACGTTCAAGAATCGATTTACACGATCGAACAAGCTGCTGTTTTTCGAACGAGTTGTCGCCCGTTGTCTGCTCAAGTATCGCTGCTTGGTTCCTTAGCAGGATGGTCGCCGCCTGCTGGGAATCACTTGGGTAATTTTCAAGCAAGAATTCCGCAATCACCGAAGACTCGATGTACTGTTGTCTCGCGAAGTAACAATAGCTTTGCAAGTAACGCACGTTGTTAATGTCTTTCGTCGACACGGATTCATCGGCGAGCAGAATTGCTTGATTGAACAGGTCCAACGCGGCTCCGGTTTTTGCAAGCTGTTGCTGTTGTAGTTGAGTCAGTTCTTTCCGTTGCTGTTGCTTTTCTCCCGGATCGATCGTCGCGCGAATCTTTCGTTTTGCCGCGTTGATCTTGCGAAGTTGGGACTCGACATCAGGCAACGCGGCGCGGCCAAGTTGCACCGCCGAAGCGAAGGACTCTGCTTTCACGTCGGCAGCGTTGGCGACTGCCGGAGCCGGTACATCCGCTTCCGATCCCCATTGTTTCAGGAAGTTGACTGCTTGCTCGCGGGCGTCGCCTGTCGCTTGGGCAACCGTCTGTGCCAGTTTGATCGCGGTTTCGGATGCTTCCTTCGCTTCACGTTTGGCGGTCGCTCCTTTTTGTCGGTCAAGCGATTGAGACTTTTCGTAGAAGGCTCTCGCAAGCACCAGCTGAACGTTCTGCCATTGAGGGTTGAGGGCCTGTTTGGCCGTCAAAAGCTTGACTGGGTTCTCTGTTTCGGCAAGAACGGTCTCCCACGGGAACGGATCGAAGCTTTGCCAGTTCTTTGCCGCGATCGACAATGCTTCGCGACGAACCGGGGCGGGTATTTGCGACCGCTCAAGCGCAAAAAGTTTGTCGATCATCTCTTGAGAAGGTTCTGATTGCCCAAGTTCTTGGTAGCATCGGGCGGCGGTCAAGCATGACGCGATGGCCGGCGAGTAGCGTTGATACGTCTCCCAAACTTCTTCGGCTTCGGCTGCCGCTTCTTTTAAGAGTTCCGTGCGTGCGTCGCCGTCTGACGCGGCAGCCAGTTGTTCCTTGATCGTCGGGCTGCGAGTTTTCAAGTACGTGTATTGAGCACGCAGCCGACTTAGCTGCGTCATGGAAGAGCTATCTTCCGGGTCGATCTGAAAGTTTTTCAGTGCGGCCTTCATGCTGGTGGCTGCTGACTGGTACGCCTTGTCGCTGTTGCTCAAAAGCGAACGAAGTTGTTCAGTCAGTTGTTGACGGTTGGCGTCGCTGGATTTTTCATTGGCCGCTCGCACCTTGGCGATACGTGCTTGATTGAAGTAGAGGTCGCCTTGGAACCTTGCAGTGCGGGCGGCTTCAACATCCGTTGCGTCTGGAGGTCGATAGGCCATGATTGCCGTTTGAGCGGCAGACAGCAAGGTTTCGGCCTCGCGAAGATCCCGCGATGCTGCGGCTGCCTGGCTGTAGGTCGTGGCTTTTTCGAGCGGCAGGCGTGCCTGTGATTCGGCCGAAAGCGAGGAGGGTTCGACCTGTTCCAAATAGCTGACGGCCACATCAAAGTAGCCGCGGTCTCGCAGAGCTTCGACAAATTTACCCATCGGCTCGTCGGCCGCCGCGATGGCCGGCATCGCTAGAGTTGCTAAAACGATCGCAAGGATCGAGAGTCGAGAGAGCGTCACCGGCAGCCATGGTGAACGGGGGAGTGGTTGGACATGCACCGGTTTCAGCTGACTCGAAACGAGAGTCAATCTAGTTTTCATGCGTGCGACCGTTGATACAAAGCTTGCCCCTTATCCTTCCAGCCCATAGTTTATATTCGATTGATCACAGGGAAAACCGTTACGCTAGAAAATTCTAGCGTCGTGACTCTGTGAAAGTGACCCTCGGTACACGTTTTCGTGATCGGCATTCATTCATGAACTTCCAATTGAAAATCGATGACGATGAACCACTCCAGCGCCGTCCGCTTCGCCCGCCGCCTGATTTTCAGTCTCGTGGATTTCGCTTGCGGTTGATGACGTTGTTTGCGGCATTGGTGTTGGTGCTGATCTTGATGCAGGAGGCGGGCAAGCCCGAACGTTGGGAATGGATGGGCTTTGATCGCGCCGCGCCGCAGGGCGATGCACGCCAATCGGATGTCGTTAACGAGGACTCAGTGAGTGCTGTCGCTGCCACTGAACAAAAAGAGCCATTGCCGACCGCATGGAAGTTGATCACCGACAACACGGCGGTTGGACACGTGGGTGATTCTGAGGCTTGGGGGGATGCTTGGCGTTTAGTGAACGAGGCAAAGCTTTCTGTGCTGACCGAAGCTGTGAAGGTGCAGCGGATTCAGTTGATGTCACAGCCCAAGTCCTATCGACGCCGCTGGGTGAAGTTGCAGGGTTGGGTACGATCGGCGCGTTTTGTTGATCGACCGATTGCGGCGTTGGGTCAGAGTGCTGCTGGCTATCAAGGGCGGGTTGGTCACTACGAATTTTGGATTCGGCCCGAAGAAACCAATGCGGGGCCGTATTGCGTTTATTCGCTCAGTTTGCCAGCCGGGTTTCCGGAAGTGGGCGAGGTGTACCAAGCATTGAACGAGAAAGTGGAGGTCGTTGCTTGCTTCTTTAAAAACCGCAGCTACGTTTCGGCCGACTCAAAGCCCAGCGTCTGTCCGTTGTTGCTGGCTGCCTCGTTTACCCGATTGGGTAGCCGCGACTTGGCCGATCAGAATGAGAATCCCGCACCGCCGTGGGTTCCCGGTGTTCCAGCCATGATTGGAATGGCGATCGCGTTTACCGTGCTGGCCGCCGGTTTGGCTTGGTTAGCGAAACGAACGACTCAGTCGCCTCGCTATCAATACGGGAATCAGATGACCGAGCAAATTCATGAGGGACTTGATCAATTGATCGATGACCCAAGCGTGATCACGGAGCGAGAGAAGGTGCTGCAGCTTCAAGGCACGATCGACGAGGATGATGTTCCGGACCGCTCGGAGGACGCATGTGATTGAGGAATGGGCCGGTATCGAAAGGCGGTTTTCGCAAAGGTTGGTGGGATGCGGTTCCGCCCGGCCCGTGCCGCAAGAATTGGCTCGGACGGAGCCTTGCCCTCCCGGATTGGCGCAGAAGTTGGCTCGGACGGAGCCTTGCCCTCCCGGATTGGCGAAGAAGTTGGCTCGGACGGAGCCTCGCCCTGGGATGGTGAAATATTCGTAAGCTGGGGGGATTTTGGGCGAATTGGTATTTGAGAACTGTTACGCCCCAGCGTATTCGTTGAGTGTCTAATCACAACACACGAAGGAGCGTAACAGTGAACCCATCATCTACGATTT
>CALFUT010000007.1 GCA_937929805.1 uncultured Pirellulaceae bacterium
TGTTCTTGATAATCTTTTGATCGGTCGTCATCTTAACACTCCTTTGAAGTTCGAAAGATTTTGGGGCGAATGAAAAAATTCGCTTGGCGCGAATTCTTTCATTCGCCCCAAAATCAATTATAAAGAATGTCAGATTAAGTCTCGACTAATTCAGTTCACGACTGCGATTGATATTGGTTTCGCATTGCGAGGACACGGTCGTGCCCTGCTTTTACCGTGTCGAAATACTTGAGCAACATATCGTTGATCGGATTGCCAGCAATTTCTGGCAGGATCTCCCGAAATTGAGCAAGTAAGGTGTCCTCCGCCTTTTCAGCCTCGATCAAAACGACCGTTTCGTCCCCGCCGTTCAGGCTGGCTCGAAACGATGTCCAACAAGTTTTCAACTTGCCGTAAAGTGAAGCGGACTCTTCAGGCGTTTCGTCGGCCAACCTCATAAGTCCGCCAATCGTCTCCAAAATTTCTTCCCGCTCATTCGCTAGGTCGAGAAAAATTGAGCGGACGATCGCGTCATTCACGCTTTCGGCGGCGGCGCGGTGGTGCTCAACGCTGTCCTTCAAGCCGCAGACCAGTTCCTGCAGTTTACTTGTCGTTTCTTCCGACATCTGCTGAGCGGCTTTGTCACTATTCGTTAATAAAGTAGACATACTAAATTCCTGACTTTAAAACTACTTCTTAGTTCACGAGTTAATGAATGAGCATCTGCTATGCCAAAGCGAATTTTGCAATCGATCGCAGTATTTGACCCTGTTGCATGTAAGCAAATGGTTCAATACCCATCAAACTGGTTCCCGATCGCCCACCAGAAGGCATTTGTTTCAGATTCACAGGTTGCGAGTTAAAAACTGATTGAGTTCTGTCCGCGTTGATTGCCAGTCAGTTGCTGAAAATGGCAAGTTTACTCGCTCCGAACTGTATTTGAGTTACACTATGGACTTTCCATTCTCGGACGTCCCTCCTCAATGCCAGCTAGCGACGAAACTCGACCGGACGAAGAAAATACCAACTTCGCCCGCAGGCGTGACACGTTAAGTGAACGGTCGCTGACGCCCCAGTCGCCCTCGTTTGTTGACACTTTCAACATCGACGCAAGTGCTTTTGACCTGTCCGGCACCGCAGGTGGGGTCTACCCGAATAACCTTCCTGTTAAGTTTGGGAACTACACGCTTCAGGAACTGATCGGAGAGGGCGGTGCTGGAGTTGTTTTCAAAGCTACGTCAAACTCTAACAGCTTAGAACACCAAAACATTGAACCGGTCGCCGTCAAGCTGATCCGGCCAGAAATCGTCGGCAGTCCCGCCGCTGCCGCCCGATTTTTGAAAGAAGCTCGCCTGCACGCGGAAGTCGACAGCCCCTACGTGACGCGACACATTGAGTCTGGTTGCGAACACGGGAGGTACTTCATTGTCAGCGAGTTCGTCAACGGTGTTGGGCTCGACACGATTGTCGATCAATTCCAAACGCTTCCGGAAAAAAAATCACTGCGAGTGATCGCCGACGTGCTGAAAGCTCTCGCCGCATTACACGATGCTGGGGTCATTCATCGCGATGTCAAACCGGGAAACATTATCACTTGCTTCGGCAATGCGTCAGGTCCGGACACCATCGTAGCCCTCGACCATTTCGAGGTAGCTAAGCTCGTTGATTTTGGTTTGGCGCGACACGTTGAGCAAAGTGAATCGTTGGCGATGACCCGTCAACAGGCGATACTCGGAACGCCACTCTACATGGCTCCCGAGCAAAACTACGCTAGCCGATCGGTTGACGCCCGGGCGGACATTTACTCGGTCGGCGTTTCCTTGTATCAGATGCTCACCGGAAAGCTGCCATTTACGTCAGAAGAGTCCACTGAGCTCGCGGAAAAGCATCGGGTCGAACGTCCACGCCCACTGACGCTTGCCCGGAAAGGAGTCAGCGAAGCGGTCAACAACGTCGTCATGAAAGCGCTCGAAAAAACGCCCGCATTACGATACCTAGATGCGTCAGAAATGTTGGCGGACGTCGAAAGGTTGCTCAACGATCAGCCGATCAGCCTACGGCTGTATCCGGAAACGCCCGACTCGTCCCACCCGGCGGTTCGCAACTACGATTTTGGGTGGGTTCTTGACGCGACGCCGAGGCAGCTTTGGCCACTGGTTTCGGATACCGATCGATTCAACGAAGCCATCGGTTTACCAGCACCAACATTTACCTACGACCATACGGGAGCAGAACGCAAGATTTTTGCAGTGACCAATTTTAAAGGGATGAAAGTTCGTTGGCGTGAACACCCGTTTCAATGGATTCACGAGCGAGAAATGAGCGTGTTGCGCGAATTTCAATCGGGGCCTTTTGAATGGGTAACTAGCACTGTTGAACTTCATGCACTCTTTGGCGATAAAACGCGATTGGTCCACCGATTTGAAGTTAAGCCACGTGGCTTGTTCGGGAAACTGATGACACCGTTCCAGTTTGCGTTTTTGACAAAACGTTCCTTGAACGACGTTTATTCGAAGCTGGAAACCATCGCGAACGACAGCAGTTGCGGATACGCCTGTGACGTTCCATTTTCCAAACCGGTGCGACTTACCGCGAGACAGAAACAGATGCTTAGCGACAAGACCGAACGGCTTTCTGTGCTGATTTCGGATCGAGAGTTGGCAACGAAGCTGGCCGACCTTCTTGGTTCTGTCGCCGATCCGATTGCCGCGCGGCTTCGGCCAATCCCACTTTCGCAGAAGCTCAAATGCACTCTGGCGCGATCCCTGCAAGCCTCCATGCGGGCGGTTGAGGTGGGCCTGCTAAATATGAGTTGGGACGTGATTTGTCCGGTTTGCCGAATCGCTACGAGGAACATCTCTTCGCTTGAAAGAATCCAGTCGCACGAACATTGCGAGGCTTGTAACTTGGACTTCCAAGCTAGTTTTTCGAAATCAGTCGAGGTTGTTTTCTCGGTGCATCCAGAAATCCGGCCGATTGAGCTAAAAACCTATTGCATCGGTGGCCCCTTTCACGCGCCGCACGTTTTGGCGCAAAATCGTCTTTTGCCAAACCAGTTTGTTGACATCGGCGTTGACTTGGCTCCCGGCAACTATCAAATTGGCGGCCCACAGATTCCCAATTTGGTAGACCTAGAAGTACATGATGATGCCGACGCGGATCGAGCCAACCATGTGATCGGTCATTCAACAGGAAAATCGCTTCCTAACTTACAAACGGGCCGTTCTTGCATTCACATTGAAAACCGATCAGGAACTGAAATTCTTGCACGCCTTGAAGTCTCCGTGAGCGGTGACGAAGCCGTCACCGCAGCTTTGCTAGGCAAGCATCCTCTTTTCCAACGGCTATTTCCGAGCGAAAGTTTCGATCCCTCAGCGTTGATTGACGTTTCGAATGTTTACCTTTTGGCAATCAAGCACCTTAACGCAGAAGCGTTGATTGAGAAAAACGGTGAGGTCCGGGTTCGAGAATTTTGGACGATACTTCAGTCGAACTGTCTTGCACATGCAAAAGTGGAACTTGGCAACTGTGAGATCGTTGAGTGCTCCCATGATTCGGTGCTGATGTCATGCGACGCCCTTAAAGATGTGGTTCAGCTTCTACGTTTCGTGGTCGAAAATATTTCATCGATTGGAATTCCAGTTAGAGAATGTGCCTTTGCAGTCAATGCTGGCGAAGTCATGATTGGTTCGCATGACGCGCAACCGTCCGTATTTGGCAAGACGATTCGTCAAACACAACATTGGCTTAGCGAACTTGAGCCCGAAGAGATTGCGATCGCTCACACTCTTTGTGGCTCGATATTTGAGGAAGAATTGAAGGCAAGCGATTGGCTAATCAATCAGTTTAAAATGCAGGAAGACTTATCTTGTTCTCCCTTTGCCAAGTTCGTGCGGAAGTTTAAATCGTCAGGCTGAGCAATGCATGTCTGAATCTCTCGCATTGATCATCGTCGAATCGTTGGTGATTCTAGTCAAAAAAAGTGTGACAGTTCGAATCAAAGAAATACTCAAAATAGATCGCTTTATACTTTTGGAAAACTTCAAAATTTGCTTTCCAAATCCTTACGCTCGTTTGGACGCATCTGTATATTCGAAATTCATAACAGGGTTCGACGCAAGCGGGCAAAGCTCGGCTGGCATGCTTAAGACAGCTCTTGTTACACACCTTCGCCAATCGGTAGTTTTATCCTGTCAGTTGCGCAAGCGAATGTTTGCGAAGCGTTGAAAGAAAAGCGTCGCTGTGCTTCCTTCAGCGGCGTTTTTTTTGTTGCACTGGCCTGACGGCTGCAGACTTATGGCTACGGGCTTTCATCTGCCGGCTTTCTTATCGCCGATTAAGGTCGGTCGTGAACGTTGGATTCGAAGCGACTGGCAAGAACGCCCGGAAGCGATTAGCCCGACTCTGCGTTCGCCGGATGCCTTGCGGCGAAAACTGAATGCCCAAGTACGCATCGACGGCTCCCGTGTCGGCCGGCATCACTAAGTTCGTTTCTCCAAAGATCGCGATCCAGTGATTCAAAGGCGCGAAAATTTCGGCTCCGAACAAAAGTTGATTCGTCTTCGGTGGCAGCGTCCCGGTGATCGCGTTCTCTTCGCTGTGCGCGTCGGCGACTCCCAGCCAAAAGGTCGTGTTGACGCCGCTTTGCCAATTCCGGCGCAGGTAGACGTGCAACTGATCCACAGGTTCAAGCACCACACTTTCCGCGTTGAAACGCCCGGCGTCGCTTCTGTCTGAAAAGTTTAATGTGACACCTATTTCATTAACCGGCGTCAGCTCAAAACTGGCTCGCACACGCCATTGTCCCAAACCAAAACGGTCGAACGATTCCACGCTCGCGTAATCATAGGCAAAACCATAGGAGAAGCCCGAATCGCGTCGCTGAAATAGGCCCACGGTGGTGAAGTTCTGAAATCGGTCTTTGGATTCACCCAGTAATTCGAACACCTGCACCGCATTGCCGGTGAAGGAGACTCGTGATCCGATCTGAAAACCAATTCCTTGTTCAGCCCAAAGGTGTCTCGCGTAGTTCAGTTGAGCCGCAACACCGAGGTTCGCGTTAGCGCCAAAATCCTGCGGCTGTTTTGATCCGTCGATTCCGAAGAAGGACGTCAGAGTCCCATTCGCCGGGGTGAAAAAGTCGACCGCGCGAGATGGGGACGCGGCGACAGCGGCACGTTGGGGTCCAAAATCAGAGAGCGACCAGCACGCGCCAGCGTGTTGTTGGGAAACCGTTTCGTGATCAATCCCGCTACTCGATTGAGCGCGAATATCCCCTTCCGTGATCCCGCTAATGAAGGCAAACAGGAACACGATGAATTGAAAGGATTTTGGAACGCTCTCCACGCGGGTCTTCCAATCTCTGGACGTACTTAGTCGTGATCGTCAGATTGGATGTAAAACTTTGACGGTAATTCCGGAATTAGCGATTACGGACGAATCAAAAAAAATGACCGCACCCGGAGGTGCGGTCAAAATCATTGCTGTCAAACAAGTTGTATGCACTTCAAAACGCTGCAGGCTGGCTGATCCGTAGCCTTTCTAAAGGAAACTTCAGCCGGGAAACTGCACGCTGATGTGATTTGTAAAGTGTGATTACTGCAACCACCTACCGGCGACGTCGAAATGCCAACAGGGCTCCCGAAAGGCCGATCAGAGCCACACTTGACGGCTCTGGCACTGCCGCTGCAACCAGATTCGCCCAAAGTTCTCCACCGGGGTTATCTGGAGTATGAATGTTGAGATACATATTGCCACCAAGCAATGTTTGCACGTCACCTGCGGCAAGCGACCCGTTGGATTTCATCCACACGATGCCGCCGATACCTACAATTACGCGTGGTGCCCGTAACTGTGACAGTTCTTTTGGTAAACTTAAACCTTATCAACGTGTGGCGGCAAAAAGCTCGTATTTTGGTGCGACCCGCAATCCTCGCAATGCCTACCTCCGTTTCTTCTTACGCTTTATTCGTTGAACGGTTAGCGAAAAACCGGTTATTCTATACGCAATGACACCTATCGAGGGCGACCACGACTTCCACATGCCACTAAAACCGAAACCCGATGCCTCTCGCCTGACCGCGATCTCAACTAACTGGGAAGAGATTATCGAAGCGAGAGGCGACTCGTCCGGCGACAAACGAAATCGAATCCTGATTCGTTATGCGAGTTGCGTTTACACGTACATCTTGCAAGCCTGTCGAAATGACGATACCGCCGAAGAGCTCTCCCAAGAGTTTGCGTTACGGTTCGTTAGAGGTGACTACAAAAACGCCGACCCGTCGAAGGGTAGATTCCGGGATTACTTAAGAGCCTCACTAAGAAACTTAATTGCGGATCAGTATCGAAAGAACAAAGAGGTCGCTCTGAATATTTCGTCCGCCGAAAGACTGCCAGACGAGAGCACCGACAGCCAACTTGCTGACCTTGATCGAGAGTTCCACAAGCACTGGCGCGAGCAAGTTTTGCGGCTAACGTGGAACGCACTTCGCGAATCGGATTCCGAATCGGGAAGGAGCAACGACTACTATACCGTGCTCCATTATCGCTCTTTGAACCCAAACGCCAAATCATCTGAGATGGCTGATGCGTTGACGCAACAGCTTGGTCGGTCAGTGAACGCCGAATGGGTGCGGCAGAAGCTAAGTCGAGCCAGAAAGAAATTTGCTGACTTGTTGGCGACGGAAGTCCGCCGATCGCTGAGCGAAAAAACCGAAGAAGCGATTCGAGAAGAGCTGGCCGCTCTCGGTTTGTTGAAGTACATCGATTGAGTATCCACACGCATTTCATGCCTCCCATCGAACGCACTTTCTAGCGACAGCCAGCAACTTGTTGCAATTACCGGACGCAATTAATTTGAATAATGTCAGCTTAAGTTTCAACTGCTTCGCTTTGCAAACGCAGGAATTGAATCGTCCACCGTCGTGAAGTCTTTATTTGACTGCTAGATTGCATTCAACTAAGAGATGGTGATGTTCGCACAAAAAAAAGGCCAGAATCAATCGGAACTGATCTTGGCTTTTTTTCATATCGAATTCATCATTCGTTCAGTTGGTGATCGATTCAGACACTGACAGAAGGAAATTTGTAAGGAGCACGATACTCCTTGGTGCTCCACTTCGCCAATTCGGCATCGTCCACAATCTTCTCTTCTTTTGGATCCCACTGAACTTTCTTGCCGGTGCGAACGGCAATGCTGCCAAGGTGGCAAACGGTTGCACTTCGATGCCCGATTTCGATGTCAGCTGCCGGCGTCTCACGAGTCTTGCAACATTCAAGGAAGTTCTGAACGTGACCGTTGTTTGCAAAACGCTTATGTTCCTTAGGCAAGACGATTTCATCACCTTCACGGACAAGTGGCTCGGGGATGTCCATCTTATCAAGCATTTCAGGTGAGCCCGGAACCAAGCCGCCTCGCCAGACGAAGATGCTGCCTTTGTCTCCGATGAACTCGGTTCCTTGCTTCTCTCCATCGATGCCCGGAGTCTGTTTGCAGTTCATCGTTACACCGTTTGCATAAGTGTAGTTGATGTCGGTCGAGTCCGGAGTTTCGTACCAGCCATCGGGATTGAAAACGCCAGAACCCTCAATGCTTACTGGCCCACTATCATCCATGCCCAATCCCCATTGGGCCGTATCCAAGTGGTGGGCTCCGAAGTTGGTTTGTTGACCGCCGCTGTAGTTCCAGTAGAAACGGAACAGGTAGTGAACCTGATTGGCGTTGTAGGGGCGAACGGGTGCTGGCCCAAGCCAACGATCGAAATCAAAGCCCTCTGGCGGATCGCTATCCGGAACCGGTTTGCCGACCCGAGCAATCCAGTTCGGCCCTGGAAGCGTGACATTGACGTGCTTGATGTCACCAATCAATCCTGCCTTCAATTGCTCGATCAGCAGGTGAAACTCTTTGCCGCTACGTTGCATCGAGCCCGTTTGAACGACCCGGTTGTGTTTGCGGGCTGCGTTGACCATGTGACGACCTTCGTCGATGACCAAGGTTAACGGCTTTTCGCAGTAGACATCTTTCCCAGCCTCACATGCCTCGATCGTCATGGTGGCGTGCCATTGATCGGGCACGGTGATTACCACCGCGTCAAGATCTTTGGAGTCGAGTAAACGCCGATAGTCATCGGTCGCTAGGGCGACATCGCGGTTCTCTTCCTCTTTTAAGTAGGCACCCGCCTCGGAGAGAAATGTCTTGTCGAGGTCGCAGATCGCATCCACATTCTTGCGGAAATATTTCAGGTTGTTGCGGGGACCGCCTTGGTTGCCCACTCCAATCATGCCGACTCGAACTCGCTCGCTAGGCGCTTCATCGCCAAACGTGGCGCGGTAGCTCTTCGCCGAGATTCCGGTGAACAAACCGGCCAATGCAGACTTTTTGACGAACGAACGACGCGTTTGTTTTGACATGAAAAAAACCTCTACTCGTTTGTGTGATCAGAAACACGATTTAAGAATGAACATCATAATCTATTCTTTAGCGGCATCCAATCGCTCCTAAGGATTTGCGAGAGTTACAAGGTCTCTCCACAATCGTGGATTTAAAATTCTTAGACCGACATCCTCGATCGGCTGCTGAGCTTCGCAAACCCTGACGATGCCGACGAGACAGTCTTCGGCAAATGGCTGCTCGTGCGGGAAATTAATTACCTCTATGAGTTGTTTCGTCCAGCATAGCGGTTGGCTGGGCCTGTTGATAAGAAATCAAGGTTGCGACAGCCCGAGTGCGATAAAGTTTTGGGGCAAGCAAACTGATCGAGATTGAACCACAAGGACACGGAAAAGTTCTGGCTGTAATCCCTAGTTTCATCGGTAGTCTCAAGGTGATTTCTCCCGGTTGTAACGGGAAATCCCAGCGGACGAGGTGAAGTGGCCTATGCATGACCGGCGCTCGAACGTCTAAAACTGCAGCAAGTCAGTGATGCTTGTTCCGAACTAAGCGCAATGCGCTGAAACTGCGACGGTTGGGACTTAAGTCCATCAGCGAGTTGTGACTGTCTTTCTGTCGCGGTCAATGGTAACAATGCGCCTCGACCACATTCTATAACCGTTGTTCAAACCATTCCCGTGCCCACATGCAGATCGATCCTGCCGCGTTTTTACCAGAGCATCTCGCTGAGCGATTGCGAATTGAGCAAGATGCCAAGGCGACTGACGGTAAGTTCGTTCTTTACTGGATGCGGACTGCGGTGCGAGCCGACGAAAATCCGGCTCTCGATGTCGCGGCGTTGGTTGCAGACAAGTTGCAGGTGCCATTGTTGGTCTATCATGCGATCTCGCAACATTACGAATACGCGTCGGATCGACACCACACTTTCATGCTGCAAGGAGCCCGCGATGTTCAGGCTCAATTTCGAAACGCGGGCGTCAGCTATGCGTTTCATCTTTCAACCGAACACGATAGCTCGCCGCATTTAGTGACGTTGGGCCAGCAGGCGGCCGTGGTGGTCACCGAAGACATGCCGGTCGACCCGCCGCAGCGTTTTCTGCGAGCGTTAAAAGAACGAACAAGTAAGCCCATTCTTTGTGTCGACACGGCGTGCGTGGTCCCGATGCAGTTAGTGGGCAAAGGTCACACTCGAGCCTTCAAATTCCGGAGTGCGACGAAGCGGCTGTATGAGGAGCGTGTGACTCGAAGCTGGCCAAAGATCGACGTCACGCCCAAGGCCTTCGACCTGACCAAGCTGCCGTTCGATCCGTTGGATCTGCAGGACGCCGATTTGGCTCAGCTGGTTTCCCAATGCGAGATCGATCACGCGGTCGGGCCGGTCGTCGACACCATCGGCGGATCGACGGCGGGGTACGCTCGTTGGAATCACTTCAAAGAAAAGCATCTTAGTCGATACGCGAAGCAGCGAAACAACGCTTTGATTGACGGAGTCAGTCGGATGTCGGCGTATCTGCATTACGGAATGGTTTCGCCGATGCGTTTGGCGCGTGAGGCGGCGGCCATCGACAACGCGGGAAGCGAGAAGTATTTGGATGAGCTGCTAATTTGGCGAGAGTTGGCGTACGCTTTTTGCTTTTATCATGGAATCGCCAATCCGTGGCTGGCAATCCCCGCATGGGCGCGACAAACGTTGGAGTCACATGCAAGCGACGTTCGCCATCGTGTTTACAGTTGGGAGCAACTAGCAAGAGGGAAAACCGACGACGCGTTTTGGAACGCGGCTCAGATTTCTCTGTTGCGTCAGGGTGAGCTTCACAACAACGTGCGAATGACGTGGGGCAAGGCGATATTAAATTGGACTCGATCGCCCCAGCAAGCTTTGACTTTCATGATTGACCTGAATCATCGGTATGCATTGGATGGTCGTGATCCCGCCTCATATGGCGGATTGTTATGGTGCCTTGGTCAGTTTGACCGGCCATTTGAACCCGAGCAAAACATTTTTGGAACGGTTCGGCTCCGTTCGACCGTTGATCACTCGAAACGATTGGACACCGCTGCTTACCTGAAAAAGGTCGGGACGCCACGTTTTGACCCGGTACCTCAAGTCGCCGTGATAGGTGCGGGAATGTCTGGTTTAATGGCGGCTCGGACGTTGGCTGACCATGGATTGGACGTGAAGGTTTTCGATAAGGGCCGCGGTGTTGGCGGACGAATGTCGACTCGGCGAGTGGACGGGCAACCGTGCTTTGATCATGGAGCCCAGTACTTTACGGCTCGCGACTCGAGGTTTCAGCGATATGTTGAATCTTGGTTGGAGCAGGGTCTGGTAGCTCGATGGCCCGATCCGCAGGCCAACCCGCCCCAAAAGATGGTGGTGTTTAACAACGGTTCACGCACCGAAAAACAAGATTCGGGCGACAGGTTTGTCGGTGTGCCGGGGATGAGTTCTATCGGTAAGCATCTTGCCAGCGAACTTGATGTTCAAAGTTCCACACGAGTCGAATCGATCGAAAAGTTGGATGGGAACTCAATCAAATTGTTAGATGATCGCCGCGAGTGCTTGGGCAGTTTTGACTGCGTGATTGTTTCCACGCCGGCGTCTCAGGCGGCCCAACTGTTGTCTGACTTCCCGACGCTTGCCACGCCGGTTTCTAAAATCCAAATGCAACCGTGCTGGGCGGTGATGGCTTCGTTCGAGAAACCGGTCGGCGAGGATTGGGTCGGGGCGTTCGTCCATGACTCGATTGTGACTTGGGCAGCGAGGAACGGGACCAAGCCCCAGCGCCCCAATGATGCAGAACATTTGCTGTTGCATGCTGACCACGAGTGGACGGCCAAAAACTGGGACCGTGACTCGGGCGATGTCGCCAATGAAGTCTTGGACGCATTTTGGAAAAGTTCCGGTGCTTTACCTCAATCTCCGTTCCACTTGCAGGCTCATCGTTGGCAGTACGCAATTCCATTAGATCCGCCAACGCAAAGATGCTTCTTTGACACAAGTTCTGAATCGATGATCGTCGCCTGCGGAGACTGGGCGGGCGGGCCTCGCGTGGAGGGGGCGTTCCTGAGTGGAATGGCTGCCGCAGGCAAAGTGTTGGGACAATTGAAACCGCCGAAGGATCTGTATATCAGCCAGCAGCAATTTGACTTTTAGTCCGGATGCGGCACTTCGTAGGGTTTTTTTCGAAAAAAAATCTCGACACGTAGTTTGCTTACTCAGCTGTTTTCAACTTATCGCCAAACACCTTCTTTAACTTCTCTAGCTTGGCGGGAATGATGGCTCGACAGTAGCCTTGGTTGGGGTTTTCGTTGTAGTAGTTCTGGTGATAGTCCTCGGCGACGTACATTTTCTCGGCAGCGACGATTTCGGTCACGATCGGGTTGGGAAACGCCTTTGCTTCGTTCAATTCCTTTTTGTATTTTTCGGCAGCGACTTGCTGAGCATCGTTGTGGTAGAAGACGGCAGAACGATACTGCGTTCCTAAGTCGTAGCCTTGCCGATTGAGTGTCGTTGGATCATGAGTCGACCAGAACACCTCTAGCAGTTCTGGGAATGAAATCACGCTAGGATCGAAGTCGACTTGAACAACTTCCGCGTGCCCCGTCAGGCCCGTGCAAATGTCTTTGTAGGTTGGGTTAAGCGTTCGACCACCCATGTAGCCGGACCGAACGGCTTCGACCCCTTTGAGCCGCTGAAAGACCGCTTCGACGCACCAAAAGCAGCCTGCTCCAAAAGTTGCGGTTTCGATTTTGTTCATCTTCTTGTCGTTCATTTGCTCGGATGATTCTGAAGTTGGGCTATCGGCAGTCGCTTCGGCTGGCTTTTTAACGGAACCAACGCCTTGCATTGGAGGCACGGTAATCGTTGCGGCCGGACCAATCGGTCCACAACCAAAAACAACTGGCAGAATGACGAACGGGATCACCCGGCCCAGTAATCGGTTCCAGTTGTTGCGTGCGGTGAGAAAAATCATTCTGTGCTCCGGTTTCAATCGTTCCAACCAAGGTCGAGACCGAAATTGGACGCGGCCAGTTCACATCCTCTTACGGGCGGCGGTTTGTTGGTGAGGCTGCCAATGCCAATAAGGGAGCAAGAACGCGATTTTTTCGAGCGAAAGACCCTGCAACGCACTTTCTAGTCAATTTCGAATTTCTCACGGAGTTTCTCGATGACTTTCTGCGTCTCGGCCTTCTCGCGAGCGGTTTCGGTGATTTCTACGGCACGGTTTTCGGCCAAGCGTGCCTGCCGGGTTCGGCCCATGTCTCGCATCAACATTGACTTCTGCAGCAACGCCTCGGCACGTAGATCAGGCGGCATGCGAGTGTTCTCGGCGAAGTTGTCCAGCGTTTGCAACGCTTCGGCGCGGTCACCCGAATTAAACAGCGCGTCGGCTTTGGCCCCGATAACATCGATCAACAGGTCCGGCTTGGATTTCGCCAAGTTCTGAGCAAGCGTGTAAGTCGAAACGGCCTGCTTAAAGTTTTTGTCGGATGCCTCGAGTTCACCTTTTGCAAGCAACAACCATGGGCTGCCGGGGAATTGATCGAGCGCTTCCTTCAGTTGGCTGACCGCCAAGTCTTTCTGCCCTGCGCCAACCATCAATAGTAGCCGTTTAACAAGAAGCCGTTGTCGCGAGTCGTTGGTCAAGCCTTCGATTGCCAACATTTCATCCATCAGCTCGTTGACCAAATCTGGTTTTTGCAACTGCCGGACGATGGAAAGTTTGATCTGCAACGCATCGAATTTCTGCTGGTCGGAAAAATCCATTTCGTCCAGCACTTCATCAATAAACGCGATGGCGCGGTCGGGTCGTTCAATCCGCGAGACCATCAGCATGTCGGTCAGCATCATTTTCCGCATCTCGGCTTCTGCTTGACCGTTCCATTTTGCTCGCAGCCCAAATTCGTTCTTTGGCACAAGCTCGATAATTTCCTCGATCACGTCTGTGTAGTAGACGCGGACCAGCGCCTCCTTCATGCCGCCAATCGCTTCGTCAAGCAACTTTGCTTTCTCGCTACCTTCGGCCGTTGCGGCCAGTTTTAGTTTCTCGTCACGAGTGACACGAACCTGACGAGCCTCTTCAATGATGGCCAAATAATTCTGGAAGCCGCCTTCTTCATAGCCAAGAAATGCGTACGGCTTCAGCGAGACATCCGTCAGCACGACGGTAGGAAAATCTTTGATTCCAAAACGGCCTGCCCATTCCATGTTCCGTTGCGTGATTTCCGGATCCTGCTTGGCTTGTTTGGGAAAGTCCAGCCTGATCAACACATAGTGCGGATCAATCTCAAACAAAAAATCTTTCTGGGACAGGACTTCTTTTTCCAGCAACTCGCACGGCGGGGATGAATCCGAACCCGTGTACAGAATCAGCAAGTCTTTGTCTTCAACGGCCGCCTGTTCGATCGCGGCATTGATGTCCTCAGTCCACTCGGCTGACAAAACGTCGGATGCACCAACGCAAAGCGCCGTGAAACACGCCAGAGTGAGCAGAGAACGTTTGAAGATATCAACGCGTTTCAAAATCGAACATTCAAGTAACATCAGGTATTCCGGAAAAGCTTTCGAGGCGTTTTCATCTGAGTCCGTTCGCTCAAACGGATGAGGTGATGGTGCCTTACGACCACACTCTATCCTAACACATAACCCAAAAAGACAAGGCGCATTAAGACAAGGCAAGCCGCCGGTGTCAGCTGAGAAATTTAGCACTCGCCAAAAAAGGACTACCGGATTTGAGCTGATTGAACCAGAGATTTTCCTTCCCCAATCGTCAAGCACGTCGGTCGGGCATTGTTTCGCGAGTACTCGCGGCGAATGATTGGCGTCATTTTGGGGTATCTTGTTGCACGATCGGCACGCCGGGATCGGCTTTTGTGTAAGCCTCGCGCTCGAACGGATTCTCACGGTAGCAGTCTCGACCAACGCACCAAAGCCAAACGGATGTGGACAGGTAGGCGGGCAAGAAAAACGGACCCCACCGTTCGTATTGAAGCACATGGATTCGCTCGTGCTCTCGCGAGATCTCCAGTCCGTCAGCCGATTGAGCGATGACCGAATGACCGAGCGTCATCGCGAGAACGCCTCCCGTCAACGGCATTCTTTCCAAAGCCCAAGTGACGAATCCGCCATGGAACTCGAGGCATCCCGAGTGCAGCTGCCAGCTTCCTCCGGTCAGCAATCCCAGCATCCCTGCCGCAACCCCGATCAAGGTGTTCGGCATCGCCCACAGGATTTTGACGAACTGGAGCATGGAATCGCTTTCTTTTCACCTGCAAAATGACGATAGAACTTGTATCAAACCGGTGGATTGACGGAAACCGGCTCGACGAGCCAAATCGCTGTTGCCTCGTCCACCCAAACTTTCCATACTCCCGCCGCGAAGGTTTCGGGACGGAAGGCCCAGCTTGATGATGGCATTGATAATAATTTACTCGCTGGTTCGACTTTGGTCCTTATTGGGCGCAATGGCTGCCCGTTTGCTTCCGATGTCGTTGCTGGCACTGCTGTTGTTGAGTGCCGGTTGTCAGCCAGATGAGGTTTCGATGTCGCAGTCCGCTAAGCCGGCGCCGATTGACGAGACGACTGTCATCCGGCCGGCTCCGACGTTTTCAGTTGCAGCGGAAACTGGGATATCTGAATCCCCGGCTGCGAAAATCCTGAGCCCTGACCCGGCGATGAAGTCCCCCGAAGCGGTGTGCCGAGCGTTCATGCAGCGTCTGCAAAATGACGACCGCATCGGCGCAGAAAATCTGTTGACTCGAGCCGCATTGACGACGACTCAGCGGGCAAATCTTAAGCTAGAACCTATCAGCGATATTGAGTCGACCGTGATCGTTCATCCGGCTCGCTATGCCAGCCAGTTAGCGCGCAACGCTCAAGTGGATTGTGAAATCGAAGAGACGATTGATGGAGCCAAGGTTTCGACTGCTTTGACATGGCAAGTCGTGCGGCAGTCCAACGGATGGCGAGTCTGTGGGATGGTGGTTCCATTGGACGACGCCGATCAGGATCGGTTACTCAGCTTCGAGAGTATTGACGATGTGGCGACCATTAAGCTGTTGGCTGCAGGTGAGGAAATGGAGGGCGCTCAAGATCAAGAGCGTCAGCAGATGCGTCAGGCGGACGCCAACGAGCACGATACCAGCCTCCAGTGACGCGGCGTGAGCATGCGAACCGGCATCCGATCGCGTTTTCGTGCTACCTACTTGCGTTGATTAGCTTCGCCGCTTCGATCGCAAAATAAGTCAGCACTCCATCGGCTCCGGCACGCTTGAATGCGAGCAGGCTTTCCAACATGACGGCATTTCGCTCCAGCCATCCGTTTTCGAATGCCGCGCACATCATCGCGTACTCGCCGCTGACTTGATAGGCGAACGTCGGCACTTGGAATGCCTGTTTCACGTTGCGGACAATGTCTAAATACGGCATGCCGGGTTTAACCATCACCATGTCGGCTCCTTCGGCGATATCAAGTCCGACTTCCCGGATCGCGACGTTCGCGTTCGCCGGATTCATTTGGTACGTGTGTTTGCCTCCGCCCTGAACATTTCCGCCGGAAAGATTTTTGGCCGAACCGATCGCATCGCGAAACGGACCGTAGAACGCTGACGCGTACTTCGCAGCGTACGCAAGGATCATGACGTTTTGAAACCCCGCCTCATCAAGTGCGTTGCGAATGGCGCCAACACGACCGTCCATCATGTCCGATGGCGCAATCACATCGCATCCGGCGGAGGCTTGAGTGACCGCTTGTCGGCAAAGGACCTCGATTGTTTCGTCGTTGACCACCACGCCGTCGCGAACCAATCCATCCTGCCCGTGGCTGGTGTACGGATCAAGCGCAACATCGCAAATGATGCCGATATCTGGAACCGCCAGTTTGAGTTCTCGCACAGCGCGGCAGACAAGGTTGTCGGTGTTGTAGGCCTCGGCTGCATCGTCGGATTTGGTTTTCGGATTGGTTTCGGGAAACAAAGCGATGGCGGGAATGCCCAGATCGCGCGCTTCTTTGGCGGCCTCGATCAGCAGGTCGATGGACAAACGATCGACGCCCGGCATGGAGCCGACTGGCGTTCGCTGTTGTTGTCCTTCTTGAATGAAGACCGGCCAGATCAAATCTGCCGCCGTTAGCTGGTGCTCGGCAACCATTCGGCGTGACCAATCGTGTTGACGGACGCGTCTCATGCGCGACGCGGGAAATTGAGATTGAGTCATCGTAGGCTCGGTCGAAAATCTTAACTTGTTGGGTAAATCGTATTCGGGCAAGAAGTTTTAGCTAGATCCTTAATGCCGATTTCACTCTATTGGACCACGTGCGGTGCGATGCTGAAACGACAAGGTTATAAAAACTTGAACCAAGTCCATTTGATGCCCGGTTTCGAACGGTTGATCTGCATTTTACAATATGTCTTTGATGCGGGGCGTTGACCAAGCAATGCAGAAACTTTTCTTCCTCTGTACAGTTGCATGTCTCGCAGAATACTTGCCCTGCGACAGTTTTGGAAATCCGCGAGGATCACGATGATTATGGACAGACTTTTTTACGTCAGACCGACAGTGGTGGCGGTTTTTTCAATGCTGGGCTTGGTCCAGTCTTTGATGTTGGTCGATACAGTCGCCGCCCAAGATTGGACGCATTGGCGAGGCCCCGAACAGAACGGAGTTTCTCGAGAAGCAAATCTACCCGACGACTGGTCGCTAGAGCCGCGTAAAAACGTGGCATGGGTAGCGGAAACCGGCGGTCGATCGACGCCCATCGTGCTCAATGGTCGCGTATTTCTGAATTGCCGCACCAAGGATGACATCAATGATCCGGATGAGCTGATTCACAGCCAAGATCAAGTCATTTGTTGGGATGCGGAAACAGGCGAGGAACTTTGGCGGGACAAGTTCAACGTTTTCCAAACGGACATTCCTGCTCCGCGAGTCGGTTGGGCGTCGATGTGTGGCGACAAGGAAACGGGTTACGTGTATCTGCATTCGGTTAGTGGAATTTTTCGTTGCTACGCCCCAGACGGGAAAGTCGTTTGGGAGCACTCGTTGGGCGAAGACTTTGGGAAGATTTCCGGCTACGGCGGCAGAACGCAGACTCCGATCATTGATGAAGACCGAGTGATTGTCAGTTTCATGGCAACAAACTGGGGTGCCACCAAAGGGCCCGCTCCGCTGCACTACTACTATGCCTTTGATAAGAAAACAGGCGAACTGCAATGGGTGACTGCTCCCGGTGGAAAACCCAAAGACACCAATTACAGCGTTCCGATTGTCAGTGTGATTGAAGGGCAACGAATGCTGATCGGTGGCAACTGCGATGGTCACGTTTACGCGATGAACGCTCGGACGGGCAAGCCAATTTGGTCGTTCCGTATGTCCAAGCGTGGGCTGAATACCAGCCCAGTCGTTGAGGGCAATCTTGTGTTTATCTCGCACGGCGAGGACAACATTGACAGCCCCGAGTTTGGGCGAGTCCAATGTATTGACGCGACGGGCACCGGAGACGTAACAGAAACACACGGCGTCTGGCGAGTCGATGGAATCAAAGCCGGCTACACGGGCCTGCTTGCCAATGAGGGAATTCTGTATGTCGTCGCGGATCTTGGGAACATGTACGCGTTTGACACAAAAACTGGGGCGCGTTTGTGGGAGAAGGATCTGGGTACCGTCGGAAAAGGATCGCCTATCTGGGCGGACGGAAAAATCTACGCCTCCGAAGTCAACGGGCACTTGTGGATTCTCAAGCCTTCACGCGAGAGCTGTGAAACGCTCAGCGAGGTAACGCTCAGCGGCGCTGCCGGAAACGGAGCGGACGAAATTTACTCGTCACCCGCAATTGCGAACGGCAAGGTGTATTTGGTGACTCGTGATCGAACCATTTGCATCGCGGACAAATCAAAACAGCCTTCGATTGGCGACGTGGTGCCTTTGGGCAAAGAAACGGAGCCCACGGACACGATCGATCTGATCCAGTTGCGGCCTTACGAGACGATTGTTTCTGCGGGGTCAAAAACGGCTTACGAAGTTCACGCGTTCGATGCCAACGGTCGGTTTATCAAAAAGATGCCGGCGGAAATCACGGTTGGTGATGACCTGAAAGGGTTCTCTGTTGAGGGCAGCAACTTGGTGGCTCCCACCGAAAGCGGGGAAGTCGCTGGGCTGGTAACGTGCAAAGTCGGCGACCTATCGGCAACGGCTCGCGTTCGTATGTTCGATACTCAAAATGAATGGAAATGGGACTTCGATGACTACAAAGGCGCGCAGGTGCCTGCGACTTGGTCGCGAGCGTTCGTGAAACTGAAGCCGGCAGAAGTCGGCGGAGAGAAAGTGATGAAGGTCACCGGTGGATCAGGAGTCCGCGGTCGACCCAGCCATCAGCTGTCGATCGGGCCGGCGTCCATGAGCGACTACTCCATTCAGGCAGACGTGCTGCTAACCGAGCAACGCCGGCAGCTGGCAAGCATCGGCCTTTCCTGTGATCGATACAATCTGATCCTCAAAGGGAACTCGGGCAAGCTGGCCGTACAAAGTTGGCCGCCCCATCGCCGAATGGCAAAAGAGATCAAGTATCGTAGCGACCCGGACGTTTGGTACACAATGAAAATGAAAGTCGATCAAACGGCGGAAGAAGCAACTGTCTACGGGAAAGTTTGGAAGCGAGGCGAAGCTGAACCGGCCGACTGGACCATCACTCAGAAGGATCCGCATCCGAACATGAACGGTGCACCGGGGTTGTACTTTTATGCTCAGGCTGATTGCTACTATGACAATGTGATCGTCACTCAAGAAGAAAAATAAAGCGGCCCTTGTACCGCCTTCGAATTTATTCCGCCATCACTCGATCTGTCGAGAACTATTATGAGACTCATTTCATTCCTTTGCGTAAGCTTGATCACCTTCCTCCTGCTGGCGAGCCCCTCGATAGCGCTCGATTGGCCGATGTGGGGCGGAACGCCTGATCGCAACATGGTGTCCGATGCCAAGCCAGTGTCGATTGAATTCGATTTAGAAAAAGGAACCGACGTCGCTTGGACCGCGAACTTGGGATCGCAGACTTATGGCAATCCGGTTGTTTCGGGCGGTCGAGTGTTTGTCGGAACGAACAACGGCGGCGGCTACCGGAAAGAAAAACATCCGGCGGAAGAAGATCGAGGTGTGCTGCTTTGCTTTGACGAAAAGAACGGAGATTTTCTTTGGCAGTTGACACGCGAAAAGCTGGCGTCGGGCCGAGTGAACGACTGGTTGTTGCAGGGGATTTGTTCTGCTCCTTGCGTTGAGGGCGACCGGATGTGGGTCGTTTCGAATCGTTGCGAGCTGATGTGTCTTGATACCGCCGGATTTCACGATGGCGAAAACGATGGGCCCGTCAAAGACGAAGTCGATGCAGAAAAGAACGATGCCGACATCGTCTGGAACTTGGACATGATCGAGGAGTTAGGTGTGTTTCCGCATAACCTTGCGACAAGTTCGCCCGTGATTCATGGCGATCTTGTGTTCCTTGTCACGTCCAACGGTGTGGCGGAAGATCATATCGAGGTGCCTTCACCACGAGCCCCCTGTTTTCTGGCCGTTAATAAGAATACGGGCGAAGTCGCGTGGGAACATAACCAGCCTTTCGACGCCATTTTGCACGGCCAATGGGGGTCGCCGGCGATCGGAATGGTCAACGGCAAAGCTCAGGTTTATTTTCCGGGTGGCGACGGATGGATTTACGCTCACGATGCAGAAACCGGCGATGAAATTTGGAAATTCGATTGCAACCCAAAAGAAACCAAATGGGAACTCCAAGGAGCCGGCACTCGTAACGCGATTATCTCAACGCCCGTCTTCTTTGAGAACAGCGTGATTGTTTCAGTTGGGCAAGATCCCGAGCATGGTGAAGCCGTTGGGCACATGTGGCGAATTGATGCCACCAAAACAGGAGACATCAGCTCCGAGCTTGGCGAGATTGGAAAGCCTGGCAAACCGAATCCGGCCTCGGGTGTGATCTGGCATTACGGAGGCATGCAAGAAGCGGGCGAGGACGAAGATGCCGAGCCATGGTTCCGCCGCACGATGTCGACCGTCGCCGTGGCCAATGGGCTGGTTTTCAATGCGGACCTGAGCGGTTTCGTTCATTGCGTTGATCTGAAAACTGGGAAACGCAAATGGGAGCACGACATGCTCTCGGGGGTTTGGGGATCTTGTCTGGCGGTCGACGGCAAAGTTTTCTTAGGCAATGAAGATGGGGTGCTTACCATTTTTGAAGCGACCGGAGAGAAGGCGAATGTGTTGGCTGAAAAGAACACGGTGAACTACTCGTCGGTCTACAGCACGCCTACGTTCGCCAACGGGCGGATGTATCTTTCGGACCGGACGCGGCTGTATGCGGTCGACGTGAACAAATAGTGGCGCGAGCCCTTCGGTTTTGAACGGGGTTCTTCGCGAAACTGAGTTCGTTTGGTAACTTAAGTGTGTTGTCAGCCGGTGCGGCAACTTTTTCAGCTTCGAATTGGCCCACGCAGGGCGAAGAAAAGGTTCGTTTGTGAATTACGCCGCCATTGGTCCCATCTCAATTCACCTTCCCGAAAAGGTAGAAACCAACGCCCAGCTGCAGGCAGCACATCCTCGCTGGAACATGGATTTGATCGCCGAGAAAACCGGCATTCTGCAGCGGCACGTGGCGGCTGAGGGCGAATGTAGTTCGGATCTTGCGGTTGCTGCGGCCCAGCGTTTATTCGAAGAGCATAACGTCGACCCGGCTGAGATCGACTTCCTAATCCTGTGTACTCAGACGCCGGATTACGCACTGCCAACGACCGCGTGCCTCGTTCAGCAGCGGCTTGGTCTTCCGACTCATTGCGGTGCGTTCGATTTTAATTTGGGGTGCAGCGGATTTGTGTACGGCTTGTCCATGGCGGACGGCTTGATTCGCTCTGGGGCGGCGAAACGAATTCTGTTTCTGACCGCTGAAACCTACACGAAAATGATCGACGAAAACGACCGTAGCCTGCGGACGATTTTTGGGGACGGAGCCGCCGCAACGTTGATCGAAAGCTCGGACCAGCAATCGCTACGTGGGTTTCGTTTTGGAACCGATGGCAGCGGAGCCGATACATTGCTGGCCGCTTGCGGAGGTTTTCGTCCGGGCGAGGACGCGATCACGCCGCGGCACAAAAAGCGATGGAAGAGTGATTTGTACATGGACGGGCCCAGCCTGATCAACTTCACGGTTGGAAAGGTTCCGGACCTAGTGAAACAGATTTTGGATTCCGTTTCGCTTCAGACGTCTGATATCGGTACATTCCTGTTCCATCAAGCAACCAGAAAAATGCTCGAGCAGCTGATTCAGGTCCTTGAAATTGACGAGGCTCGCATGCCGATCCGTCTCCAAGAGGTCGGCAACACCGTGTCGTCCACGATTCCAATTCTGATTCATCAACTGCGAACCGGTGGCGAATTGTCCCCTGATCAACAGCACATGTTGATCGGATTTGGAGTAGGCTGGTCTTGGGCCGGTTGCGTTTGGCAAGACGTTTGGCAATCAAGCAGCTGCGGATAAAAAATGGTGGCGGGGCCCCTTTTTACCGTCCCCCAGTGAACCAAAAACGAGAAACGAGCGACCCATCGCTCAGCAGGTAAGTAATGGAGCAAAATCATGACGCAAGAATGGCTTCCCGAAACAAAGATCCTGCAACAACTATCTGAAGACTCAAATGCCGAGCAGGTCGCAAGGATGTTCTGCCTAAGTGAATACTATGAGCGTCTGGTCTTCTCAGCAGAGTATGAGGCAAGCGAAACTCTGCGTGAACTGATTGTCCCCACTAAATGTGGAAAGCAGTTAGTCAGTACTTGCTGCAAGCAGCATGGTGTCAAAGAGCCGGATGCGCTTCTCGCTTTATTTGGTCACTTCTGCCACCATGAAATCCTCATAGACAGTGAAAGTTCGGACCTAGACGGAATTCGCCAAATTCTTGACGACGAATTGGGGCAAGATTTAGTCCGAATTCCTTATATTTGGGGACGACTGATTCATGACAAATTTCACACCGATGCTAAGTTCAACGCCCAAGAAAATATTCCGCATCAACTTGGGTGGGAGTTGCTTGAAGGTGCCCCCAGAGGAGTTTTTCAACATGGATTCTATGTTTCAGGGCCCTTTGGTGTTCTTGAATCAACCGAACATCGCTGGATACCAGTACATCCTGCCGTTACCTGCCACTATCGCGAAGGATCTAGTAAGCGAAGTAGAACGCTTGGCATAATCCCCGCCATGATAGGAGTCGTTCAAGCCCATTCATTCTTGGCAAACATACTGAATCATGAATTCGGCGCTGCGTCGGAATGGTCTCAGGCATTGACTTGGTTTATGAGCAAGCAGATTCAAGGGCATCGCCTCGACTACGTTGACGTTACCACTGTGGTCGCAGAGTGCATTGTTGGTGACGAACGAACAAGACTGCTCGAAGAAGTTTTGAAAGACTCTATTGATCCTTCGGTGCGAGAATGCTTCAAATCCATCCCCGTACTGAAGTCATTAAAGTCGCTCCCGCCGAATGAAAAGTCAAATAAGCTCAACGAATTCCAACAACTACAGCTTCTCTGGGTAGCAGATTCTGACACATTGGTGCGAGCAATTGACGCTATTGTAACGAATCGACGAATCAACGTTCACGAAAGCGAAATCCGCACTCCTGTCAAGCGACCGCCGAGCAGGGCAATAACTTTTGGTTCAGAGCTTTCGCAATTCGGAATTCGCGCTGGGCACCCAGAGCCATTCGCGCATCTTTGCAATTCTGTTTTGGAATCCCACTCGAAACTTGAAAAAGAAAACGATTTAGCTTGGAAGCTAGGTGTTGACCCTACCGATGGTTTACACAGTGCGCTGACCGAGTTCGTTCGCCGCGAAGGGCCAGGTACTGCTGTTGAAAGGTTGATTCTCTCAAGTCGAGGAGTCACTGAAATTGTTGCGGAGAAACTCGGACTCAAGATTGGCGACATGAATTTGCAGAACCCGACGGCAATGTCACGAATCTTATGGAAGTTCGGATTCGAATTGCCACGGCACGACAATGTTTTGGAACGACTAAAAGTCAGGATTGGGACTTTCGAGGATTTGATTGGCGAGGTTGACGGGTCAACTGGAGAAGATGCCCGACAGAAAATTCGTGCAGAAGGTGTGAATCTGTTCGTATCAGTAGAAGAATTCCTAGATAGAGTCATTTCGTACAACGTTTGGCTTACTACCAACGATCATTGGAACTCGGGCTTCAAATATCGAATCTCGGAAGCACGAATTTCAGTTGCAGCTCTTCTTGGTTCAGAATTGGCTACCGATCATGGCACTGTCACTTGGAACCCAACTGGTGAAAATGCCTTGGGAACTCAATTGACATACTTAAGCGCCTACCTTGCGGCGATCGAAGAATTGTCAGTGGCCGAACGATCAAAAATTCCTAGTGCTACAGAACCAATCACGGGTGGGCGCGAGCAAACGCAGGAGTACTCAAGAGAAAACTTGGGATACCCATCAAAAGAAAGAGCGAGAAGGCCCGGCATTCATTCAGATTCTACACTTGATGAATTCCAACGACCCTTTCCATTCAATCACACGCAGTTGTGGGCCGACGCCGATGCTTCCGAATTTGAAAAATACAAGGCGGCTTTAAAAAGTGTTGTCAAGCAACTAGCGAAAGCCGATATCCCGGGTGTGCGAAACGGCCTAGACCATCAAAGGGACGAAAGCCGATTTCCGACTGAAGACCAATTATCGATGTGCGCGACGTATCTAAAGAAGGCAGTGTCGTTTGCGGAAAAGAGACTTATTTATCCTGTGACATATTGGTTTGATAAATCAATCCATCACAGTTTTGGCTTTAAGGACTACGTTTTTGAAAGTCAATCAGGTGACCACCTACAACTCCATCGCCCCTCTACCGTAAGTTCATTGCCGTCAGTTTCCAGAATGCACACTTTAATTTTCGCACCTGTTAATTTCCTTGGGGCTGCAGACAGTCGATTGTTTTTCCGCCTGTTGGGAGAAAGTGAATGGGCTGCATACTGGGAAGAGTATCCTAGATTCTTTTCACTCGAAGCATCAAGCGAGGACGACAATGGGTTCGAGGAACTCACTTCGCTATCTGAAGACGACTCAATTGACTTCGGCTCGCAATGAAAGGTGTCGGAGACCTGTTGTAGAAAGCAGGTAGTTCTAGTTTGATTGTTTTCGTGATGTTCTGTTTGCTTCGTGCCAAAACTTTTCCCGACACCGTTTCCCCAACTGATACCCTTCCTCGCCCAAATTGAGTTGATGGCAACGGCAGTTTGACATGATGTTTCTGTATAATGAGTTGATGAACGCCGACGGAGAGAAAAAAAGAGCGATCGACCAGTCAACTACTGCCCGTATCGCGACCGCCTATCACGAGGCTGGGCATGCCGTGATGGCGGTTTCTCTTGGTAGAACGATTCACAAAGCAACCATTGCTCCTGCCAAAATTCAGACGGGCGGGACGCGGATGGGGGCCGTGAAGTTAGAGCGAGGTCGCCGAAAGTCGGGGCAAGATTGGCTGGAGGATGAAGTGCTAATCCTGTTTGCCGGCATGGTCGCCGAAGCTCAGTTCACCGGATCGCGTTGCACCCAAGGAGCCGCCTCCGACTTGCGAGCGATTGAAAAGCTGCTGTGTACCCGCGCCCAAACAGAGCGGCAATTCGAAAAACTACATCGCCGGTTGTTGGACAAAACTGAGCATTTGCTAAGCGATCAGGTTCACGAGAAAGCGATCGCGGTCGTGGCCGAACAGTTGCTGCTTCATGAAACCATCAAGGGAAGACTGGTGAAGCACTACTTCGAGCAAGTCACTGGCGGTAAGTAATTTTGGCCGTCGAAAAACAAACGCCGCAACTACTTTGGGAAACCGCGCTCAAAAAGTCGAACTCACTTTTTGATACTTTGACTTGACGTGCTGACCAGCCTTGTTGCTGGGCACGAATGAAGCACCAACTCAATCGGCGGGCTTCTTGCCAATCGATTGCATTCCGTCGACGAGGGCCAAGTCTTCCGACGGGCGAACGGTTCGCATATCCAACAGCATGCGATCCTTGTTGACTCGCCCAAATACCGGAGCCTTCAAGCTTCTCATGGCGGCTGCCAAAGAGTTGATCGAGCCCTCGGCGGAAGCAAACGAAACACACCACGTCGCGATCCGCTGGGTCGGCAAACTGCCTCCACCAAGCATCGATTGATCCTCAACCACCGAGACGTCTTTCAGCGCCGGATTGCTGCCCAGCTGTACCGCGATTTTTTCTGCTCGCAGCTTCAAGTTCTCGACCGGCGTGGACAACATTTGAAGAATCGGCACCGACTGCTCGGCTTCATCGATGTTCCGGTAAAGTTGAAGTGTTGCACTTAAGGCCGCCAGCGTCATCTTGCCGACCCGCATCGCTCGCATCAACGGATCGGACAAAATCTTATCGATGTATTTTTTCTTGCCGACGATGATCCCACATTGAGGACCACCAATCAGTTTGTCACCGCTAAAGAGTGCGATGTCTGCTCCATCACGAATACTCTCGGACGCGACAGGTTCATCGGTCAGGCCGTACTTTGAAAAATCGATCAAGGCTCCTGATCCAATGTCATCGATGACGGGCAGATCGTGTGACGCGGCAATGTCGGCCAGTTCTCGGGTCGAGACTGATTTCGTAAACCCGACCACTTCGAAATTGCTTGGGTGGACTCGTAGTAGAGCCCCAGTTTCTTCGTTGATGGCGTAGGAGTAGTCAGCAGGATGAGTCTTATTGGTTGTTCCGACTTCCTTCAATTTGGCTCCGCTGCATTCCATCACGTCAGGCAGTCGGTAGCTTCCTCCAATTTCAATCAACTGGCCCCGCGAAACGATGACTTCTTTGCCTTTGGCGATTGCAGACAGGGTTAGCATGGTCGCCGCCGCGTTATTGTTGACCACCGCGGCCGCTTCGGCTCCTGTCAATTCGCACAGCAATCGTTCGACCGCCCGAATCCGTTGCCCCCGTTGCCCGTCGCGTAAATCGACTTCGACACTGGCGTAGCCGGATGCGATCGCAGAAACGGCGTTGGCGGCCGAGCTTGCCAGCGGTGCGCGGCCGAGGCCAGTGTGTAGGATGACTCCCGTGGCATTGATCACAGGTTTGAGCGCGGGCTGTTCTTCGGTTTCTAGCCAGTCCGCGATTTTGTCTGCCAGTTCTTGCGGCGTTGGAATCGAAACGTCTTCGGTTGCTGCGGTGACCTGATCGCGTAAGTCATCCAGAAACGTACGTACTCCATCGACGACAACTCGATGGTTGACGCTGTCGACCATTTCCTTGAGGCGTGGGTTTTCAAGCAGCTGATTGACCGAGGGCAGATTGCGAAAGATGTTGGGCATTCGTCTGGAAAATGAATGAGGAAGATGCGTGAATCGATTACTTCATATTCGATTGCAGCATTATAGCTAAAACCTGCCTCGGCGCGGGATGCAAGAGTAAAGCGGCCACCTTGTTAGCGACCAAACGCTCAAAGCGAATCCTTCCTAACGATTTTAACGTGGAGGCGTTGCGGAGTCTGGAGCGGCTGGCTTAGCCCGACGCAAGCCGAGTGGTATGCTTGGCCAAAGCCAAATCAAAGGGGGCGGGCGGAGTGTATGTGCCGCACTGAGGTAAGGGCTAAACCATCCAAGCGGGGCGGACGGAGCCTTCCCCTCCCTGAGTTTAAGCTCGGGCGGCGCTTCACCCACCTGAACACGGCTCGGGTGACGCCTTGTCGCCGCGCTGGCGAAGCAACTAGTCCATGTCCCCGTCGGCTTCGCGGTCTGCCAGCAGAGAATCCAGATAGCGAGTATCTGTCTCCGGTCCCGGAACGTGGTTGACTCGCTGTTCCATTTCTCGGCCCGCTTTAAAAGTGACCACGAACTTTTCAGGCACGTCTACGGTATCACCCGTTTTCGGGTTCCGTCCTTTTCTTGCAGCGCGTTTCTTGACTTCGAACACACCGAAATTTCGTAACTCAATACGCCCGTCGTTGACCAAGACGTCAATGATGCCGTCAAACGTTTTTTGCACGATCTCTTTCGTCTTGAGTTGGGTCAAGCCAAGCTCTTCGGAAATCGTTCGGACGATGTCTTTTTTCGTCATGTTGGAGAGACCGCGAAACTGGAGCGAACTAGCGAGCCGTACGATGCGTGAGTTGTCACGATGACCGGAGTAATGGACCAGAGCAGCTGCAAGTTTACAAATGGTTAACGCTCAAGTCAAATTTGGACGAATTTTGGAACTAGCTTGGCAAAAAGCGGGTCGCCTAACAGATAATTAGGTCCAATTGAAAGACCTTGGCTGTGGCGAGACTTTCCGCCTATCCCGCCTAAATACGCATGGTTTTACGTTGCGCCTCGATCGAGTCGAGCTGATGCAATTTTCCTTTTCCACTTCCGGGGCATTCTTCGCACGTTTGCTCCCAATCGGCCTCGGTGCGAAGATTGCTGTCCCAGAAAGGCCACGTCATGCATTGTCTCGGTCTGGCCTCGTAAACCGTGCAGCCGCGAGTTTCCGTGTCAAGAAACACGCAGTCACCATTCGGAAACTCTTTCAAACTTTTTCGAATGCCGATCTTCCTGACGTAGTCGGACTCAAATGCTTCGACATCCATTTCCTTTGCTGCTGCCATGTCAGCAATTTCTTGCTTATTGACCCAAACAAAGCCCGGAGCCCCTGAACAACAATCACCGCACCCAGAGCATGTGAAGCGTAGTCCGTCCTTGTACCACGGTTCGGCTTCCGCAGCCTTGTTGTTCGCGTTGTCTGTTTTTCCAGCCATGTTGAATGTTTCCGGCGGTAAAGGTTGTGTCGAATCAGCTCAAACAGACGCCAACTGAGTCAGCGCGTCGGTCAATGCGTCAATATCAGCGATCGTGTTGAAATGCCCCACGCTTATTCTGACCGTTCCCTCAAGTTTATCGCTGCCGATCGATTTGTGAACTAGAGGCGAGCAGTGCAAGCCCGATCGAACTTGGATTCCAAATTGGGAATCGAGTACGTTCGCGACATCGGCAGGAAGCATTTTTTCAATCTGTAAACTGACAACTCCAGCCCCGCCATCGTTGCGTGCACGCGAGTAAACTCGGATGCCGTCGTGATTTTCGGCAAAGGCCAAGAAACGCTCAATCAATTCATTCGTGTTCGACTTTATGGAAGCCACTGTCTCAGTTGTAATAAATTCCAACGCGGCACCTAGGCCAAGAATTCCACCAACGTTCAAGTTGCCGGACTCAAGCCGAAAAGGCATTTCGGTCGGCTGCTGAGTCTGTTCGCTTGCGGTTCCTGTCCCTCCCAATCGGAACGGCTCGGTTTGCTCGATCGCACGATCGTTGGCGTACAGAAAACCGGTCCCTAACGGTCCCATCAGTCCTTTGTGCCCGGAAGAAGCAAAGAAGTCACATCCAAGCGCGTTGACATCTACCGGAATGTGACCGACCGACTGCGCTCCGTCAACTAGGAACAAGCATTCAGGAGGTTTCTCCAACGAGCCAATTTTTTCAACCGGCTGAATGGTGCCAAGCACGTTGCTGACATGGGAGACGCAGATCATTTTGGTGTCGTTGGTGATCGCGTCTTCCAGTTGATCGACATCCACCTGGCCGTTTGAATCAATTCCGATCTTCGTCAGTTTAATCACGCCCGTTTCTTCAAGGTAATGCAGCGGACGCAGGACCGAGTTGTGCTCAAGCACGGAAGTGATTGCGTGGTCTCCCGGACGCAGCACGCCTCGAATCGCGATATTCAGCGAGTCCGTTCCGTTGAAGGTGAAAGCCACTTGATTCGGATCGTTGGCACCAATCAAGTTTGCAAGCCGCGACCGGACCTGCTGAACCTTCCGATCAACCAGTACCGGGTCGGACGCAACGCTTCTTCCGGCCGCCGAACCATGGTTCGCGTAGAAGTCTGCGATCGCCTCGACCACCGATCGAGGCTTGGGCCAACTGGTTGCCGCGTTGTCCAAGTAAATTCGAGCTGCCTGTTCGTTCAAAAACTTACCCGCCGATCTGATACATCGCTTTTGCCGGCCGCTGGAATTCCTCGCTGTCGATGCCATGCGCTGCAGCTTTCGCGGCAACTGAGTCACGCATCGTCGCAAGAATTTGGTCGTCCGACGCGCCCGTTCGTAGCAAAGTTCTCAAATCCCATTCGCGGGTTGAAAACAAACAGTTTCGAAACTGGCCCTCAGCCGTCATTCGAATTCGGTCACAACTGCCGCAGAAAGGCTCAGACACCGAATTGATGAAACCGACGCGTCCTGATCCATCCGCGTATTCGTAGTCGGTTGCCGGTTGAGCCGCATGGGGTCGAGCCACCGGCTCCAGCAAACCAACGTTTTGGCCAATCGCCTGTCGAATGGCCTCACCCGTTAGAACTTGCTCACGCTGCCAGGCTTCATCGCCGTCGAGTGGCATGAACTCGATGAACCGCAACTCAAGCTGCTTGCGGCGGGCAAACTGAGCCAGTGGGATGATTTCTGCATCCGTGATACCGGCCATCGAGACGGCATTGATTCTGACTTGCTCAAATCCGGCCTCGATCGCCGCGTCGATGCCGGCAAGAACTTTATCTAGTCCTTTTCGGCGAGTGATTCTCTCAAACGTTTCGGGGTCGAGCGTATCTAAGCTAATGTTGACGCGGTCGAGACCGTGTGATCGCAGTTTTGCCGCTTGATCTGCCAGCAGGATGCCGTTGGTGGTGAGTGCCACGTCTTCGATGCCGTCGATCGCTTTCAGCATTTGGACCAGTTTCCACAGTTGCCCGCGAACCAATGGTTCGCCACCGGTCAACCTGATCCGGCTGACTCCAACCGAGGCGCCGATTTTGGCAACTCGTGTGATTTCTTCGAACGTCAAAATTTCGTGACGAGGAAGAAACCGCACCGTTTCCGGCATGCAATAGAAGCAGCGAATGTTACAGCGATCCGTGACGCTAATTCGAAAGCTCTTGTGAACTCGACCAAACGAATCCACGACTGGCAAGGATCGATTTGAGCCGATCATGGCGAAGCCTCCGATGGGTCACGTTCGGGCAATTCGGGAAGACCGCCCGTTTCCGGATGCACCCATTCCTCTTGGCCATCGGCCCAAATCTCTCGCTTCCAAACCGGAACCTCTTGCTTCAATCGCTCAAGCAGCCACGATGCCGCTTCGAAGGACGCAGATCGATGGGGCGAACTGACCGCCACGGCAATGCTGGCCGTTTCGATTTCTACCACACCGACTCGGTGAACAATGGAAACCTTCGCGATCGGCCACTGTTCGTGGGCCAAAGCGACCAACGATTCCATCTTTGAAACCGCCATGGCTTCGTAGCACTCGTATTCCAATCGGGTTGTTTCACGCTGCCCCGTCATCCGCCGCGTGGTGCCAACAAACAAAACATTCGCGCCGCAGTCCGGGTCGGAAACGGAAGCCAGAACCGCGGTCGAGTCGATCGGTTTGTCGGTGATTGAAATCATTGCTTCCAATTATCCGCCACTGACAGGCGGAATCAATGCGACTTCTCGCGCATCGGTGAGTGACATATCGTCCAACGCGAATTGTTGATCGACCGCGATATGCGATCGCGCGACGAGATCATTCAACACAGGATAGTCGTTGACCAATTGTTTTCGAAGGTCTGCCACGGTGGCGTCAGCGGCAAGTTCCAGATCGACGGAATCCTGCCCCAAGGTCTCCTTTGCGGAGGCGAATAGGAGCACTCGCTTTATCATGTGGTCACCAAATCCCCACTTCGCCGATCAAACAAGTCTTCCAGTTCCGGCATTAGACCATAAGCCAACGCGAGAAACTTGATCGGGTGAATGGTCGGAGTGCGAGTACCTTGCTCCATCTGAATTTTGCACGTGCTGCATTCGGTCGTTCCCGCCATCAGGGTTGGTTCTCGCATCGCGTCAATCAAAGAGAAACCCATCCTTAGGCTAGTAACGTAGTTCTTTCGCTTTAAACCGAATGTCCCCGCCATGCCGCTACAGCCCTTGTCGATCATTTGAACCTTTAAACCGGGAATCAGATTCAAGAGCTTGACCGCCGGAACCTCGGGGCCCAGAGCTCGCTGATGGCAAGGCAAGTGATAGCCGATTGTCGCGTCGATCGGCGAGAAATCGGTCGACAGTTTTCCCGCCTGATGCATTTCAAGCAAAAAGCTGGTGGCGTCGATGGTTTTGCCCGCGACCAGTGCCGCGTCTTCGTCATCCAGAAGCCCCACGTACTCGTGAGACAACGCGAGGGCGGCTGACGGTTCGGTCGTGACGATTCGATAGCCTTGGCGAACACATTCGGCAAGCGTTTCCACATTGCTTTGCGCGATCTTCCTTGCGCGGCGAATCGCTCCGTCGGAGATCAGCGACATGCCGGAAACCATCTGCTTCGGCGGAACGAATACCTCAATGTTATTTTTTCGCATGACGGCAACAAACGCTTCGGCAAGCTCAACGTCGTTCCAGTTTGCGTACGCGTCAACAAAGTACACGACCTTCGTTCCGGTCTCTTCGGACGGTCGATCCAATTTTTTGCGATGGGCCAATCGCATGAAAGAGGATGTAGCAAACGGTGGAAGTTTACGTCCTTCGGCAATCCCGATCAGTCGATCCAGCAGCCAGCGAGCCACTCGATCACGCAACAGGCGATTCGTAATTCGTGGCATTCGTCCGGCAACACCGTATAGCCAGTCTAGCCGCGTCAGGCACCAGTCAGAAAAACGCAGACCATTGACCGCAAAATGTTGAGCCTTCGCTTCGACCATGAGTTTTGGGATATCGACCTGCGCGGGACAGTCCAATCGGCACTGGTGACAGTTGACGCACAGGTCTGCGATCTCGCGAAAAGCGTCGCTGGAAATTGATCGCGGGTCCAGCTTGCCCGTCACGACAGCCCGAATCAGATTGGCTTTCGCGCGAGGCGAAGCTTCCTCTTTCGGGTTGGTTCGGAACATCGGACACATTCGCTCGTTCTTAGAACGAGTGCGGCATCGAGCGCAGCCATTGCAGGCTTGAGCCGCCGTTGCGATGTCCTCCAGTTGCCACGCAAGCTGCGGTTCGACCACCGGAAGAGCAACCGGTTTTCGTTTCCGCGTTTTCGCAGCGGCTGTTCTATCTTCAGGATTCAGCGAGTCGTCTTGCCGCGTTCCAGGATTGCCGGAAGCTTGTGTGGCAGAACGTTTCTGCAACGTGGCAGCCACCGTAACCTGCCGGACATTGTCCGTAAGACCGTGGAACGGGTGGTCGATGACTTTGCCCGGATTGAGGATGTTTTGCGGATCGAAAGCCCGTTTGATCTCGGCAAACACGCTGTATAGTCGCCCGTATTGCTTCCGTAGGTACCACGTTCGGCTAAGGCCATCGCCTTGGCCGCCGCTGATCGTTCCTTTCGCCTCTGCGACCCGGTCAAAAAGCTCCGTCGCGACGCGTTGCATTTTTGGCAATTCATTTGAGTCCGCCATGTTGATCAGCGGCCGCACGTGCAGATGTCCCTGAGGCATGTGAGCAAAAACGGATGCCGTGACTTCATGCCGATTCAAGATTCCATACAGGTCACTTAAGAACTCTGGCAACTTGGATGGAGCGATCGCAATATCCTCCACGAACGGAATTGCTCGACGCTGCCCACCAAGCCGATATTGGATCGGAACGATACGCCGCACAAGATGCCAGAAGAAGTCGCGTTCGGCCGGATCGGTGGTGGTGCGAACATCAAACGCAAGATTTTTCTTTCGCTGAATCACCGAGACTAGCGTTTCCAGTTTTTCCTTGAGTGTTTTTTCGTCTGCCGTTTGGAACTCGACCAGCAACATCGATTCGGCTTCGACAGGCAAGATCGATTGATATCGCGTGTCCTTCTGCCGCGCGATAGACAACAGCCGGCGATCGACCATGTCACATGCGGCGGGTTGCATCGCATCGATTTCGAGCGCGGCTTCTGCGGCGTCCGCCACGCGCTCAAAAAATAGCAAGCCGACGCCTCGATGCGTCGGCAACGCCACTGTTTGAAGCGTGGCCTCGGTGATGATCCCAAGCGTGCCTTCACTGCCAACGATCAGCCGAGTCAAATCAATCGTTTGGCCACCGATCCCGCTTTGTAGGTCAAAGACGTTGTAACCTGCTTGGTTGATCCGGGTTTGAGGACGATTTTGAGAAATCAAATCCGCGTTTCGTTTGACGATTTCGCTGACTTGATGGTTTAGGTGATCGGTCTTCGTGTTTTCAACTTTACTGGACGGCTGAGTTGAAGCCACCGCCTTTGTCGCCGAATTCAGTTCGATGACATCACCGCTGGCCAGCACCATTTGCAAACGTGAAACTCGATCGCGCGGGCTGCCATACTGATTCCAACGACTGCCGGTGCTGTTGTTCGAAAGCACGCCGCCCATCGTGGTCACCGATCGCGTCGCCGGGTCAGGGCCAAAATGCTGTCGATGAGGGGTCAGTTGTTGGTTCAAGCGTCGCAACACTAAGCCCGGTTCGACCGTGACTTCGTCTCGACCGAGCGATTTGACGCTTCGCATTGCGTAAGAAAAATCAAGAATCAATCCATTGCCGACAACACCTCCCGAGACATTACTTCCGGCGCCTCGAGGGATCAGACTGATGTCATTTTCGCGAGCGTAATTAACGCAAGCGACAACATCTTCGACCCGGGTTGGTCGAACGACGCCCAGCGGCTTGACTTCGTAGATGCTTGCATCGCTGCTGTACAACTGAAGGAAGTTGTCATCACAGCGGATGTCGCCATCGAGCACACCGCTCAGATCAGCTTGAATTCGCGAACGTTCCGGATCCATGCTTGAGTCGTGCGTGTGGTTGAGAAATGCAACATCGCGATACCAGCCACATTCGCAAGCGCATCAGAAGGGCGCCTCGTTGACAAAAATCGCTCATTCACCATTATAGCCAAACCGATCGCAAACCACCATTGCCGTGATCGACCTGACGGATTCAAGTTCCGCGAGTCAAACGAAACAAGTTACTCAAATGGCGACGCCTAAAACACTTCTTGTCATGCGACATGCCAAATCGTCTTGGAAAACTCCGGGGCTTACCGATCACGAGCGACCACTCAACCGTCGCGGCGAACGTGACGCCGTTCAGATGGCGAAATTTCTTGAGTCGGCCAAGATCAAAATTAGCCGGGTTGCGGCATCGACTGCCCGTCGAGCTGACATGACGGCCAAGGCGTTGGTTAAAACGATCGACAGTCTCGAGCCCAAGCAGCTTGAGTCGCGGGACGATTTTTATCTTGCAGCACCGATATCGTATTTAAGCTATCTGAAGGAACTGGACGACAAGGTCTCGACCGTGATTTTGATTGGCCACAATCCGGGGCTTGAGTCGTTGGTGGAACTGCTTGGGGGCCGTTGGGAGACGATGCCGACGGCTGCGATTGCGTGCTTTGATTGTTCGGCAAGTTCATGGAGTGATGTTGGTCCGTCCACGTTTCGACTCGACCACGTGTGGCGCCCGAAGGAAGTGCTCGAGCATTACCGGTAACTTGCCTTGATTGTTTTGACTTACGATACTGCTTGTTCCGCCTACCTATTTTTGCTTTCAAAGCGGCTCAAATGTCAGAACAAAACGACATCACTTTGGTGATCGAACCAGCGTTACTTTTCGAGTGGGCTTCTGGCGGTACGGAACAACGCTTAGCTCAGCGGCTATGTGAGTATGCGAATCTCAACCTGCTTGCGATTGTGTTTATCTCAAAAGACGCTGTGCCCGATGAGATTGCCGCGAACATGCTTCGCCATGGGTTTCATTGCACACCTCGCGTCGTTGATCTGGATTCCCGATCGATACATGTCTGTCAGGACGAGCAATGGAAGACCGAACCAGATTCGCTTGATCCAGCCAAGGCGGTGCTGGCCGTTTCATCGTCAGCAACGCTAGACCTTGCGAAGCAATTGAGCCAATTCAACGCGGTTAGCCTGCCTGAATTGAGTGTGGAAGAACGGCACGCTCTTTACGATTTGCAGGTTGAAAACGATTCGCTAAACCGGCTGTTCGTTGCCAAGGAGCATGGACTCGCGGGAGTTATGTCTGGCTTGCACTGGTTTGATGCCCTGCCTGCCGGTGCTAAAGAAAACATTCCGTCGGGTGACGTTCGGCTTGGTGCGTTTTCGGTTAAGCGAGACGTGGCTCGCGTTGCGATCGAAGCGTGGGCTTCGTCGGTTGAAGTCGTCGTAGACCGCAATGGCTGGAAGCGGACGATCGGCATGTCGAGGACTGGCGAACGACGATTCGTCGCCGAAATCGAACATTTTCAGCCGGGAGATCGATACGCGTTTGCACTCGATGGAGATCATAACAAACTTTATCCCGATCCTCGCTCACGTAGTCAGCCAGAGGGCGTGCACGGACTTTCCGCGTTGACCGGCCCCGAAACGTTCCCGTGGCGTGACCAAAATTGGCAAGGTGTTTCAAAAGATGAATTGATCATCTATGAATTGCATATTGGGACGTTTACAGAACACGGAACGTTTCAATCGGCGATCGACCGACTGCCGGAACTTGTTGAGCTTGGCATCACGGCGATCGAATTGTTGCCCGTTGTCGAATCGGCAGGTCGATGGAATTGGGGCTATGACGGCGTCAATTTGTATGCGCCAAATCATCACTACGGAACGCCAAATGACTTGCGACAGTTGGTGGACCGGTGCCACGAACTTGGGTTGGCCATCATTTTGGATGTGGTTTACAACCACCCGGGCCCGGAGGGGAACTACTTGGCCCCGTTTGGGCCGTACCTGTCAAAGAAGCATCATACGCCGTGGGGCCCCGCGTACAACTTCGACGGACGCGACAGAAGCCTGAGTCGGGAATGGGTCTTGGACAACGTCATTTATTGGCTGTCTGAATTCCATTTTGATGGTTTGCGATTCGATGCCATTCATTTTATGTTTGACGAAAGCGATTTTTCAATCGTCAAAGAAATTGGGCAACGTGTCCGGCAGCTTAGCAATGAAACAGGTAGACGCTATTTACTGATTGGGGAGACGAACATTTTCGATGGCTCGATGATCCGGCCGATCAGCGAGGGCGGCGCGGGGTTTGATGCCGTCTGGTGCGATGACATGATGCACTCGATCTACTCGGTGGGCAGCCCTCAAACACGGCTCACCGATCGATCCTATGAACAACACACGGACATTGCCAAGGCATTGAAGTACGGGTTCCTGTACCAAGGCCCGCCGACCCATCGAATTGTTCATGACGCGGAAGCGGATGCAAATACGAAATTGATCGAGTCGATGGTTGTCGCATTGCAGACTCACGACAGCGTGGGGAATCAGCCTCAAGGAAAACGACTTCACGCGTTGACCAACGCCGAATTTCATCGATCCGCGTCTGCCTTGAGTTTGTTATACCCGGCAATCCCCATGCTTTTCATGGGAGACGAATCGCTCGAGCCGAACCCGTTTCACTACTTTGTCGATTTTCACGATCCTTGGCTACGCGATGCGATTGCGAAGTCACGCCGCCACGAACATCCACAGCAAAACTGGGATGAATCAATTTCTCCATTGAGCGAACGAGCGTTTGTGGAGTCGAATGTATCCCGAATTGGCTCCGATGCCGAACAGAGGCAATGGACGCGCGATTGGTATCGGAAACTGATTTCGATTCGCAAACAGTGGAAAGCTGACCAAATTCTGCTGGCCGATAATTTGACGGTCGTCTACGAGCCCAAATTTCAAACGTTTCAGCTTGTGTACGAATCCACTGCTGCGATCAAGAGTGTCGTCGTTCGGCTGAACACGCCGCAAGTCATTGAAGCGGGCCCAGTCGCTATCGACGTCGAGGGCACGGTGATTGCGACCAGTGTGTTGGGGTCGGACGACTCCCGACGAGTACTGGACGCGAATCATGCCGTCGTTGTAGAGGGGCGTGTGAGAATCACCAGCTAAGGGGAATCACTGCCTGCGTAAGGGAGCAACGGTTGCTGCTTTCTACAAGCCAAATTCTTGCCCAAACACTTCGTCTGGGTCGATGTTTGGCACTGCAATTCGACCACTATCATTGGGTAGAGTTTCTGGTTCAAAGGGCTTAACGTCTTCTTCATCCTGCAGGTAGCTGGGCAGTTCACGTTTAGGTTTCTCGTCGACAACCTCAACTTCAGATGCCTTAGCATCTTGCATGCTCGACGGGATTGCGAAAGGAACGGATTTACTGATGGCGGGGGCAACACCCAGCGGATCGGTTTTGAAGACCCAGATCAACATCAGGTAAGCCATCGTGAAAGCCAGCACGCAGCCAAATAGGGCTCGGAAAATCGCCAGCGGGTTGAATTCAGGCTTGGCTTCCTTCAACCGACTCGCGTGAGTGCTCACTTTGCCCCGGTACGACGAGCTGTCGCCGCTGCGTGCGGAACTGGACCGACTGCGACTGCCGCTGCGACTGCTTTGGCCGCTTTTTGATCGCTGACGTTCGACCGCTTCGCCCATCGTGGTCGAGTCAGAATCTGCTGAAGCGCCGTCGGTTGAAGACACGCTTGGGATCACAAAGTTGCTGGCTCCACTGTCCGGGCGAGCAGAACGGCGATCACTATTAGGGGAACGGCGTTCACCGCTAGAAGATGATGATTTGGATCTCCGTCGTCGGCGTTTTCTTTTGGCCCCGTCCTTTAACGCTTTGGGGATGTCAAACTTGACACGAGGTTTCTCGGGCTGATTTTCTTTTTCATCTCGTTTCAGATGCAGTGTGTCAATGTACGGTGCATCGCCGTGTTCGGCGGCATCTTCGGGGACTTCGTTGACGACCACTTCCAGCGGAGGCAACGATTGGTCTAGCAGGTCACTCAAAACAAACGATTGCTGACAGTGAGGACAGCGGACGGTGACATTGACCGACATCGAATGGGAAATCCTCACCATCCCCATGCAACTGATACAGTTGCCGGCAATGATTGGGCCGCTTGAATTCGGAACCGTTGTTTTGTTCGTGCGATTCATGAGATTCGTGTTCTTTGAGACAGAACCATTCGACTTGAAGGACGCCGACGTGCCAACGACGCTGCGGTGAGATAAGGAGTTCGCAACATCAGATGAATGGGTAAATTGTGAGCCTGGCAAGGGATCCTCGTCGATTCTAGGTGATCTGCTGCCGGGAATCGAGTCCCACCAACACACTTTCAGTTGTTAACGGCCGTCTTGCCCAAAATCAGGCCGTTGGTCCGTACGTCCGAACAATTTTGCTTTTCAAATGCTTAATTAGGGATTTGTGAGACAGTTCTTCGCCAGTGATTTCCTTGCAAAGTTCTTTTGGAGGCAAGCATTTACCACGTTGATGAATATTCTCGTTGAGCCACGTTTTTAACGGCGTGAAATCTCCTTTTGCAAACAACTCCCCCAAGCCCCCAATTTGTGTATTTGCGGCATCGAAGAATTGACTGGCGTAGAGATTTCCTAGCGAATACGTTGGAAAATATCCGATCAAACCGGCACTCCAGTGAACGTCCTGGAGGACTCCTGAAGCATCGTCCGGTGGCGTGATCCCAAGAGCCCGCTGGTACTTTTCATTCCATGCTTCGGGCAAGTCTCCAACCGCAAGGTCGCCGTCGATCAACGATCTTTCAAGTTCGAACCGAATGATAATGTGCAAGTTGTAAGTCACCTCGTCCGCTTCGACGCGAATCAGGGACGGAGTGATTTCATTGATCGCACGATGGAAATGATCTACGGTTACGTCTGAGAGCGCATCGGAAAATGCGTCTTGTGCCATCGGAAAGAAATACTTCCAAAAGTCTTCGCTGCGCCCAACAAGGTTTTCCCACAATCGCGACTGAGATTCGTGAATCCCAAGGCTGCAATATTGGCCGGGTGGCAGCCCATACCAGTCGCCACGCAGTCCTTGTTCGTACATGCCGTGGCCAGCTTCGTGCAGGGTTCCAAAGAATGCGGAGCTGAAAAACGTCTCGTTGTACCGAGTCGTAATGCGGCAATCATCTGGGCCAATTTCGGTACAGAAAGGATGATGAGTCGTGTCCAAACGACCACGTTTGTAGTCGAAGCCAATTTTCGCCGAAGCCTGTTTGACAAAAGCCTCTTGCGTTGCGATTGAGAAAACTCGATGTAAGACACTCGAATCGACTTGTTGGCCGCAGCCCTTCAACTGTTCCAGCAGTGGAACCAGTTCGGCGCTTAGATCGTCAAACACACTGTTTACTTCGCGTGTCGAACCGCCCGGTTCGTACTCCTCCAGTAGCGCGTCGTAGCGGCAATCATCAAAACCGATCGCGTCGGCTTGCTGTTGTTTCAAGTTGATGATCTGTTCCAGAGCCGGTTGAAACAGGGAAAAGTCGTTCTCATGCCGAGCAGAAACCCAGATTTGCTGGCCTTTGGAACTGGCACCCGCAAGCGCTTGAGCTAGGTCGCTGGGGACTTTAACTTGCCGCTCATACTTTCGCTTTAACTCGCGCACAGTCGTCGCAATATCGGACGCCGGAGCTGCGCCCAACACGTCTTGGGATTCTGATAGCTCGTGCAGCAAATCGCCAAGCTGCGAGTCGGTTTCTCTTTCGTGGATCAACTTTGCCAGATAAGTAATCTGCTCGCTACGATACTGGCCACCGGATGACGGCAGTTTCGTTTGCTGATCCCACTCCAACAAGGCCGCGGACGACAACAGATACCCGGTCTGGGTTGCGTGAGCTTTCAGGGCTTCGAATTGCGGATGTGTGTCAGGCATTGGTGGATCTTGCGAGTATGAGCCGGTTTGCTCAGAATCGACCAACCACTTGGGCCCGCTCCGCCTGAAGTTCAATTGGAACGGTTGAAACGCCTTTACTTATTTACCCGGTTTGTAACTCGATCTTACGCGATTTAGTAAGCGATTGAGCCGATGAGTCGACACCACCGTTTGAAACCGTAAAAGCTTCCCATTTTCCGGACTCTGGAATTGTCGTCCAAGGCTCAGCCGCGGCACCCGGGTCCAAACAACCTCGAATGACCGACAGCAGCGGCTGTGGTGCCACGATGACGATGGTGCCCGAAGCGTGTTTTTTTCGGATCCGCGTCAGAAACTGTTCGACTCGTTCACGCGCGTCAGCAAGTGTTTCACCGTCTGGCGGACAGACACCATCGGTCATCTCCGCCCATTTTCGAAATAAACGAGGCTGAGTTTGTTTGACTTCTTCGATTCGCTTGCCGTGCCACAGCCCGCAGTCGAGGTTCGAAAGCACCGGGCTGACTTTGATTTTCACCTTCCGCTTGCCCGACAAAATTTTTGCCGTTTGCCGAGCCGAATCGCAATCCGCTGTGTAGACCACGTCGATTGAGAAAAAGGAAAGCTGCGCGGCGGTTCGTTCAATGTGTGCTTCCGCTTCGACGCACATTGGCACGTCCAAAGCGCCGGTGATTCGACCTTGGGCGTCAAGTTCCGTCGCCCCGGCGCGGACTAAGATGATGTTCAAGTCAGACTCAGTCGTGACTTTCATTGAAATCGGTTTATTCACGATGTCGTCACCTCGGCCATCATGTTTTCGATTGCTTTTGCGTAGTCGTCTTTCTTGAAAATCGCGCTGCCGACCACCAGCAATTGGGTGCCATGATCCGTCGCAGCTTTTATCGTTGACTCGTTGATGCCACCATCAATTTGCAAAAGGATATCTTCGCCGCCGGGTAGCGACCGAATTTCGTCCAGCTTATCCAATGCCGACTGCTGGAAGGCTTGACCGCCGAAGCCCGCATTGATGCTCATCACCAACGCCATGTCCGCTTCCGGCAGTACCGAAGCGATCGCGGAAACTGGTGTCTCTAGATTGATTGCGACTCCCGCGGCAACGCCAAGATCGTGAATCTGTTTGACAACCGCCGCAGGATCGTCGACCGTTTCGACATGAAAGGTAATTAGGTCCGCACCCGCTTCCACAAATTGCGGAATGTATTTTTCCGGAGACACCATCATCAAATGCACATCCAATGGAAGCTCAGTGAGTTTCCGGATCGCGGCCACGATCGTCATTCCATAAGTAAAATTTGGAACGTACACGCCGTCCATGACGTCTAAATGCAGTGCCGCGACGCCAGCTTCTTCCAAGGTTTCGATCTCGCTAGCAAGATTCCCGAAGTCGCACATTAACAGCGATGGCAGGATCGTCGGAGCAACCTCTCGAAGTGAAGAAACCAATTCGGAGCGTGACATAAAAAAACCAAGTGGGGGGAAGTGACCGACAGCGAACCGGCTGTTCTCGCGACCGCAAAATGAGTACATCAAAATCAACCGTGTCTGTGAGGCCGAAATTTTAGCCTCACGACAGGCCTACGCCAGCCTTGGGGACCGGAAAATCCTCCTAAGTTTCCATTTGCCAGTAGTTTAGGGCGAAAATGATTCTTCAGATAACCTTGTTTCGGTAGTTCTTTCGACTGGAAACGTGCCGCTGGTCTTGCTTGGGAAAATGGCGGACGGCGTACGTTCCGCGTAAGTTGCCCAACTGTCCGGTCAAACTGTCCGGTCAAAAAACCAGTTCTAGGTTGGTGGTGGCAAGTATGGCTTGGGGAAGTCGGCAATCAGGCGGTTAGCTTCTTTGCCTGCTGGACCCATTTCTCCTTTTTGATGCGGCTACCAACGGCCAAGGCCTGACTGACCCGCTGCACGTCTTGGGCAGTCCAGCTGGCTATCTGGGCAAATGTTTTAACTCCCAGCTTCTTGAGCTTTTTTGCAGCAACCGGCCCAATCCCCGAAATCATCGTTAAGTCGTCCGCAAGTGTTTTTCGTTTCCGCGAAGAAGTAACCTTCGATTTCGCAGCCGCCTTTGGTTTTGCAGCCACCTTCGGTTTCGATTTCGATGGCTTTATCGGACTACTGGCTTCGGGCCTAGGCTGACTGGTTTTGGCGGAACGCATTTTGGCCATTTCACTTTTGAGTTCGCGCACTGTGATGGCATGAGCTTCTTTCGTCGATTGGATTTCCGCCTGTAGTTCCGTTCGTTCCCGAGTCCGAAGCTGCGTAGCTTGTTCAACAGCTTTCTCCAGAGAGCTTAGCTGCTGCTGATGATCGTCAGCCGAACGCTCCATCTGAATCTGAGTTTGATCCAGCCGCGCTTGAAGCGAATCCTGCTTTGATTTCGAGCCATTCGCAAGCTCTTTCCATTGAGCACGTTGCTGGTTGCTCTCTGCCAGAAGACGCTGATAGTGTTTAAGCTCAATTTTCAACGACTGCAGCGACGATTCAGCCTCGCGTTGTTGAGTCACAAGTTCTTTCCCGTGAGCCGACTCCAACGCCGTAACTTCGGCTTGCTGCTGAGCTTTTTGGTGATTCATCTTTGACTTTAACTGCGACAACTGCGCCTGAGTCTGTAGCCGTGCACCAGCAGCGTTACTTAGCTGCGCTTTCAGTTCAGTCAACGTGCTTTTTTGACTATTCAGTTGCGCTTGCAGTTCGTTCTCTCGAGCTTCCCAATTGCTACGTAGTTCCAGAATCTGCTGGTCTCGATCGGCAATCGCGGCTGAAGCAGTGGCCGACTTTTCCTGCTCAAGACGCAGCTGTTCGCCCATTTCGCGGTTGACGCTGTCGACTTGTTTCAGCTGAGCGGACAGTTCGTCGATTTGCCCTTGAGCTTCTTCGTGCGATTGCGCGTGCTGTTCGTTCACCGATTGAAGCTGAGCCACCTGCGCAGTCAATTTGTTCAGCTGGCGATCACGTTGGCCCAACGTTTCCGCGGCGCTCGCGTGCCGTTCTTCGGCGGACTGAGCTTGAGCCAGTTGTCCTGTCAACAAATTGAGCTGACGATCACGTTGTTCAAGCTGCGACTTTAGCGTCTCGACAGCCGCTTCTGTCGCCGCGACTTTCTCGGTCATTGATGACGATGCGAGCGTAGCTTCCTCAAGCCGATTCGTCAGCCGAGTCACTTCTGCTGATGCAGCTTCGGCGCGAAGGCTGGCCTCGCTTAACGCCTCAGCCGTTTCTAGCTCGGTCGCTTGTTTTTTTTTAACGCGTCTTCTGCCGAATTCAGTTTCGCCATCAACTCGTTCACCGTTTCCTTGGAAACGCTTTCGGACGAAGCGGTTGCGACCTTTTCGAATTCTAGCTTCAGATTGTCTAGTTCACCGGAGACTTTTAACAGCGTCTGGGCAACTTCCCGCCGCTTGGCGTCCACTTGCAAGAAATGCTCTTTGGTCTTCAGTCGTTTTTTACGCTCGACCTTCAGTTTCATGAGCATCTTCTTGACCTGCTCAGGATCTAGGCGGAAAGGGTCGTCAGAGTCGGCGGGTTGTTCCGACCCACCAGCCACCGTTGCTCCTGCGACTGCTCCGCCGGCAGCCGCAAGCAAAGAGCCACCTAGTGATCCGGCGGAAGCATTTTGGCTTTCGACCGCTTGCTCAAGCTCACGAACCGAAGCCATGGCTTCCTCGGCTTTTTGACGGAACTCGGTGGCCTCAACAGCCGCTTGTTCAGCTTCCGCTTTGGCCGCATCCGCCGCTAAGCGGGCTTCTTCAGCTTCGCTGGTAGCCTTGTCGATTTCCGCCTTTGCGGCTTCTGCTTCTGTCTTGGCTGCTTCAGCTTCCTCGATCGCCTGCTGCCTCGATTCGGCGTCGGCAGCCAAGCGATCTTCTAATTCCTGTTTAGCTTGCCGTTCGTCCGCCAATTGCTGCTGAAGCTCTTCCTGTTTTTGCTGTTCGTCCGCCGAAAGTTGGTTGCTCTCCGACGCCTCGCGAAGTTCTTCCAGCTGAGACATCAGCGAAGAACGATCCGACTCCATCGCGGCGTTCTGAGATTCTAACTCCTCGACCCGGCGCTGGAGCTCCGACAGCACGGCATCGTTTGAGTCATCGGAAGCACCATCGACTAGTGAAGAGTTGGCTCCATGGATGGAATTGCCGGTACCGGATGCGACAATGTCGTCAAGCATCTGGTCTTCCAGAAGCGGCAGTTCCTCGGTGCCACTGGCGTGCCCTAGCGTGTTGAATTCTTCGGTAGGATCGCCCGAATTGGCGGCCGGCAACGAGGCGACTGGGGTGACTTCCTCAGCTGGTTGATCCGCCAATTCGATTGGCGTCGCGTCGTCTGCTTTCGCTGCTGCCTGAGCGTCTACGTGAGCTTCCGGCTGAGCATCCATCGGAACGTCGACGGCGGCGCCTTCGAGATCATCTGACTCATCCCACATGGACTCGAAGTCATCAACTGAATCCTGTTCTTCGTTGGTATTTGTTTCAGCTGCATCGACGTTGACCGGTTCAGATTCATTCAGTTCAGCCGGCTCATCCACTTTGACCGGTTCATTAACTTCAGCCGATCCATCAAGGTCGGTCGAAGCGGTGCTTGGTGGTTCGTCGGCGTCGAAATTGTAGTCCGCGTCCGAATCATCGTCGAACAGTCCATCGCTCGAGTCATCGCCTTCCAGCGAGAAGGTTTCATCTTCGTCAAGAGAAATTGATTCGCTTGAGTCTGAGAAATCAAACTCGGCCGATTGTTCATCGGCCAGACTGCTTTTGCCGGCTACGCTTTCGGCAAAAACGGGCTCTTCGATAGGCTCCTTCAGCAGTTGGCTTTCTGCGCCAATGTCTTCCGAGTCGACGACATCGTCCAGTTCTCGCACTGCCGTTGCCGCTAACGCATCTTCTTCGACAGGCGCTGCGGCGTCCTTCTTCTGTTTTTTCTTGCGACCCCCGAACAAACGAGACATCCACGAACCACTTTTTGCCGTGGCTGCCACCGCTGCGACTCCAGCGGCCGAAGCTGCGACCGCCGTTCCAATTGATCCGTCCTTCGAATCCGCTAAGTCAACATTCGAATCAGAGTTTTCAGCTTCAACCGGTTCTTCGATCGGCTCGATTTCAGTTTTGGCCGCGGCGGCAACCGCCGCGAGTTCGTCTTCGTTTTCGCTCTCGTCAAACGAAAATTCATCATCCGAGTCATCAAAGAGGTTTAGGTCGTCATCACTGGCATCGTCATCAGAGACCCTGACCGACACGCTTTCGCCAGAAACGAACGCGGGATTCGCATCGACATCATCCGATTGAGCACCAATGGAAACAGGCTGATCCTCGGTGGCAGTCCGATCGTCCGCCCCCTCAGCGGTTAGCTCATCTGGCCCGCTTGCTTCCTCAGTCAGCTCAATGGGGGCGATTGCGTCGGCCGATTCGTCGGATGCAGCCACTTCGCCAGTTTGCGGGTCGTCGTCATCGGAGAAAAAATCAAAGTCGAGATCGCTGTCTGAGTGATTATTCAACGTTTCGCTTTCAGATGAGAAGTTAGAGACGTTCGCTTTTGTTTCCGTAAATTGATGTTGGTCTTCGTCGCCATGAAGATCGAAATCCCCCGGCTCAACAGGTTCGCTAGTTAAAGCGGTGGCCAAAAGAGAGGTAGGAACCACTGTTTCAATATCGTTCGCCGACGCGGCCGGGCCGTCAAGCGAAACATCATCATCGTCTTCGTCGAGAAAGCTCAGTTCGTCGTCTGGTGCAACGGACACGTTGGAGCTGTCGGTTTCATTGTCGGATGAATTGCCGGCCGCTTTCGCTTCCGCGTCGGTATCAAGCGAAGGCGGTAGGTCCGTGCGGGGCTTCTTCTTGAATCGCCCTCGAACGTTGGGTGATTCCGGATCCTTCACCGCCGGACCGCGATACTTGTACCGCTCTAGCTCGTAGGAAGAACTGGTTCCCATCACGAACCGGAACAGCAATAAAGGGATCAGGATTGCCGGTATGAGTGCTAGGTACCAAAGCGGGTTGATGGTGCTGAGGTCGAACGGTTCCTGCTTAGAGGGCAAAGCTCGCAACGGCGGTGGCGTCTGAGCTGTTTCAGTTTCAGACGTTTGGACTGGGTTGCCCTGAACATCCACCAGTTGAGATGGCCGACTTTCATTTCCCTGCGAGGCGCTGTTAGATAACTTGGAGTTTGTGGGCGTGGGCTCAGTTTGCTGTGCCGCAACGGTCGTGCCAATCGGTGACGTGCCAATCGGTAAATTAGGTTGAGTAAGAGTTGGGATGGCTGGCTCTAGCCTCGCCTGAGTCTGCTCAGCCGTATTCGGGGTGTCGGCAAAACCGGGCATGTATTCGTCTTCACCCGATTCTACCGCGCCGGCGCGGGCGTCGAGCGATTGCTGGGGGAACCCACTTTCAATGCCGCTGACTTCGCTGAAATCTTCTTGAACTGGAATACAACTAACTCTCATCTGCCCGCCTCTCCCCACGTCTAAATAGCGTCGCGGTACCGCGACGATTATTCCCGCATTGTATCTAACCTTGGATTGAATTCACCCTTTGATTCGGGAACTGACGGTTCTTTTTTGAGCCCCCAGCTCGCGCAACGTTCCCAATCGGCAAATTTTACTCGGATTGACTGGTTAATTGCGTCTAAAATCTAACCGGCAGATTGCGTTGGCCCCGTTGAATTGAGCGGCAAATTGGGCCAATATAAGCACTGCGGCAGAGGGCGTGTATTCGCTGCTGCTTGCACCACCCTCCTCGCTATTGACCTCGATCAAATGGAATTGCGTTTTGAAAAGCTCACTCGTCAGTTTTGAAGATTTTGACCCGAGTAAGGTTCTGGTTGACCGCGAAGCCATCTCCAACGTAAACCCGCATCGCCACGAACTGGCGTTGCTGGACGGGATTCTTTTTAGCACTGAAGAAAGTGCTGTCGGTTACATTGATATCACCGAGGACATGTTTTGGGTCCGAGGCCACTTTCCCGGCCGCCCGCTGATGCCGGGCGTTTTGATCTGTGAGTGCGCTGCGCAGCTGTCATCCTATTTTGCCAGCACCACCGGAATGGTCGACGATGAATACGTGGTCGGTTTGGGTGGTTTGGATGGCATCAAGTTCCGTGGGCCGGTCGTGCCCGGAGATCGGTTGATCTTGATGTTGCGTCGTGGGAAAGTTCGCAAGAACGCGATGTTCACTGCCGAGTTTCAAGCGTTTGTTAACGAGGGTATTGTTGCCGAAGGCGTGATTCGAGGCGTGGCACTGCGTGGTTAGAGCCGCCGAGCACTTGTGCAATGCCCTAACAGTGCATTGGTTGGACGATCGTCAGAAGACGATCGAAACAAAGCCTCTTACGGCAAGTTTGCGTTGCCTTGAGTGTCGTTAGTTTGGTGGCGTGGCGCGCTCCAACCACGACTCACGTTTCGCAGGCGTTCAGGATTTCGGTCAGGCGGTTGATCAAGGACTGCCGCAGCGGCTTCGCTCGGTTGGCCAATTCGCGTTGGCAGTTCTGATAAGTCATTCGGCCTGCTTCGGTCTCGATGCAGATCGGATCGTCGATCCCGTAGGCTGCTAAATCGTAGGGACTGGCTCGCATGTCGATTTCGCGTGCATCACGAGCAAGATCGAAACATTGCAGCAGTAAATCGCTACCCAGCCATGGCATTGCCTTGAAAGCCCATTTGTACAAATCCATGTTGGCGTGAATGCAGGCCGGTTGCTCAAAACTGGCTCGATTAAGCACGGTCGGCTGAAGAATGTTCAACGGCTTGGCTTCGTTTGCGAAGAAACGAAACGCGTCGAAGTGGCTGCACACAATTGGCATGTCTTGAACCAATCGGTCGATTTCGACTTGAGGCACACGCAACGGTGCCGTGTGCCGGTGACGCACTTCGCCACCGCCGTAGACCATCGCCCATTCGTGGAGCCCAAAGCAGCCAAAGTTCGCGGTTCGTTCAGCCGTTTGGGCCAGCATATCCCGTGACCATTCCATTCGCTCCCGCTGTGCGGGAGAAATCTTCGCCGGGTCACAGAAGATCAAATTGCCGCCTGTTCCGTGTTTCGGATTTGGGCTGGTGGCAGAATAGGTCTCCAGAGAAAAGCCAGTTGAATCACGACGTTTGTTGGCGACTGGTCGGGCGTTTGCATTTTCCTGCACCGCGTCGGCAGCTAACGCCGGGGCTGTATCCAACGCCGCGTCTTCAAGCCCGAATCCAATTCCGGGATGCCATCGTTGGAGTTTCGTTGGCGAGTACCGGTAGTAAACGAATAGGAAGTCATGCACCGGATGCGGTTGCCGACGCTTTCGTCGTTCGCGAAAGGCCTTCAACCACGGCCCGACGGTCGCAAGGTGGTCGTCAGCCAGCTTTTTCCAACTGGATCTGGATAGGATTTGCATTTGGCAACCTATTCATTGACATTCTCTTCAGGCAACCCAGCCTAGAAGACTTACGCGCGGCCGGGTTATTCGAAGTGTTGGCGACTTAATTGAAGGGCTCGTCGTCGCCATTGATTTGTGCCAATGCGTTTGCAGCGGCATGTTGTTCCGCCTGTTTTTTATTTTTTCCCCAAGCCGGACCGAACTCACGTTTCCCGATCACCGCAGACACTTTAAAGGACTTGTCGTGGTCTGGGCCGTCGTCGGCGACCAGAATGTAGCGAGGCGGAAGGCCATATCGCTTTTGGGCATACTGTTGCAGTTCCGATTTGTAGTTGATTTCCAATCCACCATCGACCGCGCTTTGAGCGTGGCGTTTGATCATTGGCAGCAGGAAATTCTTGACCGCATCCCAGCCTCCGTCAAGATAAATCGCCGCGACGATCGACTCGAACGCGTTGGCCAACAGCGACCGGGGCACTTTACCTTTCGTGCCAACGCCTTTGCCAACGACCAAACACTCCTCAAGCTCTAGCTCCTCGCCCATTAAGCCGCAGGTACGCCGACTGACCACGTTGGATTTGACTTTCGTCAATTCCCCTTCCAGCCAATCGGGAAAGGTGTGGTATAGATATTCGCAGACAACGAAGCCGAGGATCGAGTCGCCCAAGAATTCCAGTCGTTCGTAAGAAACCAACCGCGTGTCGGCGATCGAGGCATGCGTGATCGCCTCGCACAGAAACGCGGGATTTTTAAACTGATATCCCAGCTTCTGTTCGCAAAGTCGTGCCGCTTCAAGGTGCACGTCCGAAAAGTTCTGCTTCTGATCGATGATACTTCGCCTCGTGCTGAGTATGCAAACCGTTGCTACCGATGGTTTTTCATCTGATCGGCGACCAAGAATGCGATCTCCAACGCTTGATCGTGATTCAAGCGAGGGTCCACATTACTTTTATACGCCTTTTCAAGATCGGGTTCGCTCAAGTTCTTCGCGCCGCCAATGCACTCGGTCACGTTGTCGCCGGTCAGTTCCAAGTGGATTCCACCAAGGACGGAGCCTTGTTTGTAATGAATTTGAAACGCTTGTTCCAATTCGCTGGCAATCTTTTCGAAGCTGCGAGTTTTGATGCCCGAATTCGTAGAGAACGTGTTGCCATGCATCGGGTCCGAACAGAACAGAACATTCTGATTGTTCTTTTGAATTTCCGCGATAATCGGCGGCAGACAAGCAGCGATCTCATCAGCACCGAAGCGGTGAATCAGAGTAATTCGACCACGTTGATTGTCGGGATTGAGGTATTTGACTAGGTCGACCACTCCAGCCGGATCGGACTTTGGTCCAACCTTAATGCCCAGTGGATTCCTGATCCCCTTAAAGTACTCAACGTGAGCCCCGTCGATTTCGGCGGTACGATAGCCGATCCAAGGCAGGTGGGTGCTCATGTTGTACCAGCCCTCACGGCGAGGCACGCGACGCGTTTGAGCTTGCTCGTAGGGTAGGTGCAAAGCTTCGTGCGAGGTGAAGAAGTCAACGCTTTCGCTTTGCCGAATTGCCGAACCCAGCACCGCTTCCATGAATTTCAGCGAGTTCGTGATTGAATCGACCATGTTGTGGTATTCATCCGATCGAGCCGAGTCGGACGCGAATTCTAGATCCCAGTTTTCCGGATGGTGCATATCTGCAAACCCCCGGCTGGACAGGCCCCGAATAAAATTCAAGGTCAATGCTGATCGTTCGTAACCTCGTAGCAGCAGTTCCGGGTCGGGCACGCGTTCCTTTTCCGTAAAACCGGACCGGTTCACGTTGTCCCCTCGATACACGGGCAAGGTTACGCCTTCACGCGTTTCGACATCGGCAGACCGAGGCTTTGCGTATTGACCCGCAACGCGGCCAACGCGAATCACCTTATTCAGCGACCCGTAGATCAGCACAAAGCTCATCTGCATCATCACTTTGAGATTTCGGACGATCGAGTCATTCTCGCAGTCGTCCAGATTCTCGCTACAGTCGCCGCCTTGGAGCAAAAAAGCATTCCCATCTGCCGCTTCCGCAATTTGCTCGCGCAGGCTTTCGATTTCCCAGCTTGTCACCAAAGGTGGTAGTTTGGCCAGACGAGTAAGCACGTCCTGAAGCTGTTCCGCATCAGGGTATTGAGGTTGCTGTTTGGCAGTCTTGTTTTGCCAAGATGCAGGCGACCACGTATCAAGCGACATGGATGAAGTCTTGTCAGAAGGAATGAAAATTGAATTCCGGTGAGTGACGGCTAAGAAATTACCCGCATGTTTGAATTGCGTCGAAGACGCCAGACTCAGTGAGGGTTTGTTTCCTTCGTCAATCGCGTAAAAAACAGGCTCATATCATAGCTGGATGCGTCTGATTGGCTAGACGCGGGTAAGGTTCGGGTTTCAGGCGGTTATTCGCTTGAAAAAGCAGCTGGCCTCCTAAGCGTGCAATGGGGTATGTGCGGAGGCGTTCAGTCGTAATGCCAAAGTTCAAACGGTTGCTCAAGAAGGCTTGAACGCAAAGGTGCCGTTGGAGTAGCGGGCTCTTGAGGATGAGGCATTTCTTGTATGCCGGTAGTCGAAACAAACACCGCCGAATCGATCGCGTTCGCCAAATTCTAAGTCGGTTTAAAGGTCCCGCGTTGGATGGCCAGTCAAAATCAGACCGGGTGTTTGGTTTTGCAATTGCTTTCTGGTTGGCATTTGGTTGGCGTCGACCACGCGGGAAAGTGAGTTTGTCGCACATGGGTCTGATGAAACTTCGTCGCGTCGTTCGGCGGGCATCAGATGATAGAACCGGATCCGCGAGCTAATCTCGGCAGCAAAAAGCGAGCTAGCTGCCATTCGGCTTGCTGATTGCATCAGCGGAAAAAAACGCGTTTTGGATAGAACGCTGTTTGAAGAGGCTTTACTTTGGGGGTCTGGGTAGTTTTGGTGGAGGATTCCGTGCGTAGGGATCACTCTTATTATTCCACCATTGCGGACCGATCCAATTGTGCAGACACCAGTTTGTGCCTTTCATCGATCCGGAGAGATCCCTGTGAAGACTTTGTCCACTTTTGCCGTCATCGCATTTGCCGTTTGCGCTGTTGGTAATCCAAAGCACGCCGCCGCCCAGTGGCCGGAAGCAACCAGCCACGAGCCCACAGTGACGATCGAATTCGGTGGAATCGCGTTTGACCGCGAGGGTGATTCGGACTCGCCGCTGACTATTAGTGACACAGTTACAAACGTCAATACGCTGACGAACGAGCAAGCATCGGATCTAGGGAGCGGGGCTGGTGTTCAGGGGAAAGTGATTTTCCCCTCGCGGCGGACGCTTCAAACGTTTGAGCTACGCGGTTCGTACACCGGCTGGGACGAAGAAGCCGTTGCGACAGGCGACAACATTGGTAGTCCGTTCCTTATTCCCGGCTTGCTTCAAATCGAGGATTTGATTGACGCCGATATTACTGAAGAGCCATTAAGCACGATACTTCCAATTGGTGTTCTGCAATCAGATCTCGAACTGTTCACCATTCCACTGACAACGGCGTTTGACGGGGATGTTTCTACACTGAGTCTTGTCTGGCCATTTCTTCCGGATGATATTTTGGCAGAAGGCATTAGCGCCCCTACGCTTGAAAATATCTTCGATGTTCAATCATTGACCACTCGATACACGTCGGACTATACAAGTATCGAACTGATGAGTCGCCGAAACACCAACCCGGGTGTGACATGGTTATTTGGCCCACGCTTTGTTTCGGTCCGAGAAGAATTGCAGATTACAGCAGCGGGAACATCTCCGGTTCGAATTTTTCAAACGCCGGGAGTCTTTTTTACCGACGTGTTTGGAAATCCCGTCATTCCTGTGCCGCCCGGTGATATCACAGTGGATGGTGATGGCTTCGCTGACCCCGATGGCAACCCTGTCACCGTTGATGGTCTCCCGCTCGATGACGACGGAAACCTTCAGGCCTTTCCGGTTACCTCTATCGGGACAGAGGAATCGACTCTTGCGACTCGAACGGAATCTCGCAACTCGATGATTGGCTTGCAGATCGGGCTTGAGTACAACCTGCCAATCACACAAGACATCTACTTTCAGATGACTGGCAGAACTGGACTGTTCGCCAACACGGCAAGCGTCACCCGTTCTGCGTCTCCGTTGCGGCAGGCATCCAGTTTTAACGCGAACGAGTTTGTGACGCGAGACGAAAATAGCGACACGGGTGAAGCTTGGTTGGCTGAATTCAGTGTGCGGGGATACGTGGACGTCGTTCCAAACCGCGTCTCATGCTACGCCGGATACGACTTGCTGTTCATTGATGAAATCGCCTTGGCTCCAGATCAAGTGGTTTCTCCAGATGTCGTGGACACGTCAGGCGAGCTTTTCGCGAGGGGTTTGACGTTTGGTGTGAAGATGAACTACTAGAGTAATCGAATCAGCTGTTTCAGTTTTTGACACATGCACGGGTGAAGAAGATCTAGGCTTTGTCCCAAAACCGTAGTCGGACTCGCCAGAGTTCGATCGTTCTCCCGATGTCTGGCGACTCCGGCTACACAAATGTTCCCGAAACTTGACTTCTAGGACAAAGCCTAGTTGGACAGCGCCACTTTAGCCGGATCAAACCGATGTTTGGGAGGGGAAGGCTCCGTCCGCCCCGCTTCAATGTTTGAGCATTTTGCCCCACACGGCTCGGGCGGAGCCTCGCCCTCCCGGCGACACGCTGCCATAAAATCACCGGTGAAATTGAAAAACTGGCGCTGTCCAACTGGGACGATTGGGGGCGGTACGATCAGTGGCTCGCTAAGCAATTTGCGTACTTCCTTGATCGGATGAAAACGGTAACCGACGAACACGGCCCCATTCTCGATAACACGCTGGTTCTGTACGGCAGCGCGTGCAGTTCGACTCACAATGCCCGAAACTACCCACTGGTACTGGCCGGAGGTTCTCAGCTGGGCGTTGAGCACGGAAGTTATACCGTCTTCGATGAGAAACACACGCCGATGTCCAATTTGTTTGTCAGCATGCTGAACGCGGTTGGGGTGGAAACGCAACAGTTCTCCGACAGCACTGGAAAGCTGCCTTCGGTGTTGCCTTAATGAGGTTGCGAACAGCCCCGGCAATCACTTTCTTGATTCTCAGGTCATTCGGCCGTTTGGACCGAGGTCAGCTTGTAAGGTGATGCTAAAGATTGCATGTGATCAACCAGTTTGTTCAACATGTTCGCGTCATGCTGATCCAGTAGCGGCCAAAGTTCGAGGTCTTTGTTCAGCTGGTCGTATTGGGATTGTTGCAGATAGCTTTGCAACAGCCCCTGAGTCCGATCGTTGTGCTGGATCAGAAAATGAACCCACAGCCATGACTCGGCATAGTCCAATTGGCTCATTTCACCCGCCTGCTGCAATGACTCCAGTCGCTCAAGGTCGGGCTGCCAACGACCTGACTCGTGCTCGGAGACTAGGTGCTCAAGGTGATTTCTGTGCAACCCGCGATCCGCTGACGGGCGCTCAAAGTATTCTGCAATCCCCTCGTCCAGCCAAAGCGGCACATTCGGGATCACACTATGAACGTATGCATGAGTCACCTCGTGCCGCAAGTCTTCGGCCACACGACTGTTCCAATGAGCGTACACCAACAGGGTCGTGGAAGACTGAAGGAAGAATGCACGGCGATCCGGAAACGAAGGATGCCGCTGTTGAACGAATCGACGAAACTTATCTTGGTCTTGGAATAGGAAAACATGAATTAATTCGTCGGACGGAGTCAGCCCAAGAGTTGCCTCAATCTCGGATCGTTTGGTCAACAACTCTTCGACCAACCGATGCCGCCGCGGAAAGTAGAAGTTCGTGTGGAAGACTAGATTGTCCCGAGTCATCGTTCGTTGTTCGGGCAACGACGCGGAACGCGACATACCCACCGAACCGCAGCCAATGGCTGCAACGAGGCATATCGCCAGCAGGAAAAGTCGTTTTTGCTTGAGGGCAGAATTCACGCTCGGAAACAAATTTCAAGGGTGAAGTGTGGTTGAATAACACTCGCGAAAATAAAAGCCTCGTGGCTCAATTGGGTGGGAAACACACGATATGCGCGAACTCAAATCGATCACCCATTCCTCGAACAAACCAACCTGACGGAAGCAATCGAGAATTGAGCGACAGTAGCGATTTGCCAGCAGCGTGAAAACCTTGATTTCAAGTGGCTTTTGACGCTGCCCGAGCCTCCATTGCCGCATTCGGCTTGCCTGAATCGAGGTCGGCAAGCAAGATAGTCATTATGAGCAATATGCCCCTAGATCTGACCACTCGCAATGTTTCATCCGTTCCCGTAGGCAAACGATCTTGCGCAGGTGGCGTTAGGCCGGTCCGAGTGAAAACGCCCTTTTCCATGACGTTCACCGTGCGGGCTTTCGTTGTCGTCTTTCTGTTTGCTTCTCACGCGAACGCTCAGACTGACACCGTGTCTCAGCTGAAAGAAGTTGAGCAAAAAGTTGCAAGAGTGGTCGACATTGTGATGCCCGCGTGTGTTGCGATTTCGGATGGTGTTGGTTTCGGAAGTGGTGTCGTTGTCAATGCGGAAGGTTTGGTCTTAACGGCCGGGCATGTGATGACCACCAATGACAACGGAAACTACGAAGTGCTTTTTCCCAGCGGTCGTACCGTTCCCGCAAAACCGTTGGGGAAAAACTTGAACGAGGATGCCGGTATGCTTCAGTTGCTCGGCCCCGGTCCTTGGCCCTTCGTCAAGATGAGCCAAACTGGCGACACCAAGGTAGGAGATTGGGTGATCACGCTTGGCCATTCAGGCGGTTTTGAATTGGGCCGCAAACCTCCGGTGCGCGTTGGCCGAGTGCTTCGCGCCAAACGGAACGCTTATGTCACGGATGCGATTCTGATTGGAGGCGATTCCGGTGGGCCACTGTTTAACACAGATGGAGAACTGATCGCGATTCACACTTCGATTGGCGACATTACAGCCGATAACCGTCACGTTCCTCTGTCCGTTTTTCGTCGTGATTGGAATCGTATGAAACGAGGTGACTCTTGGGGGGAGTTGCCCGAATTGAATGAGCCGGGCGACAAGTCGCGACCGGGGAAAATCGGTGTTAACGTCGACCGCGCGGCGCCCAACGCAAGAATCCGTAAAGTCACCAAAGGCTCGGCCGCGGACGAGGTGGGGATAATCCCCGGTGATGTTGTGGTTCAATTCGATAACGTCATCATCAATGACGGTGTTCACTTGATCGAAGTCGTCAAACGATTTCATCCCGGAGACGTCGTGCCAATCCAAGTGCGGCGAAATCAAACAATTATGAAGCTGGAAATCCAACTTCAGTAAAACAGTTGCCCGTTATTCAAAATTGTCCCTCAGCCTGAACCACAAACATGAATCTAGCTCAACGAATGATGCCGACAATTGCATGGGTAATGCGAAAGCTGCTTTGTTTTGGCCTTCTGTTGCCCGTAATAGCGCTTTCGCTCCGCTTCGAATGCGCCCGAGCCAACGCCGACATTCCGGCCGACGTTCGTGACGTGTTCGAGAGCATGCTGGATAACCTTGAGCCGGAACTGCAAGCTCCGTTTCGAGTAGCACTTGAGAAGAACACTCCCGTTGTTGAAATGACTCCTGACCAGTTTCGAAAATTTCGCGACAACCCTTTCAACCCGTTCGAGGGACTTGACGAAATCGATGCGTCGGACGAAGCCGGCAACATCGCCTTAAAATTCGAACTTCCTAGCCTGCGTACCCGTCCGAAGGGAAAACACGAAAAGCAAAACCGGTCGCTGATTAAACATTTGAAGTCCATCGGTCGTCCAGTATCCAAAAGCATCGTGCGACTGTACGCGGGAGATCGTCATGTTGCGATGGGCACCATTGTTTCAGCCGATGGTTTTTTAATTACCAAAAGCAGTGAGGTTACGGAACGCGGCCCGATCACTTGCTTGCTGTCGGACGGGAGGAAAATTCCGGCAAAGCTTCGCGGGGCTGATAAGGTCCATGATGTGGCGTTATTAGAGTTCGAAGCAAAGCGTCTAGAGGCGATCCAATGGTCCGACATGCCACTCGCTCTGGGACAGTTTTTGCTGGCTCCCGATCAAAAAGGTGAGGTAATCGCCATCGGTAACTACAGCGTGCCTCCGCGTTCGACAAAAATTGGTGAACAGGCGTTTCTTGGCGTTAAGCCTGAAACGACGACCGGTGGAGTTCTGATTTCTGATGTCCGACCGGGAACGGCATCCTTCGAGGCGGGGCTTCGCAACGGTGATATCATCGTTGAGCTTGACAGGCAGCCCATTCGGGAAACAAGTGACCTTGTTTTTCAAATTCGTCAACGAGAGCCTGGTGACCAAGTGACGATCAAATACATTAGCAACGGGGCTCAAAAGGAGACGAGTGCGACGCTTGCCGGCAACTTGATCAACGGCGAGCGGGCTGCTCGGTTTAAGATGATGAACAGACTGGGTGCCATCCCTAGCCGGCGAAGTTCTGGGTTCCCGAACGTCTTTCAACATGACATGCCGATTTTCCCCGAGCACTGCGGAGGCCCCGTTTTGGATCTGGATGGAAACGCCGTTGGCCTGAACATCGCGCGAAACGGACGTGCTGCAACGTATGCATTGCCTGTGAAGCAAATCCAAGAACTGTTGGAAGAGCTTCAACGAAAAAGCGTACCGGTCAGGGATAGGTGAGCTTTTGGTCATCGCTTTTTGCGAGCCAGAGTTTTGAAAACGGTTTACAGTTTGCTTTTGGGTTCACTATGATCGCTCGGCGGCGGTCTGCATGATGCAGACACAAAATCGCAGCATCAAATCAGTTGAGTGTGCCAACCAGTGCAGCGTCAGCAACGACTATTGGCAAGATCCGTCGCGGTTTGTGACAAGGATGAACGCGTCACGACAAACCGAGACCGGTCTATCGAAACTCAAGTCGCTTCGAGCGTGAGTCGTCATGCATTATTAGGTTGGTAGTGCATTCAAATCGGCTCTCTTGTTTTGACTGCCTCCGGTATTTACTTGACTACCGTTCCTGTCGGATCTTCTTCCGACGCGGGGTACTGAGGATCCATCTCTCGAAGCGTCGAAAGTAACAACTGACTGACCACCAGATTGCGGTACCACTTTTTGTCAGAAGGGATGACATGCCACGGAGCATAATCGGTGCTGCAGTTTTTCAGAGCAGCGGTGTACGCGTCTTGGTAGTCTGCCCACTTTTCGCGTTCTTTCAAATCGCCCGGATTAAACTTCCAGTGCTTCTCGGGCAGATCAATTCTCTCTTGCAAGCGGGCTCGTTGAGTGTCCTTGCTGATGTGCAGGAAACACTTAACGATTTTCGTGCCCGTTTCGTGCAGCAGTTTTTCAAATTGGTTGATCTGATCGTAGCGTTGGCTCCAAATTTCTTTGGGCACAATGTTGTGAACGCGGACGACCAGCACGTCCTCGTAATGACTTCGATTAAAAATGCCGATGTTCCCTCGCCGAGGAACAACTTTGTGGACTCGCCATAGAAAATCATGATCGAGTTCTTCTTCGCTGGGGCGTTTGAACGAACTGACTTGGCAACTGGTCGGATTCATGCCCCGCATCACGTTGCGAATGGTCCCGTCTTTTCCTGCCGTGTCCATGCCTTGAAGCACCAGCAAAATCGATCGCTTATCCTCGGCGTACAATCGCTTGGCCAGTTCAGCCATTTCGATCGCGTTGGCAGCGATTTGCTTTCGAGCCTGTTTTTTCTTCCAATCGTCCGAGGTCGGCCCGGAAGGAATTTCAGACAGTTTTATTTTCTCGCTAGGCGAAACGGTATGCGGAATTGGTTGAGTCATGGCAAAAATTCGTTAATGGTTTTTAGGTACAGGTTCTGATACAAGAGAATTACGGTGCCGCCAATTAAGACCGCCACCAACGAGAAAATTAGGAAGAATCCAATTCCAGAAATCGTCTTCAAATTTTGCTCGGCCCGATTCTGTAGCTCGCCTGAGGCACGATCCATGGACTCGGCCAATTCACCAGACGTTTCGCCGTTGTCGACGTAGATCAGTAAATCTTCCGGGAACGCGTCGGTTTGTTTCATCGAACGATAAAACTCGTTTCCCTTTTGCAAGTCGGCCGTCAATTCTGGTTCAAGCTGCTGGTAGTAGTAGTTTTCCGTCGACCCGAGCGCCAGCGTGATCGTTTCCATCGGGTTCATTCCCGCATTCTCACAGACTGACATCGTCCATGCGAATCGCGAAAGTGCAAGGCACTCGATTGTCTTCCCAATCAAGGGAATCCTTCTGGCGATCTTGATCGGCAGAATTCCAAACCAGCCTCGATTGATTCCTTGATACAAGGCGTAGCCGCCGCCGAATAAAAGCAAAATCACAAACACGTAGATCAGAAAGTTTCCGGTCGTGCTACCCATGCCGAACCAGTCAATCGGATCAATGTTTCCAAGCCGATACACGTAGTCGAGCACGAGGATCAAGACGCCAATAATTCCAACGGCCGCCAACAGCTGAAAGCAAGGCCATGCGATCGAGGTCAGGAAACGTTGTCGGAATTCCGCCAGTGACTTGTAGTGCTGAGACAATCGCTTGAAGGATTCCTCCAACCGTCCGCTTTTTTCACCTGCCTTAACCACCGCCGTTGCCAGCCCGGGGAAGCTCTCGCCGGTTGCGGCCATAGAAGGCCCCAGCGGATCACCCTTGTCCACTTTCCTCGCAATTTCCAAAAAAGCTTTTCGGTAGGCAGTCGATCCGTATTCAGTTTCACGCCGAACGATTTTTCGGATATCAATTCCGGCCGCATAACTTACCGCCATGCGTTGAAACCCGTCGGACAGTTGCGAATACGTGAATTGTGCCATCGAAAATCTACCTTTCGCCAATGTTTTCGCGAGATCCGGTGCTTTGTCTACCCTAGAAAGTAGGGGAGCTATTCCGTTTTGGCTCAAAATTGTCGAGTCGGGGGAATTACCAAACTCAACACTACGATTTCGCAAAGCACGAGTCGATAATATCAGGTACGCTCTAACGTTATCGACTGTGTGAACTTGCCGCAACAAGGCTGATCATGAATCAATACATTTTGCCGCGCAATGGTCCCGTGATACTTGCAGTCGCGGTGATCGCCCTTTCAATCGTATACCCCGCGACAGTTCGTGGCCAGACGCGCGAGCCGGTTCAGGGACGAGTCATTCTTAAGTCGGGCGGTGTGCTGCAGGGCAGGATCAGCGAAGCGAAGAACCCCGACAACGGACGCTCATACGTTACCGTTATTAAGCAGGATGGCTCCGTCATCAAGTTGGATCAGTCGCGGCTGGTTCGCAAAGTCGAATTGATCACTTCAAAGGATTTCGAATACAGACAGTTGGCTGCCAACGCATCGTCGGTCGAAGATCATCGTGCTGTGATGGACTGGTGTCTTGAGCAACCCAGCGGGCGACGTCGGTTCAAACAACAAATCGAATCGCATGCTCATCACATCGTTGGCTCACAACCGGACGACGAACAGGCTCGCAAGGTACTCGGTTTCGTCCAAGAGGACGGTGCTTGGATTCAGAAGGATCAATTTTTTGGGCAGCACGGATACACTCGGCAGGGTACCAGTTGGACTCCGGTTCGGGCCGTGCAAATTCAGGCACGTCAGGAAGAAGTGGACGACAAGATCGCGGATCGCAAAGAGTCGTTGCGGAAGTGGATGAGAACGGCACAGCGTGGCGACGCAACTTCGGACGAGCTGCGTGCGGCTCTGACCGAGTTCTGTGACCCGTTTGCGTTGGAAGCAGTCGAAACGGCCGCGAAGCGTGAGAAGAACGCAGAGCTTCGGGCGTTGATGATTGAGGGAATCAGTCAGGTCGAAAGTACGTCCGCCATGAGGAAACTGGTTGGTTTCGCCATGAGCGATCCTGATGAATTTGTTCGAGAGCGAGCTTTAACTTTGCTGGGGCAACCTCATTACGACGCGAATGCTGCCTCGGCCGCGTTCGCCGAGTTTTTTGCCAGCAAGAAAAACGAGAACATCCAGCGTGCTGCTTTCGCGATCGGCGAGCTAGGAGGCACGTCGGTCATTGGGCAATTGATCGAGGTGCTGGTCACCACTCACAAAGAGAAAAATCCGGACGCCCTTGAAGCCGGGCGATTGAATCCAACTTTCCGAAGTGACGGCGCATCGGGCCTGCAGACCGGCGGTGGTCCCCAAATTATTACAACCACTCGACGCAATGGTCGGGTGCTCAACGCGCTGAAGATCGTGACACAGCAGGATTTCAATTTTGACATCGATCGATGGCGCGAGTGGAACATCAAATCCAATACCTATCACGATATCAGTGTGCGGTCAGATTAAGCAGTGGCTACTACTTCTGATCCGACAAATCCCAACCGGACACGTCAGTGAGTGACCGATCCCTAGCTGCCGCACCGGGTCATGTTGACGTTTGCCATTTTCCACAATGCAACGGGTTGTGTTGATGCGTGCAATTCCCTGGCTGGCGAGTAGGTTATTGCCTACTCTTTCGAGGCGTCAAAGGCTTCTGCAATTGAATCACTCAGCTTTGCCCACGTTTTTGCGATCGCTTCTTTGTCTGATTCTTTAAATGCGTCCACGTTCGGTTGCTCGCGGACGTAATGGAAGCATGCGGTGGTGATGGTTGAGTCGCTGAAAGCCTGAGTCATTCGCATCGTGTGTTTGTCGTGGTCGTCGGCGAAAACGATCGCGTTAAACGTCCGTGGCGATCGTGCCAGCAAGTTCCTAAGCATGTAACCTTTATGCTGCCCGGCGGTCATGTAGATTCCACGCGAATAGGAAACCGGGCGAGGATCCCTTAAGCTCTCTAGTTCCTGCTTAGACAAGCCGTGCGTGTTGGGACGAGCTTTGTCGTACGGCAGAAATCGGCCACGGGCTGGTTCATTGATTTTCAACGCCGAGTCGGCGAAGTCGTATCCGTTGCGTTTAAGTTCTCGTTCAGTTGCAGCGCGAAATTCGGGCCCGCGTGACGTCAGGACGATTGTGGTGCAACCGGCTTCTTGAATCGCTGAAATCAACTCTGGCAAACTGGGCTCGGGCGGATGCATTTTCCCCAATTCGAACAACGTGCCTTGAATCCGCAGCAATTCATTCAGGTCCTTTGCCACGCGAAACGGCGATTCGACGTCTCGAAAGATAAAGTCGTATTGCCAACCGTACCACTGGTCACTGCCAAGTGGTTGATCCATCGCAAGAGTCGTGTTGTCAACGTCAACGACCAGCAAAACTTTATCTTCACCATGCTTCGCAATTTCCGCCTCGACCCGATTGGCAACATCGACAAAGTTCGCAGTTTTTACTTCACAAGATTCAAGATCGGTCGGATCTGCCGTTCCGCTTTCTTTGGCGAGTTCGTTTTCGGCGACGGTTTGCTTCTTTTCCACGACAACGGGTGGAACGCGCTGTTGAGCCAAGCCAATGCTTGGGGTCACCCAAACCGATAAGAGGACCAGCCGGGGCAAGAAGACCAGCAGAGGCAAGAAAACCAGCTGGGGCAGGAGAATCGTTGGTTTAGAGAATTGCCGCATGTTGATCTCTTCTGATTTGTGGTGGCACCTAGTTGCACACCGCCATTTTAGCTGAGTGACATCAATGTGTGGGAGGGGAAGGCTCCGCCCGCACCGCTCGGATGGCTGAGCTATTTGCTCCGCATGGTTCGGTCGGAGCCTCACCGTTACCGAGACATTACCGCTAATCGGGCGAAGTAAACTGCATTCTTGGAAAAACTAAGTTTGGGGCATACTCAATCGTCTACCAAAGCGTTTGTTGAGATTCACTGGCCGCGTCGGCGTTGGACGATCGTTCCGCGGCCTGCGTCTGTTTGGTTTTAGATTTACCTTTGGCTAACGGTTCCAGCTGGATCAGCTGATCGATTTCGGTAAAGGCAATCGTCTGACGAATCTGCTTAAGTTCAAGGTCGAAAGACTGCGTGACCGCCTCGGCGTACGCGTTCATCTGCGGTCGGTACGCTTCCGCTCGATCCAAGGCCGTCTTTTTGGTGACTTGGTCGGACTTGAAGTCAATAATCTCAGCGGCAACGATTCGACCCGCATCAATCGAAAGCACCAACCGATCAATGGTTCCCGTTAAAAGTCCCGTGCTCGTTTTCGCCGCAAATTGGTACTCGGTCATGACCTCCAATTTAGCGCCGGCAAATTTCGATGCTTGTGATTCGCGATTCAGCAACTGCTGAATGTTTGGTTGATCAATCGCGTGGCGAAACTTTTTGATTGCCGCCTGAACCGTTTCAATGTCTGGATTGGTTTGCCGAAGCCGATTAACAAGGACCTCTTCTGTTGGCCCGGCCGAGCCATCAAGCCATTCAACGTGTTCGAAGCACGCGTGAATCAGCGAGCCCATGGCGGCAGCGTTGGAGCCGCTGCTTCGTTCCAGTTGGTCACCAAACGTGCTGCCAGTTTGTTCACGTCTGGCCGATGGGTACCGGTTTGCAATGCCTCTGCCCGAACGAGTTTCCTTCGCAAACGATCCTTTTTGCAAGGTGGCATCAGCCGGCAGATGGAACGGTAAGGAATCGGTTTCGTCGGAGCCGTCGGTTGACGACTTGGATTCACTGCTGACGTACGCCTCGTGCCAGTTTTGATTTCCTGATTCGTGAGCGATCAAATTTTCGTCCTTATCAAAATCCGCTTCGACAACCGTCGAAAGCACAACTCCAGACGGCGTGGCAGAGGTCGGCTTCGTGTCGGGGCTCAGAATCACGTGGGTTGCATGAACCGCACGTGTGATCGCCACATAAAGCAAGCACATTGATTCGCGGACTTTCAATGTCTGATGGTTGGCAAAACATTTTTGCACCGACTTCGGCAAGATCGCTTGCGTTTTCTGGTTGGTGTATCGAGTCACCAGATCGATGGGGCCGGTCGGGCTTGAGCGGCCGGTGACAACGTTTGGAGTCTGGCCGGCCAATGCCGCTCCCGTACCAGTCCGCAACGGAACAACGACCGCGTCAAACTCTAGCCCCTTCGAACTGTGGACGGTCATAACTCGAATCTGCGCCGATGAAGGCTCGACCGCCTTATAGTCTTCGCGGATGAAGCTAACGAACCGTCCCGGGCGAAGTTCCCAGTCCATGCCGTTGGCCTCTGTCGAGTATGCCACCTGCACCAGTTGCTGAAGCCGAGTCGATTCGCGTGCGGTGCATTCCGGCGCGAGGATCCGAGCCAGTGTCTCGATGTAGGCGCCGTATCCATGAGTGACCAGTTCGCGACGGATGCGCTTTGAAGCAGCGATCGCCTGTTTCTGGCAGGCCCGCTGATTGGTCGCATTTTGCGGCTCGATTTCAAAATGTGGCCCCAACGGAGAATGAGAAACACGAAAACGAGCCAGACTATCGCCGGGCGCGTCGGCAAGTTTGAGGGCAGCAAGCACGATCTCCACGGCGGCCGAATCAGTCAGTGGGTTACCGCCTTCCTCACTGGCCGGGATTCCCAATTGCCGAAGCCGAAAAATCAACTCGCCAATTTCCGCTCGAGTTCGAACCAGCACGCCGATCGACTTCGTTGGAGGCAGCTGCTGATGAAGTTGTTGAATCTTGGCAACCGTCGAGACGTATAAGCTCTCTTTGGTGTCCAGGTTGCCATTTTCGTCTGAAATTGGTTCAGCAAACTCAACCGTTGCGCAACCGTCTAGCTCCGTCCGAGCCGTTTCGTGTTCTTGGAACCAGCTTTGCCAAGCGTGGACGCCCTTCGCGACGTTTGCGTATCTTTTTGTATCAGGTTGGTAGCGATCGAGATTCTGGAAAACTTGGTTAACGAAATGGATGACGTGAGGGCTGCTGCGCCAGCTTTTCGTGCGAGGCGTCGTGTCCGCAAGATTGGGAAGCTCGTTCTCGACACGGTCAAAAATTTCAGCTTCGCCACCTCGCCAGCCGTAGATTGCCTGTTTGACGTCGCCAACACAGAAAAACGAATGCGACGCATCGTCGGATTCCGTTTGCGTCACCCGATTAGCAAACGGCGCGATGACGCTCCATTGGTTCGGCGACGTATCTTGAAATTCGTCCAGCAGCAAATGTCGAACTTGATTGTCCAATCGGAAGGCCAAGCCTTCGGCGCTGATTGAATCGATGTAGGCAGCTAGACGTGTGGTCACATCTTGAAAACGCAATTGACCATTGGAGCTTTTGAGCGGTTCAAATTCTTCGCCAAATCGTTTCAGCAAATCTCGCGTGGCCACGTTTTGGGTGATCAGTTGGTGCGTCAGCATCGCTGCGCAATGATCGAGGATCGTTTTGGCGACCGCGTGGACGTTTGAGGGAATCTCTCGCCGCTGATATTTGGTTTCACCCGCTGCAATTTTGCCAACGATGCCGTCACTGATGATTTTCTCCCACTCCTCATCAAATAGACGCTGGGAAAGTTTATCCCACGCGTCGCGCCAGCTTTTCAGGTCAGGCAATTCGACCTCGGGCATCGCGTCCATCAGATCCGAAAACGCGGCCTCGTCCAACCGCCCTTTCGCGCGAGGGATTTGCTCCCACGCTTCGGCGGTCGCTTCGGTGAAAATTTCGTACAGATTTTTGACGATGTCTCGCAGTTCGGTTGCGATCCGGCGTTTGGCTTCACCGTGTGACATCAAGTGAAATAAATCCACAACATGGTCTTCATGCAAAATCCGTTCGATGGCTCGATCTTGCAGCCCTTGGATGACCTGATTTTCGACGATCTCCCACGTTGCCGGCAAACCAAGCTCTAAGCTAAACGCTTTTGCGAACCGGTTGAAGAAACCGTCCAGTGTCCCCACCTCAAGCCGATGCAGACTCTGCAACAGTTTGTGCAAGATGTCAGCGGCGCGGTTTGAGGTCAATTTCCACCGCAGCTGGTCCGACAGTTCGGCCGCTGCCGATTCGTCGAGTGCGGCAGCCGACAAGCGTTGCATGATGCGGTCCAAAATTTCACCCGCACCTTTGCGAGTAAACGTCGTCGCAAGAATCGAGCTACAATCGACCCCGGAGGCAAGCAGCCGCAGGTAGCGATTGGACAATTCGAACGTCTTGCCCGTTCCGGCCGAAGCGCGAATCACCTCGTTCGTGAACTCACCGTCGAATTCCGATGGCGCAGATCCGTTGCGGCTCATGATGACACCTCGTTCGAAATCGCAAAACGCTCGAACACATTGTCTTGGCAGATCGCTGCGTAGTCGTCCGAGTACTCGGGCGGCGGATAGACAGGCGGCCAGAAGTTTCCTGCGCGAAGTCCACGCACGATTTCTCGGAACTTTTCGTCCGCTGATTTTTGCATGTCGAGCAGTTTTTCGGCTTCGCAGAAACGAATCTCTTTTGCGTTTTCGTGTAGCAAAACGAAGCCTACAATCAGGTCATCCAAATTGGCTCCAGCGATTGCGTCCACTTCGCGAACAAGGTATCGGTACAGCGGCAGCTGCAAGTCCTTCCACTCGTTTTTTCGCGCCGCGTAGTGTTTGCTGTCGGGGGTTGGCCCTCGAGTCGTCGTTTTGTAATCCCAAACCGCGACCCGCCCCGTTTCTTCGTGCTGGTCGACTCGATCGATCTTGCCGCGAATGGTGAACGGCTGCCCGTCAACGTCCATTTCATGTTCTAGCAGTTCTTCGGTACTGACGATCCGCCAGCCTTTCTGCCGATGCTCGGCTTGCTTGGGAGCAAATGCCAGCAAGCGTTGACGAAGTTGCTCGACCTGAATCCGCACCGAAGGATGCCGGCTGTCTAGCGTGACCAACGCCGCTTGGCGATCAAGTTCGGCGCTGAAGAACTCACTGATTTCGTGCTCGTCTCGCGAGTCCTTCAGTGGGTCGTTGGCAAACGCTTCCAGCACGTTGTGGCAGAGGTCACCAAACGCTCCGCCGTCCAGTTCGGTCAAGTCGTCCGTAATCGTTTCCAGCCGCAAGACTTTGTTTAGGTAGAACCGGTACGGGCACTTGATGTACTCGCGGAAGCTGGTGACCGTCAAGTTATCGGGGACGGAATCGACGGCGGGTGTTGGAATCGAGAACCGCTGTTGCGGCGCGGGGTTGAGATCCGCGGTTAGCCAGTCGTCGGTGCGAGTATGTTGGCTTGGCGTGAAAAACGCATTGGCGCGGCGGGCGGCAACCTGAGGCGTGTCGGCAAACAGCAGCCGGCTTGGCCGGAGTGGATTCCCCGCTTCATCACGACGCCCGCAAATGATCAGCAAGTCCTGATGAGTATTCGCCAGCACCGAAAGCGCGTAGGCGTCTCGAGCGTATCGGCGGTTGTTGTCTTGCACTTCCAGCAATTCGCACAACGCATTCGGGAGAAATTGATGACCAATTTCTGACGTGGGAACATTGCCCTCATTGAAGCACGTGACGATCATCACGGGCGAGTCATCCAGCGGCAGATCCAACCAACCGGCCAGTTCGACACGTTGAGGATGGGGCTCGGGAATGATTCGCTCTTTGGCGGCGGTTTCCATAATCCAAATGAACGCTTCGACGGCGGTCGTATCCATGGCGAACGATTCTGGCACGTCGTCTAGGCCATCGAGCGAGCTTAACAACGCTTGGCAGGCGGCTAGTTCAACATGCTGGTCAGCGTTGGTGTCGTGCAGCCCGTCATCTTCACGTTTATCCGCCCGGCTATCGTCTTGCGCAGCAGCCGGTCGTTCGCGGTAGGCCTCGAACAGTACCTCGCCCCACGCCGGTCCCCACTCGGCGATCGATTTTGGCTTCGCGAGCAGCGGTTCAAGCAACCCAGCAAGTGACGCGTGAACTTGATTAAGGAGTGTTGCGATCTCCGACTGCCGTTTCGCGCGCTTGGGTGAAGTTGGATCTTTTGGGTCGACTTGTTTGGCGATCTTTTTTGGGTCGCCAAAAACGGAGGGCCGATCAAGCGGAAGTTGTCGAGGCAATTGCTGGTTTTGAAATACGTCCAAGTGGGCGAGCCAATCGTCCGAGTCAACTTGTCGGGAGAGCCAATCAAACAGGTCTGGGTGGCGCACCAGCGAGGCGAACGAATCGTATTGCTGGTCGGCTAGGTAGCCGTTGATCGCATAGAGCAGCCGTGCGGGTGCCGTTTTGCTAACCGGGATCCCCGCCAGTCGGCGTGAGCCAAGGCCAATCGATCGCAAGTTACGCTCGATCAATGGAGCCAATGTTTCATCGGGAACACCGATGGTGATTTGATCTGCTGCGATGGCTTCGGTTTGGTTCTTTTCTGAGGCAATTTGGTTCAAATGCCATGCGGCTGCGAACGCTTGGTCGGTCGGTCGATCGGCGATCAGGATTTGTGAATCGGTCAGCGGGACGGGTGTGTCGAGCCATCGATCGGCTTGGATACTTCCAAAATCGTCAAAGTGCTCGGCCAGCGTTTCGTCGGCGGCAATCAACGACGTCACTTGCGGGCGCGAGGTTTTTCGCGGGCCTTCAGCAGCCGCCACTTGGCGAAGCATCTCCGACGTGGAGCGATTCAGATCGGCACAAGCCACGAGGATGATTTCTTGGTCGGTCGAGCAGCGGATTTCGTTCGCTTTAAGTAGGCCCGCAGCGGCAAAGTTACGTGCTCCAAACCGGTCCCACAGATTTTCTTGCGCCAGCAGTTTGTAATAACGTTGTTGGATGCCGGTCAGCGTCTCCCACCGGCCCAGTTCGTTCGCCAAGAAGCTCTTGTCGGCCGCCACGTGTCGTCGCACACTGTTGAAGCTCCAGATGTCGTTGGCCAAGCGAATGTGCAGCTTGGAGATGACGCTGGCTAGCGATTGAAGGCCGGCAGTATCGAGCGATTCTTGGTCGCCCAACAAAGGCTCTAGTTCCTTGGTTGGCGTTTGCTTGATCGCGCGAACCCAAGCAATGTGTTGTGTCAGTTCGGAAGCCAGCGGGCGTTCGGCCACGTACAAATGCTCGGGTAACGCACCGATCGTCATCATGTGGGGCGGTCGTAGGATTTGCGAACCTTCATCAGCCGCGTCGACAAGCAACTGAAGCAGGCGTTGCTTGGCTCTGGCGGTTGGCAACACGACCAAAGCTTCGGAAAGATCGAGTGTGTCGCCTATCGCCGATTGTGAGCGGTAGCGTTCGGCCATCCATTTGGCAGCGGAGATCAAGGGAGGCTGTTTGAGGCCTAAGAATACTCGCTGCAAATTGTTTTGATCCGCCGTGTTACTCAATGTCGCTCCTTCATGATACTGCACCGCGTGTGACTGCGTTCTTATCCGTTAGACAGAGCCATGCAATCGGGCAGTCAGATTATAATCGATTCACTTGCCACAAACACGGGACGCGTCTCGATCAAGCGGCAAGCGCTGTGAACACTCAGTTCCGTGACGACAGGCGGTCACATTCGCTATGATGGTCGGTTGGAGATGGGTACCTGAAGACTAAGTGACTTCTTGAGCGACTTCATGCAAGCCCCGCTGAAAACACAGATTAAGATAGATCGCGACTGCCATGGCTGAAACGAATGAACCGACTGAAGAACCGCTTCGCAGCGTGCACACCAACACGTTTCCTCAGTTGTTGAATCGGCTGGGTGCGTCCGTGCTGGTGACGACTTACCAAGCCGGAAAGCTGGTCATTTTGCGTGAAGATGGCGGCGTGCTGAACACTCACTTTCGCAACTTGAACAAGCCGATGGGGTTGGCTCGTGATGGCGGTCGACTGGCCGTCGGTTGCGGCATCGATATCTGGGATTTTCACAACGTTCCGGCCGTCTGTGCGAAGCTGGATGAATCGGAAGACTACCCCAGCGCGGCAGCGAAGCATGACGCGTGTTTTCTGCCGCGTCGCAGCCACTGCACCGGCAACATTGACATCCACGAAATGGCCTTTGTCAAAGAAGCTGACCAGAGCGAGCTGGTTTTCGTTAACACGGCGTTTAGTTGTTTGGCCAAGCGTAGCGAGGAAAATAGTTTTGAGCCCGTTTGGCGGCCAAAGTGGATCAAGCAAATTGCTCCGGGAGACAATTGTCACTTGAACGGCTTGGCGACTCGCGATGGCCGGGCAAAATACGTGACTGCTTTGGGAACGACGAATGAACCGGGCGGCTGGCGTGAGAATAAACGCGATGGCGGATTGTTGATTGATGTTGAATCGCACGAAATTATTACGAAAGGGCTTTCGATGCCCCATTCGCCTCGATGGTACAACGACAAACTGTGGTTGTTGGAAAGCGGAGAGGGCACGATCGGTACGGTCGATCTGACGACGGGGAAGTACGAATCGATCGCTCAGTTTCCGGGGTTCACTCGTGGTTTGAGCTTTTTGGGGCCTCTGGCTTTTATTGGGTTGTCGCAAGTCCGCGAGTCCGCGGTGTTCAGTGGCATCCCGTTGGTCGAACGACTTAAGGAAGCCGAAGAACGCACGTGCGGAGTGTGGGTGCTGAATATTGAAACGGGCGAGACGCTTGGCTTCTGCCGTTTCGAAGAAGGCGTGCAGGAGATTTTCGCGGTTGAAGTTTTGCCCGGCGTCCGCTTCCCCGATTTGATCAACCACGATGCAAAGCTAGTCGGCCAATCTTATGTGCTTGGTGATGACGTGTTGGCCGAGGTCCCGCCAGAGCTGCGAAAGTAAATGACAAACTGGACCGTCGGTAAACTTTAGACAGGATTTACAGGATGGACATGATCCGCGCGCATGAAATCCTGTCGATCATGTTAATCCCGTCAGAATTTGGTTGTGCCGCCACAGATCTGCACGGATCGACACGGATGTCAGAATCCAGTATTTGTACAGAGCCCAATCGGTGAGGATCGGTGCTGATCCGTGGCTAGCGTTTCCTGCCTTTGGTTAAGGGCACTTGACTAAGAAGATTTGTTTAACGCTCGTTCAAAGCGTTGCACGACGGGGCGGTTGGTCAGGTGTTGGTTCACATGTGGGCGAGCGTCGGACAGTTTCTGTTGTGCTTCGGCGGCGGTGATGCCTTGTGATTTCATTAGCCAGCAGATCGCGACCGTTGCGCTGCGGCCGCGTCCAGCTTTGCAGTGGACGTAGACTTTGCCGCCGTTTTGTGTGTGCTTTTCGATGAAAGCAATGGCGGTGGCCACGTCATCGTCGGACGGATGAGTAAAATCGATCGTCGGCATATGAAACTGTTCGATGCCAAATAGTTGGTACTCGTTGATTGGCCCGTTGTACTCCTCGCAAGTGTTGATGACGCCACGAACTCCCATCGCCGCCAACGCCGGGACATCACGCGGGAAAGGAACGGCTCCAAGGATTACGTGGTCGTCGATTGCGTCCCACCAATTGCGGACCTTTAGCCAACGGCCCAGCGACACGTTCCACAGCAGGGTAGGGTAGTAGATTGCTCGGGCAGTGAACCACTTTCCGAAAGAGCCGTCGTCAGATTTCTTCATCTAAACATGCGCCTCGATCAGATCGCGGATTTCTCGGGACTTGTACTGCGGCTGAGTTTCGATGCGAATCAACGTCAAACCGGCGGACTCGAACGCATGGTTCACAAATTCGTCACGCTCAATTCGCTCGGGACGGTTATGCGAAACGTCGTCCAGCTCGATGCACACGACCGGCTCGAGCGTTCCCGGGTGACAGAGCACAAAGTCGATGTGCTTGGCCAGAATTTTGTTCAGCCAGCCTCGGTAGTTTCGTGTTTGCGACTCGACGCGAATCAGATCGGCGATCCGCACCATGGCAAAAATTTCCCAATCATCGAGCACCGCTTTTTGAAGCGATTTGTAGAACCGGAGTTCCGATTTTGTCAGCAGCGACTTACGTGTTTTGTACGGCAGCTTGGCCGGAGCCGAGTACATTCGCATCAAGGCGATGATGGCGATAACGACCAGTAGACCAACCGCGGTAGGCCAGTAGGGAAGGACAGATTGGATAAACTCGTCGGACACGGGCGGAGATCACAAAGCCGAAAAAAGGACCAAACTGGAAACCGCGATGCTTCCAGAGTATCGCATCCGTCGTATGCCGGATAGATCAACGCGCAGCCGGATTTCGACTCGACCTTTTTCGCGGTTTCGCTACGATATTCGGGTTATTCATTTCTTCACACGCTTAGTGCCATGACTGCTGCTCCCGCCATTCCAAAACTGAAAGAACTAAGCATCGGAAGCGTTCCGATTGGTTTCCCGATCGTCCAAGCCGCATTATCAGGCTACAGCGATTGGCCGATGCGGGTGATCGCGCGGCGG
>CALFUT010000008.1 GCA_937929805.1 uncultured Pirellulaceae bacterium
TACTTACCGTTGGCGAAGTTCAGTGACCTCGAACCGCTACGGCGCGGTAACTACTTCGGGTCGAGGGAACGCGTCGATGGTGTTCTGGTACTCCGACGTGTCTGTAAGAGTCAAACCGATGAAAAGGCTGACGAACAACACGGACGAAAGGAAGAACAGGATGTTGAAGCCCTTGTCCCACATCATGTGCATGAAGAACGCGCACACTAGAAAGGCTTTCCCGGTTGCAATCAACATCGCAACGGGAAACGCAATCGCGGGTGGAAGTCCAGCGAAGGACACGACCACAGTTAGTATTGTTAAACCAATCAGCGCGAAGAAAACTCCGTAGAGCAACTTCAACGGTGCCGGGTGGTTGAACGAGGGATGGTCAGCGTGATGCTCAGCCATGGTTTGAACTACTCAATCAGATACAGCAATGGGAACAGGTAAATCCAGATCAGGTCGACAAGGTGCCAGTACAAACCGACAAAATCAACCGGACCAAAGTAATCGGGTCGCCAGTGAGCGGCCAGAGAACGCCAATACAACCAAGCCAACGCAATGATGCCACCGATAATGTGGATCGCGTGCAGGCCGGTCATGCAATAGTAGATACTAAAGAACGTGCCGATGTCTTTGTCGAACTTCGATGGGTCTGGGCCGTGATCCATTGCATGGGCATCGCCATGATGATCGCCGTCGAGAGCTTCATGCGATTCCCCATCGGCGTGTTCGTGTGAGTGATCATCCGCGTGGTCATGATCATCATGAGCATGCTCTTCGCCATGATCATGATCTTCATCTTCTGAAGCCGTCATCGCGTGCAGCATCAGCGGTTGGGTTTCCGAAACGTGAGACGCGTGGCTCCCGCCGGTGCCGCCTCCAGTTGCACTCATGTAAACGACGCCACTGCCGGCTCCCAAGAAGAAACCAGCGACGGTAATCGTCATGCCGATCATGAAGCTGCCGAACAAAGCTTTGTTGGTTAGCTTTCCGATCACGGCAGCGACAAGGCAGCCGACCAGCAACAAAGCTGGGATCGCACATAGTTGAATCAGGTATGGCGACAATCCGAAAAGCCCGGAGGTATCATGCCCGCCGGTGTAATCAAATTGGCTACGGACGAAAATGCCCATGTCCCATTTGTGACTGTACTCGACGGCTTTAACGCCCAAGAACATCGCGGCGCAGACCATCGTGATCAGCAAGTAAAGACTGCATTGCTTGTTCTTGCCTAGCTGAGCACTTCGGACGGCCAATGCCATTGTCAAACTGCTAAACAGTAGGACGACCGTGTTCAAGCCACCGAGGATCTTGTCGAGGAAGACGTGAGCCTGTTCGAAGACTTCTGGGTGGTGGTTCCGCCAAAGGGTGTAAGCAACGAACAGCCCACTGAAGAACAGAACTTCTGTGACCAGAAAGATCCAGATTCCTAGCTTTCCCGAATCGAACTGCTGCTCGGGCGAGTCAAAGTGATGAGCGATAAACTCGCCATGGTCGTGGTGGTCATCGTGTGCGGTGTCGTGTGAATCGGCAACTGCCATCGCAAGGCTCCGAAAAACGGTCTTATAGTCGGACCGGATCAAATTGGAAAAATTGTGTTTCAGTAAACGACAATACGCAGGCACTAAATTGCCTGCGAATTGCCTTAATATCATTGTAAATCTGTTGTCGCTTGCTCGCGAGAGCTGAATATCAGCCTCAGGCGAGAATCGACCCGCTCAATTAGTTCGCTGCCGGTTGAGGTTCGGCTTCGACGGGCTTGGACGGTTGAGCCAACTCGCGGTGAACGTAGGTGTCTAATTCTTCGTCGTAAACTTGCGAGTCATAATCGTAAGGATCGCACATCGCAATTTTGTGAGTGAAGTTATGGAAGTCAGGTGGTGAACTCGACTGCCACTCAAGTGATGCGGCTCGGAATGGATTGCTACCACAGCGAGGGCCTCGGAAGGCAGCGTATACCAACACAGCGTAAGCCATGACGATACCGATTCCCAGCACGAAGGCACCAATCGTTGAGTACTGGTGGAAGATTTGGAATTCCGGGTCGTAGGTCGCGTAACGTCGTGGCATCCCGCGAGCACCCATCACAAACTGAGGGAAGAACGTCAGGTTGAACCCGGTGAAGACGAGGAAGCAGGAAACGCGACCAAGGAAGTCATTGTACATCCGCCCAAAAATCTTTGGCCACCAGTGGAACACGCCACCCAGCAAGGCGGTCAACGTTCCGCCCACCATCACGAAGTGGAAGTGAGCCACAACAAAGTAGGTGTCATGAAGGTGAATGTCGGTTGAGAGTGCTCCAAGGAACAAGCCCGTCAGTCCACCGATACCGAACAGGAAGATGAACGAGAGGGCGAAACACATCGGCGTCGACAATAGGATTGATCCCTTGTACAGCGTCGCCAACCAGTTGAACACTTTCACTGCTGACGGAATCGCCACGGTGAACGTGATCGCACTAAAGATCAGCGTCACAACCTGAGACTGACCGCTGGTGAACATGTGATGTCCCCAGACTAGGAAGCCCAGCAACGCAATCGCGATACTTGAAAACGCGATAAACGAGTAACCAAAAATCTTCTTCTGGCTGTAAACGGAGATCAATTCACTAATGACTCCCATCGCCGGCAGAATCATGATGTAAACGGCCGGGTGGCTGTAGAACCAAAAGAAGTGTTGGAACAGAACCGGGTCACCGCCGTACTTCGGATCAAAAATACCAATGTGCATGGTCTTTTCGGCGATCAACATCAGCAGCGTGATTCCTAGCACGGGAGTTGCCAACACCTGAATGATCGAAGTCGCATAAAGTGACCACAGGAACAGCGGCAGCTTGAACCACGTTTGCCCTTTGGCTCGCATCGTGTTGACCGTGACCAAAAAGTTCAGACCCGTGAAGATCGAGCTAAACCCGAGAATGAATGCTCCGAAGGTCGCATAGATGACGCCCGTTTCTGTTTCGATACTATAAGGAGTGTAGAACGTCCACCCCGTATCTAGTCCGTGACCGGCGAGAATCGCAAACAGCAGGCAACCTGTTCCGGCGATCCACAGGTAGAAACTGGCAAGGTTCATGCGAGGGAACGCCACATCTTTGGCACCCAACATCATCGGCAAAACGATATTCCCAAGAGCCGCAGGAACGCTAGGGATGATGAACGCAAAAACCATGATCGCGCCGTGAAGCGTAAACATCTGGTTGTATTGAGCATTGGTCAGTTTGACCGGTCCAGTTCCGTCGAACGACCACAAATGGGTTCGCAGGACCAGAGCAAAAACTCCCGCAAGGATCAGCGCGATCGTGACGCCGATCAGGTACATGATTCCAATGCGCTTGTGATCGAGCGTGAACGCCCACGACTTCCAACCCTTTTCATGGTTCAGAAAGTGTGTTTCAGGAGTGCCGAACGTATTTCGGATGGCTTCACTTGACATGATTTCAACCTCGTATTTTTGACGGCCCATTGGGCCGATCGGAACGTTGTGAGCCGCCATCAACGTCGGCTCGATATCGTCTCTAAGTCTGCGTCTTCAACTAACAAGAATCGGGGAAACCTAAGCTTCCGTTTCTGTCTCTTCTTCTGTGCTCTTTTCTCCCGCGACCGGTTCAGTGTCCGTTGGTTCGTCAGCAGGAGCATTGGCGGCATTCGGATCCTGCAAATGCTTCAGGTAAGCAATGACGTGGTTCACTTGGTCTTGGCTGAGGATTCCCTTGAACGAATTCATTTTTGATACCGGCCCGTAGCCCTCGACCACTTTCGCTGCGGGGTACCAGATGGACTCAAGGATGTAATTGTCATCGGCTTTAAATGCTTCGCCCGTGTGTGTCTTGCCTTCGCGGTTCCACGTCAGATTCAACGCAGGACCAGTTGCGGCTTGGCCGTCGATGCGGTGGCATCCTGAGCAGTGAATCTTGTAGATGCGTTCGCCGTTTTCCCATGGTGCGTGCTCGGACTCGATCCACTGCGTGTTCTCTTTGCGATCTTGGTCGTCGATGTGAACTTCGCAGAGGGTACGCATTTTTGAATGTCCTTCACCGCAATATTCGGTGCAAGCCAATCGATACTGCCCAAGTTTTGTTGGCACCATGAATGCGTATGTGTAGCGACCCGGAACGATGTCCATTTTCTGGCGAAAGGCAGGAACGTACATGCTGTGCAGAACATCGTTTGACTGCATTTTTAGCGTCACAGGTTTGTCACGAACGAGATGCAGCTCGGACGAACTGTCGCCATCGGGGTAAGTGAACAACCAGTTGTAACGGCTGGCAGTAACCAAAATTTCTTCTGCATCTTCGGCCGGAATACGAGAATCGAAGTAGCCTGTGGCTCCCCACCAAAACATTGGCACCAACAAAATGCTCGGCAGAACCGACCAAGCGATCTCGAGATTGGTATTGTGCGAGCTACTTGGCTCGACCACGATTTCTTTGCCTCGACGTCGATACTTCAGGCACAAGTACACCATTGCGACCACAATCGCGATGAAGAAGACCGTCGAAACCCAAAAGATGAACATGTACAGATCGTCCACGCCCTTGGCGAAGGTCGATGCCTGCTCAGGGAACCAGTACGAAACGCCCGTCTCAGGACGTTCGATCGAAGACGCCGGAACGGTTGTTCCGGGCAACGTCGTTTCCTGAACTCGCTCCAAAACGGTTTTGGCGGTTTCGGTTTGTCCGAACAAAGTTGGGATTTGCCAATTCATGTGAATTAAGTCGCGTGAAAGTAAATGGGTATATTCTTGGGAGTTGTTCGAGTCTGATCTACAGCTGTTGCGGTACAGCAACCGGTTCTTTGGACGAGTCGGCGGCACCCGCTTTCGATTTACTGCGGCTGCTGAAAAACCAATAGGGAGCCAAGCACAGCACCAACAGCCCTGCGGTCAGGCCTCCACCAATTCGCATGATGGTCATGGCTTGCATGGTGTACTTACCAGTCGTTTCATCAAACACAAAGCACCCCAGCCCGTAAGCCAGTTGGTTGATGGGAGAACCGATCTTACCCTCGGCCGATTCGATCAGAGCGCGTCGCATCGTTACCGGATCGTAGTTCAATCCGTGGATGTATCGAACGATCTTTCCTTTGGGGGAAAGCAGGATGAATACGGGGGGATGCGAAAATAGTTTCTGTTCGCGAACGTACTTGTAGCGGAATCCGCACTCGTCGGCCAACGACACGATGTCGTCTCGATCGCCTGTCAGAAAGTGCCAGCCCGATTCGCTGTCAGGTCGATTGTACTGCCCCATGAATTTTTCGCGGGTGTCTCGGGATCGAGAAGTCTGCTCGTTGGGGTCGATGCTGACCGACACCAGTTGGAAATCTTTCCCGATCTCAAAGTCGACCTCACGCAGACAGCTAGTCATGTTCTGAAGCTGAACGCTGCACAACTTTGGGCAGTTGGAATAGTTGAACGACAACATGACCGGTTGATCGCCATCGAAAAAATGACCGAACCGAACACGGTTATTGTTGTGATCATTGAAAGACTGATCGCCCGAAACAAACTGGCCAATGTGATCATCGACTCCAATGCCTTCGGATACTTTGGGCTTCTTGTTGATACCGTAAGGATCGTTCGAGGCCGAATCTTGCGGTGCAACAGTTTGTGTTTCAGAACTGCCCTGCTCCGTCGCCGTTTCTGCCTTCGCCATGCTGGCGGAAACCAACATCAATGCGATCGCGCAAGCCAAGAACCAGAAGAACGCAATCGAGCGTTCCTGCAATGAGGTTCTAGTTTTGGTTGCGGATTTCATGTTTCTTAAAGCAAGTTTTGAACGCTGCCGTAAAACCGGCTAGTTGTTTTGCCCTTGGTTTCACTTCCCGTATGAAGAAACGACCTTTGTGATCGCTTCCTCAATCGCGGTGACTCCCTCGCCACCTTCCAACACCTTCTTTTGAGCCTCAACAACTTCGCGGGACGGCAAGTGGTCCACTTGAGCAGCTCGGTGGCTGGCGTAGCTGTTTTGCAGGTGGTAACAAAGTCCTTGGACAAACATTACCGACAGCAAAGTCACGATCGCGCTGATGGCTCCGATCAGAATAATAACCGGCGTGTTGACATCATCGTAACTTGGGCGATTGTCAGCAGCGTCGGCGTTTGTAGATTCGTTTGAGTGGCTCATGATCGAGATTGTCAGAAATGAGTCGATGTAAGTAATTTTAGGTGATAATCGCTTTGAGGCATGCGACATTGTGTCTGAATGCCAGCATCGTTTAATGAACCGCGTGGTTCAAAGCCTCGCCCAGTCGCGGATCTTTCAGCGGTACCAGTGGTCGGTTCTTCGCCACAAAGCAGAAGATCGCTATGTAAATGGCAATCATTCCGACGGCACACGGAATGTCGACAAGCGGGTTAAACGTAAATACGTGACCGTAGGCGTCCATTTGAGGCATGATCAACCAGTAGTGATCAACCCAGTGCATCACTAGCAGGAAGATCCCGGCGCCAGCAAGGAAGGTGCGGTTGCGTCGAGCCGTTCGGCCCATGATTGCTAGGAACGGAATGAACAAGTGCCCAACGACCAAGATCAAGGACCAGATTCCCCAACCCGTCGTGTTGATTCGATAGTCGTACCAGAACGTTTCTTCCGGAATGTTGGCGTACCAGATCAGCAAGAACTGACTGAAGGCAATGTAGCCCCAGAAGACGACGAAACCAAAAGTCAATTTCCCTAGGTCGTGATAGTGCTCCGTCGTGATTTCATCCGTCACGCGTCCGTTTTTTTGCAGCCACATCGCGGTAAGCGTGATTGTGATCAAGCCGCTCATGAAAGCGCCAGCAAAAAAGTAAACCGGGAACATCGTGCTGAACCATAGAGGCGAAAGTGACATCTCGAAATCAAACGAAGAAAACACGATCGTCACGGCGAACAGAATTAGCAACGGAGCCGACAGAGCCTGCATGCGTTTGGTCAGAATCACATCGCCCGAGTCGTCCTGCTTCAATGAAGTCTTCAGGAAGAATGCACCCATCGCTCCCCAAATCAAGAAGTAGGCGATCGCTCGGATCGAAAAGAACATCGGGTTCAGGTAAGCGCCCTTCAATTGCTCGATGGGAGGCTTGGCCGCCGCATCAAGAGCCGCGATCTGTTCGGCCTGCTCGATGCTATGAGCCGACCACCCCGACTGGTTCCATGGATAGACAAAGTCGTAGCCCATCAGCACAGGCAAAAGAATTACTAAGAACAAGATGCCCAGCGGAAACGCACACATGGCAAATAGTTCCGCCAAACGTCGAACCGTGACGTTCCAACCGGCTCGGGTTAGGTGCGAGATGATCACAAAGAACATGCAGCCTAGTGAAATCGACAGCACGAAGCAGAAGTTCACTAGGTAGATGAACGAAAATCGTTCAAAAGCAGATCCGCCCGCTGATGAAAACATCGACAGAATGAACGACGCAAGCAATCCAATCACGCCAATGCCCAGCAACAGCGGCATCGCTTTAAGGTGACCGTCGTTGAGCGTGACAACGTCCGAGGTAATTTTTGCAGGTCGAGTTTCGTGCATGATCGTGTTCGTTTCGGGGAAAAGTGGTTCCCGCCAGTGGATCAGTTTTTTGGTCTGGTCAGTTTGGAAAGTTCGGACGTTGCTACTTGTACTTTGTCACATCAATTTTTCGCTAGACAAAGCACTAGCTGGTCTTCTCTTCCTTGTCCGAGCCGCCATCGGCATCGGTTTGTTTTTCTTCATCCGCGCCGTCCGTTTCAGTCGAGGCGGTCGCGGGTTGGATGCCGGTTTCCTGCAGAGCTTTCACGTACGCCACAATCGCCCAGCGGTCTTCGGCAGGAATTTGAGCCCCGTATGGACCCATGGTGTTGCGGCCGTTGGTGATCGTGTCGAAAATTCGACCTAGCGGATTCTTCGAGTCATCTTTTACCGTCGCGTCGTGCATGGATTTGGCGGCGGTCCATTGAGCCTGTCCGTTGGCACCCAACGCCATCGCTCGCTGATTCACCAAGCCGTTCCCATTACCGTCGTAGCCGTGGCATGCCGAGCAGTAAATGTTGAAACGCTGTTGGCCGCGTTCGACAAACGCTTGGTCAACGGTGACACCCTCGGGGAACTGCGTCATCCACATCGAAACGTCTTCGGCTTGATCCGCCTGATCGGGTTCAACCGGTGCGTCTTCTTTGTCTTCAATTGAAGCCGACACCAAGCGAGCGTTTGTCTTGGCAGAGTTCGCTGCAGCCTTGTAGTCTTTTTTGACGCCGCGATACATTTCCGAGTCAACTTCCAGTTGCCCTCGAGCAATGGATCCATCGACCGGTTTTCGCATGGCTCGTTCGTCGGTGAACAGGTATTCGCCGTTCTCCATGACCGGGCTAAGCACCTGAGTTTTCTCTTTATGCTGCCAATCCATGTCAGGGACCACATGCAAACGTGGGCTACGACTGGTCATTCCCATGTTGCGGAAAATCATGACCGGAGGCAGCATCAACAGGAACACACCCAACAACCCAACAAGACGCACCCAAGAAGGAAGTTGATTGTCGGTCAGGTCCTGACGACATTCCTCGATCGCCACCGCACCCCACTGATTCAGTTGAGATTCGGTTTCGCTGCGGTTGAAATTTTCATCCTTTGTTTCAATCATCAGGAAGAACTTGTCGTTCGTCGCTCGCTTGAACCGAGAAATGCGATGCAGCGGATTAGAGAACATCGGTAGCTTGTTCAAGCCCCACATTCCCAAGAATGTCGCAAACGCACTTGAGAGAACAATGATCTCGAACGTCACGGGAATGTTAGCCGGAAAGCTGAAAAGCGGCTTGCCGCTGATCTTGAATGCGTAGCCCGGAAAGATCGGTGACCAATCGGCTGCGTTGGTGTAATACTGCATGCCAAGGCCGGCAAAGCAGGCACCAAAGCCGACGCAGAAAACCAAGAACGGCAGCAAAGATCGTTGAATTCCGATCGCCGGATCGATGCCATGCACCGGAAACGGACTGTACGCATCCATCGCTTTGTAGCCGGCCAAGCGAGCTTCATTGCAAGCGCTGATGAGCGAATCCGGATCATCAAACTGAGCCAGCAAGCCGACCAGCTTTGAATCTTTGTCGTTTTTATCTGCCATAACGTTTATTTCTCGTTGCGGAACAAGTCGCTACACCGAAGCGTTCCGCAAGGCTTCGGTTTTCGTGTTTTGTGGGATGTCAGTCGATGTCAATTAATGGTGATCATCACCGTGAGGCATGATGCTTTTGACTTCTGCCATCGCAATGACGGGTAGGAATCGGCAGAACAGCAGAAACAAGGTCGTGAACAAACCGAAACTTCCAATCAGCATCATGATGTCGATGCCGGTCGGGTGGAAATAAGCCCAGCTGGATGGGATGAAGTCACGACACAAGGACGTGATCGTAATCACGAAACGTTCGAACCACATACCAATATTCACAAAGATGCAAACGATCACCATGAACCAAGGAGTCGTGCGGCACCACTTGAACCAGAACAACTGAGGAATCACCACGTTGCAGGTCACCATGATCCAGTACGCCCACCAGAAGTTACCAAACGCTCGGTTGATAAACGCAAATTGCTCATTCGGAACGCCCGAGTACCAAGCGATAAAGAACTCGATGCCGTAAGCCGTACCCACCATCATGCCTGTCGCCATGATGATTTTGTTCATGTTCTCTAAGTGACGCAGCGTGATCAGGTTTTGTAAACCGTAGAGAGCTCGAGCCGGAACCAGCAAGGTTACCACCGCGGCAAAACCACTAAAGATCGCACCAGCAACAAAGTAAGGCGGGAAGATCGTCGTGTGCCAACCGGGCAGCTGAGAAACCGCGAAGTCGAAACTAACAATCGTGTGTACCGAAAGAACCAGCGGCGTCGCGAGTGCGGCAAGGATCGTGTAGGCGATTTCGTAACGGTGCCAGTTGCGAGCCGATCCCGTCCAACCTAGCGAAAGGATTCCGTAAGCGATTTTTCCAATCTTAGATTTGCAGCGATCGCGGAAGGTCGCGATGTCCGGCACCATTCCCATGTACCAGAACAAAATCGAAACAGTGGCGTACGTGGAAACCGCAAAAACGTCCCACAGTAGCGGGCTGCGGAAGTTTGGCCACATTGCCAGGTGCTCAGTTGGGATTGGGAACAACCAATAGAACACCCAGACTCGACCAATGTGAATTCCCGGGAACAAGCCCGCACAAACCACCGCGAAAATGGTCATCGCTTCGGCGGCCCGGTTGATACTCGTTCGCCAGTTCTGGCGGAACAAGAAAAGAATCGCACTAATTAGCGTTCCCGCGTGACCGATACCGACCCAGAACACGAAGTTCACAATCGGCCAGCCCCAATAGGCCGGGTTGTTGTTACCCCAGACACCGACGCCCTTCATCAGCAGGTGGTTAACGCAGCCGCCAAGAACCAGCAGCAGCGAGAGGGCTGCAGCCAGAATCAGCCACCAGATTTTTGGCGGATTTTCAGCTTCCCACGGAGCACAAACGGTTTCTGTGACGCCTGCGTAGTCCAGACCGCCCAGAACCAGCGGAGCGCGTGTGCCCGGTTCTTCGTTTGTGTTGTCGATATCGATTGCTGGATTGACCGAAGCCATTGAGTTATCTCGTTAAAAGTTCGTCGCCAGATTTCTGGTTGGTCCACCGAAGTGGAACAAAAATTGGTTGGACCGTTTCCGATCCGAAAAAGTCGCCAGCGCCGTTAAGCGTCTTTGTCGTGTTCGTCATGATCGTGACCTTCGTGGTCATGGTCGTGATCCTTTTCGCCTTCATGATGGTCATGCTGTTCGTTGTGACCGCCATGCAGGTACTGCGGAATTGAATTTCGATCGTCGAATTCCATCAACGCCGGATGAACGTTGCGAACGCGAGCCAAGTACTTGGTCCGCGGACGGTTGTTCAGCTCTTCCAGCATCACGTAAGCTCGTGGGTTCGCATGAGCCTTCGCGACATCACTTTCGGCGTTGTGCAAGTCGCCGAACTTGATTGCCTTGGTCGGACAAGCGTCCTGACAGGCGGTCGTGATTTCGTTGGGACCGATCGGACGCCGGCCTTCGTTGTTCGCTTGAATTTTGGTGTTCTGGATACGTTGCACGCAGTAGGTGCATTTCTCCATCACGCCCCGAGTTCGGACGGTGACTTCTGGATTCATCATCAAGTGCTGCAGGTCACGGTCACCCGGCTGAAGCTTGTCGGCACCCGGATATTTCAGGAACGTCTTCGCGTCTGCATAGTTGAAGAAGTTGAAGCGGCGAACCTTGTAAGGACAGTTGTTGCCGCAATATCGAGTTCCAATACAACGGTTGTAAACCATGTCGTTCAAGCCCTCACTGCTATGAACGGTGGCTGCCACCGGGCAAACGGTCTCACACGGAGCGTTTTCGCAATGGTGGCACGTTACCGGTTGATGCACGATCTGTTTGTCACCTTCGTCAGCCGAATCGGTGTACAAGTTGTCGCCGTAGTAGCGATCGATCCGCATCCAATGCATTTCTCGGCCACGCCAAACATCAGCTTTGCCGACCACTGGAATGTTGTTCTCTGACTGACAAGCGATTACGCAGCTGTTGCAGCCGGTACACTTGTTCAAGTCGATCGACATGCCCCAAATGTTGGTCGTTGTTGGGTCCTTGCCGTAGTATTTTTTGGGATCCTCGTTGGCATAGCTTTGACGCACGCCGGGTGTCAGATCGAAAAGCTCGTGGTGCATGTGAAACGCTTCGGGCCACTGCGGAGCATGAGCAGCATGCCCATGATCATCGTGATCGCCATGACCATGATCGCCGTGACCTTCGCCGTCGTGCAAATCGCCGTCCCCGTGAGCTTCCTTTGCATCCGCCTCTTCGTCGGCCGGTCGAGTGAAACTGACTTGGCCGATGACCGGCAACTGTCCTTTTTTCAGCAGCGACGCGTGGCCCTTGTCGCCATCACCATGACCATCGCCATGGTCTTCATGGATTTCGTCCATTGGGTGCTTGGTCAGAAACTCGCTGTAGCTTTCGAAGGAACCCTCACGCAGCAAGGCACTCCGCTTGGTTTCTGATTTGTCCGCGTCGCGGAACATGCGAGCCTGAATTTCGTCACGGCCTGTGGCGTCGATGGTCCACGGTTCTTGCACAAGAGCCAACTTGTAACTGGTGCCGGTCGGCTGAATCACACTCGATTTTAAGCCCGTAGCCAGCAGCCAGTTTTCAACCGAACGCAATGGAGAAACGTCCACACCAATGGATGGGATGTTCTTTGCTTCATCACCGCCGACGCGACCGGCAGCCGTGCGACCGTATCCGATTTCAACGCCCACCGAACCGTCAGCCTGACCGGGTTGAATGTTGACCGGCAGTGAAACTTCAGCGCCATTCAATTTCAGCGTCATCAACTTGCCCTGCTTCAGACCAAGTTTCTTTCCTGTCGCGGGGCTGACACTGACAACATTGTCCCAAGAGATTTTGGTGAAGAAGTCTGGCAGTTCTTGAAGCCAGCTATTGTTCGCATGGCGACCATCGTAGACCGAGTTGCTGGTCGCGAAGACAATCTCAACGCTTTCGCCGTCCCAAGGCTTCGCCCAATCGCTGAAGTCTTCAATCGAGTTCTCTTTGTTGGCCGAAGGAGCCGCTGCCTTAGCTGCGGAGTCGGCTATGAAGCCATCATGCACCGCCTGCTGCCACTCGGATTCACCAAGCTCATGAGTCTTCTGCACGATCTGCTGACTATCAACTTCTTCAAGACCCATCAACGCCGAAAGTGTTTCTAAATCCGACTTGCCGCCGAACAGCGGATTGATCAATCGCTGGCCGATCAGCACCGATCCATCGAATGCATACCCGTCCTGCCATGATTCCAGCGGATGAGCCATTGCGCTGACCCATTGGCATTTAAGGCTGGTCTCGTTGTTGACGGAGGAGATGTGTAGCGAGTGATCCAGTTTGCCGATCAGCGAACCGAAGGCCAACGAACGCGGAGCGTCATAAACCGGGTTGCCGCCAAGCATGACCAAGCTCTTGATCTGGCCGCCTTCGATCTGATTGGCAAGATCAGTGATCGAGTCCAATGTGGAAACGCGATCGGCGTCCGGTAGCTCGCTAAGCAAAACCGTTTCCCCAATGTTGCCCAGCTCTTCGTTTAACTGGTGAACAACGGCGTGAACGATCGGTGGCTGACGTTCGCCGGCAACGATTACACCTTTACCCTTGTTCTCGATCAGGTCCGACGCGATCGCGGCAAGCATCTTCTCGCGATACGGCAACGACTTGTCGACCTCGGTCTTGCCTGCTCGGACAGCCTCTGCCAACGCACCGACGAACTCGATAATTCGTTGCGACGGCAACGCTAGGCGATGGTCGGCGGCAGCACCGGTAACTGAAAACTGGCTTTCGATTGAATACAAACGGCTCATGCCGTTACCGCTATCAACATCGCGGCCCATGGCAAAGGTGAAGCTGTTGGCGATGCCGGCTGGGTCGAGCCCAAGGATGTCGGCGTCCAATGTCACGATGACTTTGGCCTTGTCCAATGCGTAGGTTGCACGATGAGGCTTTCCAAAAGCCAGCTTGCTGCCCTCACGCGTGTTATCGTCGGCGACCGCGGCGTAAGTGAACCACGCCCCGCCCTTCTTCATGAACTCGCGTTGCAAACGGAATAGACTTGGCGATGAAGTCGGCTCGGCCAAAATCGCGACACCACTAAGATCGGCCTTTGAGAGAATCTTGCCAAACTCATCCGACAACGATTCCCAAGTTGTTTCAACCTGTTGATCGCCTTTGCCGGCAGCCTTCAGCGGAGCCCGCAAACGATCGGGATCGTAAAACTCAAGCATGCGAGCCTGAGTAAACGTCGACGAACCACCCATCGAACCCGGGTGATCTGGGCTGCCGTCCAGCTTGATTGGACGACCGTCGTAATTCGTTGAAATCAGCGGCTGTGCCACGCCACCGTAGTCCAACATCGTAGCGAATTTGTCGGGAATGCCCGGGATTCGGCCCTGAGGACGAAACGCAAACGGGGCAATCGTTTCTTCTTCGTACCGACAACCGGTCGCACCACCCAGTGCCAGCGAGGCACCCATCAATTGCAGCCAGCGACGGCGTGAAAGGCCGTCGTCGTGATAGTCGGTGGCGGCACCAAAATCGTGATCAATCGCTTCGTTGAAGCCGGGCATGTCAGCCAAAGCGTCAGCGTTAAGGTGATTGGCGGTGTTGCGAGGTTTATTCATTTGAATCGTTATCTTTGAAACTCGTTCCGGTCGGACAGGAACGACTGGCAGTTGTTGGGTGCAGTCAGCTGTTAATTCAGTTCGGCTCTAGCGATGACAGGTCGAGCAATTGATCTTTGGGTTCACTTCAAGCTCTTTCGCCCACTTTGCGTGGTACTCGTTCGGGTTCTCGAATTCCATATCCAGCTGAGTCACCAAGCTTGGATCGCGAACAGGAAGCAGGCCCTTTTCTGTGTTTTTGCGGTGACAATCGAGACACCATTTCATGGACAGCGACTCGACCTGAGTCACAACTTCCATCTGATCGACTCGGCCGTGACACAAAACACAGCTGACACCTTTGTTGATGTGAGCACTATGATTGAAGTAAACGAAGTCCGGCAGGTCGTGAACTCGCTTCCACGGAACTGGATCGCCTGTTTCTAGACTCTTTCGGATCGGCTCAAGGTTTGCGTTCTCGGCGTGGATGACGCCCAGCGTTCGACCATCGGCAGCGGTTCGATTTCCGCCGTGGCAATTGCCGCAAGTCGCCGTTGGAGGCACGGCCGCATGGCCAGCTTTCTCAACCGTGTTGTGACAGTAACGACAGTCCATTTTCAGCTTGCCCGCGTGCAACTTGTGGCTGAACGGAACCGGTTGTTTTGGCTGATGGCCCACGTTCACGATCGACGGATGGATCGCCGCGAACAGGCAGGTGGCCAAGTATCCACCCACCGTGAGTGCAGTGATGGCCGCCAAAGCGGTGAACTTATTAACCCAAGTGGGAAAATGGAACTCTTGCATCGAGAATCATCCGATCTTCACGGGAGCGAAAATCGGCCTTTGAAACTGGAAAAACCGGCATGAAAACGACTTTTTAAGACGGCCGAAATCACTTCTGTCGTCAGGAAACGTCTACATATTCAATCGAAGAATCTAAACCAAAGTAACCGGGCGTTCGAGGGGCAAAAGTGTCCCACTCAAAAGGGGGGTGGTCAAGTCGGCTCAAGTTGATGTTAACCGGGGAGGATTGGGTCGATTTTGCAGAAGCACACAATTTGCGCCAGAGAATTGGGCGAGATGCGGCACCTGCTATTCAATAGAGCGATCGGGTTATTCCCTGATGAAAGACGGCAAGTCGCCCTTGATTGCTAAGGCACGTTCCGCTCAATGGGCCTATAATGGAGGTGTAAGGCAGAAGGCAAGTTAATACTTACCGCTAAATACATCGAAACCTCGAAGGATTTCCTTCATTTGACGGTGGGTTTTATTCTGCCGCTTGCCTCAATCCGAATTTCTCAGTTCTGAATTCACCATTTCCCAGCGTTTGGCTGTCAGATCCATGTCCACCGATGCTTCGAGAGCAGAATTAATCGCCCGGCGTAACGCCGCGATGGCGGAAATATCGCGAGGCTGGGAGGGACATGACGATCTCGACCCGACAGGACCATCCGGGCACGAGTACGGAATTTCCCAGAGCACTCGTCTAACCAGTGATTACCGCCAACAACATCGGAAGGACGCGATGGACATTACTCCGCGGCAAGTCATGGACTGTTTGATCGACGCGAGGGTCAAAGACTGGGTATTGATGGGGCTGCATGGATACGTTGGCTACCTGCCGATGCCCCGCGCGACTCAAGATGTTGACGTCATGGTGTCCGCTCGTGAATCCGAAAAAGCAGTAGAGGCGATTCAGGCTCGGTGGCCTACTCTGGAAATTACCCGATTTCCTGTCGTCATTCGTTTTGGTGATCCGGCCGACCTAGATGCTCACGGCAAAGCGAAGCAGGTGATCGATCTGATGCTGCCCAATAGCCAGTTTCAGAAGACTATCTTGAGCAAGCACGTCAAAATTGACGATCAAACCGGTGATCGTTACCCGACGGTAGAGGCGGCGATCGTTTCCAAGTACTCGGCCGTGATCTCTCGCCATCGAAAAATGGGAAAAAAACAGATTGACGCAGGTGACCTGTATCATTTGATTCAGGCAAATCAGCCGACGACGCGAACGGATGTTTTGCACAGTCTTGCTGAGGAAATCTGGACTGGAGGCGGAGACGATATTCTCGATTTCGTTCAACGGGCGCTCAACAACGAGTCTTTCGATGTTTAACCCTCGTGGTTCGTCAAACGTTAATGTTCGGGTTGGCTCGCTGAAAACGCCCGGTATTTCAAAGACGAAATCAATTGCCAGCCCGAATTTTTATTCATGACAAACCACTCGTTCTTGGTCTAACTTAGATTTTAGGGTTGGTCATTCGTTTCAGCTCGACAAACACGTAACGTATCGTATCGGCAACCCTAAAATTAAATCTGGATGAAGCACTAGGGAGCGTTCTTTTTCAGCTTTCGCTGTAGCGTTCGCCGAGGGATATCAAGCCTTCTGGCCGCCTCGGAAATGTTGCCGCCCGAATCGCGTAAGACTCGTTGGATATGTTCCCACTGCGCTTCTGCAAGCGATGGAGGAGGAATTTCAGGGGTTGGAAGCGGCCCCGGATTCTCCTCGAATGCCGCCAGAACTTGATCCGCATCGGCGGGCTTGGTCACGTAACCAACCGCCCCCAGTTTGACCGCTTCGACGGCGTTGGTGATGCTACCGTAACCCGTCAAAATGACCACTTTCGTCTCGGGAGACTTCTCGCGAATCGACTTCAGCAATTCCATCCCGGTTTTACCCGGCATCTTCAGATCCAACACCGCCATGTCTGGCTTGTGCCGGGCAGCGATGTCAATCGCCTGTTCATACTCACCGGCGATCGTGACGATCAGACCTCGCTTGGAAAATGCTTTCTCCAATCGGTTGCGAAGTACGTCATCGTCATCGACGACAAGAATTGTTTGAGTGGCTTCCATGGTGGCATCCAAAAATGCATTCATATTCATCACATTTCCAAGCTTCGTCCAAACCAACACTCAGCGGTAGACGACCAATAACAAAATCGCTGACCGACCAACATGATTTGAAACGATCCTTATTTTAACCGATTGAGTTCCGAGAATCTGCTGGCAGCCTAATGGAGACGCAGGTTCCGCGGCCCGGACTTGATTCAAAACTCAGATCGCCGCCTAGCCGAGTCAGCACGTTTTGAGCCAGAAACACGCCCAGCCCCATCCCCTTTCCGGGCGGTTTGGTTGTGAAAAACGGTTCACTTACTCTTTCCAACTGCTCAGCGGACATTCCTGCACCTTGGTCTCGAATCTCCCACGTCCAAACATCGCCCGACGCGTGTCCTTCACGGTCGATATCGACCAGAACCGGACGATCCGATGGATCGGCGTCGATCGCATTTTGAATCAAACACCTCAAAGCCTGCGAAAGGCCGTCCAACGGAACGAAAACGCTTAGGTTGTCTGAATCGGAGGGCAGTGACACTTGCACTCGACCCGGTTGAGTTAAACCGTCAATCGTGGCGTCAGACAACTGCTCAATTGAGCACTGGCGGAAGGATTCTCCGATGGTTTCTCCCGCGTGCCCCGCCATTCGATCAAGAATCACACGGCAGCGAGTCAATTGACTGCGGATCAATTGAACGTCCTCGACGACATCGGCAAACTCGGGCACGACCGCCGCCTGTTCTTCGACTGCTTGCTCGACATCCTTCGCGACGACCGCAATCGTGCTCAATGGAGTCGCCAGCTCGTGTGCCGCTCCAGCTGCCAACGTGCCCAACGCTTCGATTTTTTCGCTACGAGCCTGCACGGCTTCCGCCTCGCGGACGGCCTCTTGGTGTTCCGCCAGCTCGCCAGTCAGTCGAGTCATGAAGTACACGATCACGCCGCTGCAAGTTGAAAACGCCACCAACGCACCAAGGTGCTGTAATTTCAGATCGGAACCTTTTTCGATCGGTAGAAACCCAAGATCCAGCGGCGGCAAAGGTTGATGATGCAGCAGCAAACCAGCGAAACACAACACCGTCAAACCGTTAATGGCCAGCGTCCAGTTTCGGTCTAACAATAAAGCGCACAAACTAAGATTGACAAAGAAGAACAGCTGGAACGGGTTGTTGGGCCCGCCGGTCGAGTACAACAATCCGGTCAGAGACAGCAGGTCGACAACCAGCACCAGCCCCAGCATCAGGTTCCACGGATACGTGTGGCCGTCGGCCCGGTTCTTCCAGTTTCGGAACATGACCGTCAGCAAGATATTGGAGATCACGGTCAGCAGCACTAAACCGACAACCGTCTTGGCCATCGGGATTTCGATACCAAATAGCCAAACAACTGCGGCACTGGTCACCAGCTGTCCGATCACGGCCACCCATCGCAGTTGAATTAGCCATGCGGCGTTTCGTTGATATCGGGTTGAGGGGCTAAACATAAAATTAAAACAGCGACGACGGGACAAATCCGAATTCCTGTTATCATACCACATTCGAATTTTCAAATCGCAAGTTTGCGAACGATGACCATGGTTACCACTCAAGAAAAAAATGCGTTAGGCACTACTGGCCACCCCGCCAGTTCATCTCCGCAGCCCCAGACCGCTGCGCAACTGAAGGCACCTCGCCTGAGCGCCCACGGTTTGACCCTGGCGCTAATTCTAATGACTGCGATTCCGATCGGCACCGTGCTGGCGATCTGGACCTTTCTGCCTCAGGTCTACGAAGGCCAGTTGCAAGCAGCCGCGACGTCGGAGGGGCTGCCCCCAGCCGATTTTTACTTGCCGCGATACGATTTGCGTCCGCCATGGTCGGGCGGCGAGTTGATTCTGCACAACAACAGCGAGGACGACTGGAGTCACCTCAACATTCAGGTCAACGGCTTCTATCAGATTCACGATATCGAACCGATCCCGGCCGGTGAATCGAAAAGTTACAAGCTGGAGAAATTTCTCACGCGCTCGGGCGCTCGCTTCAAGCTCCAATACAACCAGTTGAAGAAAGTCCGCGTCTACGCCCGCCTCCCCGGCGGCAACCGCGCCACGTTTGCGCATGAATTTGAAACGGTGCCCGAAGGGTAAGGCGAACGGAGTTTCAAGTAGCGCACGAATTTTGTTCAGGTTTTGAACGCAGAGACCGCATTTCAAAACAGGGAGGGGAAGGCTCCGTCCGCCCCCCCGATGAATGATAACGCTCAAGCATACAACGCAACCAAAACAAAACTTAGCTCTCCACAAAAACGAGATTTCAGATTTTAAAACGCAGAGCCGCCGAGAGCGCAGAAAAGATCCTTGGACCAGAGCGCTGTGTCCACAGTGTTTCGAGATAAGATTTCCGAACAGGCAGGAGAAGGCTCCGGAGGAGTCCTCGTTGGTAGCTCGGCGGAGGAAGCCCCGAGAACTCTTGTTCCACAAAATGACGGGGCTGTCGAATCTTTCTCACCACAGGCCCAACTACGACGCGGCAAACATCTTGAGTGCCATCGATAATAACAGCGGCGTTAGCACGATACTGAACGCCGAAGAGAGTAAAGCGACTTGAATGGCAACGCTAGGTTTGCCACCGAAGTGCTTGGCCAACACGATTGGGAAAATGCCAGTCGGCATGGCGGCCTGCACCACCAACACCAAGCTTAACTCGTCCGAGAAAGTGATCCCGTTGGCAATCAACAGAATCATGGCAGGTAGGATCGCAAATCGCAAAATTGGGGATGCAATGAGCACTCGCCAATCCAATTGCCATTGCTCACGTTGCACAATTCCACACAACGTGGCACCGACCAACATCACGGCAATCGGAATCGCGCAGGTGCCCATCATTGTGGTCGCACGTTGGAGCACTTCCACCACCGGCGTCGCGGCGGGCGGGATCAGGGTCCACGGTTGCGTGAAATTCAAAAACAAACCAACCACGATCGCGATCGAAGGACCGTTGATCAGACGCTTCCAAGCGCCCGATGTCGAACCGCTAAGTAAAACAATTCCTAGCGTCCAAATGGCCAGTTCAATGCCTAAATTGTGAACGAACAGGACGCCCAGAATCTGGTCGGCAGTTTCAGGGAAGATGCCTTCGATCAACGGAATGGGAATGAAGCCATAGTTTTGTATGCCGGTGGCCACCGAAAACGTTTTGACGCCATCCTCGTTGGTTATCCCGAACAGACGTCCCGTGAGCAAACTGATCCCGAAACTGGCGGCGATAATCGCGGCCCCGATTCCCATGGCCGCCGCGACCGTTGAACCATTTTGAAGACTGGGATTCCCCGGGACTTTAGACAGAATGAAGCATGGTACCAACACCCACACGACCAGCTTCATGATGTTCGCTTCGGTGGGGTCGTCGATGATGCCGACTCGACGTGTGACGAAGCCGATCGCTGCGATCAGAAAAACGGACAGCGTGGTGGCAACGATGGTTTGAGTTTGAGGATCCAAGTTTCAATGCGGAAATGGGAATACGGAATTGGAAACGCGATATGTTTTGAGACGTGAAACGTTTGGGCCGCGGTTCACGGACGCGAAATATTTTTTGAGAGGGCGAGGCTCCGCCCGAGCCGTGTCTGGATGAATTGTGTTGGACGTTGGATGAATTACGTTGTACGAATTACGTTGGGGTGAGATGGGTTCGGACGGAGCCTTACCCTCCCTGAGGTGCGAGCGACAAGAGCCACGCTATTTTTTCCTTAGCACATACACAACGTCTTCGGCTGAAGAATCGACTTCGATCGGTTCGTTGATGTCGTACCGGAAATCGTAGACCGCTTCGATTTCCCAATCGCCCTGCCGATCGATCATCGTCTGGAACTGCCGATAGGTGTAGGAACGCATGACCAGTTCGTCCATGATGCGAAACTGCTTGGTCGGGGTGTAGACGTCGAAGCGAATACCAAAACGCTCAAGGCGTTTTTTGGGGGCTCGTTCGTTGGTCCACATGTGCGTGTTGACCGTCAGGTGGCCTCGAGATGCAGACCAAGCTTCCTCGTCCATCGGGTCAATGGTCGTGGGCGTCAGGTGCAGCCCGATCAGATAGATGCCGTCCTTTTTCGTTCCGGCAGCCATGCATGCCAGATGATTTCGAGCCGCTTTAGGAGTCGTTAGGTGTCGGAAGCTGTTGATCGTATTGAAGGCCAGATCCCACTTGGGTGCGTATCGAAAATCCGACATGTCGGCCACGCGAGCCGATGGTTTGTATCCTCGCTTTTCGAGTCGCTCATTGGCAAAGTCGACCGCTTTTTCGTTCAAGTCAATGCCAGCGACTTGGTATCCCTTGCGAGCCAGCGCGAACATCAACCGCCCTGTTCCGCACGCCGGTTCGAACAGCAGCGTCGCTTTCCCGTTCATGTGTTTGGCGTTGACTTCGCAAATGAAGTTCAATTCGGCCGCGACATCGCTTCCGAAAACCAAGTCGTAATACTTTGGGTGATCATAAATGCTTTCGTTAATTACTTCCACGAACGAAAATCCCGGTGAACGTCATGTTGGATGGTACTTTTGCGTCGCCTGACAGCAAGTCGAGCCCGGCGATCGTGCTCTCGTTTGTTGCTGCCACAAACTTCCACAAACGAAAGAGGACCGAAAGTATCATCCTGCACCCCGGTTCTAAGCAATGGGACGTGATCGGCGGAATCTTGATCCTCAACCAAGTGATCTACCCGTTTACTCAGTTCAATCGCCAACCATTGTTCAGTTTCTTTGGGAGTCCGCTGCCAGTGTAGTTGCCTTTCAACCAAACCAGAGGAAAAATGAGCAGTAGGAAACGATACGTAGGATTTGCCCAGCAATAAATCACCGAATGCAGATTCAAATCACTCGGGAAAGACTGACGATAAGGCATCTCCGTTAGGTAGCTTGATGATCCGCAGATCCTTCACTGGCAAACACCATGGCCCGAATTCTAGTTGTTGATGACAGTCCGCTGGATCGCACGCTAATCTCAGGCTTGTTATCCATTCGTTCCGAATGGGCCATCGATTTGGCGGACGATGGGGTTCAGGCCGTTCAAGCGATTGACTCGAGCGAGCCCGATTTGATTGTCACCGATTTACGTATGCCGGAGATGGACGGCCTACAACTGGTCAAACACGTGCGTGATCATCACCCTGAAATTCCAGTCGTCCTGACGACCTCGGTGGGCAGCGAGTCGATTGCGATCGAAGCCTTGCGAGCCGGTGCGACCTCGTTTTCCCCAAAGAGCATGTTGGCGTCGGACCTTGTTCCTAAAGTGAGCGAGGTTTTAGAGCTGTCCCAGCGAATGCGTTACGCTCACACCGTCCGCATCGAGCCGGCTCCTAAACAGATTGCGTTTGTCCTAGAGAACGACCTTTCCTTGGCAGCGCCGGCGATCGAGCACTTGCAGAACAGCCTACCCGATTGGTCCAGCCGAGATCGTCTGCAGATCGGCATGGCGTTGGACGAGGCCTTGGTCAACGCGATGCACCACGGCAACCTAGAAGTTGACTCTGCCCTGAAGGAAGAAGACTCCGATCGATATCATCAAACCGTTCAACAGCGTCGCCAGCAAGAGCCTTATTGTAAACGGCGGGTAAGGGTTGAGGCGGAGTTTTCTGACCAACACATTTGCGTTCAGATTTCAGACGAAGGCCCGGGTTTCAATCCCAGAGATGTGCCCGATCCGTGTGACGAGGCGAATCTTCATCGAGTCAGTGGTCGCGGACTATTTCTGATTCGATCGTTTATGGATCAGACGGCCCACAATCAGGTGGGCAATCAGATCACGATGACTCGGCTACGAAAAGATTGCTGATGCATTCGCCTCGCGACGACGGGCGTCAGGCTTTTTCGGGTGTACCGATCGTAGCGAATGCGTGCGACCTGACCGATGGCTCGGTCGTTAAATCTGAAATGAAACGAGCTGCATTGTCAGGATTCCGGCGACGGGGGCGAATCTCGCTGGTTTTTCCCATCATTTACGCTGATTAATCGTTTTAGCACTCGCGAAACAGTCACCGCGTGCATTTATACGCACGCTCGGAGAAAGCAAGTCTCCGACTATACTCTTTGACGCTCCATGAACTTTTTCCCTTTTGCCTTTGAACCGATTGCCGCCACGACTTGGGGTTACCTCGCGTCGCTGCTGATGCTTGCGCTGTTTTTCAAGTTCAACCGTTGCTGGGCCATTCGCAATCTGGACCTGTTTCTGATCATCCTGCTGGCACCCGGTTTGTTGATGATCGATGCGGGGCGGCGGATGGAGATTCGAGCAGCCCTGATGCAGCAAGCCGAGCCGACGATCGAGTCCAACGACTTAGCGAACGTTCCGGCACAGACGGTTTCATTTGTTCGCTGGCAAGGTGATCCCAATGAGTCACCGCCTGACGGCGGAAGTAGTGTCGTTGCCTCGCGTCCGAATCCAGTCGTTGCAATGGACTCGTCAAAGGTTCGCACACGGGCGGGTGTGCCGTCGGAATTGTCGACCCGAAGCATCAACTACGCCAGATGGTTACAAAGATCTGGATACATCTGGCTGTTTTCGGTTGGAGGCCTGTTTCTAATTCGGCTGCTGCTGGACCCGCTGCTTGTTCGCCGCCCGTTGTTAGAGCCCAATCTTTCGATTGGAGGGCTGGTGTTTCTCGCGTGCAGCTTGATGGCGTTTCTGGTTGCGAACATCTTAACGTCGTCACCCACTAATGATGACTTACGCGGGGTGCAGAACGCGCTGAAAATGGTCCAGCGTGAAGCCGCCAGTGAAGCAGACATTGCACAGTTGCAAAAACGTGGGCCGGGCAACTGGTTATTCAACTTGCTTCCCGCCGTTCCTTCGTTCGGTGAAGCCGCATTCGAAGAACAAACGCTGCGGAATGAGGGATCGACGATTACGCCATCAATGTCGCCCAGCAACGCGGAAGACGGAGTGGCTCCAACGCCGATCACGTCGGCAGAGCTTTGGCCGTACGTGGTTGCCGCTCGCTCGCTGGCCATTGCAAGCCAGATTTTTATCGTGCTGGGCCTGATTTTGTTCTGTCACTATCACTTTGAAAATTTCACCGTGGGCGTCGGGCTGGCGACCATTCACTTAATGCTTCCTTACACGGCGCTCTATAACGGGCACGTGCTGCATTCGCTTCCTGCTGCCCTTGTGATTTGGGCGCTGGTGTGTTTTCGATCACCCGTTTGGTCGGGCGTGATGATTGGACTCGCGACGAGCGTTTCCTACTACCCAATTTTTCTGTTGCCGTTGTGGTGCAGCTACTACTGGGATCGTGGCGTCCGTCGATTTGCGCTTGGAGTAATCGTATCGTTGGCGGTCGGAGTCGTTGGTTTTATTTTTACATCGGCCGACGTTTCGGATTTCTTCTTCCAGCTGAAGCAGATGTTCGGCATCTTCCAACCGTTGCGAGATGACCTTGAAGGCGTCTGGGCACTTGGCTGGAACAATTGGAATCGACTGCCGCTGTTGATCGGTTCGGTGATGTTGGCGGTGTCATTTGTTTGGTGGCCTCGGCAGAAAGATATCGGTGTCCTGATCAGTTATTCTGCGGCGATCATGGTATCGGTTCAGTTCTGGCACGGATTCGGCGGAGGCCTGTACGTCGCGTGGTACGTCCCGCTGGCGTTGTTGGTGTTCTTCCGCCCTAACGTGGAAGGACGCGTCGCGATTAACGAACTGACGGAACGGACTCGCAAGCGAAAAGCCACTTCCGACGACGTGATGCCCGTCGCGTAATGCGAATCAAACGTCGTGACTGCTCTTAACGCGACTCGGTGCCGATGGCGATTCAGTTATGACGACTGGGCAGGCTGCTCGTTCAAAGCTGACTTCACGACGTCTGCATGCCGATGAATTCTTTGGATGATTTTTCGCCGAATGTCTCGGCCGAATCCTTTCAAGGAGATACCGAATAATGTTCCGGTTTTTAAAAACATCGCTGTTGCTGTTGGTCGTGATCGCCGGCGTCTGGCTGCTGCTGAACAAGGACCAGATTAGCCAGCCACAGGATGTGATTCGATTGGCTCGGCAAAAGTTGGAGTCGATGCAAACGGATCCAAGCCAGATCGGTCCGCCCGTGTCGGCACCGTGGTCGTATTCGAATGATCCCAGATCTGCTTGGTCAGGCACGGGTCAGCCCGGTTCTCGTTCCGTTCAGCCAACTCCGCATCCGTACAACGGCGCGAAGCCACATGCTCAACGCGCACCCATGATTCAGGCGGGGCATCGCAAGCGGCGAACCAGCATCCGCATTGCATCGATGATGGTTGATTCACCCAACGGTCGCTCGGACGAGTCAGCTAGCCTAATCCTTGCCGACATTTGCCGTCGTTACGATATCGTTGCATTGCAGGGAATCAAATCGAGCGGCGCAAGTTCAGCGATGTCTTTGGTGGATTCGATGAACTCGATGGAACAATCCCAGAACGCCGGCCCACGCCCCAGCTATCGCGCTTTGATTGATCAGGCTCAATCGGTTGCCGGTTCCAAGCCAACGCAATTAGCGATTATCTTTGACGAAGCCGCGGTAACGCTGGACAACGATCGTTGGTATCAAGTTCGAGATCCCGAAGGCATCTTGGTTCATAAGCCGATGGTGGCTTGGTTTCGAGCCCGTGGCGTTCCGACCGATCAAGCGTTTACATTTTCACTCGCTAATGTGCAGCTTGATTCGCGCCGGCCCGATCGCGAGCTGCGATACCTGAGCGAGCTTTTCCGCGCGGTGCGTGATGATGGTCGTGGCGAGGACGATGTAATTCTTGCGGGGAACTTCAACTCGGGCGATCGGGGCCTTGCTCCGATTCAAGAGAAATCTGGACTGACTTGGGTGATCTCTGGGAAGCCGACCAACACGGATCGGACGGCTCAGTTTGATAACATCGTCTTCAATCCTGCGGCAACGGTTGAGTTCACGCAGCGCGGGGGCGTGTTCGACTTTATGAAGCACTACAATCTACGGCTGGCCAACGCGCAGCAGATTTCGACTCATCTGCCTGTCTGGGCTGAGTTCAATCTGCGAGAAGGGCAAAGGGCAAGCTCGGTGGAGTCTGGTCGTACGGCCAGAAAGTAAAGATTCGGTACTCAGATTGTGTCGACTGCCCCAACGTGTTGTTTGTGCAGGGTAAAACCGGTTTTCGTACAGAGGAACGATCCGTTGGTTGAACGGGTTCGTCCTTTTCCATCGGCATGAATTGTGAGCAAAAATTTGCCAAGTCGAACGCAGCAGAACGAACCACCAAGCTCAAAGCAACCACAGCGTGGGAGATGGCGGCGTAAGATATTCGCGATCATCGGTTTGCTGTTGTTGGTCGCGGTCGTCGGGTGGTTGCTTGCTGGTCGCGAGGCGGGTCGTCGAGTGCAGGAGCAATTGGCCGACCTTCATCTTGGTCAAGTGCGGATCGGTCAAACGGCATTGACCATGTCAGGCGTCTCGGCAGGGAATATTCGATTCACTCGAGACGGCGAAGATGAACCATGGCTAGTGGTTGGCAAACTACAAATCGAAGAACCATTGGGCGAGCTTGCGACGGGTAGTGAAGACTACGACCGAATCACGCTGAGCGATGTGCAGGTGCTGCTGGACGCCGACGAACTGATCGCTTTGGCGTCCTCCAACGAATCCGCTGGTTTCGATCTTTCGGTTTTGGAGTTGCCATCGGACATGATCGCGGTGCGAGACGCGTCGATCCGAGTGACTCAACCGGGACGCGAAGATCTGATGATTCGGACGATCAACGCCGACATTCTGGCTGACGAAAACGGTGCGATTCAAGTATCGAGCGAGATTGACGGATGGCTAAACGCTGGCTGGACCCTGTCGGCAGAAATACGCAAGAATCTGAACGAAATCGATCTGATTGGCTCCGCGGGCGGAGTTCAGTTGCCATCAGATTGGCAAAAATTGCCCGGTGTGCCGTCGAACCTAGATCAGTACTTGGATGTTTCGGGAGTGGTAGATGTTGAGGGCACGCTTGAAGTTCGCGATCAGCAATCGATCAAGTATTTGGTCAACCTGACACCGCAAAACACGGCGTTGCGATTGCCGGCCTTCGATCTGGATTTGAAAGTCGATGGCGGGACGGCGTTGGTTGCCGATGGGAACGTTGAAGTCGTGCGAATGATTGCCACGGCGGATGGGACAGAGAAGATTTACCTCGATGGATCAGCCAACGTCGACTCGTTCCCGATGGAAGTCGATTTTGATGCGGACTTTGAAAAGTTGTCTGTCGCTACGGTCAGGAAATTGGTTCCTGACATTCCAAACGAGGTCGATGGGCGTGCAACCGGCAGCGCGTCAGGGAAAGTTTCTGTCACTGAAGCGTTTGAAATATCGCTTGAGCTGGATGCCAAAGCTGACAACGCTGAAGCGACTTACGGAAAATTACAGGCCGGACGATCAACGACAGAAGTGCAGTTACAACAGATGAAGTTGGGCAGCGATCTGGAATTGATCGACTTGCGAGGCACCGTTGCTGTGCATGCGGCTCCTGAAAAACAATCGGCCGACGATGTTTTTGAAACTTTCTTACTGACCGACCTACAGCGGCAGTTGAATGTACACGCGCTATTTGATGGTGAACTAAATCTCGAAATCCCATTGGCGACCGCAGGCAAGCTGGAAACATGGCGCTTGGCGGTCGAAGCAGAAGCCGATTCCGGCTCGATTGACGACCAGCCTTTGGAACAAATTCAAGCCAGCGTTCGCATGAAGGACGGGAACTTTCTGTTTGATCGATTGACGGCACAAGTGCCCGGCGTCGCTTCCGAGGCTGACGGACAATTGCAGCAGGTAGGCCGGCTTTCGATGAATCTGGACTGGCCCATGACTGCGAATTCGGGTCATGCCAACCACGGACAACTAACGGTATCGGCCCGCCAATTGCCGGTCAAATGGGCTCTGGCAGTTGGGCAATCGCAGCTTCAAACCGCCAGCCAGTTGTCGGCGACAAACGATCGGAAACAGAAAACCGGTCGCTCAAAATGTGCGACGATAAAACGAAAAAGCGATCAGCCTTGGATTGCCCCCGCACTCGTCGACGGGTGGCTCAACGCAGACGCCCAGATAAAAATCGATGCAGCGCAACCCGACAATGCAAAGTTGTGGCAGCTGCAGGGAACGCTCAGCGATTCGATGGTGGCGACGGAGATCGAACGACTTGATCAACTGCGGGCTCAAGTTCAGTTAAGCGACGGACAACTGAAAATCGAAGGGCTTGACGGTCAGCTGCAAACGGGAAGCTCCGTTCAAGGCGAAGCAAAGTTGGACGTCATGACGGGTGAGCTTTCGGCGGCCGCGTTACGTTCCAAAGCCCTGCCGTTTGCTTGGGTTTTAGATATGGCTCGGTTGGTCAGTCCCGAGGCGCGACAGCACTTGGAGTCGATTGGAATTCGACCAACTGGGACAGACAGAAATGTCGATGGGCGTCTGGCAATCGAAGTCGGGCTGCGAGAAAACGATGCAGCGACGGATGGATGGCAGTTAGATTTTCAGATGGAATCAAAACGTCTGATGGCTGCGAGGCAGGTGCTAGATTCGCTGCAGTTATCCGGATCGATAAACGATCAGCGAATCAATCTCGAGAAGTTTTCTGCCAAACCGGGAATCCCTGATACCGACGGCTTGGTCCGTGCCGCAGGTGAGCTTGCTGCCAATGGGATATGGAGTTTTTCAGGACAGCCCGGCAGTGGTTTGGTCAAATGGAATCGAACGCCCGTTAGTTGGGTTGCTGGCTGGCTGGGTTCAGGAAACTTACCACTAGCGGGGACAACTTCCGGTTTGCTGGATGTGACAGCAGCGGCCCGCGATCGCGACTTTCCCGCCGAAATCGAGGGCTTGGTCTCATTCGAACGCGTTGGTTTGGACAACCGTTTTCGCACCAACACCAAGTTACAGATCGAGACTGACGGTGATGCAAATCAGTTGCTGATCCGATCCGATGGGCCAGCCAAAGCTTCGAACGGCTTCGACTTCCATGGGCGCGTTTCGCTACAAGCCCCTTATGAATACTCGGGTTCCATGAAGTTTGAATCGCTGTCGCTGAAGTCGGCTAATGACTCGGACAATCCGGCCGAGCGCATGCTTTTGAACTTGAACCCGGACAAGGTATCGCCGCTGCAGATCGACGGCTTGATGACGGGCGATGTGGATTTCGGTGGTCAGGTCCAGCCTTTCATGTGGAGCACTGGCGGCCAAGTTGCTGTCTCAAGACTTGCTGTTGAAGGTCAGAAGTTGACGGATGTGGAAGCAAGTTGGAATGTTGATAATCGTGATTTCAGTGCTTCGAAGGCGGATTTAAAGATTCTGGGTGGGCAGGTCAAAATCGTCGAAACAACGGTGAATCCCAATCGTATAAGCGTGTCGATTGACGAAGTCAGCGCGAACGAATTGTCAGCGTTAGCAGGGCCTACCTTTCCCGTTTTGGAGGGGCGATTGTCGGGAGATGCATCGATCAATGAATGGGATGTGATTGACAAAAGTTGGGCCCAGCTGCGGCTCAGAGGCGCGTCGGCTCGTATCGTTGGCGTTCGATTGTCCGATTTGGGCGCTGAAGCGGAGTACCGTCAGCAAGAGTTGAAATACAAAGTTTCCGGTCGAGCATTGGATGGGACGATTACGGGCGACGGCTCGACGAACATTGGCGTTGAAGGACTTGAAGATGGAGAGATTTCATTTCCGCTGGACGTGAACGTAAACGGTGCGGAGCTTCAGCGGTTGGCAGTCGAATCGAATCGTTACCAGAGCCTAAAACAGTTGCGGGGCGAGTTTTCTGCGAAGCTGCAATTGGCTTATCAAGCTCAAAAAGGTTTTGATGGCGTCGGCAAACTGAGGCTAGCATCGGTTGCTTGGGGCAACGAGTTACTGACGCGCGTGGCGAGTACTGACGTGCGAGTCAAGTCTGAAGTGGCCGAACTGAGCAACTTGCAGGCTGATTTGCGGCGAGGCAAGATCTCGGGGCGAGCAATGATTCCTTTGGCAGGCTCCGCAGCGGGGAATTATCAGGTTGATATCAAGCAATTCGACCTAGCGCGGTTGCTGGATGTGGCGATGCAGGATCCGATTTCAGTGACGGGGTTGCTTGACGCTCGCTTGACGGGCCAGTTGGGTAAAACGATCACCGGTCGCGGCACTTTGGGTTTTGATCGAGCAAAATTTTATGGCGTGGCGGCTGATTCATTAAAACTGCCGGTGCAATTTCGTTTTGATCCGGCTCGGTTGACGGGACGAGTCGAAATGCGTCAGTCGACCATCCGCGCATTGCATGGTCGAATCACGGGCGAGGCAGCGATCGATTTTGGACGTAGCTTGAACGTCGATGTTGATCTAGGTTTGTCTCGGATCGACACAGCAGACTTGCTGGTCGCCGTTGATCCGCTGAGAGGCCAAGGCCAAGGGAAATTAAGTGGCCAGTTGGTCGTGCGAGGGCGGTCGGTGACTCGGTCGCGCGATTTGAAGGGTCGCTTTACAGGCAGCCTTGACCGGGCCCAAGCGTTCCGCGTGCCGCTTCTAAGCGACTTTGCCAACGTGGCTGGAGGCGGTCAACTGAGCAACGGTTCTTTCGACAGCGAACGCATCGACATTCGATTGGCCAACGATCGAATTTCCGTGATTAACATGCAGCTTGAAAGCTCGCTGGCAAATGTGTCGATCGGCGGTGACGCTTATTTGGATGGCCGGCTGGACTTGGCGGTCGCCGCAAGAATCGACAACTTCGGGCAACCATCGGGCTTGGACCAGTTGGCGGGAATCCCAAGTCCCTTGGTCGCATTGAGGTTGATTCCTGCTGCCCAAGCGGTAGACGCTCTGTCTGGTCGCAACGTTTTCGCGAAGGTGGGAGGCACTATTTCTCGCCCGATTGTGCGGCTGGATGCAGGCCAGCAGCTACGCGCCGAAGCCGCGCGGTATTTTTTGCGCGGCCGTCAAATTTTACCAAACGTCTCTGGCCAGAACGATTGATTGATTCAGGAGCACTGGGATAACCGAACTAACCAGAAGATTGCGGGAAGAACTAAATCATGCTCCCGCGCAGGGTTCTTAAATTCGGTTTTCGTATGCCTGAGAAAATGTGGACTGATATCAAGCGGTGCTTCGCGGTTTGCTGCTGCGGTCTGGCTCTGATGCTTGCCGGTTGCAACACGCTTGCATCGCTGGGGCTGCCCGTGGGCACATCCAGCAACAAGTTGCTTGAATCTGCAAAGGCGATCAGCAATGCACAGAGTCGTTCGATTGCTCTTCCGACCGAGCTGGCCGAACAGCCGACGCACGAGCTTACAATTTCGGTAGGCGACACGCTGTTGGTCGAACCTGTCAGCTTCGATTCGACAATTCGTCTTGCGGGCGACCAGATTGTGAAACCAAATGGGACGATCTCGCTGGGCGAATTTGGCGAGTACCCTGTCGTTGGAAAATCGGTTGAGCAGTTGAAACCGGAGATTCAAGCACTCATTGCTGCTCAGCTTCGCGAGCGTTTGCAGGCGGAGCGTGCGAATAAAATTGCGGCAACTAAACGGCTTGAGGCGATCCGATCAACTCGCGATGATGAGGACGGTGACGCTGACGATCGTTTGAAAGATGACGAACTGGAGAGTCAACGTGTTGCCAAGCAAGAAGCAGAATTCGAATTTGAACAGGCCGTTGAAAAAACGATTGCACAGAATCGAATTAGCGTCCGTGTGGTCAACATGGCCAGCCAGCGGTTCTATGTTTTGGGCGAAGTGAACTCGCCCGGTTTTTATAGTTACACGGGCACGGAAGATGTGCTGTTTGCGATTACCGAAGCTGGAGGGCTGACCTCCAAAGCCGACTCGCACCAGATTGTTTTGGTCAGACCGACTGCCTGTGGTAGTTGCAAGATCGTACTACGGACTTGCTACCAACAGATCGTTCAGTTGGGTGATACGTCCACGAATTATCAAATTCTGCCGGGCGACCGAGTGTTCGTGCCAGCGTTGACTTTTTGTGATGATTTAAAACGTTCTTTGGGCGGAGCGAAGCATGATCGCTGTCCTCGATGTGCGGATTGCCCAGAGAGTTGTTGTCTGCCGGAAGGCTGTCCCGTCTCGTCCGAGTTATCGCCTAGCGTTGCGGTTGGCTCGCATCCGCATGAGGAAGTGATTTCTATCGCCGAACCAGCAGCAGATAATGTATCGGTGATTCAGGCGATCCCATCGGAGGTCGTGGCTCCACCTCAGCCAACACTCGAGCCTTGACGATACAACGATAGAAGTTGATCGGTGTGTCTGGGCGTTTGCATCGACGAGTAGATGCCATGGACTCGATCGATTCGCAATGCATCTACTGATTCGCATTACGCGTTGGCTTATGTTTGGGATCGCAGCCGTAGCGGATGTTGATCAGGCTCTCGGGGGCATTTGGTCAGCGAAATCGGCGGCTTGTTAGCACAGGTTTTCCCGCCAATTGAATGGTGAGCAGAATCGGTTGAATTTGATTTTCATCTTTGTTTTTGCTCATTTTGGGCGTTTGAGAGTACTTAGGTGGTCAGTCGTTGGCCGAATTGGTCGAAATATCGGCTATCTGGTCCGGGTTCCCGAAGTTGAACGCGATTTGCGTTGTTCGTTTAGGTGCTCGTAATTATATTGTTGGGCTGCTTTCAATCGACTTTTTGGCCGACTTTGATCGGTCCTCAGGCAGAAGGCAAGTTTGAGCCTACCGTTTAGGATTTTGATGACTCAATGAATTTCCTTGGTTGGTCGGTGGGTTTAATTCTGCTACTTGCCTAGGCAGCCTTCCAGCTGGCGGTTTGTCTCGATTTTTCAAAACACACCAATCGGAATTGCACCGAAACCATGTCAACTACTTCTTCAATGCCTTCGTATTCGCTGACTCACCTGAAGCAGCTGGAAGCCGAGAGTATTCACATCATCCGCGAGGTTGCGGCCGAGTTCGACAACCCGGTGATGTTGTACTCGATCGGGAAAGATTCTTCCGTGATGCTGCACTTGGCGCTGAAGGCTTTCTATCCAGCCAAGCCGCCGTTTCCGTTCATGCACGTTGATACGACTTGGAAGTTCCAAGAAATGTACAAGTTCCGTGACGAGTACGTGAAGGGTGAACTGGGTTTGGATGTGATCAGTCACGTCAACGAAGAAGGACGAGCTCTTGGTCTCGATCCGCTGACCAATAGTGGCAAGCACACTCACGTGATGAAAACCGAAGGACTGAAGCAGGCGTTGGACAAGCATCAGTTCGATGCAGCGTTTGGTGGCGGTCGTCGCGATGAAGAAAAGTCTCGCGCCAAAGAACGTGTCTACAGTTTCCGTGATGAGAACCATCGCTGGGACCCGAAGAACCAACGCCCCGAGCTTTGGAACCTTTACAACAGTAAGGTGAACAAGGGCGAAAGCATCCGAGTGTTCCCGATTTCCAACTGGACCGAGCTGGACGTTTGGCAATACATCCACATGGAAGAAATTCCAATCGTGCCACTTTACCGTGCGGCCGTACGGCCAGTGGTCGAACGTAACGGCACATTGATCATGCTAGACGACGATCGCATTCAACTTGAGCCGGGCGAAAAACCAATGGAGAAGATGGTTCGGTTCCGCACGCTGGGTTGTTACCCGCTGACGGGTGCCGTTGAGTCTCCTGCGACAACGCTGCCCGAGATCATTCAGGAAATGTTGCTGGCGACGACGTCCGAGCGTCAGGGACGTGTTATCGATAACGACGAAGAAGGATCGATGCAGAAGAAGAAAGAAGAAGGGTACTTTTAATGCGGAATTGCGAGTGCGGATTGCGGAATATAGATTCCGAATTCGCCTGCCATTGACCGCTTAAGACTGAACGTTCCGCATTCCCCAATCCACATTCCGCACTTAGACACATGTCTCATCAATCCGACTTAATCGAATCCGATATCAACGAGTACCTCAAGCAGCATGAGCGCAAGGAGCTGTTGCGTTTCTTGACCTGCGGTAGCGTCGACGATGGCAAAAGTACGCTGATCGGTCGGTTGCTGTACGATTCAAAAATGATCTACGAAGATCAATTGGCCAAGATAGAGAAGGACTCGGCCGTTCACGGAACCACCGGCGGCGGATTCGATCCAGCGTTGCTGACCGACGGTCTGAAAGAAGAGCGCGAGCAAGGCATCACGATCGACGTGGCGTATCGTTACTTCTCGACCGCCAAACGAAAATTCATCATTGCCGACACGCCCGGTCACGTGCAGTACACTCGCAACATGGCAACTGGAGCGTCAACGGCCGACCTAGCAATCATTCTGGTGGATGCTCGACCGGATCACGGCGTCATCGAGCAAACGAAACGACACAGCTTCATTGCGTCGCTGTTGGGCATCAAGCACGTTTTGGTCGCGGTGAACAAGATGGACTTGGTCGACTTCAGCCAAGAACGTTTTGAGGAAATCAAGCGTGACTACCGAGCGTTTGCTTCACGGTTGGACATTCCTGATTTGCACTTCATTCCGATCTCCGCCTTGCACGGCGACAACGTCGTGGACCGCAGCGAGAAGTCACCATGGTACGATGGCCACACGCTGATGAACTTCTTAGAAACGGTTTACATCGGCTCCGACCGCAACATGCGAGATTTCCGTTTGCCGGTTCAAACTGTGTTGCGACCGAACCTCGATTTCCGCGGCTTCGCTGGAACTATTGCCTCGGGCATCGTGCGAGTGGGCGATGAGATCATGACCCTGCCTTCGCGAAAGAAAAGCAAGGTCAAGGAAATCGTGACCTACGATGGCAACATCGAAGAAGCCTACGCGCCGATGTCGATTACGCTGACGTTGGAAGATGAAATCGACAGTAGTCGTGGTGACATGATCGTCAAACCGGGCAACGTTCCAAAGCTGGAGCAAAAGTTCGATGCGATGATCGTTTGGATGGCTGAAGACGCCATGAAACCCGGTAAACAATATCTGTTCAAGCAGACGACTCGTACCGTTGCTGGCTCGATTTCGACGTTGCGGTACGAAGTTGATGTCAACACGATGCACAGCAAGCCGACACCGACGCTGGAGCTGAATCAAATTGGCCGCGTCGCCGTTTCGCTCAGTCAGCCGCTGGCGATCGACGGATATCGGCGCAATCGATCGACCGGAGCATTCATTATCATCGACCGGATCACCAACGTCACCGTCGGTGCCGGAATGATTTTGGATCGCAAAACGAGCGAAGCCAGCGGCGATCACTGGGACGACGAACCATCCAGTAGCTCGTTGACTCGCGAGATCAGCAATGTCACCGCCGAGGAACGTGAAGCTCGGTACGGTCAAAAGCCTGTGACCATTCTGTTCACCGGAAATCCGGGAGCGGGCAAGTCGACAACGGCTTACGGGGTCGAGCGAAAGCTGTTCGATCTGGGTCGAAGTGCGACTGTGCTCGATGGTCAGAATATGCGAATGGGATTGAGCCGCGACCTGCAGTTCAGCCGTGACGATCGCAGCGAAAACGTTCGTCGTGCCGCTGAAGTTGCTCGACTGATGAATCGATCTGGATTGATTTGCCTGATGTCGTTGATCGCTCCCGACGAAGAAGTCCGTCAACGTGCCGCGAAAGTGGTCGGTGAAGAGCAGTTCATTGTGGTGCACTTGGACGCTTCCGATGAGGTGTGTGCGTCTCGGAACGAGTCGGCCAAGAAACTGACGAAAGAAGATGCTCAGGAATCGGCCGTCACGTATCAGGTTCCGGCAAACGCGGATCTGGTGCTCGATACGGAAAAGATGCCCGCTCACGAGTGCATCGACAAAGTGATCGAGCTGCTCGAGTCACGCGACTTGGTTTAGTCGCCAGCGATGGCGGGGTTTTTTAACCTCGAATGAACACCCGAAGACACGAATTCAGAAAACGGATTCGTGTTTTTTCGTGCGCATTGGTAGATTTTCGATCTTGCTGCTTCCGGCCGAGTCTGTTCTTTGTATCCTGCTGGCGCTTAAGGCAAGTGGCGGAATTACAACCACCGATAAATGAGCCAATTCCGTCACGGTTTTAGTCTCCTTAGCGGTAGGTTTAAATTTGCCTTCCGCCCAATCTTCGCTCGATGGCATGCATTCGCTGGAGGTGACAACCTTCGGTAGATTGCGGTACGATACAGTTCTCGCCCCTGCGATTCTTTGAAAAGTTGTGCTACCAGCCAAAGGCACGAAGCGTGTTGAACTCAGACCATCCGCCGTTTATCCCCAGCCGCCGATTTCCCAATGGTCATTTTCAGACCATCGGTGCGTTTCTGGTTCCGGGTCGAATGCCAGAGTACAAAGCGATCAAGCGTACGGTGCATCTGCCAGACGGCGATCGATTGGTGATCCACGATGACCAACCCCAGCGTTGGATTACGGGCGATCGAATCGTGATCATGCTGCATGGTTTATGCGGTTGTCATGGTTCTCCCTACATTCAACGCACAACGCAGAAATTGCGTCGCTTGGGCGTTCGAGTTATTCGTGTGGACATGCGAGGCTTTGGTGACAGTGAATTGATCTCACGTTCTCATCTTCACGGTGGCTGCAGCCCAGACTTGCAAAGCGTCGTCGCGTTTGTGCAGAAGTTAAGTCCGTTGTCAAAAATTAGCCTCGTTGGTTTTTCGCTGGGCGGAAACGTGGTGCTGAAGGCATTGGGCGAGTGGGGGAATCTGGTTGCGCCGGAAATCGATTCAGCAATTGCGGTGTCTCCTCCGGTTGATTTGATCCACTGCAGTTGGAATCTTCGCCAAGGTGGAAACCGAATCTACGAGAAGTACTTCATGCGTCGATTGAGGATGCGATTGGCTCGTCGTCGTCGCTTGGTCAAAGACCTAGAGGACAGCGGCGTTAGTCCGATTCCCGATCGGCTGGTTCATTTCGACGACCAGTTTGTCGCCCCTGTGTTTGGTTTCAGCGGAGCGAGAGACTATTACGAAAGTTGCAGTGCTGGACCGTTACTGCAAAATATTCATGTACCAACGATTATTTTGTCCGCGAAAGACGATCCCGTGGTTCCTTTCGAGATGTATGATCGATTTGCGATGTCACCGTTTGTCGAGTTAATCGCGACGAACCACGGAGGCCATCTCGGCTTCATTGGTTCGATGCCAAAACCAAAAGGGCGTCAAAATCGGTTCAGCAAGCAACCGGATGAGCAGGATCTGGATCCTTACTGGATGGATTGGCGGATCTGTCATTGGGTCACGGCGATTGACGAGGAATCTTTCAAGCACGCCGAGTATCGCGAAAAAATTCAAAAACGAATCCGTGAGCAACGGTACGCTTAGAGTTTTTGACGCAGCGGCCTTGGTTCTGCTCGAATATCGGTTCGCGTTTTTGATATCATGGCGGCTTCTTTGTTCAGGAGTCAACATGTTGCGATCAATCTTCGCTTTTACCTTGCTGTCCGTATTTTTGGGTTTCGATGCAACATCGCCAGCTCAGCAATGGACGCGATTTCGAGGGCCCAATGGAACGGGTGTTGTCGAAGGTGCCGATTTGCCGACATCGTTGGAGCAGCCGCTGTGGACGAAGAAACTGGCTGGCGTTGGCAACAGCTCGCCCGTTGCTTGGGGCGATCGGATCTTCGTGACCAGTTGCGACATGCAGACGGCTGAGATTCGGCTTCAGTGCCTGTCATCGAAGGATGGAACCGAAAACTGGATCAAACTGTTTGAGTCCACTCCCTATCATTTGCACGGTCGGAATACGTTTGCCGCGAGCACTCCTGCCGTCGACCAAGACCATGTCTACATGTGCGTAGCAGGTCTCGGTCATACCGTTTTGGTCGCGCTTGATCATGAAGGAGACGAAATCTGGCGGCGAGACTTCGGCAGCTTTGCCTCGTCGCATGGATTTGGCGCGTCCCCAATCGTCTATGGCGATCTGGTGGTCCTTTGCCACTCACAGGCAAAGGAGCAGTTGCCAGCCGGCGTCGCACCGGGGCAAAGCAAATTGATTGCTGTGAGTCGAACGACGGGTGAGGACGGTTGGTCGCTGGATCTGACGACGGGTCGAGTTTGCTACGGCGTTCCTTGCGTTTGGAAAGACGCGGATGGAAAAGAACAGTTGGTGAACTGCAACACGGGTGACGGGTTTTACGGCGTTGATCCGAAAACTGGCATCAAACGTTGGTCAGCACTACCGTTTAAGAAACGAGTCGTAGCGACGCCTTTGGTGACGGGCGATCTGCTGATCGGAAGTTGTGGTTCGGGTGGCGGTGGAAACTACTTAGTTGCCATGAAGCCTCAGGAAATTGCCGCCATGGCGATTGAAGAAACCGAAAACGTTCAGCCCCAACCGGAATACACGGTTCGTTCATCCAACTACGTGCCCTGCCCTATTGCGGTTGGTGATTTGTTGTTCATCTTCAACGACAAGGGTGTGGTTCAATGCGTCGATTTGAAAACGGGAAAGCCGCACTGGAAGCAGCGAGTGTCAGCAGGATTTTCAGGGTCTCCGGTCGCCAACGGAACGCACGTTTACGCGGCCGACGAAGAGGGAATCGTGTACGTGATCAAGGTCGGCAAAGCATTCGAGCAAGTAGGTACGTTCTCGCTTGGTGAACCAACGCGAGCTACCCCGATGATCGCTGGTGACAGGATTTTCTTTCGCACAGCCAGTCAATTGTTCTGCTTTGGAAAATGAGAACGCTGATCGTTGCGGCGAAAGTTTGAAAGTCATGTGGCAATTCTGGATCGATGTTGGCGGTACCTTCACCGACTGTTTGGCTCAATCGCCCGACGGTCAAATGCATCAGACGAAAGTGCTTAGCTCGGGTGTCTTTAAAGGACAGTTGCATCTGTCCGACCTGACGGATGTTGCTCGTGCGAATAACTCGAACGAGCCCACCGGCATGTGGGATGGGGCGGAGGTAACGTTGCTCAATGCCAAGGGCCAACCAATCTTCACGGCAAACGTTTTGTCCTCGAACGCAGGCGTGTTTAAGCTTGACCGTTCTATCCCGGCGGAGATCTCAAAAGCGAATTCGACCATCGCCTACGAGCTGAATCCCCGACTGCACGCTCCGTTGGTGGCGATGCGAGTTATCGCTGGAGTCCCGATTTCTGATCCGTTGCCCGCCTGCACGGTTCATCTCGGGACGACACGCGGCACCAATGCATTGTTGACGCGATCGGGTGCTCGAACGGCATTGATCACAAGTAAGGGCCTGAGGGATTTTTTGACGATTGGTGATCAAGCGAGACCAAATTTGTTTCAGCTGGCCATTCAAAAACCTGAGCCGCTGTTTGAGCAGTCAATCGAAATCGAAGAACGTGTTTTGGCGGATGGAACGGTCGAGTGTCGGCCAGATGAGGCCAAGGTTCGTCAGCAACTGGTGAAATTGAAGGATGCCGGTATCGAATCGATCGCGATTTGCTTGATGCATGGCTATCGATACTCGCAACATGAACAGAATGTCGGGAAGATCGCAGACGAAATCGGTTTTGATGACGTGCGAGTGTCCCATGAAGTTTCTCCATTGATCAAACTGATTCCTCGCGGCGAGACGACGGTTCTGGACGCGTATTTGAATCCGGTGATTGGGAACTACTTGGACGAAATTCAAGCAGGACTGTCGAACGGAAGTCGTTTGAAGCTGATGACATCCGCTGGCGGACTTGTCTCGCGCGAGCATTTCTCTGGAAAGGATTCGGTTCTGTCCGGACCGGCTGGCGGCGTCGTTGGAGCGGCTCGGGTGGCAACCAAGTTTGGTTTCGATCGAGTTATTGGGTTCGACATGGGAGGGACCAGCACCGATGTGTCGCGGTATGAATCCGTCGACGGTCTGGATCGGTTCGAACGAGAATACGAATCTCTAAAGGCGGGCATCCGCATCGTAACGCCGATGATGGCAATCGAAACCGTGGCCGCAGGAGGAGGATCGGTTTGCTGGTTTGACGGCACGAAGCTTTGTGTTGGCCCCGAAAGCGCTGGAGCCGATCCCGGGCCGACGTGTTATGGAAAAGGCGGGCCGCTCTCGATCACTGATGTGAATCTTTTTCTTGGCCGAATCGTTCCGGATCAGTTCCCGTTTCCACTCGACCGCCAAGCAGTTGAGAATCATCTGTCACGAATGTGTAAAAAACTTGCTGCCGCAGGTTTCCACTATTCGCCGCTGGAACTGGCCGAAGGTTTTGTCAAAATCGCCAACCATAGCATGGCGACCGCGATCACAACCGTCTCGATTGCTCGTGGTTACGATCCGAATGACCATGTGCTGATGTCTTTTGGTGGTGCCGGAGCACAGCACTGTTGTGGCGTGGCGAACAATTTGGGGATGAGCCAAATTCTCGACCACCCTCAAAGTAGCATCCTTAGCGCGGTTGGGATTCAAATGGCGGATCGAACCAGCCACCAGACTCGAGCCGTCCAAGAAATGTGCGATGAGCAATTGGAACGACGGCTGGATAGTGCGTTCGCTCAAATGGAAAGTCAAGCGACCGACCGACTGGTTTATGGCGACGGCAATTCGGACCAGCCGATCGTTTTGCGACGAAGGCTAGACATGCGGTACGCGGGAACCAATCAGTTTCTGACGATCGAGAGATCTTCCGGTGAAACGTGGGAGACACTGTTTCACCAACAGCATCGCCAATTGTTTGGCTATGTTCAGGATCGGTCGGTTGAAGTGGTCGCGATGCGGGTCGAGGCAATTTTGGAAGGCAATCGGCTGACTCGATGGGCGCCGGTTTCAGAATTCGAACTGCTAAAACCGACGGATTTTCAGGACATGCACTTTGACGGCAAGACGTACTCTGCCGGGCGATTTCAAAGAGATCAGATCAAACCGGGGCATTCCATTGCGGGGCCTGCCATTGTTTTCGATCGCTATTCGACCACGATCGTTGACCCCGGTTGGATCGCGAAAGCGGTCGGTGATGGGGCGTTTTTGATTGAACAAGCCGTTTCTGTCAATCAATCGGAGCTTCGTGTTACCGATTCTGCATTGAACGCTCCGGATCCTGTGCAGCTAGAGATCTTCAACCGATCCTTTGCGACAATCGCCCGACAGATGGGAATTTCCCTGCAAAAAACGTCAATCAGCGTCAACGTGAAAGAGCGTCTCGATTTCAGTTGCGCTATTTTCACGTCTCATGGAGATCTGGTTGTTAACGCTCCACACATTCCGGTCCATCTTGGGGCGATGAGCGAAACGGTTCGCGAGGTGATTCGGAGAAACCCAAGGGTTGTCGCTGGCGACGTGTTCGTCACCAATGACCCTTACGCCGGAGGCTCTCACCTGCCTGACGTCACGGTGGTCTCGCCTGTGTTCGATTCAGGCCAATCGTCACTACTGTTCTGGGTTGCCAGTCGATCCCATCATGCGGAAATCGGAGGGAAGGCCCCCGGTTCCATGCCGGCCGACGCGAGATTTTTAGCTGAAGAGGGAGTTCTGATTGACAATTATAAACTTGTCGATGCAGGAACAGAAAGGTTTGGTCAGCTTGAGGAAATCCTTGGAACATCGCCCTATCCTTCACGGAATGTAAGTGAAAATCTTGCGGACCTAGCCGCTCAAGTTGCCGCAAACCGATCCGGAGCAAAAGATTTACTGGGCTTGGTAAAGCAGCATTCTTTCGAAACGGTCCAGCGGTACATGCATTTCATGCGAACGGCCGCGGAAACGAAAGCTCGAGCCGCAATCGGGAAGCTACCTGATCACGAAATGAGATTTTCGGATCAATTGGACAACGGCGCTAGAATTGTGGTGTCCATTAAGAAGATGGAGGATGGTCTTGATATCGACTTTGCGGGAACCGATGCGGTAACGCCCGATAACTTGAATGCCAACCGAGCCATTGTTTGCTCGGCGGTGATGTACGTGATTCGTTGTCTTGTCGATGAAGACATTCCACTCAACGAAGGGTTGCTAAGCCCGGTGACGATTCGCCTACCCGAATGTTTGCTAAATCCGAAAGCCGGTGGCAATCATCCGCACGACAGCCCAGCCATCGTGGGTGGGAATGTCGAAACATCCCAACGAGTAGTCGACGTGATTCTAGGCGCATTGGAAGTCGCTGCCGCCAGCCAAGGAACCATGAACAATTGGCTGATCGGTGACGATTCATTTGGCTACTATGAAACCGTTGGCGGCGGTTCCGGTGCAACTTACAAGGGCCCGGGCGTTGATGCGGTTCATACTCACATGACCAACACACGCCTGACCGATCCGGAGATTCTGGAGACGCGTTACCCTTGCGTCTTGCGAGAGTTCGCGATCCGGCACGGTAGCGGAGGTGCGGGCGAGAAACCGGGCGGCTGTGGGATCGACCGCGAAATCGAATTTACTCGGCCTTTGACGCTGTCACTGCTTACGGGCCGAAGGAAATCTCGGCCTTATGGATTGGATGGTGGAATGGCTGGCCAAACAGGAGTCAATTGGTTGATTGATGTTGATCAAACAACTCAGGAACTGCCTTGGCGGTGTGAGATTCCAATCTCACAGGGGCAGCGACTTCGCTTGGAAACGCCCGGCGGAGGTGGCGTTGGAGCCGGTAACTCAGGTTGCGTCGAGTGAACCTTAACGGCAAACAAGAGTGTTGCTCGGATACTTCATCTGTTGAGAATGAAATTGAGCACGACTTAGGGCTCAGATAGAACTCCATTAGTATCCGAGGCAGGGATTGCGTCCGAACCTGACGATCCCCGCAGAACTCGATCCCGAGCTGCTTGCCGAAATTTCATAAATAAATCCGTCAGCGCGGCATCCGTCTCGGGCGTCAATTCTTTAAAATGAGAATGGATCAGTGATACTTGAGTCAAAGGTCCCTCCGCACTTGATTTCGCAGCGGATAGGCGACCAAAGATGGAGTCACTGGCCGGCGGAGTAACCGGTTTTCCAGCCGCATCGAAGTAACAAAATGCGATCCATTGATTCTCTCCGGTTTTGCGTGACATGGTGGTCACCACGTATTGCCAAGGGTCCGACGGATCTGCGGGAGTGAAGACGATGCGTTCTTCGTGATCCCATCCCTTAAACTGGTAATGCTTTGGAAGTTCTGACCACATGTTGAAGGGTTCAGCGATCGATCCGCTTGCGGTAGCGTCTGGTGATTGGTAGACCCAAGTTTCTTTTTGAAAGCCCTGAATACCAGAGCCCGTGTACGATTTTGATCGAAACTTGTTTTCGATCGATGCCCAGTCGTCAATCGATTCCGGCATATCGTCACTCGCGAGCGTAACAACATCGGCACTGCTTACAGAATCGAACGATCCCCCAGAAAGAAACGACAGAACACCAGCAACCAGAAGTAAGCCTGCCATACCCCAGCGGAATATCATTGAAGGGGGATCGTTGGTGATCGCTGCTGACGTTTGACCCACCGCCTGACCGGTTTCATCGACAAAAGGTCGTCCAGCGAGGAACGAGTTCCAGAACGCAGTGATAAAACGACCGAAGTCGTGTGAGCGACCCTCTTCGGGATTAACTGGACTGAATACGAAGTTAAAAAACTCAGCTGTGCTGAAGATCAACAGCGCCGTGCCTAACAGCAGAAAAACGCGGAGCATGTTGTCGTTGACAGAGCCAGCTGTAATCTCCATCTCAAGAAAGAAATTCATCACCGGTAACAGCATCAGGTAAGCAGTGTTCAGTAAAACTGCCCATAGAAAACAGCTTGCTATTAGCAATGCTGTTTGAAATAGCTTTTTTCTTCCAACCGCAACGCAGATCAGTGCGAAAAAAATAAGTGAAAAAACGGACCCGATTCCAATGAAGGAGTCGGCATAAGGGAATGTTTCTTTGCCAAGAAATTCGAACGCGGAATCGGTTCGCACGTGAATCATTGCACCGCCCATCAAGGACATAAAGCGACTCGCCAGTTCGGCCGAGTACTCTTGCAACCGCGAACAGATTTCCAAGTCCAAGTTCAATGGTGGACGGATGAAAGCGACCAGTGGCAATACGGCGTAACCGACGCTGTGAACGCCCTCTCGATGAACGGTCGCGGACAGATAACTTGCGACCAACAACACAACGCTAACGCCAGTGAACCAAGGTTGTCCCAGAATTCCACCAGCAATGCCCGCAGCAACTGCACAAACGGCAAATAGAATGGACTTGATGGTAGCGCGATGAATGTTCGATTGACCCCACGGCCATTGCACTGCCGCGATTGCAATAGTTGCCAAAATGCCGATCAGATAAAGACCATAGTGAGGTCTAGAGCCTAGGTCCGTTACGTATTTGATCAACAAAGGCAGCTGAACCAACACGCCCAGCAAGTAGGGGGCCGCAAAAATCAGCGGAGAAGCTGGCTGGTCGGAAGTTTGAGCAGTTGACACGTTGAATTCTTCTGGACTGTAAGAATGTGGATGGTGATCGAATTTTAGCGAGCTAATTTTGCACAGTGCTACTGTGGGAAGTTGGAAGCTTCACCTAACAAATCGTTACTACTGTTTGTGGTTGCTGAGTTCAGCGGTTCGGTAGTAGAGCCGCCAGCAGTCGGCAAGTTTTGCTTTTCAAGGAATCGCTGCCGAATGATCTCGCGAATGGCTAGATACCGGTCTCGAACTTCGGTTCTAAGATCGTCACTAATTGGGCCGTTGGTCTGAACAAACACTTGATTTTGATAGCACTCGCTCTGGAACAATTTGGATCGCCACTGATGGGCCATGCGACCTCTAAGTCGCATAAAGTAAGAACCCACTCCACCCCATGTTGCAGGAGCGTTGAGTGCATCACCTTGAGCATCGAAAAAGCTGAACAACAAATAAGCGTGTTCGCCAGTTTCCTTTTTGAATGTAGCTTCGATGTAAGGCCACGGACGCTCTCCGCTTTGCGAAACGGTTTTCGAATTTGATTCGACTCGAGAGCGTTTAATCAGTTTCCAGCCAGCGTTCTTGTAGCATGTCGTCAGTTCGTGCCAAGCGGGAAACGGTTGATCGAACGAAACGTAGGGCGAGCAACGCGGAGCACGGAACTGCCAGCCATCCGAACGCAGACCAAAGTCAGCACTTCGATTTCGAATCTCTTTCTTGTAATCAACTTTTTGCCAGTTGGCGATCTCGTTTGGAATGTCTCCTTCTTCGAAGGGAATGGTTACATTTGGATCGAAGAAGTGAATTTTGATGTTCGGATTGGCTAGCGCCTTACCGACTTGACCGACTTGGACAACACCGCATAGGGCCAAGACCACCGCAGAAGTCCAGATTAAACCTTTGCTCGCAGTCGAGATGCTGCGACGCTTTCGCTTTGATGATTTCTTTTTCTTATTGAGTGACTTCGCCAGCCGAACGAAGATTCCTCCGTCTGGGTCTTGCGGTCCAAGCACGAACTGAATCAGCTGATCGGTGCTAAAGAGCAGCAAGATTCCAGCGATCAAGACAGCGTATCCCAATAGTGCGTGGGCAAGACCATGAACCAGATCGATACCAAACCACTGCTGGGCGATCGGGATCGTTACGATCCGAACCGTGTTCATAAAAATGGACCAGAAAACGGCCGAGGCAATCACCAGAGTGGCTCTGGCCCCCATCAAACCGTACAGAAGAATTACGGCAGCGATTAGATATAACACAGGAATTGATGCCGCCATTCCAACAACGAAAGTGAACACTGCCAATGCGGCTGCCGCCAGAAACTGGTACGTGTTCGTCTGAGCTCTTCGGAAGAATACAATCAACACCACTGCGAAGAAAAACAGCGTAAAGAACGACTGCACTCCACTGCACATCTCTTCAATTCCGTAGCCTTCGGTGCCCGGAACCCTGATCACGTTTCCTTCTCGATGGTGCTTAAGTCCGACTAGATCCAAAATCATGCTGGTGATACTAGCACTGACTCGCTGCAACCAGACGATCAGTCGCGTATCTTGACGCATTGGCAGCATCAAACATGTAAAGAAGGGCAGCGAGGCCAGCCCCAGACTTCCGAGTGATTCCCCATCAATCGTCCGCGTCAATAGGCTGGCCACCAGCAACATGACGCTGAACGCTGCAAACCATTGGGCCTGAAATAGAATACAGACAAGGCCACAGAACAGTCCTCCCACAAGCAAGATGTTACTCAACCAACTTCGTTGAAATGGGTTTTCTACGTCCCGTGGCCAACGCCAAAACGCGAAGACCGCAGTCGCCAGAACCGAAAATGGAAAAAACTGGTAATGAGGCAATCCCGACAAGTCGCGGAAGTACAGCAGTAGCATGGGAAGCTGAGACGCAATCGCAATCGCATAAGGCAACGCAATCTTGAACAACCCTTGAGACGAGGATGTCCGGCCGTCATCGGCGGGGTTCAGCGTGGTGGTCGAGGTGGCCATTGCTCAAACTTGTGAATTGTGGATCAACACGGAATCGGTAAGAATATTGATCGTCTAGAATAGTCGACAATGGTCGGAAAATCAAAGGTCAGCCCAAGGCGGATCCTGCGTTTTGGGTCGCCTAAACCGCCCTTTCGGAAACTTCCGACTATTCTGGAGCGCCTGCCCCGAATCTTCAGATCGGAACAACCTAAAACAAGCCAGCCGGGCCAAAGACGTGCCTGCCCAAGTAGTGTCGGTCCGACCATCGTGTGGACTCCGACCTTGTTTTCAAGATTTCGTTTCATCAAAGGTGCTTAGTCAGCCTTATTTTTGAGCACGAATTTGCAATCTTAACCACGTTAGTCATCGCGAAAATCGCCAACATCAGTCGCGGCACCCAAGGCTGGACTGTCCGCATGGTTAGCGACGGAATCGAATACTCCCGATATTTCCGTTTCACAGATGGTGGCATCCGCAAATCTCTTGCGTCTGTAAAACGTTGGTATGAGAAATTGCTGCGAGATGTCGGCGAACGTCGTAGGACGACCGGTCCGCGCAAGAAAGCGGTTAACAAACTCGTCGGGTGTCAACGGAGTCAGTCGGAGCAAATCCAGCCAATGGTTTGCGATTTGGCAAGAACATTGTGTGCAGCGTTTCAAGGCATTTGCCACCAAACGCGGGGCCATCGCTTACCGTAAACAGCAATTGGCAGGACACGCACGCTAGTATCGCTCCTCGCTCTGAAAACTCTCCCATCTTGGCAAGCTACCAGTAACCGTCGGCTGCATGTTCAGCCCAATCTAACGCGGCAACATGGGGCCGCAATATTTCAGGGATGGGCAAGTTGAGATCTTTGGCAAACCAGACGGCCGTCAATGATGAGCAATCCGCAGAAGGATCCACCGCGTTGTAGCAAGTGAATCCACAAAAAAAAGTAAGTGGAGGATAAGAGTCGCCGGGGCAGTCAAGTGACTCAATGAACACTGCCGAGGTCCCGCGAATCAATTCACGCGCGGTGTCAGCAAGTTCGCCAAGCACTTTTTTACGGATGAGTTCAGCGCGGCCCTCAAGGAAGCCGTGATCGAAGGACCGAATGTGGATGGCGTTGAGGAGGATATTGCGACCACATGCAGTTCTGAACCAGCGTTCGTCACGATTCGTCATCAGGTAACGCCCACTTATGAGGTTCGATTTAGCCAAAACATCTCAAAGCACAAAGCACTAAATTATCATGATAAGCCCGCAAAACAAATTTCATTCGCTTTGATTACGGGTTGGAATCGAGTGCCAGTTCGGATGCAATCATTCGAATGGTGTCAGATTGTGCTTGCGTGCCGTGCTGGCATGAATCGAATGGGCTGGAGTCACCCTCTTTGGCTCTGGTACCCTCAGCGGCAATATTCGCGGCGAAACACACGAACCGATTCTTGGTTCGGATGGTTTTGAAGGAAGGCTGAATTGTAACAGGCGGTTGCAACGAGGTTGCCGCAATGACCTTTTGAAAGAGCTGCATGTCCGGACAAGGATGTCCGAAAACGATTGCCTCTGCCCAGGCAAGTCGTGTTGAAAAAACAGGTGAGTCGAGCGCAATGTTTTGCTCGTCCCGTCGGTGGCTATGCGCCTTTCTTGTCGCCACGTTTGCGTTGATGATCGGCGGATGGACGCCTGTGGTCGTGGGTCAGAGGTTACTCGAAGCCGAAAGCGCGACCAGTGAGCAAGTAAATCTGCGACTGAGAGTTTCTTTGGGAGGCGGCACGGCTCGACGATGGGTTGGCACGATCTCAATCGAAGGGTCCGCAAAGTTCTCCAACGAATCGCCACGAGGGTTGTCGGCGGACGCGAATGCAGCGATGCAGTTGTTGCCGAACAGGATTGAAATTCGCCCAAGTGCTGAGACGAACTACAACGGGATTGATGTTTCGCTGACCGGATCTCCGGCATCGATTTTGAACGTCGATCTGGCTCCCGCTGATCAACCGGAGCAACGTCGGGCTTATGCGGTTCGCCTGAGCGACCTTGTGCAGACCGGCGACCATCGAGACCTTGATCAAACGGGAAACCGTTGTTCGATTGAGCGAGTGCCCGGTGACCGGCTCAAATTTCAGATTGATCGAACCCATTTGATTTTTCATCCCGGTGAGCGGATCAATTTTTCGCTGTCCGCGAATCGAACGCCGTTTAAGTCAAGCGCTTGTCGGTATCGCGTCGCGGTTACGAAGGCACGACAGACCAAGAGTCCGATCACACCGTGGACGGCGACGGTTGCGTTGAACTGCGACGAGACAGGATCGGCCGCCGCGGTTCCAATTCGCTTAGAAGCTCCGATTGCTGAGGGAGTTTACGACCTTGCCGTCGAGCTTCAGCCGAGTGCTTTTTCCGCAGGCATGGCTAGACAGCCGAAAGTAACTCGCAAAGTTCAGTTCGTGGTGTTGGCAGATGCAGTGCCTCGTGAGCCAACATCGATGTTCAAACGAGAAGGTTGGAAACAGCACGCTAGGTTCTCTGCCTCTGAATTAATCGACCCTGGTAATATTGGTTGGTCAAATCAGCTAACGAGCTCTATCACTCAGCTAAAGACGGGAGAATTTGGGCTCAAGGGTTCCGCTCATGGGTACGCGAACGCTCGCCGCCAGTTGGTCGATACCGTTGACGGAGCGGCGTTGCAGTTTGAACCCGGCGGCTGGCAAGCGATTCCTATTTCGGTTCCCGCGAGTAATGGTCCGTGCCTAATCGAAGTAGACTGCGTGGTCGACGGAGATTCTGCGTTAGGGATCAGCCTGTTGCAATTTGACGTTGCTGGTCAGGTTTCCTCACGGTGCCGAGATTCAGGTCTTATTTCCGAGCGATCGATTGTTGAAAACGATTCGATCGCCAAACAAACGTATCGGTTGTACCACTGGCCAAATGAATCGGTGGCGTGGTTGGTGATTGCCAATCGTCACCCAAGCCAAAATTCAAAAGTTATGGACGTTCGCGTCCTGACGGGCCCGTCTCGGATCCCGATCTTGAACGCGTCGAATGCGAAAGGTTCGAAATCAAGTCAGCCAGCGTCGGACCTACCTACCAGTTCCAGCGTGGCAAGGCGAGGCATGATGGCATTGGTTGAGTCACCGGCATTCACAGACAATTTCGGCGCAAGCGAGTACATGGATTCATCGATGGGCCAGCCATTGGATGATTGGGTTACGTTCTATCAAGGAGTCGATCGTCTGGTACAGCACTTGAAAGCGCGCAATTTGGCGGGTGCGTTTGTTGCAGTGGCGGCCGATGGAAGTGGTTTGTATCCGAGCCAAACGTTGCAGCCGGGGCCGCTTTATGACACGGGCTGTTTTCTGGGGAATGGGAACGACCCAATTCGTAAGGACGTGGTCGAGTTGATGTTTCGAATGTTTGAACGAGAGCAGTTAAAGCTGGTTCCCGTTTTGTCGCTCAATGGACCACTGCCGGGAATCAGTTCGACGGGTGAAGCTGAATTGGTTGACTACAACGGACTGTCGTTGCCGCCGGAAGGAGACAATCGATTGCCTCGGCACAACCCGATAGCTCCCGCGGTTCAAAATTCCGTGGAGCAAGTCGTTGCGGAGCTGGTTGAACGGTATCAACATCATGATTCGTTTCGCGGCGTCGCGATTGCCTGCCGGCCGGATACGGTGGCGTTGCTGCCGGGCGAACATTGGGCTTGTGACCAACTGACGATGGAACGTTTTCTGGCGTCGGTCAATATCGATGACGTGGACCGAGACAACCTTCAGACTCGTGAGGATATCGCTCGCTTTTTGGCCGGGCCGCAACGTAAACGTTGGTTGGCTTGGCGAGCGGCTCAGATGTCGGATTTTTACCAGCGATTGGGAAGTATCGTTAGCGAGAAATTGGCGGCTGGCACACTTTATCTGGCTCCGATTGATTTGTATCGGAACGCGGAGGTTGCTGCTTCGCTGAATCCTGCCCTGCACTCATCCCCAGATTATCGAAGTGCCATGTTAAAGCTGGGGTTCGACTCATCTTGGTTGTCTGAGGATACAGGAAACCAGTCAATCGTCGTGCTGAACCCGCACCGCATTTCACCAAGTGATTCACTCGCGTCGCAGCGGGTCGATGCTCACGTGTCACACCTTGATCAGATGAACGATCTGTTTCGACGTCGTAAGGATTCAGGTGACTTGTTTGTCCATCGCAGCAATTGGGTCCATTTTGCTCAGCTGGAACAAGAGCCACCATTCAAAAATCAGCAAGCACCGTTGATGCGTCGGCAACAGTTGATGCCCGCAGGGGCTTTGAACGGGCGTCGGTTTGTCGAAAGATTATTTGCGACCGATGCAAAACTGCTGGTCGATAGCAGTTGGGCGATTCCGGTCGTCGAAGATGAGCAGCTGACCGAACTGAGTCGAGCATATGTGCAGCTGCCTTCAGTTCCATTTGCAGACGTTGTGGCGGTTGATTCGGATGGCGTATCAAAAATTCTCAATCGGTCGCTGCCAGTTGTGGTCAGACAGGCCGCAACAAAAGGCGGCGTTTGGTTTTACGCGGTGAACGCTTCGCCGTGGCCAATCAACGTTCGTGTTCAATTGGACGGATCGCAGTCTGTCGAAAGAAGGTCTGACGGAGATGCCGACGATCGTGTTGAGTCGTCGTTTGTCTCGCTGTCGGAAAGTTTAATTGATTCGAAAGCCCTGAAACCGTTCGAAGAAGGCGGCAATCGTTTCGTTGCGTTTATGGTTCCGCCATGGAGCTTGGTCGCCGGGCGATCCGATGATGTGAAGGCGGGTTTGAGTAATTACTCGATTGAATTCCCTGTGGATGCCGATCTGCAACTTAAAAAACGAATTTATCGCCTTCAGTCTTTGTTGGTTCGATCAACGGAAACGCCGCCGCTTGACGTCCTGACCAACTCGGGCTTCGAGACGGAAACGGTAGAAACCGCGTCGCGCGATGGAGTGACGGGCTTGGCCGCTGGTTCGACGGTAGCCGGTTGGACCAATGGTCCTAATGGTGGCGTGGGACGTGTGGGTCAGGAAAACGGCGGCAAGAGCGTGCAGCTTGAAACGGCAGATGTGTACGATGGTGATCGAGCGATTCGGCTTACCAACGAATCGAACACGCCGGTTTGGGTTCGAAGTAACGAGTTCTCCGCGCCTGAAACGGGCAGGCTTTCAGTGTCCGCTTGGTTGAAAATCGATCAGCCAGATCTGCCGCTGCGGATCTCGCTCGAGGGTGAATCGGGCTCTTCGACCTATTATCGATTTGGAGAAATCGGCGGGCGGGTCTCGGCAGACGATGGCAATCAAGCAGGCTCACAATGGCAGCGATTTGCTGTCCACTTTGACGACTTACCGATTGAGAATTTGGATCGGCTGCGAGTCGGATTCGACTTGATGGGGCCGGGTTCGGTGATGATCGATCGCGTCGAGATTTTCGATCGTTGGTTTGACGAGAATGATTCGAAAGCGATTACGCAGTTACTCGCGACGGCCAGCACTTTGCTGTCGACGCCGGCCACTTACGATCGATGCCGACGGCTGTTGGAAAGCTATTGGCCTCGGTTTCTAACCGAACATTTCGAAGATCAATTTGGACAACTCGCGGGTAACGACCAGTCACCGGCATCGGTCGGACAAGAGGTTGGCAAGCAAGGCCAGAAGTTACGTGCGCGCTCGGTTTCTTGGCCACTGAAAAAGCCCCTGCTTAAAACGCCGTCATTCACAAAGCCCGTCGACGAATCAACCGAGCATGATGGGCAGCCGCCTCGAAAGGCGATTCAACAATCCATCGAAAAGTCGGAATCGGGTGCCCATTCTGAACGACCAAGGGCTACGGCATCGGGGTCATCAAGCGGCAAACAGAAATTCCGCTTTCGCAGCGTCTTTGCCCCTCGCGCGCCAGATTCGACCAAGCCGTAGTGAGAATGGTTTTCGGGAACCACGCCACTGCCGAGTAGACCGATCGATTAAAGCTTTTAAGCTTCATGCGAAACGCGATCAGCTTTGCCGCAGAAAGTACTGAGGAATCTTTCTGAATGGTTTGGTGAATCTCAAGCCAAACGGAGGTCTCAAACCATTCTCGATCCACGCGACTTTGTCGGCCGAGTTCGCATTCATGCGGTTTTCGATTGAGGCATTGCTTTCACCACCTACTCGCATTTTCACGGCGACTTCAGGAATGTAGCCAACACTGATTTGATTACGAACCATTAATCGAACCATGCATTCGTAGTCGGCCGCCGACCCATGATCAATTCGATAGTCACCGAATTTGTCGTAGATTTCGCGTTTGATATAAACCGTCGGGTGGGGCGGCATCCAGCCGAAGCGGAATTTGCTGACAAAATAATCGCCCGATTTCCAGTAGCGAATGACGCGATCAAGATCCTCAAAATCGACGTAAGTTAGGTCCGCGTAGACGGCGTCGTAGTCGCCACTTTGAAATTTTTCCTGCACTCGCTGGATTACCGACTGGTCCGCAAACAAGTCGTCAGCGTGAAGGAAGCCAACGACATCGCCGGTGGATGCCGCGATTCCTTTATTCAAGGCATCGTAAATCCCGGAATCCGGCTCCCGAATTGCAATGTCGATCGTGTCGCGATTTGCTTCGATAATGTCAGGGGTGCCATCGGATGACATTCCATCGACCAAGACATGTTCAAGGTCGGAGCAATCCTGATCGGCGACGCTCTTGATCGCATCGGCAATCGTCGCTTCTCGGTTGTAGACAGCGGTAATGACAGAAATTTTCAATGGAGCCTCTTTTGATCGCTGGCTACTGGAGGAATTCCTTGACGGTATCCGCAATCCGTGTTGCCGCTTTACCATCGCCGTAAGGATTTTTTGCCTGAGCCATCTTTTCGTACGCTGCCTGATCGTTGATCAGCGTATTGACGTTGGCAATGATGTTGTCGGCGACTGCTCCAACAAGCTGGACCGTTCCCGCATCAACACCTTCTGGTCGCTCGGTCGTGTCACGCATGACAAGAACTGGCTTGCCAAGCGATGGAGCCTCCTCTTGAACGCCGCCAGAGTCGGTCAGAGCAATTCGACAGTGATTCATCAACATCAAGAACTCGGAATATGGTTGAGGCGGAATTAGCTTGATATTGGCAAACTGCCCAAGGGTGTCATAAACCGGTTTTTGAACTTTCGGATTCAGGTGAACCGGGTAGACGAACAACCACGTGGGATGAGCTTTTGCCAGTGTCGAAAGCGCCGTGCAAATCTCGTCAAAACCTCCACCAAAGTTCTCGCGTCGATGGCCCGTTATCAACACGTATGGTTTTTGCGTGAAATCCTCGCCAATTACTTCGATCAGTTTTGCCTTTAGCGGAGCTTGGTTTTCAGCCGACTCTTGGCGAGCGATTTCCAGATGCAAGGCATCGATCACCGTGTTGCCCGTGACGTGAACCGTACTTTCATCCACCCGCTCATGTAGCAAGTTCGATTTGCTTTTTTCTGTCGGCGGGAAGTGCAAGCTGACTAGCGGGCAGGCCAGTTTGCGATTGGCTTCTTCAGGAAACGGGGATCGAATGTTTCCGGTCCGCAACCCTGCTTCGACATGCCCGACAGGAATGCCCCGATAAAAGCAACAAAGTGCTGCCGCGAAGACAGTTGTCGTGTCACCCTGCACCAGTGCCATATCGGGCTTGGTTTTCTCCAGCAGTTCATCGATTCGAGTGATCAACCGAGCTGTCAGCGAGGGCAGCGTTTGGTTGGGCTGCATGACTTGGAGATCATGGTCAACCTTGATTTCGAAAAGGTCCACGACTTGTTGCAGCATCTCTTTATGCTGCCCCGTCGAGATCACGATTGGTTCGAGGCCATCGGCCGCTTCGATGGCTTTCACCACCGGAGCCATCTTGATTCCCTCGGGGCGCGTACCCATGAAGATTGCAATTTTTTTCATGCTCGGTAAGTGTTTTAAGATTCGCGATAAAGGTTACGTTGGGCCTTCGGCAACTCAGTTCCCGGCACTCTAACATATAGCCGCGTAGTTGCATAATTCCCTAAAGAACCAAGTGGTTTGCGGTGATACAATAGAAAATTAATTTTCTGAATTTACCTTCTGGTGCGAGCAAGTGATTCACCGACCGCAATCGCGTATGCAGCCGAGCTGTTCTCAGTATTCTTGTTCTCCACTTTCAAATAATATTGGCCTGCCGCCAAGTTGCGGATGTACAAGTGTTCGAGGTTGTCTACTTCGCTGTCGCTTCGTTCGATTAGTAGATCAGGGGCGTCTGGCTGCATTCTGTAGAGCTCTAGCTTTAAGTCAGCCAATGAAGTTTTTGGTAAAAATTCGCCCGGTGCTTCACTACCGTTGGTCACGGCCAAGTTCCATGTTAATACCACCGACAAAGTTAGGGGGCGTGTTTTGGGTCGTGATTGAAAAGTGTAAACCCTCGAATCGCCCGGTGGCAGATTGCCATTTCGATCCCAACCGGCCGGGGTGTGACGTATCTTGGATTTACCGGCGTTTAGCGTGCCGGGCCAGCGTCCATTTTTTTGAATTTGGTAGCTGTTAAGCAGATTGATTTCGCCGGCGCCATAAACCGTATCAAGCGGCTGGCTTTCGGAGTGACTCCAAGAGGGGAACTCCTCTTTGGTTGCTCCCGCTAATAAAATTGCTTTCATGGTGGTGGGTTTTACCGCGTCCGTTTTTGCGCCGGTTTGGTGCAAGACTGCGGCACATGCACTGACGACGCTGGTGGCTCCGCTTGTACTGTGCACACCGGTGGTCACGGGTCTAGGGGCGACGATGTCAACGGTGAGCCGTCCTTTGCCGTTGAGGGTGGTCTTGCCGGACGAGTGTTCACCATCGCTGCGGCCAACGCCGATTACGTTGTACGCTTGGATGAGAAGAGCTGGAACTTTACTGTTCGCTTTGTTGTTTGCGCCGACAACGGTTGTCATTTTGGAGTTTGCGATAACGTAGTCCAGACGCTGCAACGCGTTTTCGGCTAACGCTTTCGTAAAGGCATTGGACGTATGGACGATATAGCTGTGGGTTGAAACATCAAAAGGTTGAGGCCTCGGCATCTGGTTTGGGGTTCTGTCACCCGGATGGTTTGTTCCCAATTGATTGAAAATCCAGTTGTTCGCACCCGCAATCGCGATAGGCGGGGAGCCGCGTTTGCCAAGTCCATCGGCAATTCCGACACCGTTGGCGTACATCGCGATTCCTAGAGAGGTCGCGTGCGCGTTCTTGCCCTGGTTCAAAGCAAACGGTGAGACAAATGTTTTCCCTTTGAATTGAGGAGCCTTTTGATCAGGAGAAAACGAGACACCGCGGCCGATGCTCTTGTCGGTGCGCTCACTTTCGACATGCAAAAATCGGACGCCGGTTCCATTGGTTCGTTGCTTTCCAGCGATTTTTTGCAGACGCCCTTGTCCAATTGCCACGTTTTGGGCAACTGAAGAATTGGGGGCAGCGAATGCCATGACAAAAAGCAAGGCTGCAAGAAAATTGAGGTAGTTCATAAAAGACGATTAGCTAGACTGAGGCGAACAGTTGTTAAGCAAATGCAGGTTTCGAATTGAGAGCACGTAACGGGTTCATATTTTGGGAACAGAGCCAGCTGCGAAGCAACCAGCACATTGATTTAGGTTTCGTATATGCGTTTGAAACGCCGCCATGGATATTTCTTGGTAATCGCTGCGGTGGTATCTCTGTTAGGAGCCGAATGGTCAGCTCGGCAATTGTTTGGGTTAGGGAATCCGCCGCTGTACGTCGCCGACCCGAGAATTGAGTACTTGTTGGCACCCGGAGAATATCGTTTACGCACCCAGCGGGTTAACGTTAATCGTTGGCACATGCGATCAGTCGAAGCTGATAAATTTGACGCTCTGATTATAGGCGATAGTGTCGTGAACGGTATTCCAGGAATCGATCAATGTGAGCTTGCAAGCTCATGCTTGGCTTTTGCCCATAACTTAGCAGTTGGAAACGTTTCCGCACCTAGTTGGGGCCCCCAAAACCAGCTTGAGTACGTCCGGAAGTTTGGATTGTTCGATGCAAAGCGAGTGTTCGTCGTGGTGTCCGATCATGATGCCGCAGATATTCCTACGTTTGAGCCATTGGTGGGAGTTGATTTTTCATATCCATCAAAACGGCCTGCCTGCGGAATCTCTGATGGGGTAAGTCGATTGGTTCACGCGGTAGAAAGAAAGTACTTGTCGACGCCGCTCAGTGCCAAAAAGGAACTTGTCGTCGATCCTCTAGCGATTGCAAGTTTTGAATCCTTATTGAAGGAATGTGTTGAGGCGGGAGCAGAGGTCACCGTTTTTTTTCACCCGACGAGAAACGCCCTGCGGGATAGTTCTTTAGGTCGCTCAGCGCTAGAGGGTGTTGCCAAGAAATTGCAATTGCGACGATGCGAGCTGAATTTCGATTCGAATTGCTATGCCGACGGAATCCATCTAAACGCACTCGGTCAGCGCAGACTAGCTGAGCAAATCGCGGATTCGATTTTCGCCAATACTGAGAAATCAGAAGCAGCTAATTAGTTGGTTTTCGTTAGATTGACAACCAGTGAAAAGTTTGTGCGGTTATAATTTCGTGACTAAGGCCAACCAGCAACCTCGTTTTCGGTTGGTCATGAATCGTAGAAACCAGCTACTAAGGAATGAAATGAATCCGGTTCGAACTTTCATCGAGAAAATCAGCAGAGGAAAAACCTTTAAGCGAAAGATACGTGTAAACAGATCAACTCTTCCTTTGTTCGTGTCCCCAGATGCGCAGTTGAAATACCTCAAGCCTGGGTTGGGAGCATTCGATGCGGATTTGATTGCGGTTGCTGAAAAATACGTAACGACCTCTAGTTGCGTTTGGGACGTCGGCGCGAATGTTGGTGTGTTCACTTTCGCTGCGGCCGGGATCGCGTCTCAAGGGAGCGTCGTCGCCGTCGAGGCAGATATTTGGCTTGCGAATCTATTGAGGAGAACAGCAAGGCTGGATGATTACTCCGACCGAAACATTAGCATATTGCCGGCAGCGGCATCTGAGTCTTGTTCCGTTGCTACATTTTTAGTCGCAAAGCGTGGTCGCGCGAGCAATTCGCTGGAGTCAGCGGGTGGGCGCTCGCAAATGGGTGGGGTTCGTGAAAAACAGTTTGTTCCTACTGTGACTCTAGATTCGCTGCTCGACGTTTTCGATGCTCCGGATTTCATAAAAATTGACGTGGAAGGCGCCGAGCAGATGGTTCTTAACGGAGCCCCTCGAATCCTCAGCGAATGTCGACCATTGATTTACGTTGAAGTCGGTAGTGAAGCGGCAGAAGCCGTCCTGAGCATACTCAAATCGGCCGGTTACAGTGTGTTCGATAAAGACTGTAAAACCTTAGAGCATGTCGGCCAATTCGATAACTGGTTGTGCTTCCCGTCCGAATCAGAGACAGCTAGGGCTAGGACGAATTGAGGCGTGTGTTGAGCACCAGCGTGAGGATCGAATCAGCAATGCCCCCTCCGCCACTCGTGGGCTAACGCAAAACAAAGTTGGCAAACTATGCGCAAGCGGTTTCTCAATGAACCAATTCAGCATCGGCACCGACGGGTGCAAAACTGGCGGCACCGACAGGAGAAAGCAATTGGGGAGATTTCTTAGGCGTCGTTGGCGCAATTGAATTCCTAGTAGAGTCCCCAACCGTCTTGATAAACTTTGCGGGATTGCCACCGACAACTGTTTTCGAAGCGACATCTTTGGTAACGACGGCACACGCTGCTACCACTGCCCTATCGGCAATCGAAATTCCGGGACCCACGAATGCCTTGGCACAGACCCATACCTGTTTGCCGACAAAAATTGGTGACGCAATGAGCGGCATGTGAGGCTGGTTGTAATCGTGGCTACCTGCACACAAATAGGAATACTGGGATACCATCGAATTAGAGCCAATCACAATCGGAGCAACGCAATAGAGTTCAACGTGGCAGCCAATGACGGCGTGATCTTTTAGCACTAAGTTTGGCGGATAAAACACTTTGGCAGTGTTGTAAACGCGTACGTGCTTTCCAATCCGAGCACCAAAGAGCCGAAGGAGTGAGCACCGCCAGCCATGAAATGTGCGAGGTGAGCACCGGAAAAGGGTGGCCGAGACAATCCCCCAAACTAATCGCAGGACTTTGTGGTTGAATGAGAGTTCGCTTTTGAAATGCTGCAAACGCATGGACGAATCTCCGGAGTTTCTTGAACGACTACGTCTAAGACGCTGTTTTTTGAACCAGCGTAGAAGAATAGCACCCGCTAGAGCCGGTGCCGAGAAATTCTTGCCATATTGTCTTGGCGTGCGTCCTGTTTGGCGTTGCTAAGTGCTACGACATGCCTGTTCGGCAAAACGCGTGCAGTTATCCCCCCGAGCTCTAAGCCGCAAAGGTTCGCTGGCCATTGCAGTCTGGCGTGCTTCAGCCCTACATCCTTCGATCTCCAACGTTCTGGCCAAAAACTCAAGAGCGGCTGTTCTGTTTTCGTTCGAAAACTTTTGCGCGGACATTGCTGATGTACTGGGATCGAATCTGCGATGCGATCAACCCCCTTCGGCCTTCAAGGAACCCAAGACGAATAAAATAGTGATAGATGAACCAAGCCCAAGGTTCACATGGGGTTCTCATGGCACAGAGTTTCAAGAACCGTCGCTTCTCTTGAAGGTCTCCAAAAATAGATGGTTTGATTTGTTCGCTGTCCGTATTCTCATCGGCCAGTTTCAATCGGATTGCAGCTTCCCATGAAGAGTACCGATTGTGGCGAGCGATATAGGCGTCTAAGCCTTTGAAATCATCGTGAATCAAAGCGTTTTTCATCTGCCCAATTGAACCATCGATGAGCACACGCTCGTGGACTTCCATGTCGAGTCCGCTCGTTTCTTCAACATCGATTCTCTCGAACTTCCCAACCCCAGATTTGAAAAGTAGCACTGCCGAATGCGAAAACCCCCCAAAACGCATTTTGCGCCCCATGAAATGGAAACCCTTTTTGATCAAGTATGCGTCATGGGATGGCGTTTGTTTGATGGCCGCGCGAATCTCCGCTTCCAATTGTTCCGTAACTTGTTCGTCGGCATCCAGTAGCATCGTCCACGGAGTCGTGATGTTGAGATTCTCCAACGCCCACTGACGCTTTTTGGGGTACTCACCTGAGTAACTAAACTGGACGCATTCCGCACCAAGATCATCAATCAATTCGATTGAACCATCGGTACTTTGGGAATCAACGACGATGATTCGTTCCATTGATCTAAGCGATTCAATGCACTTTGGCAAATTGACGAATTCGTTTTTGGCGGCGATCAGCACGGTGATCGGGAGAGTTTGGGCTGTCATAGGAATTAATGCATGGGTGGTGTGGCAGGCGAGCGTGAGTCGATTGTCGGTTCGTTTTCTGATGCAACAAATCACCGGCTGATTGGCAACTTGCTACGGCTTGACTTGCTAAGGCTTGGAAAGACTTTGTCTTCTAGGTGAGCGGATCGTTTCTACCCATGAAGTCAGCAGCTTACCCAAAAGTTGTTCAACACCGTGATTGGTGAAATGGTCGTCGTCTTGGTAAACAGATGCCCCGTCAATCGAAATGATCGATTTCCCTTCGTCATCAAAGCAGTAGGGTGAAGGGTCTAGGATGTCCGCATGGCAACTTTGCAAAATTTCTTGGATCGAACGCCGAGTTTCAAGATAAGCCTGTGACGAAACTCGACTTAAACCGCACAATTTCGGATGGATTCGGTTGACGCCAATGTACGTGCCGTACGCATCTCCGTGTTCTTGGCAAGGAACTTCAGCCATGATCGTGGAACGCACGCCCAGCACTTCCAGTTGATTGACTAGGGCCGGCAGGGCCAGTTTTATTTGCTTGCTTTGTTCTGACGAAAGCCGGTTTTCGGTAAGCGGTCGGAAGCTCCAGCTCCACCGCGAAACGAAAAGCACGTGTTTGCAATCCGTTCGCTGGATGAAGCGAAGAATCTCTTTATTCCGGTTGATCGCACCTTGCTTTGAGGACACGATCTGACCAGCGTATCCATCTTTTGCCACGGTGTGGAATGACCAGCCGTGCTGCTTTCCCATTTTCTCGAGGGATATTTCAAGCATTTTAGCGTGGCTATCGCCCCAAAGTATAAACAATGGGGTGGTGTTGGAGCTACCAAGAACTGGCACTCGATCGTTCTGGATATCGTCCAAAGTTGCTGCATCGACGCCCGAGTGAACTTCTAATTGACTTAGAAACTGAAGGTCTTCGTCCGAGTAGCGAGCAGGAAATCCAGCATTTTGTTCGATGGCAATCGATACAATCAGCAAGCCAATAATCGCACATGCGCCGGCACCGTAAGATCGTAAAGTCGTTGACAGAATGGTTTTCGAGCGGAACGGCGTCTCGACATATTTCCATGAGAGAATTGCGAAAACGATACTCACCGCAACGGCCGCAAGACGCGCTGGAAGCGTAAAGTTGTCACCCAGCAGATAACGCGGAAAGGCCAGTAGTGGCCAATGCCAAAGATACCACGAGTATGAAATCAAGCCGACAAACGCAATTGGCTTCCACGAAAGAAGTCGGCTAACAGGATTGTCGATTTTGCCAGTTGCCAACAGGCAAACAGTGCCTAGGACCGGCAGCACAGTGGCAAAGCCGGGGAATATCGTATCAGCGTCGTACGCGAACCCCGGCACAACAATCATGGCCAGCCCAGACGCCGCGATCGTGGTTCGTAGCCAGCCAAGACGCTCAGACCCCGATGCACCGACTTTCGGGTTCAACGCCAAAATGCTACCCGCCAATAGTTCCCACGTTCGCGTTGGCAGTAGAAAAAAATTGGCCGAAGGATATCGAGTGGAAGCAAAAATGCACGTTGCGAAAGAGCCAAAGAAAAGAACCCAGAAGACAGCGTGCTTCAGGCGGTTTCCCTTTTTGCTGATTAAAAACAGAAGTGAAGGAAAAAAGACATAAAATTGTTCTTCAACCGCAAGAGACCAAGTGTGAAGAAGAGGTTTCAGCTCGGAAGCTGTAGCAAAGTATCCAGTGTCACGCCAGAAGTAGACGTTCGCTAAAAAAATTGATTGAAAAAGTGAGCATTCACCCAGTTCGGCTAGGTCTTTGGGCAGCATCAACAGAGTGCCCACCAGCAGGCAGGCGAAGACCATCACGACCAAGGCCGGCATGATTCGCCGAATTCTCCGTTCCCAAAAATCGATTAGAGAAAAACTGCCAGATTCCAGATCTCGAAGCAAAATTGACGTGATCAAGAAACCAGAGATCACGAAGAACACGTCAACGCCAAGATACCCACCGGAAGCCAAAACAGGTACCGCATGGAATACGACAACTAGCGTAACTGCCAGGGCTCTCAGGCCATCAATGTCGTGGCGGTAGCGCTTCATAGAGATTCGGTCTTCAGGTATTTATTGAAGAGAGCAATCGACTCGTGGAGGGCGTGGCCTATCGTGTTAACTCACGATCTTTGATTTTTTGGGCGGGGTGGCCAGCAACGATAATTCCCGGCTCTACATTCTTGACAACCACCGAACGGGCAGCAACGATCGCGCCTGCGTGAATCGTGACATTGGGGCCGATGAAAGCGTCCGCACAAATCCAGACGTTGTCTTCAACGTTGATGGGCAACTTCAGCAGAGACATGTTTGGGTCACGGTAGTCATGTGAACCCCCACAAAGGTGGGCGTACTGAGAGATCAGAGCTCCGGAACCAATGGTGACGCCGCCAAGGTTGTAAATGATGGCATGGTTGCCGATGCATGAGTAGTCGCCGACGATGAGTTTCCACGGTGCAAAAATGTTCGCCGAATTGCTAATGTGAACACCTCGCCCAATTTTGGCCCCAAAACAGCGAAGCATCATGTTCCGCAGTGAATAGAGCGGTCTTGGCGTCAGGTAAAAAAACAGTTTGACACATCCCCAAATGATACGTGCGATCTGTTCGGAAGCCGGGTAGTTTTTTACTTGTCGAGCAGCCGCCACATGGCTGTTTTTCGATTGATTCATCCGTCCGCAGCTCATCCGATTAATCGTTGATAGTGTCGACACATTTTGTCAGCAATGACGTCCCACCCAAAAGTTGATGAAACGTAGTTGCGACCAGCCTCACCCATTTTGGCAAGCTCTGTTTTATCCATCAGAGTTGCTTCGCGGAGAGCACTGATCAGATTGAGTTCGCTTAACTCAATGCACCAGCCGCAGCCTAATTCGTCAAGCTCTGCCCAAGGAGTTCCTGTGGTAGTAATGACTGGAACTCCAGCCCCCAATGCCTCAGCAACGACAATGCCAAAGTTCTCGCTGTGCGTCGGTAAAACGAACAGACTACTTTGGACATACAGCTGCCACTTCGCTTGATCATCGGTTTCTGGCAGAATCGTCACCGAAGATTCCAATTCCATCGATTGAATCAATTTTCGGAGCTGTGCAATGTACTGGGCGTCGCCAGGCCCGACGATTTTAAGATCCCATCCGACTGGCGTGAGCTCGCGCCATGCGGACAGCAATATTTCTATGCCCTTTTTCGGATGAACTCGTGAAAGAAACAGAACGGATGGCTTTGAAGTGACGGGAGACTTTGGTGGAAGTTCGGGAACGGCAACGCCGTTGGAAACGACAAAGTTTTGTTTGAAGCCCAAGCTTTCGAGTGATGTTTTCTCGCTTTCGGCTGTCACGTGAATACCAGATGATCGGCGTAGGTCGCTTCGCTGGTAGAGCCACAAGGCCAACTTTTTCTTCAGCCACTTTTGATTCAACGACCAAGGCTCAAGCATCCCGCGCGGTGCGATCACGTACGGAATACCGTTCTTTTGGCAGTAGGATGCGGCGTGGTGAAGGAAAGGAAGCCAGATTCCATGAATGTGAACCAGCCGAATTGGAGTTTCGTCGTTAATCTCCGTCAGGGCTTGATGGACCACCTGCCGGCTTATGGACCCATGCTCGCTCGCGTCAGTAATTTTAACTGATGTAGGCACAGCGACCTTGGGGCGATCTTGATTGGAAACTAGCAACCGACAAGAGTACTGGCCAGTTTTGTTGATCGCGTCAAGCAGTTGAGTGGACGAACGGGACGGCCCTCCAGATGCGAGTGCAACGTCTTCAATGACATGAACAATTGTGTGAGGCATGGTTAACCGTGGCAGTTAGTAGATTGTCGCAGCCCAACATTGGACGCTCAGGGTTCGCGAAATACTGAGCTGCCAGTTTTTGATTTGGAAAACGAGGCATGGCCTCAATTTCCCTCGATCAGCCGGGCAACTTTTTCGCGTGCGAGTCATTGCGAAGAAACCAGTTTCGAACGTAGATCGTGTTGCGTTCGAAAAGAAGATACAGCACTGTCGCATAGAAGACAGACAGTAGCAGTGCCATGGCAAAAATTGTAACGCTTCGGAGCGTGAAAGGGAGTTGCTGATTTTCGTATAGAGCGGTGCTCGCGAAGACCAGCAGCGGTACGTGTGCCAGATAGAGTGTGTACGAAATATCCGACAGTGCCTTAGAAGCCAGCCTGTAAAACGTGGGCCCCCAGTTCCAGTCAAGCACGCTGAGAATCACAGCGGCACATGTCATACCGACCAAATAGTCTTCGATTAGCTCGGGCACGATAGCTTTTCGGGACAGCAACATCGCAGCCATCAAAGAGCCGGCAGCCGCCAGGCGAAACCAGTTTGTGTTAGCGAACTTCATAATGAGCGTATGAGAATGTGCCAGAACCACCCCGTAGCCAAGTACCCAAACAACTCCCAGAAGCAACAGCTTGGCAGGCAGCCAGAACATCAAGGCGACCGCAACAGTCAAGTGCATCAGTTTGACGAACTTGTTGGATCCAAATACACACAGATATAGACATGGAAACAGCGCGTAGTACCAGAATTCATTTGCCAAGCTCCACAGCGGGCCGTTAATGCCAAAAGGGGAGACAAAAATGGTCTGGAGAAAAAAGACGTTGCCGATGAAACAGATCAGACTGCTGTCGTACGAGCCGGGGCTTGGCCCCACCCAAAGTTTGTCGCTCAGTTTTCCCTCGTAGTATGCGGTGGAAAACTGATGCCCAAGCGTATCCCAGAACAATGTCAGGATGAGCGCGGGGATTAATACCATCCAAAGCCGGACGAGTCTTTTTAACGCGTAGTTTTGCCACTTCCAGCGGTCACGACTGACGGAAAATCGAATGCTACGAGTAATCAAGAAACCGCTGAGGACGAAAAATACCATCACAGCTTCGTGACCGAATCCAGTCGCGATGTAAAAGAATCGCGTTAAGAAGCTTTCACTTCCTGCTTGAGGAAAAGGTAACAGTAGCATCGCGCGGGCATGTGACATTAGCACAATCAGAGCCGCCACACCTCTGATGAAGTCGAGGTGAATGAATTGGTCAGTTTGTTTATTCAGTGCTTGGATGAATCTTAGAAATTGGTGACAGTGCTTTTGCTATCGACTTCGGCGACGACCGGCGCTGGTTTAGCGATGCTAATAAACGGCTTCGTTTCCGCCAATAGCGGCGATGAAGTCTTCCGTTCTTGATTCCCAAGTGTGGGCTTCAATCCCATAGTCAACATTTTCCATTCTAGGGCTGGCCATAACGCGTTCTAGTTCGTCGGCAAACGCAGTGGCGGTCGCCTCGACGTAGATTGCTTTGTCGTCAAGAAAAGTAGGAACTTCGCCAACGCGGCACGTTAGGATTGGCCGTTTCGCTTGGGCGTATTGAAACACCTTGAAGGGACAGCGCGCCTTGTTTGCGATTTTGTCTCGTATCGGAAACAGAAGGACATAAGCCCATTGCAGGCGATTGAGCATGTCATCCCAATCCAAGTACCCGGAAAATTGCACGTTGTGGAGTTCGCGTTTTCTGCAAACATCTTTGCAGCGATTCAGATCCTCCCCGCGTCCAATCAGGAAAATGGGTGGTGCTAAACCACGTGCTTTCAGCTCACTGGCGGCATCGATCAGAATATCGTGATCCCAATTCGAGTGAAAACTTCCCATGAACACCGCCGTCGGGTGTTGAAACGGGTTGGGAAGTTTTGGGAATTCTCGAGGCAGCATTGCATAGGGTATGTAATGCGGGGACGGAACACCAACACTTTCGAATTCGTCAGCCAGCCAGCGACTGGCCGTTATTACGATGTCCGACCGTTTTCGCATGAACCAGTCACTGAATCGAGTGGCGTATTTTTTTAATCCGCTGTCGCGAGAAATTGCATGCCAATCTTCCCAGTCGCCAATGACTTGGCAGGATCGCGGAACCGCAAACATTGATAGTAGAACAGCTTTTACTTCCGGGTTTAGGAAGTGAATAAAGCTAGGACGAAGCCGTTTCAAAATCGAACGACTGGCCCACAAGAACGAGAGCAGTTTGGTCGGCATCAAATGGATGTTCGCCGAGTCGAGTCCCTGGTGTTCGATGATATCCGGAATCAGAAAAGTGACACTCCAGCCAGATTTTTCCAGATTCTCACCGATGCTTTTTGCCCGCAAACAGAGCGTGCTATCCCACTTGCCCAGACAGACAAAGCAAACGGTTTTTTTTGTCATCGCACTGGAAGGCTCGTGCTAGAGAACGACGCCGGCTTCGGCTTATTCAGCGCGTAACAGATGCCGAACAAATAGGGTAGCATATAGCGGGCAAATCCAAATGGTGAGAACGCAATATGCCACGCAGAGAACCCAAGTAGGGCGACGGCTGCGTAAATGGCCGGCGGCGATTTAAGCTGAAGTGACAGAGTGAATTGTTTCAAAATAAGGTTGGCGAAAAAGATCCAAAACAGCGCGCCAACAATTCCGCTGAACACCCAAGCTTGAAAAAACACTGAATGGACTGGCAGTTCGCCAGCTCGCAACGCGTACTCTTCGAGGCCGCGCGGAACCAAATGCCAAAGTTTAGCTTTTGACCCATGCCCAAGAAGCGGAGCTTCTTCAATTGCCCTAAGAGCCATGTCAACGCCGCCACGGGCAGACATGGCAACTTCAATCGGATTCCAAGGATTATCACAGGTCGCTAAGTCGCGTCGGATTTTGCTTCCGAGTGTGCCGTCTTGCCCAAGACCTGAGTAAGCAATGAACGCAAGAGTGAGCCCAACTAAAAATAAGGAAACCAATCGAAACTTCGCTCTCTTGGCCATTGATCGCTTTTCATTGCTCAAATAGATGAAGTTGAAACACAAGAACGCGATTAGCATCGCGATCAACCCTTCTGACCTGCCATTGAAAACGACCGCTAAACAGGCAATGGCCGCGTAGGCCACGACGATAACGAAACTCGATCTCCGTACCCAACAAAGGGCTACCAAAATCATCAGTGGATTTAACCAGTAGGAAATGTAAAGATCCCAAAATTCAACCGCAGTCTCGTCAAGCGTTCGCTGTGTCATGACGAGTCCTCCCACGATCAACCCGCACAGAAATGGGAAAATCGAGGTAGGATATTGACGGAAGTAGACCGCAAAAAAAACAATGTTGGTGACAATCAAGCCAATATTGGCAAGCCCCTTCATGACATCCGTTCGCGGCGGGGTATTAACAAAGTCGCTGACGCAGTGAAACCCAATCCAAGCCAATCCCCACAACGCAATTTTCAACACCGTCCGGTATTCCGGTTTCATAATCTTGGGCAAGACATAGACCAAGCCAGCCGCGATGCATAAAAACTCTGTAGCACGGAGAGTTCCGACAAGGCTAACAGGAACCTTCAAACCAAACCCGATCGCGAACGCGATCAGGTTGATGAAAGGATGAGCCGTTAGCAATCGAATCGGCTTTTGTTTGCGGGAGTGGTTCAAGATGGTTTCTCGATGTCGGGCGACCAAGAACGAAGCCTACGCATCACGATGGATGAGCTCTTCGTATATGTGGGCCACGCTTCGTCCGTATTCGTCCCAAGTGTGTTCTTGGGCAATAAGATCGGAAGCAGCTGAACCCATTCGTTTTCTGTCATCCTCGGATTCTAACAGCTTGGCGATACGATCAGCAAACTGCCTTGGCTTGTTTCGTTGGCAGACTATGCCGGTTTGGCTGTCTGTGACGGGGCCTCCCGATTCTCTGGTGGTGACAACCGGCAATCCCGCTGCCATTGCCTCTTTTAGTGATTGAGCACATCCTTCCAAGTTGGATGGAAACACATACATGTCTGATTGACTCAGGTGGCGACGGAGTTCGTCTTTCGAAACGAACCCTGGAAAATGATAGAGTGGAAGTTCCGCTTCATGAATCATTCGTCGAACATCTGGAGACACGACGCCAAGAGCGGTCAATTTTACATCAATGCCCTGCTTCGACAGCAAGCGAATTGTTTGAACGAGCGTGTCGGCTCCTTTGCGCAGTCCAAACGTTCCGGTGAACAGCAGTTTCAATGGCCCCGAGATGGCATAGTCGGTCTTCAAGCCGCGGAATGTCTCCGTGATGCCAAGATGGGCTGTGCGGATTTTTTCGTCAGCGAACCCAGCATCAACCAAGGTTTCGCGAACAAAATCGCTGTTGACCAAAATCAGATCCGCTTGCTGGGCGTCTTCTTCAACCAGTTGCCAGAATGGGCTGCGAGAATTGATTGAAAATGAGATGTCTCGACCACCAAGTTCGGCAGCAATTTGGTCCGCGAATTTGGGATGGGCGATACTGTAGTCGACCAAGATTTTGGTGTTTTGACGTTTTGCAGCGTTGATCAGGCCGCCTTGCCCTGCGCCGGCTCGGACATGAAGAACATCCAACTCCTTGATATATCGACGGCTGTTCCAGCCAAACCATTGCCAGCAAACGCGTTTCGTTCGCTCATTGACCGCGTAGCCACACCGGCGTGACAAAGGAGAGCACAGGCTTAAAGCGACCTCGGGGGCTGTGCACTGATAGATCGGGCAATCGCCCAACGACACTGGCCTTCGAGGTGACAATCGTGACACCAGTTTGGACCCGGCGTTCGTCAACTTCAGCATTCGCGCGGTCGTACCATCCGTTCTAGGAGCAAATCCTGTAATCAGGCTTACTTCGACATGGGGCGCGACAGCCGCCGCTGACGAAACCAAGTGGAGTCGCCCGATTCCGGTGGAGATTCCGACTTGATGTTTTTTCACAACACTATCCACTAGCTGATGTTTTTCAGTAAAAACGTCTTCAGGTTTTCCGTTTCTTCCTCAAGTCGACTGCGATCCAACCTCATGACTTGGCCGCCGGAAAAATCCATTCCCAGTCGCGGGAAAATCCCAGAGCGATAGCCTTCCCACAAAAGAATAGCAGGGTTTCCTAGTGCGACCGTAATGGCCGCTGCGTGAACGCGATCTGTAACCGTGAATTTTGTAGAACGATAAATTGAGTAATAGCCGCTCGGGTTGTAGCTTGCAAAACTATTGGCGTGTGGAAATTGCTGCCAACGTAAGCGTCGGCCTATCCCGTGTTGAGGCCTTACCACAGAAAAAGGCCCAACATCGGCTGGTCGAACAGAGCGAAACTCAACGGTCTCCGCCAGTGGCTTGAACGGGAATGGTTTTCGTTTGGTGACCTGTATATTGTCCACTGTTGGTTTGGCATCAGCTGGAAAGGAATAATCGGGCTCAGGGATTCGATGGAACGAGCTTGTGAAGTACTGAACCGATTCCTTGACCGGCGCGACATCTACATATTTTGGGGACACGAAAGCAGTGCAAATTCCGTTGTAAGTGTTTGGGAAAATTTTCGCCAAAACGTCATAAGTTGCTTGGTCACGCGTCGTAATAAAGTCTGGCGGACTGTCCTTCAGGATCTTCCCAATTCGGTTAATTTCATTTTGCTCCAACGTGCGGCCCGTCGACACGCTCATAAGAGCGTAGCGTTTGCCCTCACGTTTGAGTGATTGAAACAAGGCGGCGTAATCATTGTGAAGATTACTGACGATCGGGCCTGAGAAAATGTACAGGTCGGCTTCTTGATGCTCCCGAAGATGGAAACACTTCTCAAGGGTGGCTTGTTTCAGGCCAAAGGCACGCCGAGGCGGCCCTTCTCCGGCAAGGATGTTTGCGTCGGGGAGTAGTTCGGACAGGAGGCCTTGGATGCCGATTTGGTAGAATGAATCACCAATGTTATTCCAAGTACTGTTTTCGACGAAAATATTCATATTTCTACAACCAAGCTTTTTTGGCTCGTACGAGGGGTTTTAAGCTGAATCAAGGTAAATGCGACAAGGTGAATTAGGAGCAAACTCACCGCAATTCCGAAAAGTTGGAGTGTCGGAAAAAGCAGTGGAGCCGAAATCGCCGCCACCGTAATCCCGACGGCATAGGCTACAACGATGGGTCGATAATTTTTCAGTACTAAAAGTACACGTGCGTCTGCCAGCCACAACGCATGGATAGCTGTTGCGATGTACACGCACCAGAACGTTGGGCCGTCAAAAACGGCTTTTCCTGAGGTTAGCAATTCAAAAACCCATTCGCCAAGAAAAACAAACACGATCGCGATCAACGCTATCGCAACGAGCGTTAGCAGACGCAATTTTTTATGCAAGCTAGTCAGTCGATTTTTATTGCTGCGGATTCTTGCTAATTCGGGTTCAAACGACTGGCCTAACGCGGTGGCGGCTTGTCTGGCAATATTGTTCGGTGTCCGGATAGCCGCAAAGACTGCCGCGGACTCGGGCGTTCCTAGCACGCCAGCGAGCAAAAGTAAGCCTTGATTTGAGAGCGTTTCCAATGTCGGCAATCCCAAGTAGCCGGTGCTTCGCTTCAAAAGTCGTTTGATACGCTTTGAGCGAAAGCGAGTGGTGGAAAATCGAACTCCAGCACCCAACCAGCTACCTAAGCAGGCAACGATAGCCAATTCCGAAAACGCGATAACTACTGCAACAACAGCCAGTGCGCCCAAGCCTATCTTGAGCATGCCGACGCCATAGAAGATTCCTAAAACCAAAAATGCTATTTGCATACTTCCCGCGAGATAGATCGAAGCATCTAGATATCCTGTCGCGCGAAGAAGAGCGTGAAATGTGTTGGCTAGTTGACGAATGAGCATGGCAGCCAAGAGAGCCCCTACAATCAACAGGACATTTTCCGCTGGCGCAATTCCCTGCAGTCGTGAACGCATCGCCCAAAAAGCAAGCGATAATAGTGTGCCAACGGTCAAGCAAGCAGCTAATACCACTTTGCCGGACTCAGTGTAAATGTAGCTGGCTTTTCGCAGTTGCTTTTGCTCAACGGCTGCCGCTATCTCGATTGCAGTAACTGAACTTATTCCTAGGTTCGAGATCATTGCAAACTGTAACGGAATTGCTGAGAGCATGAGCCACTCGCCGGTTTTAAGCGGGCCCCATACGGAGAACATGACCGGCATAGACAGAATTCGAGCAAGCATCTGCGTCCCTTGGCTCGCTCCGAAAGCGAGTAGGCTTCGCACAAGCCGCGTTCGCGAACTTGTCAACTGCTCGCTCCAAAAAGCTCCGTGCCGTGACCGTGATTAAACAGGCAGCCGGACTGATTCTTTGGTTCTTGCTTTTTTGACATATACCAAGCAGCCGAACTTTAAGTAGTGGGCTGCACCGTCACGGATTCGGTTCGCGAAAGTTCCAGGTCGTGATCGACCATCAGTTCGGCCAGTTCGCGGCAGTTGGTGGAGGCTTCCCAACCGAGAATCTGTTTCGCTTTCGAAGCGTCGCCGCGGAGCAAATTAGCCTCGGACGCGCGAAGGTATTTGGGGTCGGTCTCGACGTGTTCAGTCCAGTCCAGATCTAGATAACCGAACGCAAAATCTAAGAACTGGCGAATCGTATGGGCGATGCCGGTCGCCAATACGAAGTCTTCCGGTTGGTCGTGTTGAAGCATTTGCCACATGCCCTCAACATAGTCACCCGCAAATCCCCAATCGCGTTTGGCGTCCAAGTTGCCAAGGGAAAGTTTGTCCTGAAGGCCCAGTTTGATCCGTGCGGCAGCGCGAGTGATCTTGCGAGTCACAAACGTTTCCCCGCGACGCGGAGATTCGTGGTTGAACAGAATCGCGTTCACCGCGAACAGGTCGTGGGCGTCCCGGTAGTTCACGGTTTGATGAAACGCAAAAACTTTGCTGCAACCGTAGGGAGATCGCGGGCGAAAAGGAGTCTGCTCGTTTTGGGCTGTCTCAATCGCATCGCCGAACATCTCGGAGGAACATGCTTGACAGATACGGGTTGGCTTGAGCTTATCCAATTGACGTGCTGCTTCAAGGACATTCAACGCTCCGATCGCATTCACGCTGGCGGTGTAGACCGGTTTGTCGAACGAGATTTGAACGTGGCTCTGGGCGGCAAGGTTGTAGATTTCGTCTGGTTTGACATCCAGCACCAGTTCGCGAAGAGCTAAACCCTCTGTCAGGTCGCCATGGTGCAAGCGGATTTGTCCGCCAGATGATTCCAGCGCTGAGCAAAGGTGATCAATCCGTTGCGTGTTGCCGGAGCTGGACCGGCGAACCAAACCGTGGACGTGGTAACCTTTTTCCAGCAGCAACTCGGCCAGATAAGGCCCATCCTGACCGGCGATGCCAGTGATGAGTGCTGTTTTAGTGATGTTCAATTTTCAGAGTTTATTTTCGCGAAGATGGAATTGAGGTGTTCCATCAATTCGGGTTCTTCTTTGAGTTCCAAAAGCGGCAAAAGTTCCTCTTGGATCAAGTTTCGGTCAAGCTTGGTTCCTTGACGAATGATTGTGTTTTCAACGTCGCTCCAATCGCGTGGTCGAGCGGCGAACGTTTTCAAAATGACAAGATCTTCTGCGGCGCAAGTTCGGATCCTACCGGTTCCCGGAACACCCCAAAAGCTGGAACGAGCAATCAATCGCTGTTCGAAAGGCATTCCACCCAAAGCCAGATCGATTCCAATCCCCTGAGAATCCTGTGCGAGAAGGACTCGCGATTGAATGGCAAACTGAGTCGGATTTTCGATTCGCGGTTGGTACTTTTCAAGAATTTTCGTGACCACTTTCTCTTCGTCGCCAAACTCGACCAAAAGCGTTACATCAACGTCTTGGGTCAATCGCGGGTCCGCCCATCTTTGAACTGCAACACCACCAATGAAACAAAACTGATGACCAAGTGAGTCTAAATATCTTTGCAACTCAACCGCCGTTTTCCAGAGCGACTTGGGAATCACCCTTCACTCCGCAGTTCAAGCTGTTTTTGCAATTCCAAAATCCTCAGGCGCGACATCCAAGCTTGGAAAATGACCAAGCCATTTAGGCTTTCATTGGCGACATTCATCGCACCAAGAAGCTTCAGCCCCGAGTGTTCCGGCATGTCACGTAGTTCCTCGCGACGAATACGCTCGAGCTCCGGCCCGGCGCTTCGCCAAGCCGCGATCCATTTCTTTTCGTTTTCAGTTGGCATATTTCTAGCCGACACGCAAGCCTGTTATGCCTTGCCGATGCTTTCGATGTCGAAGCCAATACCGGACAGTTTTTGACTATCGAGCACATTGCGACCGTCAAACACGAATGCCGGCTTCATCATCGACTGGTAAATCGAGTCGAAATCGGCGTCTTTGAACTCGTCCCACTCGGTCATCAGAGCGATCGCGTGAGCTCCATCGGCTGCTTCTTCCGCGCTCTTGGCGACGGTGACATGGGTTTGCAGAAGTTCTTTTTGAACCTCGGTCAGCTCGCCATTCGGTCCAGCGATTAGATACGCTAGATCTCGACGGATCTGATCGATATCCACTTTCGGATCGTAAATCGTTAGCTTGGCTCGCTCTTCCAGCAGGTCCCGGCAAACGTAGATGGCTGCCGATTCGCGAGTGTCGTTTGTGTCTTTCTTAAACGCAAAACCCCAGATGGCGATTTTCTTGTTGGACACCGTGTTGAACATCTTCTTCACGATTCGCGTGCTGAAGCGATACTTTTGGTAGTCGTTCATTTTGACGACCTGTTCCCAGTATTGGGCCACTTCAGGAAGTCCAAAGTGCTCGCACAAGTAAACCAAGTTCAGGATGTCTTTTTGGAAGCAAGATCCACCGAAGCCGACGGACGCTTTGAGGAACTTAGGCCCAATCCGCGAGTCCGTGCCAATCGCACCGGCAACTTCATCTACGTCGGCACCCGTTGCTTCGCACAATGCCGAAATGGCGTTGATCGAGCTAACTCGTTGAGCGAGAAACGCATTCGCGGTCAATTTGGAAAGTTCGCTACTCCACAGGTTCGTGCGAATGATTTTGTCGTTGGGAACCCAGTTCTTGTAGACATCCGCCAGTTTTTCGATGGCAGCGGAACTGTCACCTCCGATCAGGATTCGATCTGGGTCACGAAGGTCTTCCATCGCGGTCCCTTCGGCAAGGAACTCTGGGTTGCTCAAAACATCGAACTTAACTTTTGCGCTGTGACTGGAAAGAATTCGCTTGACAGATTCAGCGGTACGCACAGGTAGCGTCGACTTTTCGACAACGACTTTGTCACTGTCTGAATTTTCGGCAATCGTCCGAGCACACTTTTCTACGAACTCAAGATTGGCGGCTCGTCCGGCCCCGATGCCAAATGTTTTGGTCGGCGTGTTGACGGAGATGAAGCACATGTTGGCTTCACGGATAGCTCCCGGCACGTCGGTTGTGAAACGTAGGTTGCGACCTCGGGCCTGCTTGACCACGTCGTAGAGGCCCGGTTCATACACGGGAAGCTTTTCGCTGTTCCACTGCGCGATTCGATCCGGGTTTAGATCGACAACATGAACATCGATCTCCGGGCACTTGTGAGCGATCATCGCCATGGTCGGACCGCCGACATAGCCGGCGCCAAGGCAACAGATTTTGGTGGGTTCTTGTGTACTTTTTGTCATAGCAAGCTCAAAAGGAAAAACAGGTTGGAAGGACGGGTGTTGCGAGCCGGTTTCGCGAACGATGCCAGCGAAGCTCAGCAACTAGTCTAATTAGCACCCAAGCATGTCTAGCCGGCTGGCTAAAACTTTCCGAATGCTTTGATTATTCCGATTGGCGCTGTTTGTTGTCTCGGAAAAGACGCCCACGGGACTGTTTGCTTGCTTGAAGAACTTGCCAAATGACGGACAAAAACATCAAACAATTGAGCCGCCACCGACAATCTCATAAATCGGCGCGCACTCCGTTCCCGTGGGTGACACCCGATAAAAAATGAATGGCCCAGAAAAGAGCCCTTCATCCTACTACGTCACCGCCCTGCCAACAGGTCGAACTCCTGTGTAGGGTTACTTTCGGCCGTTCGGGATGCATCGAAGATAATCAAATCTCCAAATTTGTCCGGTTGGAAAAGTGGGCGAAAGCGGCAGAATTCAAGAACCGGTGCAACGAGGGGGGATGGGCGGCCTGTAGGGCTACGGCAAGGGCTGGTTGTGGGTTCCCGCGAATCAGACCGATTCTAGCAACGCCTCGTCCATTTCCATGGAAACGCCCTGCTCTAGGTACCGGACGGACAGCAGCAGCCGTGTTTTCCCTTCCCGGCGAAGCACGTCTCCCTCGAGTCCTGCAAAGGGCCCGCTTCGAACGCGAACCCGCGATCCCGCCTGCAATTTGGCCTCGGGCGTGAGTGCTTCGCCCTGATCGACAATCGAGCAAATCTGCCTCAGGTCTTCGACTAGAAGCTCGTGCTGCACCACTTGATTGCATGTGGAAATGCAGTTGGTCGTCATGGCCTGAGCCCGTTCATCTTCGTTTGCCAGCATGAATACGTAGTTGGCGAACATTGGAACAAACGACGTCCGCAGCCGCCCATTGGGAGACCGATAGCGTTTGGGCAACACGGGGCCATAGTGAGGAATCTTGAGCGAGCCAAGCTTTCGCATCAGGTCTTTCTCGCGTCGAGAGATCGTGTAAACGCACCACCACGATCGGTTCTGGGCCAACAGCCGGGCAAGCGTCACTTCTTCCAGCAGGTCGTCTGGAAAAATGTCGGATTCTTTTTTTAAGATCGGCATGGTGGTCGAGTCACGAGGGCGGAGTAGAAGATAGCTTGGGCTGAAGCTAAGAGATTGGAATCCTTTAATCGAGTCAAACGCCCCGCAATATTTTATCGGCTGGCAGAGCTTTCGAACAAGCGCGAATCATCGTGGGGTGGCGTGTGCGGTTTGCAAAGCGACGTCTCAAATCAAATTTGTCGTTAAATTATGTCGACCTCTGTTGCAGAGCAATTTCGTCGCTGGTGACGAGTTCGAGTCGTACACCTTCGCCACGATCAGGAGCAAGTCGATAGACGCGATCCGCGTGCCGCAAAAAATTGCTGACATCGTGGTGGCTGATCATTAGGACTTGGAACCCAAGCGCGGTGCCGGCCTCTTGTACAATCTTGGTTAATCTGGGGACAAGGCTGGGGTGGAGCCAGCAGTCTTGCTCATCCAGAACTAAGAACTTGCGATGCCGCCGCTGGTCAAGCGTTGCGATGGCAAACAGACGCAAGCCAACCGAAACAACGTTCGCCACCGATCCACCCTGCCCTCGCATGATATCTTCCTGATTGCCGCCTCGCAGGATAGAGAAATCCACGCTTGTTGCATTGTTTTTAAAAGAGGCTACCGCCTCAAATTCGATCGGTTGGTCAAGCACATCCTGCAGAGCCTTGGTGATCGTTTTTTCGATATCGCTCAGTTGTCGCTGGAAAACATCATGACTGAGTTTGTCTAGGGCATCGGTGACCGCGTCGCTGATCGCGAGGAAATCGTTAACTTCAGTCAGTTGCTGCGTCACTTCGCTCTGCGCTCGCAAAAGTTCCTGCTGCTGACCCAGTAACCCTTGAGCTCGTTTGGAGATCGCTGCCAGAGCTTTAGCGCGCTGCGGTTCTTCGACAATCAGTGTTTCGATTGAAAAGTCTGTTTCAGTCATTTGTCTCAGATTCCGAGGCGGCAGGCTGTTTATTCTCTTTTTCAACTTTGGCAAGATCGGTTTCAATTTTGTCGAGCAGCTTCTGGTACTCCAGCCGATTTTTCTTGTTTTCGGCCTCCATCGTATTTAACTTTTCGCGAAGTTCGGCGACATCATGCGTGCCGAATTCCTGATCGGCGTCTTCTTGCAGAGTGGCCAAATCTTCCTCCGCCCGCTTGAGCTCGGTTTTGGTTTCAATCTTGCGCTCGTTCAGCTTTTCATACTGTTCTTTTAGTTGCTCAATCGAGTGATCATCTTGGGGAGACTTTCCCATCAGGCGTTCCTTTCTTTTGTTGGTTGACGACGATAGTGCGTTTTAAAGACTGGTGATAACTTGCGAATTTGAACGGCTATTCTGGTTCGGGCCGACTCTCAGGTAACGAACTCAGTTCGCTCGGATCCGCCACTTGCTGTGCGAGTTTCCAGACCTGATCGGCGACCGGTTTTTCAAACTGTTTAAGATTTGCCTTCAAATAGTCTGTCAGCCCAGCGCCCGAATCGGTTCTTCGTTGGGTAAGTTCCCGCAAATCTTTGATAAATTCGGAACCTGTTTCACTTTCGAATTCCTCGTTCTCGACTTCTGGGTGAAACACTTCGTCGAACGGGGCGTGAGGTACTTCAATCCACTCGATCGACCACGGAAATTTCTGCTGCGATTCAAATTGGAATGAGTGGATGCATTCCCAGTCGTGGTCGTGATCGGTCGCGTCGAACAGTTGGCCTTGCTCTGCATCGGATTTTTGCGACCGAAGGTTAGGAATGATGCACGGAACGGCAGGTTGATGCAATCGTGAAGCGTCGCTGCGAGCACGACGCGTGATGTTCCCGGCGGTCACCCAATGGGTTTGCCAGTCGGCCCGCTTCTTGCTGACGATCTCCAGCCGACGATGGACATGGCCATTGATCACGATGTCGAGCCCTTCCATGGCTTTGGGGCGAATGCGACCGCTTTCTTCATAGCCGGGGATCAAAATGTCGTGATGAGTCATGAGTATCGACAAATCGAACGGCCCAAAATCATTGTCGTCCGAACTCGCAACGCTTTTCGGAACGCGATCTCCCCAGACGGTTCCGCTGACCGACACGCGTGAGCCGTCGACGGTCCCTGTCCACGCATTTTCATTGAAACCGACTCGCTGCAGGTGCCCACCAGCGAACAAGATGTTGATCGAGTCATTCGGCTTGAGCGAATTTTCGCGTACGTCGTGGTTGCCGTAAATGGCCGGAAGCGATCCATTTGTAAACTCGGCTATGGCACTGATAATTTCGCCGATCAACCAGTTAGGATTGTCTTGAGGCAGTTGGAACAGGTCGCCCAGCAGAAACGGTTGCAGCTTGTTCGCTTTGGCAAACTCCAGACACCAGCGAAACTTCCTTAACGCGGTGGTTGGGTAATCATCTTTTCGAAACCCGGGAATCCGAGATTCCAAATGAGGGTCGCCAATGAACAGCAAGCCTCGTAAATCTGACGAAGTTTGTTTGTTGGAGTTCATCGTGATGCCTCCCGTTCAGCTGCTTTTTTACCAGCATCGGTTTGGCTTGGATCATGTTCCTGCGGGGCGTGTGAGTGTGCGTTCGATGCTGAAGACATCAACGTGGCAGCGTCCACTTCGCCTCCACAAACGCTGCACTTTGGGTTTGCGGCAACAAACGCTTCGATGGAATCGGTGCAGGTTTGCACGTTGCGAGCCGCTTCCGTGGCGGAGGTTTTTGCTTTGTTGCGAGCCTTCGTTAAGCGTTCCAAGGCGGCAATCATTTCACTCAAAGGCTTCCCTTCTTTCGGCGATTCCATAATCCGTAAGCGATCGAGTGCAACGTCAGCCAATCGAATAGAGGTCAATCGCTGTTCGCGACGCTCAAGTTGCGTTATCAAAGTTCTTAACCGCGATACATCACGAAGCGTGGGCAATGGGTCCAGCTTTTGAGTTATCTCTAGCGTCAATCGAAGTCTGGCTACCGTTTCATGAATTGCCTCCAGTCGCTCGATCAATTGTCGGCATGAATCAGCCGGCATCAGGTTTGGAGGGGGCGTGATGGTGTTCAGCAATTGAGCCACTGACGTTAGGCGAACCATCTGGCCGTGGGTCTGCGCAAGTTTTTGAGTCAGATCGCTGAGGGGTTTAAGCTGGTGCTGTGCGGGAGGATCTTGCAGTTGCCGTAATGCTTCGTCTTCGCGGGCCAGGCGAGTTTGCAATTCGCTTTTTGCCTCGATCGCATCGCAACTTTCTTTCAGCTTGATCGCCGTTTGGCGATCCGTTTGAAGCTTGACGATCGAGGATGTGGCCTGATCGAGCCGGGCCAACTCTTTCGAAGCGGCTTGGAGCAATTTGCAGTCAGCTTCTTTTTGTTCCAATGCGTCAGCCAGCGCCTTGATTCGCTGACACTGACGAGCTTGGTTCGCTAAATTGGCGGCACTTGATTCTGCCGCGGCAATGGACTCGTTGACTGACCCGATCGGGCTCAGAACTGCAAGCCGCGCGGCATTTGCATTGCTTTTCTTTTCAAGCTGCTTTTTTTCTTTCTTTTTGTCCCGCACCTGACTTCGATGCAGCGCTTGCATCTCCATCAATCGCGACACGTCTGAAGAAGAAGCAAAAAACTGCGCCGCGCGGCTGCCGGTGTCTCCGAGCAAAAACACGGGTGACTTTTGCTCGCCAAAGTGAATGTCGTATCGGTCGGATGCTTTCCCCGTACCCAGATCGACGCGGTCGAGTTTCAGGATGTCGTGAAGTTGCTCAGGGATACCACCTTGGAGCCGATGAATGTCTTCACCGTTGATGACATATTTGACGGTGGTCCCTTTGCGTTCCCATTCGACACAATCGCCTTCGTCTGTCTCAACGGCGACGCTTGCGATCTTTTCGCCGTGACGTACAACGTGCTTTGTCTTTCCGTTGGACGCCAGCGTTTGCAGTGCGGCGATGATCGCGGACTTGCCGCAATTGTTTGGTCCGGTCAAAACCGTCAGCCCATCAGCCAACTCGACAACCGTCTCGGCATGCGACATAAAGTTTTTGAGCGTGATCTTGCGGAGCATGCGTGGCTGCGAAAATGAAGATGCGAACTTCTAAAGTTCAGATTATTGCAGATCGGCGGACACGTTGGGTCACCGCGTCAGGCTTTGAGCGTCAATTCAACCGGGCAGTGATCGGAACCCATGATTTCAGGCCGGATTTTCGCGTCGGCGACTTGATCCCAGATTTTTTCATCCACGCAAAAATAGTCCAACCGCCAGCCAATATTTCTGGCTCGGCAGTTCATGCGATACGTCCACCAGCTGTAGTGTTCGGGTCCGGTTTCGAATTCGCGGAACGAGTCCTTGAACCCTGCGTCCAGCATTTTTGATAGACCGTCACGTTCTTCTTGAGTGAACCCGGCGTTGCGAGTGTTGGTCTTGGGGTTGGCCAGATCGATTTCTTGATGAGCCACATTCAAATCGCCGCAAAAGATAACGGGCTTCTTCTTCCGAAGTTTCTTCAGCCATTTCAGAAAATCGGCGTCCCACTGCTGGCGGTACGGCAGTCGCTTCAGTTCGCGCTGGCTGTTGGGTGTATAAACCGTGACTAGCTGGAAGTCGTTGAACTCGGCGGTTACGATTCGGCCTTCATCATCGTGCTCGGCAACACCCATCCCGATCGAGGTCTTTTTGGGCACAACCCGCGAGAAGATCGCCGTCCCGCTGTAGCCTTTTTTTGTGGCGGAGTTCCAAACACCGCTGTAGCCCAATTCCTCCAGCCACGCCGTGTTCACTTGGTCGGGGTGAGCCTTGGTTTCTTGCAAGCACAAAACGTCGGGCGTTTCGGACGTGACAAAGTCTTTCAAGCCCTTATCCGTGGCGGCACGGATTCCATTGACGTTCCAAGAGACAAGTTGCATGATCAGTTGAAGTCGTTTTTAGGCTGGGTGATGATTGTCGATTCGCAAAAGTTTACCGTACAATTGCGGTCTCGTCATTGCTCCGACCTGAAGCTGTGGTCCGCCCGGCGTCTTAGAGGTCCGGAATGCGTTTTTTGTGTGGTGCTTCCTTTTTAATTTCCATCTGAATCGATGTTTATGCCATGGTGACTAAGCCTTTCAACCTGATGCAGTGGATTGCTGACCACGATCACGAGTTCCAAGAGCCCGTGATGAATAAACAGTTCTACAAAGAAGCGGACGACGTGATCGTGTTTGTGTCCAAAGGCCCCAACACTCGGAACGATTACCACGTCAATGAAACCGAGGAACTGTTCTATCAACTCGAGGGCGATATCGCCGTGCGGATCAGGCCACTCGATGGGAGCGACCCGCACGACGTCATCATCCGCGAGGGAGAAATGTGGTTGCTGCCACGGTTGATTCCCCATCGCCCTCAACGCCCTGCAGGAACGCTTGGTTTGATTGTGGAATTTCCTCGCCCAGAAGGAACGGTCGACAAGCTCCGATGGTACTGCAACTCTGATCAGCACTTGGTCCATGAAGCAGAATTCCGGCTCAAGCACATCGATCAAGATTTACATCGAGTGATGGACGAATTCTGGAACGGCCCCGAGTCGATTCGTACTTGCGATCAATGTGGTACCGTTGTCGAAAGAGCTGGTGAGTTTGATATGTCCCAAGCTGAGCCAAAAATCTAGTCTCAAAGAACGACTCGATTTGAACAGCAGGTAACAGAGAAAGCAGAGTCTTCGTTGCCAAAGTTTCGATCGAATCGACACGCTGCTGTGTTCACAGACGAGTTTTTTCGTGTGCTTCGTATTTTTCGTGGTAGTAGGACCGTGACGATGAAAGCAACTTCGCTTCAATACGCCCGCGAGCTGGACGCGAACGATCCGCTGCGAAAATGGCGTGACGAATTCTGGATTCCTGAGCGAGAAGACGGAACGCCTGAAGTCTACCTCGTGGGGAACTCGCTTGGTCTACAGCCGAAACGAACCGCCGGTTTCGTTCAGGCCGAATTAGAGAATTGGCAGCGGCTGGGAGTGCGGGGGCATTTCGAATCCGAGCAACCTTGGATGCCGTATCACGAATGCTTGGCCAAGCCGATGGCCGATCTGGTCGGAGCCGAACCCGATGAAGTCGTGATGATGAACGGTTTGACGGTGAACTTGCATTTGATGCTGGCCACGTTTTACCGTCCGACGAAAACGCGGCACAAAATTCTGATTGAGGAACATGCGTTTCCTTCAGATTACCAAGTGGCCCAGTCACAAATTCAGCATCATGGTTTCGATCCGGCTGAATCATTGGTCGTTGCGAAACCGGCCTCGGAACAAGCCACGCTTTGCAATGATGCGATTGTCGATTTGATTCGTCAGCACGGCGATACCTTGGCGGTTGTCTTGTTGCCCGGCGTTCAATATTACACCGGTCAGGTGATCGATATGGCTCGCATTGCCGAAGCCACTCACTCGGTTGGTGCTAGAATCGGATTGGATCTGGCGCATGCGGCAGGCAATGTCCCGCTCTCGCTGCACGATTGGAATATCGATTTCGCGGCTTGGTGTTCGTACAAGTATCTCAACAGCGGCCCCGGTTCGGTGGCCGGTTGCTTTGTACATCGAAATCACGCGAGCGATGGGGAGCTTCCTCGTCTGGCAGGCTGGTGGGGGCACGATAAAAAGACACGGTTTGAAATGAAGAATCATTTTCAACCGATTCCGACAGCCGAAGGCTGGCAGTTGAGTAACCCGCCGATCCTTTCGATGGCGGCAGTTCGAGCCTCATTGAACGTGTTCGCAGAAGCCGGTGGCATCGAACCGTTGCGAGAGAAATCGCTAAGGCTGACCGCCTACTTCCAGCAGTTGCTTGAAGAAACGCTGGGCGATCGAGTCAACATCATCACGCCTCATGAACCCAGCGAACGAGGCTGTCAATTGTCGTTTGAATTAATCGGCGTCCAGGGGCGTGCGATTCAGGATGAACTTGAATCGCGAGGCATGATGACCGATTGGCGTGAACCCAATGTAATCCGTGCGGCGCCCGTGCCGCTGTATAACTCGTTCGAGGACGTGTTCCGATTCGTGGAAGCGTTGGCGGAAGTAATGTAACTTTCGAGCGATTGCTTCACTCGGGAAACAAGTCGCTTAGCGGGAAGCTGACCGAATGATCACCCAGCAGAAAGTCAATGCTTTCGTCGCGGAGGAGCTCCGATGTTTCTTGGTATATCCCCTCGCTGGGTTGTCGCATTCGTAGCAACGACTTATTGGCGATCTTGACGATCCAGTATTCTTCTACGCCAGCAGAGGCGTAGATCGCTGCCTTGCCTAGATCGCGAGAAAGTGACGAATCGGCGACCTCAATTACAAGGCGGCAATCCTCACCTGACGGATGACGCTTCATGAAGTCGCCTAATGAACCGCGTAGAACTGCCAAGTCGGGTTCAGGCTCGCTGGTCGACAGCGTGATGGGCAATTGACATTGAATCAACCACCCGTCGGCAACAATGGACTGCAACCAGTGATCGAGGTAGCGAACGGCGAAGCTGTGTGGAGGTAGTTGATTTATTTTCTGGACAATCAATCCTTCCAAGAGTTCAACTCGATCTTCAGGCCCAAGCAATCCCTGTTCGCCCAACGCATGATATTGCTCGACCGTGAACCGATGGATCGGAACCGGAGGAGCAACGTCAGATTGAAAGGTGAATTCGGTCGTGGACATGGTTTTTAACCACAAAGAGAATGATGGCTCAAGCTCGCAGTGCTATTGTACCACTGTGAAAAGCCAATTTAGCCAGAATTATCTCGATTCTGGCTACGGTCTTTTCGAAAATGCCCTACCCTTCGAACAATGGCGTCGACAGGTAACGCTCGCCAAGGCTGCACATGATGGTGACGATTCGCTTGCCCTTCATTTCTGGTCGAGCCGCTAATTCTGCCGCGGCGCACATGTTGGCTCCGCTGCTGATCCCCGCCACGATACCTTCCTCGCTGGCCAAGCGTTTGCCCCATGCGAAAGCGTCTTCGCTGCTGACTTTCAGGATGCCGTCGAGCAAATCGGTGTCCAAGTTTTTGGGTACGAAGCCGGCTCCGATGCCTTGGATTTTGTGCTTGCCCGGTTCTTCACCGCTGATCACGGCAGAGGTTTCGGGTTCGACTGCGTAGGCTTTGAAGTCAGGATTTTTCGATTTCAGATATCGAGCGACTCCGGTGATCGTTCCACCCGTTCCGACGCCCGCCACGATGGCGTCGATGTTCTGCCCGCTGTCTTCCCAAATTTCGGGGCCGGTGGTTCGTTCATGCATGTCCGGGTTGGCCGGATTTTCAAACTGCTGAGGCATGTACGCATTCGGGTCACCGTTGACGATGTCCATCGCTTTACGAATGGAGCCCGGAATGCCTTCGGCGGCTGGAGTTAACTCCAGATGGGCGCCCAATTGCTTGAGCAACGTTCGACGCTCAACCGACATCGAGTCCGGCATCGTTAGCGTCAACTTGTAACCTTTGGCGGCACAGACAAACGCCAACGCGATGCCGGTGTTTCCACTGGTGGGCTCGACGATATGAGTATCGCTTTTGATGTGACCGTCACGCTCGCCAGCCTCGATCATGGCGACGCCCAAGCGATCCTTCACGCTGTTGAGCGGTTGGAAGAACTCGCATTTCGCAAAAACGGTCGCATGGTCTTCGGGCACTAAGCGGTTAATTTTGATCATCGGCGTATCGCCAACGGCAGCGGTCGCGTTATCGAAAGTCTTGCCTCGAGGCATGATGGTCTCCGTTAAAGTTATATGAGTGTTCGGTGTTCAGAACGCGAAGTTTGCAGTTTTCCGGGAGGGCGAGGCTCCGCCCAAGCCGCTGTTGGGCCAGAGCATTGGCTTTTGACCAGACAGATTTTATGGGCTCTCGCATTATTCTCCTAGCCGGATCTTTCACCCTTGCGAAACCAAATGGCCGGCTTGTTCCGGCGATCAAACGCCCAGAACCAAAGTAGAACGCAATCAATCGAGCGATTTGAATGCTGCCAAAGCCCGTTCGCGCCCGGCTTTGTAGTCAACGATCATGGCGGGATAGTCCGCGCCATGCTGTTCCATTGCGTCGGTCAATTTTTTTGGATCGTGAAGCTGATTGGCCGGGATTGGCTCAAGTTCGGGGCACATCTTCTTGATGAACTTACCCTCTTTGTCGAACCGCTTGCTTTGGCTAAACGGATTGAAGATTCGAAAGTACGGCACCGCGTCGGTCCCGGTCGATGCCGACCACTGCCAGCCACCGTTGTTCGCCGCTAGGTCGCCATCGACCAGCGTTTCCATAAAGTGCTTTTCTCCTAGCCGCCAATCGATCAGCAAGTTTTTTGTCAGGAACATAGCGGTGACCATTCGAAGTCGATTGTGCATCCAACCGGTTTGCTTCAGTTGTCGCATTCCGGCGTCAACGATCGGGTAGCCAGTTTCGCCGTTCTTCCAAGCGTTTAGGTCGCTCTCGCTAGACCGCCAATCGATCTTTTCCGTTTTCAGTTTGAAGGGTTGATGCATCGAGACTCGGGGAAACCCGACCATGACGTGAGCGTAAAAATCTCGCCAAGTCAGTTCCGAAATCCAGACGGCTGCCCCGCCCTCACCACCGATCCGTTGAGCATTATTGCTGCGGGCTGCGGCCAAACACTGTCGCGGCGAAATGACTCCTGCCGCTAGATACGGCGACAATAGACTGGTGCCGTTTACCGATGGAACGTCACGAGCGTTGTCATAGTGCTTGATTTTATCGCTGAACTGTTCCAATCGTTTGGCGGCCTCCGCTTCGCCCGCTGGCCACAAGTCCTCTCTTGCGTTCGAGAAGTCGAAGCCTTTGACCTTGGTCGGGATTTTGGACGGCTTCACATCGATCTTTTTCTGTTTTTTCGGCGCCGAAAAAACTTCCGCACGTTCGAGCGTCTTTTCGTTCCAGACTTTTCGGTAAGGAGTAAAGACTTTGTAGAAGTCACCGCTGCCCGTTTCGATTTCTCTTGGCGGCACGATCACTCGGTCGTGAAAGCGCTGAACCCCGATGTTCGATTCTTGGCAGGCTGTCATCACCGCATCGTCCCGACGCGACTCATTGACTTCGTACTCGCGGTTGAAGCATAAGTGGTCACATTGATTATTTTTGGCGACCTTTGTAACCACGCTGGGAACGTCGTCAAACGAGTCGCACGTTTTCACGACCAGCGGAATGTTCAGACTCGCCAATGACTCAGACAAGGTTTGCAAATTTCGCAACCAGAAACTGACCTTCGCGGGCGCATCGTCATGCTGAAGCCATTGCTGCGGAGTTACCACAAACAGCGCAACGGTTCCTTCGCTGCTGTTTTGGGCCGCATGGTGGAGTGCCGGGTTATCGCTGATTCGCAGGTCGCGTCGAAACCAAACAAGAGATCGCATGAAAGTTGCTCGGGTGAGTCGGTGTGATCGAGTCGAACACGGGATTTTTTGGCCCCCGTACCACTGAATGCCCAACCTAGGCTTTGTCCCAAAAGTCAAGTTTCGGGAACATTTGTGTAGCCGGAGTCGCCAGGCTTCGGGAAATCGACCGAACTCTGGCGATTCCGGCTACGGTTTTGACAAAGCCTAGTACCCAACCCAGACAATCACAATGCATGGGTGGCGGACCGTTTTATCACGGGTTACCGCAGTCGTGGGCTTGACCCAAGGATGTGAAATGTCTCACTGGGTCGTTAACCAAGTGAAAATCGCTTCTTCCCAGTCATCGAACCGGCTACAATGGGAGATTCCTTTCCGCACTCGCCCCCTTAACGGCTTGCCGGTTGCAGCTATGAAAACACCCATTAATGAGTGCTTGTTTGCTCGGCGTAAACGTGCCTCCGCAGCGACGAAATCGGTTTCATATCAACCGCTCGAACCGCGTCAGCTGTTGGCAGGCTTGCCGATCATCACCGAGTTCCTTGCATCCAATAGCAATGGAAGCGTGGACGACAACGGGAACCAGAGTGATTGGATCGAGATTTACAACGCGGGCGATGCGTCGATCAACTTGCAAGGCTATTCTTTAACCGACGACGCGGTCGACCCTGATCGTTGGACGTTTCCATCAACGAGCCTAGCGGTTGGGCAGTTCTTGGTGGTGCGGGCCGCCACGGATGCGGATCCGACTAGCGGCGCGGATCTTTACACCGGTTTTGGCTTGAGTTCGTCAGGCGAGTACGTCGGCCTATTCGATCCGGCGGGGAACGTTGTTTCCGAGTTTGGGTCGGGCGGATCAGACTACCCGACTCAATACTCGGATGTGTCTTACGGCGTGCAGTTCGACGGCAACTTTGATCAAGTTAGCTATTTTGGGACACCAACTTTTGGTGCGCCTAATGCTGATCCTTTTGTTGGATTCACCGGTCGCGTGTTCGCAAGTGTCGACGCCGGGTTCTATGAGGACACGTTTCAGGTTTCACTTTCCACGAACACGGCTAGTCAGTCTTCGTTTATTGCCTATACCACCGACGGAAGTACACCGACGCTCAATAATTCAACGTTGTACTCGAGTCCGATCACGATTTCCTCAACAACTAATCTGCGAGCCGCATCGTTTAGTCCAAATTTTCGATCGGCTCCCGACCGCACGTGGTCCTACATTTTCGTCGATGATGTGCTGACTCAATCGAACAACGGTCAAGCCCCGGCAAACTTTCCCGCCGTTGGCTCGATCGGCCGAGCGCTCGACTATGGAATCGATCCTGCGGTCATTGCGACAGAAGGTGCCAGCGCGGTTCGAGATGCCCTACTGTCGATTCCGACGTGGTCAATTACGACCGATATTGAAAACTTGTTCGATGAAGATACGGGCATCTATGCAAACCCACTTCAGGATGGAGTTGATTGGGAACGAGCCGCTTCGGTGGAACTGCTCAACCCGGACGGTTCCGAGGGTTTTCAAGTCAACGCAGGGCTGCGAATTCGTGGTGGATTCAGTCGACTCGAAAGCAACCCCAAGCACTCGTTCCGGCTGTTTTTTCGCAGTGAGTACGGTGATTCCGAACTGGAGTATCCTGTCCATGGAAATGCGGGCGTTGACACGTTTGACCGGCTGGATTTGCGTACCGCTCAAAACTATTCGTGGAGCAAAGATGGAGATGGATCCAACAATTTCATTATTGACCAGTTCAACCGCGAGAATCAACTTGCCCTTGGGCAGCCTTCGACTCGCAGTAGCTGGCTGCACCTTTATTTGAATGGGCAGTATTGGGGCCTATACCAAACTCAGGAACGAGTCGACAACAACTTTGCGGCTGACTATCTGGGTGGAGATCCGGAAGACTACGATGTTATCAAACCGGATGCTGGGCCCGGCCGACCTTATATCAACGCGGCGACCGAAGGAGACTTGGCGGCCTACAATCGGTTGTACCAACAAGCGTTAGCCCGTGCGCCGGACGGTACAACTCCTGCTTTCGTTGACAACGCAGCCTACTACGAGGCTCAGGGCCTGAATCCGGATGGGACTGCCAATGCGAACTACGAGACGCTATTGGATGTCGACAATTTGATCGACTATATGATTCTCATCTTTCATAGCGGAAACTTCGATGCACCCATTACGCGGTTCATCAACGACGCGGTTCTGAACAATTACAACGCCATCCGCAGCCGAACGGGTGACCACGGGTTCCAGTTTTTTATTCACGACGCTGAGCACAGCTACCGGACAAACGAGGTCAACATCGATCGAACGGGGCCTTTCAACCACGAGAATTTCGAATCGGGCGTGGAGTTTTTTAATCCTCAATGGTTGCATCAGCAACTAATGGCCAACAACGAGTACCGGATCACATTTGCTGACCGGATTCAGGAAGTGTTCTTCAACGATGGAGTGCTGAGCGACGACAATCTAGTGGCTCGCTGGGATTCGTTGAGTGATCAGATTGATCAAGCGATCATTGCTGAATCTGCTCGGTGGGGAGATGCTCAAAGAAATAATCCTTTGCTCAGATCCAACTGGGTCAACGCAGTTGCCGGTGTGAGAAACAACATTCTACGTCAGCGTACGGAAGCTTTTCTGAATCAAATGCGAAACACCGAGTTGCGCCTTCGGAATTCGCCCAGCGACTCAAGTTTCAACCGTACCGTCGACGCTCCTTTGCTGCCAAACGTTGAAGCGCCCGATTTTTTAATTGATGGTGTGCCACAGCACGGCGGGTTGATCGACGGTGGACAGGAACTCCAATTTAACAGTTCCGGCTCCGGCACGATTTTCTACACGACTGATGGCACGGACCCAAGGGAAGTCGGCGGTGGACTCAGTTCTTCGGCCCAGTTCTATGACGGTTCGGTTAGCACGTCGACTTTGTTTGATGCCGGTTCCATTTGGCAGTATGAAGACTCCGGCCAAGATCTAGGAACGGGCTGGCGAGAGCCGGGCTTTAACGACAATAGTTGGGCCAGCGGCAACGGACGGTTTGGGTTCGGGGATCCCGCGAGCACCACGACCGTGAATTCTGGTCCGGACGGTAACCGAAATCGAACGACTTATTTTCGCAAGGAATTCACGTCGACCGGTAACTACGACACAGCCACATTGAGTATCAATCGAGACGATGGCGTGGTGGTCTATCTGAATGGTGAAGAAATCATCCGAGACAATCTGCCCTCGGGCACAATCACCTACGATACGCTGGCGCTCGATGTGATCGGCGGTGACGAAGAACTAGAGTTTGTCGATTTTGTGATCCCGGCGTCTCTATTGATCAATGGCGTCAATACGATTGCGGTGGAAGTACATCAAGTAAATCTAATTAGTAGCGATCTTGGTTTCGATGCGGAATTGACGGTTGGTCAGATAGCTTCGAGCGGTGTGCTTCCTCTGACCACCACGACTTCTATCTTAAGCCGAACAGTTTCCGCCGATGGAACTTGGTCGCCTCTCCAGTCAGCCCAGTTTGTCGTTGCCGGCAGCGCTGCTCCTGTATCCGATCTTCGAATCAGCGAAATCAACTATAACCCGCATGACCCTTCGGGCGCGGAGACTGCCGCAGGCGTAACTGACAATGACGACTTTGAGTTCTTGGAGCTTTATAACTCAAGTGCAACAGGCACGATCAGTCTTAGTGGCTTGCAGTTCGTCAATGGAATCACATTTACCTTCGGCAACGATAGTCTTGCTCCCGGTGAACGTGCGGTGATTGTAAGAGACATCACGGGATTCCAGGTCCGCTACGGGACCGACGCGCGGGTGCTTGGCCAGTACGGTGGATCGCTTCGAAACAGCGGCGAGACGTTGGAGTTGGCGGACAGTAACTTGAACGCAGTGATTTCGGTCGAATATGGCGATACCGATCCGTGGTCGGAACTTGCCGATGGATCGGGTGCCTCGCTGGTGCTGATCGATCCGGTCAATACACCCGAAAACGAATTGAGCAAATATTACTCGTGGCGATCGAGCGTCGAACTAGGTGGTTCGCCCGGCACTGAGGGCCTAGGTCGTTCCGGCGTGGTCATCAACGAAGTTTTGGCGAACCCTGACTTGGACCAAGTGGACGCGATCGAGCTGTTCAATCCAACCGCTTCCGCGATCAATATTGGCGGGTGGTATCTGGGAGACGACGCAGCGAATCCGTTTCAGTTTGTGATTCCCGGCGGTACGATTCTTAACCCTGGACAATACGTTGTCTTCGACGAAACAGATTTCAATCCGACTCCCGCCAATCCTCAGTTCAATCATTTCGGACTGAGTGGTTCGGCGGGCGACGAAGTGTATTTGTCGAGAATTGCCTTCCCGGGCTTCCTAGCGTTTGAAGACGAGGTCACATTTGGTGCCTCGTTCAATGGCGAATCGTTCGGTCGCGATCCCAATGGCAGCGGACGTCTGACGCGTTTGAGTGCCGACACGTTGGGGGCAGTCAACGGAAACTCCATCGTTGGTCCGTTGGTGATTTCCGAAGTGAACTATCATCCGGGCGAACCTTCATCGACAGCCTTGGCGATTGATCCGACGTTGATCGATAACGATCTGGAATTCATCGAGATTCACAATCCGACCTCCGCTTCCGTCGACACGACTAACTGGCGGATTCGTGGCGAAGTCGATTTTGATTTTCCGGCCGAGTCGATTGCCGCCGGAGGTACGTGGGTGCTAGTTTCCTTTGACCCTTCCATCAGCACCAACAAACTGAATGCCTTCAGAGCTCACTACGGCATCGGTACGAATATTAATGTGATCGGGCCGTTTAGCGATGACGGTTCATTCCTGTCGAACAGTTCGGGTCGGATCTCACTTCAACAGCCAGACGATCCGGTAGCGCTCGAAATTCCTCACGTAACGGTTGATGAAGTGGTCTACGATGATCTTTCACCTTGGGCCGATGCGGATGGAAGCGATGACAGCTTGAACCGGATATCCGGCATCGTGAACGGTAACTTTGCGTCCAACTGGAACGCTACTGCTCCGACGCCGGGCGTCGCCAATTTGGTGACGGCTTCTGCTCCCCAGGTGGTTAGCTTCGTTCGGGACGGGGGCTCGGTCGCTCGTCCTGACTTGTGGTCGACGATCGACGTCCAGTTCAGTGCGGGCGTTGATTTGACCGCCAGCTCGTTGGTCATTCGAAACGATTCCGTTGGTGGTGCGCTGGTGGACTTGAGCGGGATCGGCTTTAGCCATGTTGCTGGAGCGTCGAGTGCCACGTGGGATTTGAGCAGTCTCAATACGCCGTTGGACGCGGCGTTCTATTCGGTCACGCTTGAAAGCAATTCGATCGCGGGCACTGTTGGCGGCCTGTCGCTCGATGGTAACGGCAGCGGGTCGGCAGGTGGTGATTTCGCGACACAGATTTACCAAGCGATTCCAGGCGATGCAAATCTTGACGGCCAAGTCAACGTGCTGGGCGATGGGTTCGCGCTCGTCGCGAACTTAGGGACAACGACCGGAGTTGGTTGGTCGGGCGGCGACTTTAATGCTGACGGGACCGTTAACGTGCTGGGCGACGGATTTGTTCTGGTGGCGAACCTTGGTCAGGACGTCGTCCCGCCTGCTTCGGCAGCCAGCCAGTTTGCGGCTTCGTCCAAACTGAGTTCGCAGGCGGACTCTGTTAGCCAATCGTTTTCGGCTTCGATGTCAACGCAAAGCTTTGTTTTGTCTCGAGCAGACTTGTTGCAGGGCGATTCGGAAGAATCAAACAAGAAGCGAGCGGTCACGTTGGCGTCAGTCGACACGCCCGTGTTGGCTGGTAGTCAACAGCTGGATGACGCGTTTGCGTCTGAAGATTGGTTGATTTAAACCAGAAGTGTGGTTTCTTGGAGGTCGCGTAAATATGTCGATCCGAGTTTTGTTGACGTCGATCTTTGTTGCTTTCGCGCCCCTCTTTGGTGCAGAGTTTCAAACATTGATTCATGCTCAATCGCGACCGGCAAGCCAATGGGTGTTCCCGGGGGCTGGCGGTAATCTTCAGTACCTAACCGACGCGGAAGGCGACCGCATTCCTGACTTTTCGACTTGCGGGTACCGTGGTGGATTGGTTCGAATCCCAACAGCCACGGTGCAGGTCACGGTTAACCCGGGTCCGGGCGATGATGGGGCTCGAATTCAGAGTGCCATCGATCAGGTTTCGGCTCTTCCAATCGGAGCCGATGGCTTGCGAGGCGCGGTTCTGTTGACGCGAGGTCAATACGAAGTTGCTCAGACGTTGCGAATCCAAGCCGATGGTGTCGTGCTTCGTGGCGAAGGCCAATATGCCAATGGCACGGTGATTATCGCGACCGGGACGACTCAACGAAATGCACTCGAAGTAGTCGGTAGCGATCCGACTCCTTTTTGGAGCCGCGTATCGGGTTCTACTGTCGATGTTACGGACGATTATGTCCCGGTTGGTGCCAAAACATTCGGCGTGGAAAGCGGGCATGGCTTTGCCGTGGGCGACAACATCGTGATCGATCGGGGTAGCACTCAGGCGTGGTACCAAGACATTCGTACCGACACAATCGCGATGCCGTGGACCGTTGGGCAGCGCGATTTGCGGTTTGACCGAACCGTCACGGAAGTTAACGGCAACCAGATCACGGTCGACGCGCCGATTGTTAATGCTCTCGAACAGGCGGCGTATGGTGACATGACCGTTTACAAGTACACCTTTCCCGATCGCATTCACAACGTGGGTATTGAAAACTTGCGTTTCGTCTCTGAAACCAACGGTTCAAGTACCGACGAGAATCACGCATGGTCCGCGATCGCACTTTTGGCTGCCGAGGATGTATGGGTCCGGAAAGTGGATGCGAAAAACTTTGGTTACGCGGCGGTTGACACTGAGCGAACTGCGAAAGCGGTGACGGTGGAGGATGTGTCGTATCTCGAGCCCGTGTCATTGATCACGGGTGGTCGACGCTATTCGTTCAATGTGCGTGGATCAGAGAATCTGGTGCAGCGGGTGTTCTCTGAGGACGCTCGACACGATTTCGTGCTCGATAGCAATTGTGCGGGGCCCAACGTGTTCCTGTTCGGGACCGCTCAACAAACGAACAACGATATTGGTCCCCATCACCGTTGGTCAGCCGGTACTTTGTTTGACAACATTCACGTTAGCGGTGACGAAATCAATGTGCGTTGGCGAGGGAACTCGGGTACCGGCCACGGTTGGGCGGGAGCCAATATGGTGGTTTGGAATAGCATCGCGGACGCGTTCCATGTGCATCAACCTCCAACTGCTCAGAACTGGTTAATCGGTGCGACCGGTGGGCCGGTCCAGATCGGTACGTTCCAGATTAACTCTTACGCAGGCACGCTGGAATTGGGACACCTCGATTCGATCGGAACGCCCGTTGCACCCAACAGTCTGTTTCTTGCCCAACTGAAGGAACGCTATGAAGCTCAGCCCAGCCAATTGCCGGCCGGTGCGGTGGTGACTCGGACCAGCTTGTTGGGAGACGTTGATAACTTCAGCTTCCAAGACGATGGTCGCGATGAATTTGTGGCTGAGGATGATTTCTTATTCGGTATCAATGAAACATCAAGCTTTGGCTTGGGGACGTTTGACAGCAACCAGAAAGATCGAGCCCTTGTTTTTACGCACAACTACGAATTGGCTACCGGCGAAGAGATTGTTGGTGCGACGTTGACGTTGCGGGTGCGAGTGCTGGACGCAAATTTCTATGCGAACGATGTCTTGCGACTGGACAATCATGCCGCAAGGTTTCACCTTTCAGATACCCTACGCGTTCCTCAAGGTCTTCAATTGGGCGACGACTACACGATCCAGTTAGATCTTTCCGACTTCTTGGGGCCCTTGATGTCACCTCTTCAGGATGGCCAGTTCAGTGTGTTCCTGTCGGATGATCATGCGATCGATTTTTCACGCCTAGACTTAGTCGTGGCCGGTGCCGCAAGGCTTGGAGATTTCGATTCGGACGGTGATGTGGACCTAGACGATCTAGATCAATACATCGGCAACCTTGATGCGACAGCGACCGGAGATTTGGCAGCATTGGATCTGGATGGAGACGGAATCGTCGGAGTAAACGACTTCCAACAGCACTATGGAACGCTGGTCGAAACTGCCAACGGCGGCGAAGGGGCGTTGCCGGGGGATGCGAACCTAGATGGAATTGTCGATGTGCTCAACGACGGATTTGCGCTCGTTGCAAACCTTGGAGGTTCCGCAACCAGTTGGGCCGAAGGTGACTTTACTGGAGACGCGTTCGTTGACGTGCTGGGCGACGCGTTTTTGCTAGTTGCCAACTTGGGACAAAGTAACGACGGCAATTAGTCAGCGTTGGCTTGAAACGAAGAACGCGAACGGTGTTCGGCACGCAATCTCGAATCCATTTTTCCATCCACTCGCCGAAACAATGAAACGGATTCTGCAATCTTTCTTGATAGGATTGTTACTTACCGCTGCCACCACTTTTGTGGTGGTTGGTTTCTTCCGCCCCGGTTTGCTGCGAGGCAGCCCGAACGACGGCCATCAGCTTGGCGGAGATATTTGTGCAAACCTTCCGGGCAACACGCTTGAGTGCTTTGAAGTATCGATTTTGAGTCACGAGTTGAGGCCGTCGTATAGGTACTCGGAATGCGACGTGCGAGAGACGCGGGATCGCCAATTGGTGGTGTTCCACGATTGGGATATTTCCAGCGTTCCCGATACGAAAGAGAATCGCGAAGTTTTGGGCGAAGCTGTCGACGATCAGGCCGTGAAGGATTTGACGTTGCGGCAATTACAGTCGCTGCGACTTGAGGGAGACTGCCAGATTCCAACTCTTGAGCAGGTCTTGGACAAGGCGATTGAGCTTGAGCCTAAGAAACCACTTCTGCTGGAGATCAAATATTTACATTCCGATCAGGGGCGGCAGCAATTGTTGGACTTGGCCCGGCGGTTTCGTGAAAACAGTCGTAGCGAGCTGCATTTTTTGGCTTTCATTCGCAACATCCATCGCTCGTTCCCAGATCCCGAGGCATGGCTTGAGGAAGTGTCCCAGCAAGGGTTTCGCGTCTACCAAGTTTATCGTCCAAAGACGAAGGCGTACGACCTGTGTGAAACGTGGAACTAGACCTATCTCACAAGCGGTGACTTGGTTTCAATCATTCCGCATGAAGTCGGCGACTTGCTGGAAGAAGGTCTTCAAGTTGAGGATCTGGTCGCCCGGGATTTCCGTTTCATCGATTGCGGCATCCATCAGCTCCAGCCAGCGATCGCGTTCTGCGACTCCAATCTTGAACGGCGCGTGACGCATGCGAAGGCGCGGGTGGCCTCGTTCCTGGATGTATTTATCTGACCCGCCGAATCGAAAAATTAGAAAATCACGCAGGCGTTCTTCGGCACCCGCCCAGTCGCTATCCGGGTACATTGGACCAATCAGATCATCCTTTCGCACACGTCGGTAAAACGCGGCGGTCAGATCGGCAATCTGCTGGTCGCTTAGTCCGCTCGGTTGTGGCAGTTCACTCATGTTCGTTGTGATTGGTCAAAAGCTTGTTTGAAAATTGTTGGCGATGAATCTCACGAATATGGTTGTCTGAAATCGTGCAGATGGGTGTGATTCGTGGTTGCTTCTTCTCAATTGCTGTTGCGTAGCACCGGCTAGCTAGTTTGCGAGTCCTAGGTGCCTTCTCCTGATTCGACGGTTTTGAAACGCAGAGGCGGAGAGGGCGCAGAGTGGTTGGCACCCGTCGGTGGCTGACATCGAAACAGCGGCTCAACTGTTGAATCAAAGTTCTTTATTGAACGCCCGAATTGTAAGGCGGTGATGAAAATCACCCAACAACAACAGCTTCACGATCAGGTGCGCTGTGCGTTGAATCGAAAATGTTCTGAAAGGCAAGCTGATGGATTGCGTCGGAATTCGGAACGTCGAACGGCAGCTCGGCCTCGATGCCACTGGCTTTGACGATCTCGCTGGCGAGAATCTCCAATTGCTGCAAGTTCAATTCAAAGCGTTCGAAGAAGCGACTGCTCGATAGCTCCTTCTTCAAGTTCGAATTCATCTCGCGAATGATGGGCATCTCGGAAATATTGATGCAGCCGGTTGCCTCTTGGCCTTCGGTGGCAGCGTGCCATTTTCGAAAGTGATCCTGCATGAAATGGTTGACCTCGCCCAGTCGCTTCAGCCGCCCAAGGTTCCGCATGTACATGGTTTGCTCGCACATGCGATTGTGGAAAAAGATAAAGCCGGTGATCGACCAGTAAACCAGATAGTCCCACAGGATTTTTGTCGGCATCACGATTGGGTTGCCAAACATTTGGTACTGGTCCTGATAGGCCGACAGTGTCCCGTAGAAAAAACGCTTGAAGATTCGGTCGTATGAAAACGATCGGATGCGATGGCCACGCCAAGTCATGTCCCGCCAGATTAAGTCTGTCAGAAACGTGTTAGAAAAGGCGATGAAGTCGCTGCCGGGCGAGTAAAATGGATCTAGGAAAAAGCCCGCTTCGCCCGTAATGCCCCAGCGATTGGCCGAGAAAACCTGAGTGCACTCGGTCGAGTAATTCTTGATCGCGCGGAAGTCTTGTAGGTGATCCGCGTTTTCGCGAACGGCCGCGGCACATTGCGGTTCATGTTTCTCTAGCCACGCGAGTGCTTTCTCGAACGAGTTAAAACTGCTGAGCGAGTGATGCTCCTCGTCGGCCACGATTCCCAAGCTGGTTGAACCCGAACCCAGCGGAATCATCCACACCCAGTACCCTTTGCCCATCAGATGGTTTGTGCTTAGCCACCGAGCAGTCTTGTCGGCGTGCCCTTCATTCCAACCGGGGTCGTCGCACCACTGGTCGATTTTGATGTGTTGGTCAAAACGAAACCATGCCGCGTTGGCGATGTGGGGCGATGTTTTTTGCAAACCAAGCTTTCGCTTCAAAAATGCGCGGCGGCCGCTGGCGTCCACCACCCAACGCGCCTCAATGGATGAAGCCTGTTTGGCCTGTTCAAACTCAACACGATGCCGGCCCCACTTGTTGATCGCAACGTCCTTGATCTTGGCCTCGTCGACGAACTCAATGCCCCGCTCGCGGCAGAGATTCCCCAAGTGATTTTCAAAACGACCGCGATCTAGTTGATAACTGGGGCACGGAGCATAGCGTTTGCCACCTAGTTCCAGTCGATCCTCGATGCGTGAGTTATCACCATGAGGGAAAAAGAAACGCAGCCCAAGTTTTGGCAGTTGTTCCCGCTTGATGTGATCTTTCAAGTCCAACAGTTCGCCAAAGTAATGCGCCGCGACCTCCACGGTGGACTCGCCAACTTTATGAGCCGCTTCGGGAACCGGGTGTTGACGTTTTTCCAGCACCGTAACGCGACAACTGGGCAGTCGCTGCTTCATCTGCAACGCAAATGTCAGTCCTGCTAGGCCACCGCCCAGTACCGCAACGTCCGTTGAGGCAGACGCCGTTAATTTTGTCGCCGTTGATTTCTTGTTGTTGTTCATCCCTACACCTCCAACATTTCAAATACGGAAGTCAACCGCTGCTCGCTGGTCGTTTCGTCGGCTTGAGGCCCAAACTCCGCTTGCAGTTCCGGTTCGGCAATGCAAATGCGACCGACGATTTCGTGCATCAGTTCTCGAATCAAAACGACGTTTTCGCGGAATCGATCCCGGAGTGCCGCGTCATCCAGCCGTTCGGTCAGTTCGCGATTGAGCCGCGTCATGATTTCGATGTTGCTCTGGTCAACAAACGCAGGCACCGCATTGACGCTGGAATCGGCTTCGTACCACTTGCGAAAGAACGTTTGCATTTTCAAATTCATGTCGCGAATTTCTTCGACGCCTTTGTGGAGCGACTGAATGAAGCTCGCGTCAGTCAGCTTTTCATTAAAGTACAGCAACGCCGGAAAGCCCCAGTAGACCGCATAGTCCCAGACGAATTTGACCGCCATAATTCTTGGATTGCCAAACAGCGGATACTGATCGCGGTAGGTCAGCAGATTGTTCTGAAACAGAGTCAGAAAAACACTCTGCAATGTCGGCGCGAGATGCGTGATCGAGTTGCCGGCCAAGTCCTCTTCGATCAGTTTGCCGACCATCGTGTTGCCGATCGCGATGAAGTCGCTGCCGGGCGAATAAAACGGATCTAGAAACGCGGCGGCTTCTCCAACCAATCCCCAGCGATCAACCGAAAACACCTGCCGCGAACCGCGAGACATTTTCTTGATCGCAAGGAAATCTTGAACCTGATCAAGCTGGTCCTCGATCGCGTCGGCACATTCGGGCTCGTGTTCTTGAAGCCAAGCGAATGACTTTTCGACACTGTTGAATGTGTTGAGCGGGTGGATTCTCGGGTCGGCAACAATGCCGATGCTGGTCGAACCCGTTGCCAATGGGATCAGCCAGACCCAGTAGCCTTCGCCCATTAAGTGGTTGGTGCTAAGCCATCGCCGCGGAACCTTGCCCGTCAGTTTCTGCCAGTCCGGATCGTCGCACCACGCGTCGACCTGAATGTTGGAATCGATTCGGAACCATGCCGCGTTGATGTCGTGCCCAAGATCCTCTTCAAGGTTTAGTTTCCGTTTAATGAACGCCGCCCTGCCACTCGCGTCGACAATCCATCGCGATTCGATCGAGTGTTTCTGCTTGTCCTGCAGAAAGGTAACTCGATGGGCCGTATCCTCGGTCCCGTTTTGCGATGAATCAAGAAAGACCTCTTTGACACGAGCTCCCGCAAAGATTGTGGCTCCCAATTCTTGGTCCGATTCAGCCAGAAAGTTCTCCAACCGCCCGCGATCCACTTGATAACTGGGCGCTGCAAAAAAGGAACTGCCGCCGACCTCGGTCCCTTCCGCCAAGGACTGAAACGCATCTTTGAAAAAGAAACGTAGGCCAAACTTTGGCAACTGATCATCGGTCAGATGTTTCTTCAGACCCAATTGCTCGCCAAAATAATGGGCCCCGATTTCGACGGTCGATTCACCGACCTTGTGAGTCGTCTCGGCGACAGGGAACACTCGTTTTTCGACCACGGCGACTCGCAAGCCGGGCTGTCGAGTCAGCAGTTGCTTCGCCAAGGTCAAACCGGCCAAGCCCCCACCAAGAATCGTTACGTCGAAGACGTTGTTTTGTGAGTTGGCAATCATGATTGATTTTGAACCTCCATGGTCGGGTCGGCGGACATGAATTTGGAAATTTCCGTGATCCAATACCGCTGTTTCTGGAACGGATAAGTGGGCAGGCTTAGTGGCGTTAAAGGAATCGACGGAGCCAACTCGTTGCGATCAAAGACCGACGCAAATTCGGGATTGCAACCCAGTCGATATAACTTGCCCAGAGATGCTATCAGTTGGCCGGATGTCGATTCGTCACCGGGTTCTAAAGACTTGACCAAGCAGCGTGTTTGCTTGGGAAGAGCTGCTTCGATCTGATTCAACGCCATTTCGGACGTCGCTCCGATCGCTAAGCAGATCTCGTGCTCGCTTTTTGAAACGGCATCGCCAAAAGTCTTAGAGCACGCCGTTTCGACCAAGTGCCGACGCCAGTAGCTGCCTCCCAAAGAGCGATGGACGGCCACCGTTTCAGCATCAAGACTACAAAATAATGGCAGGTGAGGCGGGTAGAAATTGAATTGATCGGCAAGCTGTTCAAATTCAGACAGTTCTTCTTCCGAGAGATTTTCATCCGAGCGGTCTCGGCTCAGCAATTGGCTACGTTCATGAACCAAAATCAGCCCATCGAACCAGCACAAACACCCGGCGGCACAGGCAGCCGAATACTGGCCGACGCCAATGCCCCACGCCGCGTCCGGTTGCACGCCCCACGAATCGTAAAGCTTGAACGTGCTCGCTTGAAGCACGAATGCCAAAACCTGTGGATCGATCTGCTGGGATTCTGCGGCTTGATCGTCATCAGCGTTGCTCAGCAAGATCGGTTTCGATGCACCCGTATGTTCTGTCAGCCTCGCGTCACACGTTTTGACAAAATCTGCAACCACCGGGCTGATCGCCATCAGCTCAAGCACGCGGGCCATGCTGTTTTCTTGGTCGTCGGCGAACACAAAGTCCAAACGAGGCTTCGATTTCACTGGCCTGATCGAGCTACCGTTGTTGGTGTGGGCGGTTTTCAGCCAGTCGATTGCCTCCTCGCACGATCCAACCGGCTTAGCCATCCGGTACTCGTGGTGGCGACGGCCGGCAGCCAACGTCGCGCAAAAACGTGTTAGGTCCGCATCGTCGTTCTGCTCCAACCACGAAGCATACCGACTTCGTAGCTGAGCCAACGCGTTCTCGCAGCGAGCACTCAAAACCAGCAGTTGCGGTGGCGCGTCGGCAGACGCGGCCGAAGGTTCATCGGCTGCCACTTCGTCGCGTTCACTGGCAACGCTGCTCAAGATCAAATGCGCGTTGGTGCCGACCAAGCCGAGCGCGGTGATGGCGGCGGTTCGCTGATCGCCATCGGGCCACGGCGTGTTCTCAGTCACCATTTTCATTGGCATCCGCTTCCAAGGAATGTGCGGCGATGGATCGTCAAAGTGAATCTGTTGCGGAATGACTCCATGGTGCAACGCCAGAACGGTTTTGATCAAACCGGACGAACCGCCGGCGGCTTCGAGGTGACTAATGTTCGCTTTCACCGAACCCACCAGCAGCGGATCTTTCCGGTTACGACCTTTGCCGTACACTTTCGCGGCGGCACCCAGTTCCATCGGGTCACCATATTCGGTCCCGGTGCCATGAGCCTCCAAGTATTGGACCTCCGACGGTCCGATGCCCGCGTCCTTGATCGCGTCACTAATGACGCGCGATTGAGCTTTGCCGCTGGGCGAGGTAATCCCGCCGCTAAAGCCATTATGCACCACTGCCCCGCCACGAAGCACCGCCATGATTCGATCACCATCGCGTTTGGCGTCGCTCAAACGCTTCAGCACCAGCACGCCACAACCTTCGCCGCGCCCGAACCCTTTTGCCTCGGCAGAAAATGACTTGCAACGCCCGTCCTCCGATAGTAAACCGGCCTTGGACATCAACAGCGAATTCACTGGCACCAAAATCGCGTTGGCTCCACCTGCCAGCGCCAGATTGCAAGTTCCGTCCTGCAAACTTCGCATGGCTTGAAACACCGCGACCAAGGAACTGCTGCTGGCCGTATCGATCGAGACACTGGGCCCTTCAAAACCGAACAGATAACTAATCCGGCCCACGCCCGCACTGTGTGAAAGCCCGGCACCTTGAAAGCCCTTGATCACGTGATCGTCTTCAAGCGTCGGCAGGAACGCGTAGTCCGAACCCATGATGCCCATGAACACGCCCACGCTTGGGTCGGCCAGAGGCGAGGTGGGGATCCCGGCGTCCTCCAAAGCACGGTAGCTGTTTTCAAGCAGCATGCGGTGCTGCGGATCGATCCAGCACGCTTCCTGATCCGAGATGTTAAAGAATGAGGCATCGAAGTCAGCGATGTCATCCAAGAAACCGCCCTGCTTGGTGTACATTTTCCCCGGCTGGCGGTCGGCACTGAAAAATCGATCGACGTCCCAGCGGTCAGCCGGAATGTCGCAAACCGAATCGACCCCATCGAGCAAATTTTGCCAGAACTCGTGCACATCCCGAGCACCCGGAAAACGACAGCTCATGCCAATGATGGCAATGTCTTCACGAGCCGGGTTGACCATCGTCGATTCAGCGCCGGTTGCCGAGGAAGCCACGTTGGCCGAAGGCTTGTTGTCCGAATCGTCGCCCGTCGTGATCAATTCCAGGACGTGATCGCAGATCGCGTCAATCGTCGGATGATCAAATAGCATCGTGGGCCCCACGTTGAACTGATCGCCCAGCATCTGTTGCAGCTCGGTCCCGAACTCGACCGCCATCAGCGAGTCGAGCCCCATTTCTATCAACGGTCGATCGGTTTCGGGTGCCTCGGGCGTGGATAAAATTCCCTGCAACGAGCCCTGAATCGTCTTCATCAACAATTCGCGTTGAGCGTTGCCGCGCATCGTTCGTAGCTTGCTGACCAACGCCGACGCAGCGCCGGAGGATTTCTTTTGCTTGCCGACTAAGTCCTGCAACATGGCCGGCACTTCGCCGCCGGGGCCAGTTCGCATCTTCCGCCAGTCAATGTCCATGACGGTCGCTTGCGCGGTTTGGCTGGCGATCATTTTTTCGAGTGCCGCATGAGCTTCGTCGATGGATAGCGGTGCAATGCCTTGTAACGCAAGCCGCTTTTTGATTCGTTCATCGTCCGCCATCCCGGCAGCCCACGGTCCCCAGTTGATCGATAGCGACGGAAGCCCAGCGGACCGACGTTGAAAACTGAGCCCATCCAAAAATGCGTTGCCCAATGCGTAGTTGCTCTGACCGGGAGAGCCAAGCACCGAAGCGGCGGAGGAGTAAAGCACAAACAGATCCAAATTCATCTTGGCAGTTAGCTCATGAAGCAACTGTGCCGCCAAAATTTTCGGTCGTAGCACTTTTTCGAATCGTTCGGGCGTCTGCGATTCGATTAGGCCATCATCCAGCACACCCGCCGCGTGGATGACTCCGGTTAACGGCTTCAAGTCCGCGCTAAAGCGGGCCATCAGCAATTCCACATCGCTGCGGTTGCTCATGTCGGCCGCGTGCACGACGACGTGGCAACCTGTTTCCTGAATCGATTCGATGAATGCGTTGGCTGAATCATCCGGTTGACGACGCGAGACCAACACGACCTCCGCCGCGCCCTTCGCCGCCAACCAGCCAGCCACCTGCCGGCCCAACATGCCCAGCCCGCCAGTGATCAGATAGCTGCCCTCCGGGTTCGCCTCGAAGGTCGTTTTTTGCAAACGCGTTTGCTGCATGCGGGGCGAGAACAATTGTCCATCGCGAATCGCAAACTGGTTTTCGGGCGTTTCGGTTTGAGCAACCTCCATCAGCAGATCGGTCGCGGATTCGAAACGATGCGATTCCAATTCCGCCGTGTCCAGATCCAGCAAGCGGCACCGCAGTTCGGGCTGTTCGGCACCAATCACCCGGCCCAGCCCCCAAAATTGAGTCTGTTGGGGAAAAACCTCCGATGGCTTTTCCTCAGCGGATTGGATCGCGATTCCATTTTGCGTTGTCAGCAACATTCCGCGCGGCAAGCGCCGGAGCTGGTTGGCGATCATCGCCTGAGTAAACGCAACGATGCTGCGAGCATCTTCGTCGAAAACGTCAGCGGCTGGAGTGTTCGCTTTGGGCGACAACAGCCAGATGACTCCATCAAAAGGCGGCTCGGAAGGTGCTCCCGCATCAGCCCCGGTGCTTTGTGAGGCATCGGGTTCGGTTGCTTCTGCGTTCGCCTCGGACCTTGCTTCCGTTTCACCAGCAGCTTCAAGAAATTTCTTCCATTCGCCTGACTCAAGCAACTGCGCCGATTGCTCGATGACTCGATGGTTGGCATCAAGCAACTTCTGTTTTACGTTGGCCGCCAGTTGTTCATCGCCCAAGCCGTGAACGAGCAACCAGCGTTTCGGCTCAAGCTTCGCTGGCGTGAGACGCTGTGGCTTCCAGTCGAGGTGATAAACCAGCCGCTCGGCCCCAGCGCCGCTCATCTGCCGCAATGCGGCAAGGCTGACTCGCTGAACTTTCAGTTCGCCAATCTCAAGCAGCACTTGGCCGGTCTTCGACATCAACGTCAGATTGGCCGTTCGTTGGTTGCCTTCGTTGGTGGTCCACTTCGCGTGGCAGATGGCTTCGGTTTCAATCGGTCCAAACGACTTCAGGCTGCCAATGCCCACGGGCAAAAATAGATCGGTTTCTCCGGTTCGCAACAAACCGACGGCAAGGCTATGGAGTGCCGCGTCCAGCAAGGTTGGTGGAACGTTGTAGCCTCGCACATCGCCTGCGACTTGCAGGTTGGCGACGACGTCGGTTTCAGAAAATTGCAACGACTGAATGCATCGAAAAGCGGGTCCATAATTGAGCCCCATGCCACTCATCGCTTCATAAAACTCGTCGACGGAAGCTTCTTGCAGTTCAAGCTGAGAAAACGAAGCCATTTCGATGTCAGCGGGTGCAGTCGCTCGCTCGGATGAGATATCGCACGAGAAATGTCGCGACCACGTTTGAGCATTGGTGGCTTTGGCGAAGACCTCCATTTTTTCTGATTCGGATTCCTCGCCAGCGGGAAGCTTGCGGATCACGGACTGAATCGCGGTTCGACCATTGGGGCGAACTGGTTGTTCGAAGGTTGCGTTGGCAATGGAGCGACCGGCCGCTGCTTCAATCGCCATCTCAATCAGCGCCGCGCCGGGAAGGACGACCGATCCCATGACCTCGTGGTCGGGCATCCATGCGGGGCTGTCAACATCGATATGGCTTTCCGTTCGAGTCTCTCCTGCCGCGCCGGCCAACGAGAGTTTCGTTCCCAGCAACGGATGAGCGGTATGGAAATCGGCGTGAGCGGCGCGCGGTTTGTCGGGGCCCCAAAAACGGCGACGCTGGAACGGGTAGGTCGGCAAATCGACTTGAGTGAAGCGTTTTTCGCGATGTAACTGTCGAAAGTTGGGCGTGACCCCTGCCACGTACATCTGCGCGACGGCTTGGAGGGTTGCGGCGTCTTCGTTAACGTCCTTTTGCAGGCAACAAATTAGCGATTCAGACGAATGAGTCCATTTCGAGGCGGCCATTCGAGTCAGCACCGACTGCGGACCCAGTTCCAGCAGCAAATCGCAATTCATCTCGCCCAGCGTTTCAATCGCCGGCGCGTACGCCACGGCCTGACGAATATGATTGGCCCAATATTGACCATCCAATCGAGTGTCGGCCGGTAGTACCTTGCCGGAGACATTGCAAACCAGCGGCATGGCGGCCTGCTGAAAATCCACGTTGCTGGCGATGGACGCGAATGGCTCCAACACATCGTCCATCAAGTGGGAATGGAAGGCGTGTGAGGTCGTGAGCATTTTGGTGCGGACGTTCCGATCGCTGAAGCCGGCTTCGACTTTGCGAATCGAATCCTGATCGCCGCTCACCACAACGTGGGTTCCGTTGAGCGCCGCCATCGAGACACCCGGCACACTTTCGATCGCTGGTGCAACCGCCGCTTCCGGCGCGAAGACGGCTAGCATCAAACCGCCCGGTGGAAGTTCGCCAATCAATCGGCCTCGTTCGGCGATCAGCCGCAGGCCATCGTCCCACGACATGATTCCCGCGACGCAAGCCGCCGCGTATTGCCCGACGCTGTGGCCCAGCACCATGTCGGGCTGAATGTTCCAGCTTTGCAGCAGGGTTGCCAGACCCATCTGCAAAGCGAAAATCGCCGGCTGGGTCCATTGGGTCTGATTGATCGCGGGTGATTCGGACGAGTCATCAAACATCACTTCCATCAGCGATCGCCCGCGAAGCTTTTGCAGCTGCTCGTCGCAATGATCGATGGCCTCGCGGAAGACGGGTTGGCTTTCGTATAAACATTTGCCCATCGAGACAAACTGCGAGCCCTGCCCGGTGAACTGCCATGCGACTCGAGGTGCTCGACGGCGACTGCCAACGTAAACGCCCTCGCTTTTGCTGCCTCGAACGAGTGCCCTCAATTTGCTAACGGCATCTTGGCGGTTGGTAGCCACGATGGCGGCCCGGTGTTCGAAATGGCTGCGGGCAACATTGGTTTGAAACGCAAAGCCGTGCGGATCAATGTCGGTGTTGGCAAGTGCGGTGGCGTATTGGCTGGCCAGATCCATCACGGCCGGTTCGTTCTTGCCCGAAAGAGTAATGATGAAGCAGTCGGTCGCGTCCTTCTGGTCGGTCGCAACCTTTCCGGACGCGGCAGAGGGTGACGTGTCGTTAACATTCTGAATATCGCTTTGGCCGTGAATCTCCGGTGCCTCCACGATCACGTGCGCGTTTGTGCCGCTCATGCCGAAAGCGCTCACCCCGGCGATGCGACGTGTTGGATCGGGCCAAGCCGTTTCTTCGGTCAACACTTTGACGGGTGTGGTGTCCCACGCGATGTGCGGGTTGGGCGTGTCGAAATTCATCTGACCCGGGATCGAACCGTTTTGCAGTGACAGCAGAACCTTGATCAAGCCCGCCATTCCCGCGGCGGCTTCAAGGTGCCCGATGTTTGTCTTCACCGAACCGATCAGCAGCGGATTGCTGGCGTCACGATCATTGCAATAGGCGGCCGAGGCAGCATTGACTTCGATCGGATCGCCCAAGGAAGTTCCAGTGCCGTGAGCCTCCAAGTAATCAATGTCATCGGGTTCCAAACCGGCTTGCGCGATGGCTTTGCGAATCACGTCTTCCTGCGCCCGCGGGTTAGGAACCGTCAGTCCGCTGCCGGCTCCGTTATGGCCGATTGCCGAGCCTCGGATGACGCCCAGAATTTGATCGCCGTCACGCTGGGCATCCGCCAGTCGTCGCAACGTGACCACGCCGCACCCTTCGCCTCGCAAGTAGCCGTCGGCCGCCGCGTCGAAGGCTCGCGAGTGACCGCTGGGCGAAAGCGCTTTCAGTTTGCAGGTCAAAATGTTCGTCGTGGGCGAGCAGATTGCGTTGACGCCACCCACAAGGGCTCGATCGCAATCGCGCCGACCAAGACTCTGGATCGCCAGATGCAACGCGACCAAAGAAGAGGAGCAAGCCGTATCAACTGCCAAGCTGGGACCGCGCAATCCCAAGTACCACGCCAGCCGACCGCACAGGAAACTGCCTGCCGCGCCGGTAGCGATGTAGGGATTGAGGTTGAGAAACGAGTCGCTCGCTTCGTTCTGATAATCGTTGTGCATCCAGCCGACGAAGACACCAGTGTGGTCGCCGATTTCGTCCGGGATCCAGCCCGCTCTTTCGATCGCTTCCCAGCCGACTTCCATCAGCAACCGTTGTTGCGGATCGACCCATGTTGCTTCTCGTGGCGAGATACCAAAAAATTCCGGATCCATCGAAGCCAGATTGTCTAGGAACACGCCGCGACGCGCGTACATTTTTCCAGGGATTTCGGGGTCTTCGTCGTAGAACGCGTCCAAGTCCCAGCGGTCTGCCGGGATGTCGCCGACTAAATCCTCTTGATCGATCAGCGATTGCCAGAACTTCTCCGGCGTGTCGGCCGAGTTTGGAAAGCGGCAGGCCATCGAGACAATCGCGATAGGATCGTTGGTGGCATTTTCATTCGCTAAAGCAAGCTGTTGTTTTAACTCGCGAATCTTCAGCAGCGCTTGCTTGTTGGGCGAAAACGAGGGGGTCGGATCATTCATGGTCAATTAAGCTCCTTCATTAACTCGGCCAGAGCTTCTTCTTCGGACATGCCCTCGATGTTGGCACGAATGTCGGCATTCGCGGTAACTTCGATCGAAAGTGGTTCAGTAACTTGCGGCTTACCAGCGTGTGGTGCGGAAGCGGAACTGGCGGGCGTCGCAGGTTTAGCGATCGCGGTTGCCGTTTGATTGGCGATTGAAATTACGTACTCTGCCAAATCGCCAACGCGTGGATAATCGAACAACAAAGTTGGCGGCAGGGAGCGGCTAGAACCGAGCTCCAGCTGAAGCTGAGTCCCCAGCGAGACCATCGCCAGCGAGTCCATGCCAAGTTCGACAAACGAGTCTTCCGGGTTGGGGTCAACGTCGGTGTCGCAAAGTTCGATCACTTCTTGCCGAATGAAATCGGTCGTGATTCGCAGCTTTTCCGAGGCATGTGCCGCGTCCAAAAGTTTTAGCAGCGTCGCTGGTTTCAGATTGGTAGCAAAGGTGTCGCGGATCGCGCCGTTGACTGTGGATAATCGCTCGGCCGCCAGTTTGCGAAGATCGGTCTTGAGCACTTTTCCTGACGGATTGCGAGGAAGTTCCTCGATCGAGAACAATCGACGAGGGATTTTGTAACTGCCGAGTTTTGCCTTCGCATGGTTGTCGATATGAGTGAGCGCGGCGGCTTCGTCTGCGGCGTCGGCCAGCACCACGAATCCGATGACTTGCTCGCCAAAGACCGCATCTTCAGCCCCCACGACCGCTGCTTGTGAAACTTGCGAGTGATCCAGCAGCACGCGTTCGACTTCGGCAGGAAAGACTTTCAAACCGCCCACGGTGATCATGTCTTTCACTCGATCGACAATGAACAGGTAGCCGTTTTCGTCCATGCGACCAATGTCGCCCGAATGGAACCAACCATCGCGGATCGCGGCGGCCGTATCTTCGGGCCGGTTCCAGTAACCCAACATCACGTTGGGACCACGGATCGCGATCTCGCCCAGTTCGCCCGGCGCGCAGACGGCTCCGGTTTCGGTGTCGACGATCCGGATTTCAACCGAATCGATCGCCATCCCAATCGAGCTCGCCAAGAATTTGTCGCGATGATTGTAGGTTGCGAAAGGAGAGGTTTCGGTCAGTCCGTAACCTTCGTGAATGGGCAAGCCGAACTTGTCCTGCCACGCTTGGCCAGTTTGCGTTGGCAATGTGGCGGCGGCCGAGAAGCAATAGTTGACGCTGGCCAGATCCTCGCGGGTGCAACTGTCCAGCATCAAGCCGAACATCATCGGAACGCAATACAATTGAGTCACTCGATGCCGCGAGATCAAGTCGATACATTCGCTCAAATCAAAACGCTGCTGTAGCACAATCGTGCCGCCAACGTTGAGCACACTATTGAGTAGTGCGTTCTGGCCAAAGCAATGGAACAGCGGCACCGCCAGCAAGATTCGGTCCTCCGGACGCATGTTGCACAAATGGTTGAAGGCGTGCACGTTAGAGCGAACGTTTGCGTGCGAGAGTGTGGCACCTTTTGGGAAACCGGTCGTGCCAGACGTGTACAGAATCAATGCCGGTTCATCAGGCTGAGCGTCATGCCAGTCGTTGGAGCCGTGGGGAGTCAGTGGGCCATCAACGGGGTCGCCCAGTTCGTCCACCGCGATTCGCACTTTGGTGACGGGAGGCAGTTCACTCGCCACGGCTTCCATCGCTGAAGCACTTGCAATGAATGCACTGGCTGAACAATCCCTTGCAACGAAATCGACTTCGCTGGCCGCCAGTCGCGTGCTGACCGAAGCCACGATCGCTCCGATTCTCAACGCGGCGTAATACCAGACGGGAAAACTGGGAGCATTGGGCAGCATCAATGCGACACGATCGCCCGGTTGGATGCCTTGGTCGGACAGGACTTTCGCGGCGGCCTGAGACTTTTCGTTTAACCAGCGGTAAGTCAGTTGGTGCTCAGCGAATACGATCGCGACTGAGTCTGGGAACAACTTCGCAGACGCCGTTAGGCTTTCGCAAACGTTCATGATTGACTCCCGCAGAAAGTCTCAAACGATTCCGTGATGCCTGAAACGGCCAAGACGAGTTTTCCATCGTTGGCGATGTCGTTGCTCAGGCGTTCAATGTCTTGTTCGAGCCATCGGTCCGAATCGTCGAACAACCACGGGCGATCGGCGGTTGCTTCTACGCCCAAGACATCCAGCACCGCATTGTAAAAATCGGTCGCTTGTGCCCCCAGCAATTCCCGCCCATCAAAATGTCCGCACGCGGATTTGGCTCGCAGGTCAACGGCCTGTATCGCGAATAGTGACGCGATCGCCAAGTACTGCTGGAATGTCGTGACCGATTTCCAAGCAAGATTGGCAGCGCCCCAACTGAGCCCATTGATGTTCTGGTTGAACTGTTCGGCATGCGTCGGAAAATGTTCAACGATTGGGTTCGCCATCCAAGTCAACATCGGCATGATCGAGTTACCGCAAATCTGCAAACCCTTCAGGCCCATGTTAAACGATCTGTCGCGGTTACCGACCAACGATGGGCTGAGGCCTCGATTGAACTCCGGCGCGACGATGCTGGCGATTTGCACGTCCAGATGTTTGGCCATCAATCCGACGTAACGACGCAAATCGTCCATCGCGATTCCCACGTATTGTCCCAAGAAGTTTCCGCTCTGATGGAACTCGCGATTTTCGGCATCGATCAACGGATTGTCCGATACGCTATTCATTTCGATTTCGACCGTGCGTTCAGTCCGTGCCAAGCCTTCCACGATCGAACCGGAGTACTGTGGGAAGCATCGCAACGAGTAGCGATCTTGGACGTCGTCGCTGGAGGTGGTTCGATTGTCACAGCACAGCAGATCGCCGATCGTTTTGGCGCTCCAGCCTTGCCCCGGATGCGGCTTGGCCTGATGAACAAACGGTGCGAATGGAGCCGGATTGACTTTCAACGCCGTCATCAAAAGTGATTCGACCGCAAAGTACAACGAGAGAGCGTGACGAGACGCCATCGAAGCATTCGCCGCGATCGCGCAAGAAAAAGAGGTACCGTTGACCAACGCCAGCCCTTCCTTGGCTCGCAGCGGAAGTGGCTCAAGCCCAAGACGCTCCAACGCCTGTTCGGAACTCAGCACATCACCATCCAATCGCACGTGGGCACGATTGGACGTGCCGGTGATTGCTCTCGCGATGGTCGAAAGCGGTACCAAATCGCCGCTGGCTCCGATCGAACCCAGTTCTCGGACGACGGGCACGGCTTGGTGCTGAAAGAACGTCAGCAAACGCTCAACAATTTCGGGTCGCACACCCGACTTTCCCTGCAACAATACGTTTGCTCGCAACAGCATCGCACCAAGCGTGTGTTCGGACTCGATTTCGGGGCCAGCCGAAGCGGCAAGGAAGGTCAGCAAGTTGGCTTGCAGCGCGGCAACCGACTGGCAATCGATTCGCTGGTTGGACATGCCTCCGAAGCCCGTAGTGATCCCGTAGATTACCTTGTCGTCAATCAGGGCGTCATTTACCACATCGACAGAGGCGGCCATCTTTTTGACCAAAGCTTCGTCCGGCACGCTGGATATTTGAGCGACTCCGCTGACGATCTCGCTAAACTTGCGTAGAGAAAGTGGTTGCCCATCGAGTTGAACGGAGGGAGAAAGTTCAGTTGCTGTCGTCTCTCGTTTGAACATCCAGTTTCGTCGTCAGTTAAAAGTTTCGTCAACCATGTTGTTTCGTATCTCGTATGATACTGGACTCGGTGGACACTATTCCAGCAGCTTCGACGGTTAAAACGAACCCTAAAACGCGCACGCAGAACGATATGGCAAGAATGTCGCAGTTGAAAAACGCATTCGGTTTACCGCCGCAGCGTCCGACGCAACCGATGCAAGGTTGCGTACTGGCCCTGTCGTTGTTGATGTGTGTTTGTTTTACCGGGTGCGAGCAACCAAACGAGAACCTGTTAGCCACCGCAAAGAATCGAAAGTCTGTAAAGGTGAACGCGTTTGAGCCCACTTTGGTTAAGGGCGTTTCGAAAACCTTTATTTATTTTGGTCGCTTGGTGGCCAATCGTCGGCGTTCGTTAGGTTTTCCACGGCCCGGTAAATTGGCGGCTATCTTGGAAGCCCAGCAGCGGGTGAGTAGCGGCACGGTGATCGCGGAAATTGAGCACGATCAATTGAAGGCGCAGCGGGATGCGGTTGCGTTTGAGCTTGATGCGGCATCGGCGGCCGGCGATCGTGTTCGGCTTGAGCAACAGCTGGCCGAGATCGAAAACCAAATGCAACAGTACGTTTTGTTCGCGCCATTTGATTGCGTGATCGAGAAAATCAATGCGGCTAAAAACAGTTTGGTACGTTCGGCGTCTCCGGTGATCACCGTTGTCGAAACAACCGCGCCCAAAATCGAAATGGATCTGCCGCGTGACATCGCCAGCGTGATGCGAGCGGACGGTGAGTACGACTTTTTGTTGGGAAACGTCAGCATCACCGGCAGGTTATTGCAGATGGCGTTCAGTGAGAATCCACCCGGAAGCGTTGCGGCATCCTTCACGGTGACATCCGACCTGTCGAACGTCAATTTTTTGTTGGGGCAGTCGGTCGAAGCGAACCTCCGAATCGAGACAGATGATTCGGGTTATTGGTTGCCATTGAGTGCACTGCAATACGATGCCAGCGAGTTATGGACAGTGCTCGTGGTCGAGGCTTCGCCACTGAATGGCGGCACGGGGAAAGGCACGGTCGCTCGAACCGTGGTCAGCGTCCTTCATCTGGAAGACGAACGGGCTCTTGTGGCTGGCGAACTTTCCAACCGGATGGTGGTCATCGATGGGCTGCATCGAATCGTTCAGGGGCAGCAGGTTGACGTGAACGTGATACGCGATGGTGACTCGGTGGCGAGTGGCGTGGAATGATGACTGCTTATCTTTGTCGCAATCCGCATGTGGTCTGGCTGACAGTGCTCGCCATCCTGACCGCCGGTGTTTCTAGCTTTTTTGTGATGCCGCGTTTGGAGGATCCGATTCTCAAACGGCGCGTGGGCGTGATTTCGGTCTCGTATGCCGGTGCCGATTCAAGCGAAATTGAATCCGCGGTGACGCGTCCGATCGAGGAGTGGTTAAGCGAGTTCGCTCAGATTGGCAAAGTGAGATCCAACACGCGAGCCAACGTCAGCAACGTCGTGGTCGAGCTGGCGGATTCTGTGACTCAGCCGGATTCGGTTTGGACGGCAATTGAAAGAAAGTTACAGTCGAATGCCGGTCAATTGCCAACCCGATGTGGTCAGCCCAAACTGAAGATTTTCCCGCTCAAGGCATACGCGGCAATCGTTGCCATTGACGGTGGCGATGGCTTAGACAACACGCTGGCGGCTCGATACCGAATCGCGAAAACGCTGCGAAGTCGGTTGCTGGGTCTGCCCGGGACTGAGTCGGTCGATCTATTTGGTGATCCTCGCGAGGAAATCTTGGTCCGCGTCGATCCAGCAACGCTTATCCACACCAATCTGTCCGCGCCCGCGATCGCGAGTCAGATAATGGCCGCCAACGTCGTTCCGGGCGGCGATCTTGCTGGAGATGGCCAGAATCTTCCTGTGGAAGTTGAACAGCAATCGAATCCAATCGTACTGCCCGTTGACGTCTTAGAGAGCACGAAGATTCGCATTCCCGGCGCTACGACGAGTGTCACTTTACGAGACATCGCGAGCGTGTCTGTCGAAGCGAGATCGCCACCGATTGAACTGGCGATCATTGATGGCCGAGAAACGATTGTGCTGGGTGCGATGGTCGACAATCATGATCGAGTCGATCTTTGGACCGCAGGTTTGAAGCGCGAGATGAAGCGGTTGAAGGCCGACTACCCAGATTTTTCAGTGCAACCGTTGTTTCTGCAGAGCGAACAGATTCAGCAACGGATGGACCGGCTGCTGCAGAACTTATTGCTAGGGATCGCCGCCGTGATCGTGGTCGTGATTTTCTTCATGGGCTGGCGAAGCATGCTGGTGGTTGCGATTTCGGTGCCGTTGTCGGCATGCTTGGTTGTCTGCGGTTTACGACTTTTGAAAATCCCGATTCATCAAATGTCAGTTACCGGGCTGATCGTTTCGCTCGGTTTGTTGATCGACAACGCGATCGTGATGGTGGAAGAGATTCGAAGCCGATTGGATCGAGGCAGAACTCGGACGCAAGCCATCGGTCAGGCCGTCAATCATCTTGGTCTGCCATTGTTGGGCTCAACGTTGACGACGATTTTGACTTTTCTTCCCATCGCGATCATGGTCGGCCCCGCGGGCGAGTTTGTGGGTTCGATGGCGGTGAGTGTGATCCTTGCGATCAGCGCGTCGCTGCTGATATCGTTCACGATTGTCCCGTCGCTGGTTTTTCTGCTGGCCAAGCGTTCGAATCGAAGTGGTGGCGATGAATCGGCTTTGTATCAAGCGGATCTCCATCAAGCCGGTGCGAGTGCAGGTTGGATTGGAAGTGCGTTTCACAAAACGTTGACTTGGGTTTTTCGCGCACCGATCGTTGGGGTGCTGCTGGGTGCCGCCCTTCCCTGCGTAGGATTTTACGTTGCCAACCAGTTGCCCAAGCAGTTCTTCCCCGCCACGGATCGAAACCAGATTCAGATTGAGGTCGAGCTTCCGGCATCCGCCAACGTGCAGGCCGTCAAGAAAACGGTGGCTCAAGTTTCCGCGCTGGTGGCGGCTGACGCTTCCGTCGAAGCGCAGCATTGGTTCCTTGGCCGGAGCGCGCCGACGTTTTACTACAACGTTGTCCCGCGGCGTCCATCGAGCCCCAACTATGCGCAGGCGTTTGTCGATCTAAGAGCCGGCACACGAATCGATTTGCTGGTAGACAAGCTGCAAACGGCGATCGATTCGAGCGTTTTTGGTGCTCGCGTTTTAGTCAGGAAGTTACAGCAAGGACCTCCGTTTGATGCGCCGATCGAGGTTCGTGTCGTGGGGCACGATCTGAAATTGCTGGAAAGACTGGGCGGCGAAGTTCGAGCGGTTTTGGCGTCGCACCCGGATGTCACCCACACTCGCGACGATCTGGGCGACAAGCCGCAACGTGTCTTACTGGAAGTGGATTCCAATGTCGCGTCACGGAATGGGCTTTCAGAAAATGAGATCTCACGCTTTCTGTATTCCAGCCTAGAAGGTGCGGAGGCTGGCGAGTTCCATTTTCAAGGACAGTCGATACCGGTGCGTGTGGTGACGAACTTTGCCAATCGCCAAAAACTGAGCACCTTGTCCGCTATGCAGATGCGGGCTCGTCCAACGTCGACTGACGATTCAGCGCCAGCAGGTTTGGATGGTGCAACGAGTTCGCCATCGAAGCCGATCAGTCCGAGCGCGGTTTCGCTTGGCTCGCTGGGTCAATTCAAGCTCAGCAGTGACTCGGGCGCGATCATTCGGCTTAATGGAGAACGAGTCAACGAGATCAAGGCGTATCTGCGAGTCGGCGTGTTGCCCTCGGAGGCGCTCGATCGATTCAGGCGGGATTTGCGAGATTCCGATTTTCGATTGCCCGACGGGTATCGGATCGAGATCGGTGGGGAAGCAGAAAAAAGACAGGAAGCGGTTTCGACCTTGGTGGCGAACGTTTCGATTATCGTTGCATTGATGGTGCTGACGCTGGTGGCTGTGATGGGTTCGTTCAAAAATGCATCGATCATCGCGTGCGTTGCCGGGCTGACGATCGGGTTGGGTCCGTTGGCACTGTTCGTTTTTGGCTACCCGTTCGGATTTATGGCAATCGTGGGCACGATGGGTTTGATTGGCGTGGCGATCAATGATTCGATCGTGGTGCTGGCAGCGATTCGGGAGCAGTTTGAGGCTGCAACGGCGGAGTCCGATAACGTGGGCGAGGCAGACGAATCCGTGCCCGTGCGGATGGCGAATGTGGTCGTTGGCAGCACTCGCCACATTTTGGCGACAACTTGCACGACGATGATTGGCTTCCTTCCTTTGGTGATCGCGGGCGGAAAGTTTTGGCCTCCGTTGGCGATCGTGATTTCATTCGGGATCGCGTTTGCAACCCTGTTGGCGTTCTACTTCACTCCATCGCTTTATTTGTTGTTCGCACGTTCGCGAGATTGATGCTGGGTGCGAGGTGCTTGGTTTTCAGTGAAAGTTTGGTCGCATGGGGTTGTCAAATCCTGATCCATGACGGTTATCTCACTCGCGGCCAGTTGTGCTGCAAATCTATCCTCGCCAACTGAAAGCCAGTTTTGAATCTAATCATTTTCCCCAACCAGCTGTTCGAGAAACATCCGGGCTTGAAGCTTGTTCCATCGAAGGTGATCCTGATCGAGGACAGCCTGTTCTTCGGGGACGATCGTTATCCGGCCAAGTTCCACAAGCAGAAACTGTGGTTGCACCGGGCCTCGATGAAGCGGTACGAGCAATGGCTGCAAAATGAGGGCTATCAGACTCAATACATCGACTACGATCCGACGCCGGGTGCGTTAGAGAAACAACTTAAGAAGATCAAACGCTCGCTCAAATCCAGCCCGAAAAAACTTTTGGTGGCCGACCCAATCGATTTCATCTTGGAAAAACGGCTTCGCGAGATCGAAGGCGAGCTGAAAGTTGAGATCGAGTTTCTTCCAAACCCCGGTTTCTTGAACACGACCGAGCAAAACACGGATTACCGCGCGGGGAAAAAACGTTGGTTCATGGCGGACTACTACAAGTTCCAACGTCGGCGTTTGGATGTCTTGATGGAGGACGATGAACCGGCTGGAGGCAAGTGGAGCTTCGACGAAGACAACCGCAAAAAGGTGCCCAAGAAGTTGCTTGATGAGGTGCCGACGGTCATGCAATTAAAACGAGACGATATCGATCACGAAGCGGCCGAGTATGTCCTTGATCGGTTTCCTGACAATCCCGGCCGGTTGGATCAGCTGTATTATCCGACCTCACGCACCGATGCCAAAAAATGGCTGCGGCATTTCTTGAAGCATCGCTTTGAACAATTTGGCGTGTACGAAGACGCGATCGTTCAAGGCGAATCTTGGCTGTGGCACAGTGTGTTGACGCCGGCGTTGAACATTGGGTTACTGACACCCGACGAAGTCATCAAAGCCGCGTTGGCTCATGCGAAAAAGCATGAGACGCCATTGAACTCGGTGGAGGGATTTGTTCGCCAAATTATCGGTTGGCGTGAGTTCATTCGCGCGACTTATCAAGACATTGGCGTGTCGATGCGAACGACCAACCATTGGCATCATACTCGCTCGATCCCCGCCAGTTTCTATGACGGCACGACGGGGATTGAGCCCATCGATGACACGATTGGTCGTATTTTGGACACGGGATACTGCCATCACATCGAACGACTGATGATCTTGGGAGGGTTTATGTTCTTGTGCGAGTTCGACCCAGATGAAATCTATCGTTGGTTCATGGAGATGTTTATCGACAGTTATGATTGGGTGATGGTTCCAAATGCGTACGCAATGAGTCAACATGCTGACGGTGGGCAGATCACAACGAAGCCGTATTTCAGCGGAAGTTCCTACGTGAGAAAAATGAGCCACTACAAAAAGGGTGACTGGTGCGATGTCTGGGATGGTCTTTACTGGCGATGGATCTGGAATCACGCTGACGAGCTGGCCAAGAATCCTCGCTGGGCCATGATGTGTGCCATGGTCAAGAAGATGGATCCAGAAAAACGGCAGACTCATCTGAACAATGCTGAAGCTTGGTTGGATCGGCTAGGCTAAACCTTGTTCGTATCTCTCGCAGTGGTTGTGATATTAATTTGTGTTGTGAAAACAGTGTTGCCTTTCGCTTCGCGAAACAGGCGTGACACGCGCTCCTTTCGCGGAGAGGCTGTGAATTTTTGTGACCAGCGTTTCGCTAAGTGGTTCGCGACGTTTGCAGAATTGGGCTTCAGTCGCTTGAAAACGACAACCGAAAGCCTAAAGGCTTTACTACGAACCTTGCTCTCGAAAAAAGCACAGTCTCGAACGTTGTCAGGGCCTCATATAAAATAATTTCCGGCCGTGCCCTCGTTGTTGTCAAAGGTTGCTCAGCAAATGTCGGCTTACCATTTGAGGCCAGAAAAGCTCTAATCGCTTGCCTCGTTATATCGACTCTTTGCAGGACCGCAGCCGTGGACGACACTATTTTTTATTACCTGGCGCTTGTTCCGTTGTTGGGCATGCTCGCGCAATGGTTGGCGTGGTGGATTCGAGTCCCCTCGATTTTGCTACTGTTGGGCTTTGGTGTTTTGCTAGGTTTCTGGATGAACCCAGATGAGATTCTGGCGCGGCTAACCGACGGTGAATCGTCGAGTGCTTTGGGGCCGAAACTGGTCTTTCCGTTGGTGTCACTGGCCGTTGCCGTGATTTTATTCGAGGGCGGGTTGTCGCTTCGATTCAGCGAGCTACGGGCGGCGGCAGGAGGAGCCGTGGTTCGACTGTGTACGGTTGGAGTTGCCGTTTCTTGGTTTCTGGGCAGTTTGTTCGCATGGTTGGTGCTTGGCCTGCATTGGGAATTGGCTGTCTTGCTGGGAGCGATCCTTGTCGTGACGGGGCCGACGGTGGTGTCTCCTTTGCTGCGGCATATTCGTCCAGAGCGAAGCATCGGGGCGGTCGTGAAATGGGAGGGGATCATCATCGATCCCATCGGCGCGATTTTGGCGGTGCTGGTTTTTGAACAGCTGTTTTACTCACACCATCATGCTGGCGGCCACGCTGCGATGCACTCGCCGTTGGTCGGCATTCTCAAGACATGCGTTATCGGGCTTGGCATTGGCTGTGTGACCGCGTGGTTGCTGACGCAGGTAGTGAAGCGATATTGGTTGGCCGATTATTTGCACGGACTGGCGTTTCTGGCGAGCGCGTTAAGCGTGTTCGCGTTGTCGAACTGGCTGATGCATGAAAGTGGCCTCGTTACCGTGACCGTGATGGGAATCTATCTGGCGAACCAGAAGAGTATCTCGATCGAGCACGTGGTCGAGTTCAAAGAGAACTTGGGCGTATTCTTGATCTCTAGCTTGTTCATCGTTCTCGGGTCCCGACTGGACCTTGCGGTGTTGGGAGAAGTTGGTTGGCGAGGCGTGCTGTACGTGGCGTTGATGATTCTGATCGTCCGCCCGGTCTCTGTGCTGGCTGCGATGTGGAAGTCTAAGATGTCGTGGAACGAGAAACTATTTCTGGCGTTTCTTGCCCCGCGCGGGATCGTGGCAGCGGCCGTGGTTAGCGTTTTCTCGCTGAGAATTCTGGCGACGGGCGACGAGGATCCCAGCTTCGTTCACGATGCGGAAATGTTGGTGCCCGCCACGTTCATGTTGATCGTAGGGACGGTTGCCGTTTACGGATTGGGAGCCGCTCCGTTGGCACGGCGGCTGGGGCTGGCCGACGCGAATCCTCAGGGAATCCTCTTTGGTGGAGCCTCGCCATGGGTCCGCGACTTGGCAATCATTTTGAAAGACGCCGGTTACTCGGTCGTGTTGCTAGATACGAACTATCACAATGTCGCAGCGGCAAAAATGGCTGGCTTGACGGCTTACTGCAAGAGCGTGCTGTCCGATTTCGCTCGTGAGGAAATCGACCTAGCGGGTATCGGGAAATTTTTGGCACTGACTCGAAACGACGCCGTCAACGCGATGGCGGCGGCCGAGTTCTCGCATGTGTTCAGTCGTCAGAATGTTTATCGCCTGCTGGCGAGGGATGCCAAAAAGGGTGGTCGTGCAAAGGTCGGCGAGGTTTCGAAAGGCCGCGAACTGTTTGCCGAAGCGTGGAGTGAGGACCGGCTGCAAAAAGTCTACGAGAACGGTTACCGGCCGAAACTGACACGCATCTCCGATGAGTTCACGTTCGCGGACTTTCGGCACGAGCATGGCGAAGACGTGATGGTGATGGTTGTGATTGAGAAATCAGGAATCATCCACCTCAACACATCTGACGTGGATCTCAAACCCAAGAGCGGGCAGGCCGTGATCGCGCTGGTGCGATCGGAGCAAGCCTCTGCCAGTGAGTAGTCTATTCACGACATTGGGCCGTTACATTTCGATTTCGTAGCCACTGCGGTATTCGCGCGAAAGGAACCCGCTGGCTTGTTCGTCGCCCACGATTTCCCGCTTGACCGGATCCCACGCAAGCGGTCGATCTAGTCGCATTGCGATGTTGGCCAGATGGCAGATCTCCAGCATTCGATTGTGTGACCAGACATCGGAAATAGGATTCTTATTCGCGTTGACGGCGTTGATAAAGTTCAAAGCATGGTTCTCATTTAGAGGTCCGCCGTAAACTTGCTCCAACGCATCTTCTGGCAACGGGTTTTCTGCGAGGTCCTCAACCGGCTTGCCTGTGATTTTGCCTCGGTTGACGAAAAACCGTCCCTCGGAGCCTTCGAACAAGATTCCATTGTCGCCGTCGCTGGTAATAAGCATCTCAACGTCGTCAGGCATGTCTACTTTGACGTTAAATTCGGTGACCGAGTTGTAGCGATTGTCGACGACGGGGATTCCGTCTTTATGCTCGCATGCCAGTTTGAAGTTGATTGGCGTGATCTTGCTAGGGCCGGTTTCGGAGGCACCGATCGCCCAATTGGCGATGTCGACGTGATGAGCTCCCCAGTCGGTCATTCGACCGCCCGAGTACTCGTGCCAGTTGCGAAAAGAGTAATGACCGTTACTGTACAAGGGCACGCCGGAACCGTAGCCCTCTCGCATTTCGGGTAGAGCGCGGTAGGGAACTTTCGGAGCCGGCCCCAGCCAGAAGTCCCAGTCAAGTCCCTTCGGAACGTCCGCGATGGGGAGTTCGGGGGAAGGGCTAAACGAATTTAGGCCACAAGTGACCTTCTGTATTTTTCCGATGCGACCGCTACGAACCAACGCAACCGCTTTCAAGAATAGCGGTGATGAACGCTGCATCGTTCCGACCTGAAAGATACGGCCTGTTTGAGCAACCACTTTCTCGATCAGTTTCCCTTCAGCGATTGTGTGCGTCAGAGGTTTTTCGCAGTAGACATGTTTGCCGGCCAGCATGGCTTCGATGGCGATTTTCGCGTGCCAGTGATCGGGGGTCGCGATCATGACTGCATCAATGTCGTCTCGTTCCAAAATCTTTCGGTAATCTTTATAGGTGTCGGGCTTCTTGATGATGTGCTTTTTGACATCTGTTTCATCGAAAGGCTTACCTTCCTTTTTGGCCTCTTCCGCCGCGATCTTTCTCTTTTCTTCCGCGATGGGATCTCGTCCGGTTACTAGCCGATCGGTGATTTCGGCAAGAATGGTTGCGTCAATATCGGCCAACGCCACGATATTGGCTCCTGCGTCGATTGCCTCTTTGGTGATAAACCAACCTTGATTGCGAAGACCAATGACTCCAAATCTAGGTCCGTCTTTAGGTAGTGATGCGTCGTCAGCCTTTAGGATTGAGCAAGGAAGCAGCGTTGCGGCTGCGGCGGACCCAGCGGCTTGTAGGAATTTACGGCGATGCTGGTTTGGAGTTGTCGGCATGAGATACTTTCTAACGGAAACGAAGAAGGTCTTTCGTTGGTGTTTCTAATGTGATCGGTCGAAGCAGATGTATTATTCTATCTTAAAGTTTAGCGTATGTCCTTAGAGCGTAGAAAGTCTCGATACGTTGACGGCATCCCCCAAATTATTGGTAATTCGAGCGTCGGCCCTTTTCCTACTTCTTGTCCGCCCTGCCCTGACGCACCATCGCAAGATAATCCCTTAGGTCCGATTTCAGATCGGAGCAAAGAATGTATAGGCCGATGATATTTGGAACGGCGATTAGCCAGATCAATGCATCAGAAATATCGATCACCGCGCCCAGTTTCAAAATGCAACCTAGCGCCGAAAAGCAACAGAAAATTGCGTTGAAGACGAAAATTCGAATTTTGCCTTCTCCAGCTAGGTAGCACCACGCTCGCGTTCCGTAATAGGACCAAGAGATCATGGTCGAAAGAGCGAACAAGACTCCGGCGACCGCGATCAGATAAGGTGACCACGGAATGTTACGCTCGAACGCCGCCGACGTCAGATCGATCCCCACTGCCAGATTACTGCCATCGCTTGAGACAGTACCGATGAAATCATCAACGGCAAGCATCGACGTGATGATGCACAGCGATGTCAAAGTGCAAATCACAATCGTATCCAAGAACGGGCCAACGGTCGCAACAAGTCCTTCGGTAACTGGGTAGCGAGTTTTCACTGCGGCGTGTGCAATCGATGCGGTGCCAAGTCCGGCTTCGTTGGAGAACAAGGCACGCTGGAACCCGATCATCATGATCCCCACCATGCCACCGCTGACTTGTTCGGTCCCCATCGATTCACGAAACACCCAAGCGATGGCTTCGGGAATGTGCTGAGCGTTCATCAACAAAACGATCACCGCACAGCTACAATACAAGACTGCCATCAGCGGGACCAGCTTCGAAGTTACTTTGGCAATGCTCTTGATACCGCCAATGATCACCATCCCCAGCACGAAGGCAAGGATGATTCCGAACAGCCAGCCTCGATCGGCAAAGTAACTGTCGGCGCCTCCAGTGACGACGACGAATTGAGAATACGCTTGGTTGGATTGGAACATGTTCCCTGCTCCAAGGCAGCCAAACACAAGTCCCGCGGCATAAAATCCGCCAAGGAATTTGCCCAACGCCGGAAATCCTCTGTCGGCTAGGCCTCGATTCAGATAGTACATCGGGCCGCCAGAAAAAGTGCCGTCGGCGTTGGACTGGCGATACTTAACGCCCAGCGTGCACTCGGCAAACTTGGTCGTCATTCCCAGAAAGCCAGCGATAATCAGCCAGAATAAAGCGCCGGGCCCACCGATCGCGATGGCAAATGCGATGGCTCCGATGTTCCCGATTCCAACCGTCCCCGAAAGCGCGGTGCACAGCGCTTGGAAATGAGTAATCTCGCCGGGAGCATCCTCGTCGTTGTCTTTCCCCAACGCGAGCTGCACTCCATGCCACATTCCCGTCAAATTGATGAACCGGAAATAAAGAGTGAAAAACACGGCGGCAATCACCAGCCAGACGATGACCAGAGTGACCTCAATCCCGGCGACTTCGACTTTGTAAAAGATGATGTCTGAAAACGCCTTTGCGAATCCACTTAACGATTCGTTGACTTGTTCATCCCAAGGAATGACGCTGCTGGATGTAGCGGAATCGTTGACAGCCACATTCGCTTGCTGGCCATCGTCTTCCAACGCGGCAACGGCCCTCGGATGAACTGACAGCACTAAGAATGCAATCAAAGGCAGAGCCAAAAAAAGAAAGTGAAGAAAGTTTTCTCGTTTCGAGCCAGATCCCATGAGTTCTTGTTTCTTTCACTTTTTGATTGATAGATGTCACTATCGAGAATGCGCTATTGGCAGGTTAAACGACAATGCGAGCGTTGTCGAGAATGCGCAACGCTTGATCACCTTCGCACGATGTAAGTCGTGTGTTACGTTATGCCGCCCAAAAGCAGCGGTTTGTTTTCGATTTTTCGCGCGGTCGTCAGTCGGCAGTTGAGTCAATTTCGTCCACCAAGTTGCTTCTCATCTTTGACTTTAATTGACCCCCGAGGCACGACGTGAGCCAATACGCTTCCGACCAAGCAACCGCCGAACTTGTTTTTCCGAAAGATCCCAAAAGCCCCGAAGTCATTCCTGAAGAGGGCATTGAGCAAGCGATCGAACTGATGCGTTCGGGGCGTTTGTACCGCTACAACTTTAACGGCGAATTTAACTCGCCTGCCGAAAAGGAAGCGTTAGCCAACGAGCCCGCCTGTCAGGTTGCCTTGCTGGAAGATGAATTTAGCTCGCTGGTTGGGCATGATTATGCCGTCGCGGTAAACTCCTGCGGCAGCGCGATCTTCCTTGCCTTAAAAGCCGCCGGAATTGGGCATGGTGATCAGGTTTTCACCAACGCCTTTACTTTCACCGCCGTTCCCAGCAGCATCGTTCACGCTGGAGCAACGCCGGTCTACGTCGAGTGCACCGATCAGTACGTGATCGACGTCGATGATCTCCAGCGACAGATCGCGGCCAATCCAAAAGCCAAATGCTTTGTGTTGTCTCACATGCGTGGGCACATCGCCGACATGGAACGAATCCAACAGGTGTGCGAAGAAGCGGGTGTCTATCTGATCGAAGATTGTGCTCATGCACTTGGTTGCACTTGGAAGAAAAGTGATGACGAGCAGGATCTTCAGGTCGGTCACTTTGGCAACATCGCCTGCTTTTCCAGTCAGAGCTACAAGATGCTTAACTCGGGCGAGGGTGGGATGATCACCACCAACGACGATCGCGTCGCAACGTACTGCGTTCTGGCAGCCGGATCCTACGAGTATCTATATCGTAAGCATCTTGCCTGCCCAAAAGATGAAGCGATCTTCGATGAGTTGAAACCGATCGTGCCGAATTTCAGTTTGCGGATGAGCAACCTTAGCGCGGCGGTTATTCGGCCTCAGTTGAAGACGCTTCCGGCAAGGATCGATCAGTACAACAAGCGGTACGATCAACTGAAGAAGATTCTGAACAAGTGCGAGCACATTTTCGTTCCTGAATATTTAGATCGTGCTTCGCGAGTCGGGGACAGCATTCAATTCAACTTGGTTGGGCTTTCGGCTGACCAAGTGGACCAATTTCTTGCCGAGGTAAAACGGCGTGGTGTCGGACTTCAAATTTTCGGCCGTCAAGATAACTCGCGTTACTATAAGAACTGGAAGTTCTCGTTCGACGCCGAGCCGTCGCTGAAGCAGACCGATGACATCATCAGTCTCGCTTGTGATCTGCGGATCTCGCTGACGTTTGACGAAAGCGACATCCAATTGCTCGGCGTTATCGTAACCAGCGTGATCGACGAGATCGTGGCGGTTTAAGGTTGGCGAGCAGGGACGCCAGTCGCTGCATCAGTTGGCTGCCGCTGATTATCTAACAACGCTGTTTGTCGAACAATTGTCCCAATTGTTTTGCTGGCGAAGCCAGCTCGCACTACCAAAACAATTGAGACAAATGTTCGACACTGGTTGCGGAGCCAAATGGAATAGCAATCCAAGCACCCTCGGCAGGATTCGAACCTGCGACCTACTGATTAGAAGTCAGTTGCTCTATCCAGCTGAGCTACGAGGGCGTGTTGTTCACGGCGCTGCCTGTCATCTGTCATAATGATTGCCACAATAAGGTGATTGGCCGAATGGAATTTACCCTTAAGTTGCCTAGAACATCAAATGCCAGCCAATGGTCGTGGTAAATTCTCAATCGCCGCTCATTTAAGCGGGCTTTTACTGACACGCATCGCAAGCCTCATAATTTAGCAGACCGCTCACTGCCGGCATAGGTTCATGGACCCCAGCGAGATTCGACAATCCATCCGCGAAAAACGAAGGCAAATGGAAGCTGCCGTCCGCGCTGCCGCCAGCCAGCAAATTTGCGAAGCGATTGCTGACCGACCAGATTTCCAAGTCGCTACCAACATCGGCCTGTTTTTGGCGTTCGATGGCGAGCCTGACCTGAATCCGTTGATCTCGATTGCGTGGGCTCAAGGTCAGCGAGTCTTCCTGCCGATTGTCCACGGGAAGGGGCAGCCGATGAGTTTTGCCGCTTGCGAAGAGAACACAAATCTTGTGCCCAATCGCTACGGAATCATGGAGCCAGATGTTGCGACCGCTCAAGTGATTCGCCCGACCGAATTGGATTTTGTTTTGGCTCCGCTGGTGGCTTTTGATGCCAAGTGCTACCGAATTGGCGTTGGAGGCGGGTTTTACGATCGCACATTTGCGTTTAAAAGAACGGCTGCCGATAACCAGACCGAAGCGTCGACTCGGCCGACCATGATCGGTGTTGCGTTCGATTGGCAGAAATTGGAATCGATTCAGCCGCAACCTTGGGACGTTCAGTTGGACGCCGTTGTTACCGAGTCGAATGAGTACCTTGCTTTGTAGCGAGTTGTTATTTCAAACAGGATTTACAGGATGGACATGATTCTGGTATCCAAACGCGCGTATCATGTCGATCCTGTCAAATCTTTCATAGCCATCCGGAATTATTTCCATGACCAAACGAATTGCAATCACGACAGGTGGCGGTGACGCGCCGGGGCTTAACGCGGTCATCCGCGCGGTGACTTTGGCGGCAACAAAGCGAGGCTGGGAATGCATCGGGATTCGATCCGGTTTTGATGGCATTCTTCACCCTGAAGATTTTGAAGGCGATGGCACCATTGAGCTAACTCCGGACACTGTTCGAGGAATCGCTCATACGGGCGGGACGATTCTGGGGACGACGAATCGAGGCAACCCGTTCAACTACGAGGTTGAGAACGAAGACGGCAGCACGACCGTTGAGGATATTTCGGCTCGTGTGATCGAGGGTTTCAAGCGGCATAAGGTCGATGTGCTGGTCGCGATCGGAGGTGACGGCACGATGGGTATCGCCGGGCAAGTTGCCGACATGGGCATCCCGGTGGTTGGCGTGCCCAAAACGATCGACAACGACCTCAATGGAACGATTGCAACATTCGGTTTCGATACAGCGGTTTCTTATGCGACCGACGCGCTTGGTCGCCTGCACTCGACGGCCCAGTCTCATCAGCGAGTGATGGTGATGGAGGTGATGGGGCGCCACGCAGGTTGGATCGCGTTGCACTGTGGAATCGCGGGTTCAGCGGACGTGATTCTGCTTCCCGAAATTCCGTTCGACATCGACAAAGTGGCTGCAAAGGTCGCCGAACGAAATAGCAAGAACCGAAAGTTCTCGATCGTTGTGGTGGCCGAAGGTGCGAAGCCGATCGGGGGTACCGCCAAGTATCACCAAACCGGTGATGTGTTTCGATTGGGAGGGATCGGCGAATTGGTTGCGGAAGAGCTTCGGTTGCGTGTTCCCAACGAAGTGCGTACGGTCGAACTCGGGCATCTGTTGCGAGGTGGAAGTCCGACGTCGCGCGACCGATTGCTGTCGTTTCGCTTTGGAGCAGCCGCCGTGCGAGCGATCGAAGAAAATCACTTGAACGTGATGGTCGGGCTCGATCCACCCACGGTTCACTACGTGCCACTCGATGAGTGCACCAAAAGCATCAAGTTAGTGCCACTCGATTGCGATTCCATCCAAACGGCCAGAGACCTAGGCACGTGTTTGGGAGACTGATTGAAATGCGGAACGGGGAATGCGGAGTGCGGAATATCGACTCACGTAATTCCGCATTCCGCACTCCCCATTCCGCATTGGCTTAGTCTTGATACCAGACTCGAAGGAACTGATGCCAGCGGCTAGGCGTGTCGCCGCTGGTGCCGATCGAGGCATCGTTGGAGCCCTCTTCCCAGCGACTCCAGATGTTGGGTAGGACAACCGTTTCCAAGCTGACTAAAGTGACCGAGCTTTCGCTAAGCCACTCGTTCGCCGCGACTACCGCTGCATCAAATGATTCGTGTTTGCCCGGTTTCAAGAATCCGGGTGCCTCGATCTGTTTGGGCACGAAGTCTCGGTATTGGATCATGGCGTGAGTGTTCAGTGTTCAGTGTTCAGTGTTCAGTGTGAGGTGTGAGCGGGAGGGCGAGGCTCCGTCCGAGCCACGCGGATGCAGCGCGTCTCATTCCGCCGGGGGCGGCAGAAGCCTTCCTCTCGCATTGGTTCCGTTCGAGACACCGGAGCCAAAGACCGGCAACGATCTATCTAGTGCCTTGTAGCTATTCCGAATTCCGACTTTCAAAATTACTTGTACAGCTTTTGGGTCTGGATGAATTTTTCGACCGCTCGCGGCAACTGATACCGGCCGGACTTCCCTGCCCCGATGCGTTGCCTCAAGTCGCTGCTGCTGATCTCGATCATGGGGCTTTCGACCAAGAGACTCTCGAATGATTTCAATCGATCAGGTTCCGTGAAAGCCGCCAGCTTGGAAAGGTCAATTGGATCGGCTCCGGGGCGATTAACGATCAGGGGCGAGGCGAGTTTCAAAATCTGTTCTGGCTTGTGCCACTTGTCAAACGAGTCCAACGAGTCACCGCCCATCAGGAAAAACAGTTCGTCGTCAGGTTGGTTGTCGGCGATCTCTTGCAGCGTGTCGACCGTGTAGCTCACGCCGCCTCGTTCGATCTCCACTTTCGACAGGTAGAACGACTCGTGGCCAGCAATCGCGAACTCGATCATTTCGCAACGCTGCCGATCCATTGCGGACGCTCCGTCAGGCTTGAGCGGATTCTGCGCGTTGGGCACGAACAAAACTTGATCTAGCTTGGCCTGCTCACGACATTGCTCGGCCAAAATCAAATGTCCCAGATGAATTGGATCGAATGACCCGCCAAAAATCCCAATACGCATGGAGGCTTTCAAGTTAGTTGATCGTTTGAGCGTGATAACAACGCGACGTTAGTTGAAGGCAAGAATCGCAGGTCGGAATTTGGAACTGGTATTCATAAAATTCCCATTTCTGATTTCCGACCTCCGCCGTCTTTTTTCGAGGCGTCAAATATAACTGTTGGCGGTCACTCCCTCCATCCATCGCCAATCTGCTAAATTGACGCCATGGACCAAAAGTCTCTTTTCAATACGACCCCGCAGCCGTGGCAACTGGACGATCAAGATGATTGGCTTGCGGCGCGGATTGCGTTTGCGGAGGCTCCGTACGGTCCGTACGACTACTCGATCCCGGCAAAGCTGGAAACGGCGATCAAGCCGGGCATTCGCGTCGAGGTCCCCCTTGGCCGAGGTAATCGGAAGATGTCGGGGTATTGTATCGAGATCATTGGAGCGTTTTCGGACAACGCGGCGTCGGTAAATCCGGGAAAACTGAAACCCGTCAGTCGCGCGATCGACAAGACGCCCCTGATGACGCCCAGTTTGCTGGAGCTGGCCAAATGGATCAGCCAATATTACCTGTGCCCGATCGGGACGGTGATCGAAACCATTGTCCCGCCCGGCATTCGCAATGACGCGGGCACTCGTGAGATGCTGTTCCTGAGCCTACCCCCCGACATCGCCGCGCGGATGAAAACCGAAAAGCTGTCCGAACTGCAAACCAAAATCTTGCAGACTCTGGGCCGCGGCGCAGAAGACTGGACGCCTCGCGAGCTGGCGGACACCGTTGGTTGTACGGCCGGACCGATTTCGACGCTGCGAAAACGAGGCCTGATCGTCGCCACGGCTAAACGCGTGCAGCAGCGGACTCACGAAATTCCAAGCGAAGATCGGATGGAGGATCTGTCGCTCAACCCGGAACAGCAAACGGCACTCGATCAGATCGTGGAACATGTTGAATCCGATTCGCACAAAACTTTTTTGATGCACGGGATCACCGGCAGCGGGAAAACGGAAGTCTACATCCGAGCGATTCAGAAAGTGGTCGAGTTCGGTCGGCAGGCGATCGTGCTGGTCCCCGAAATTAGTCTGACTCCGCAAACGCGGCAGCGATTCCGAGCCCGTTTCGATCGAGTTGCCGTGTTGCATTCGCATTTGACCGCGGCACAGCGAGCGTGGCATTGGCGGCAGATCGCAGCGGGACACGTGCAGGTCGTCATCGGAGCCCGCAGCGCGATATTCGCGCCGACGCCCAATCTTGGTTTGATCGTGTTGGACGAAGAGCATGACGGCAGCTTCAAGCAAGACAAAGCGCCTCGGTACCACGCACGAGATGTAGCCGATTGGCGAGCCGCGAACGAGAAGGTGCCGCTGATCCTTGGATCGGCTACGCCGTCACTGGAAACGTATCAACGATCACTGGACGAAAAATACGACACGCTGACCTTGAGCAAACGGGTACTCGATTTGCCGTTGCCCGATGTGGCGACGATCGATCTTCGAGCCGATTTTGGAGGCCGCAAACGTTTCAGCCCGATCAGTCAGAAACTTCGCAATGAGATTAACAACACGTTGGCAGATGACGGTCAGGTGATTCTGTTGCTCAACCGACGCGGCTTTTCGACGCGGATTCAATGTCCGGCCTGCGGTCACGTCGAAACTTGCCCTGACTGTTCGATCCCGTTGACTCATCACAAGGACGGCAACAAAGCGGCTTGCCACTACTGCGATCATCAGATTCCGTCGCCCAAGCGTTGCACCGATTGTGGTAATCCATCGGTTAAATTTTCGGGCCTTGGTACGCAGCGGTTGGAGATGGAAGTGGCGGCATTGTTTCCCAACGTTTCTATCATGCGGATGGATACCGACACGATGAAGCGCCCCGGCAGTCACGAAAAAGCGTTGGCAAAATTTCGCAAAGGAGAAACTCGGATCCTGCTGGGGACTCAGATGATCGCCAAGGGCTTGGATTTTCCGAACGTTACCTTGGTGGGAGTCATCAATGCCGACACGGCGTTGCACTTGCCGGACTTCCGCGCGGCCGAGCGATCGTTCTCGCTGGTGACGCAAGTGGCGGGCCGGACCGGTCGAGGAAAACGGGGCGGGCGAGTTCTAGTGCAGACGTTCAATCCAGACAATCCGGCGATCGTGGCTGCGACTCGGCATGACTATCTGGGCTTTGCGAAAACCGAATTGCCCGCGCGGAAAATGTTTGGATACCCGCCGTTTGGTTTTCAGGCTCGGATTATCGTTCGCAGCGAAACAGAAACGCGAGCCGATCACATGGCAGAGAATGTTGCAAAATTGGTCAAGCAATCGGCCGAAGAACTGAAAGCGCCGATCAATGTGCTGGGGCCTTCGCCCTGCCCCATGGAAAAACTACGAGGCAAATATCGCTATCACATGTTGCTCAGCACGTCCGAACCGTTGCGGTTGCAAACCGTTTTGGCTCACGCTGACTCGCGGATCAAGCCGGTCGAAGGAGTCCAATACGCGATCGACATCGACCCGCAGGACATGATGTGACAATGAAGGCGGAGTGGGGAATGCGGAATTGTCGAGTTTGAGAAATTCCGCACTCCGCACTCCGCATTCCTCACTCATTCCTATGGCTTGTCACCTGAAGCGGTCCTACAATGACGATGTCAACTCATTGGAACAACCTCTCCCATGTCCTATCGCGGCATCAAACGAACGCTCGGCGAATCTTCCCTCGAACGGAAGATTTTGATCCTGTTCGGCATTTGCTTGCTGCTGTTAATCGGCGGGTCGTTTCTCTCGGTCAACCAGATCACCAACGACTTGATCCGCAGCAGCACGCGAGACAAAGCGAAGGGGCTCAAACGCGACTACATCCTGCGGACTCACCTTGAGAACCTGAAATTCGTCGACGGCCAAGTGGGTGCGGAAGAGCTGTTCAAAGATCTGGCGATCGATTCGAGTGCCATTCAATACGAGGCCCGGGCGTTGGTGCTGAGTGATCAGATTGGTCGGCATCAGCTGAGTCCCTACCTAGTGACGGACCCCGACAGTGCTGAGCGATTGGAAAAGCTCTGGCAGAAAACGTTTGAGCGACAGGCCGCTGAGAATTTGGCCGAAGTTGAAACGGCAACCGAAAACACAGAACCTGCCGAACTGAAGCCCGACGAAATCAGTCTGGCAAGCGACGATTTTTTCGCGGCCAAAAAATACGTCTACTACACGCCGCTGGTGTTTGAGTCCCAATCGAGATGCATCAAGTGTCATTTTCCGGTGGCTGCCGCAGGAACGCAGAACGCGGCGATTGCGCGAATTGATGAGCAATTAGGAAACTCCGCGGACCGAGATGAATTGCAGCGTTTGGAGTTAGAGAAACTGTCACTTGCCCCGCCGATGTTCCTCGAGATCACGCTGCCCAACGAGGAAGCTCAAAACGCGATCAGCAAGAACCGTGCGATTTTGATCACCGTGGCGTTGGTGACGACCGTATTGTCGGTCGGGGCGATCTGGTTGATCGTTCGCTACGTGATCGTCAAGCCGCTCGAACACTTGCGCGACGTCACGGTCGAGGTCGGCCAAGGTCGGATGGATGTTCGGTCGGAACTGAACACCGGAGACGAATTCGAGGAACTATCACGTTCGTTCAACCGCATGCTTCGCCACTTGTTGGATACTCAGGTTGCGCTTCAAGGAGCGAACGAAGACCTTGATCGAAAAGTCGACGAACAAGGTCAGCTGAACCTGAAGCTGCACGAGATGAACCAGCTGAAAAGTGAATTCCTTGCCAACATGAGTCACGAGCTTCGCACGCCGCTCAACAGCATCATTGGCTTTTCCGAAATTTTGGAAGCCAAGGGCGAAGGTGATGAGAAGCAGGTCCGGTTTGCGTCAAACATTCGCAACAGCGGCAAATTGCTGTTGGAGCTGATCAACGACATTCTGGATTTGGCGAAGCTGGAAGCCGGGAAAATGGACGTCAAACCTAGCGAGTTTGCGATCGACAACCTTTTGTCTGTGCTGTGCGATATGGTGCGAGGTTTGGCGGACACCAAGAGTATCCAATTGACGCAGCACGTCGATGAAAACCTGCCCGACATGTATCAGGACAAGATTAAGATTCGCCAGATTTTAACCAATCTAATTTCCAACGCGATCAAATTTACTCCCGAAGGTGGTCGCATTGACGTTTACGCCGTGCGGAACGCAGACCAACAACTCGTTCTGACGGTTGCCGATACAGGAGTCGGAATTGCGGAGAGCGATCAGCAGATCGTGTTTGAGAAATTTCGGCAAGGTCCGTCGGCGATCGGCGATGACGCACTCACGCGAGAGGTTTCCGGCACCGGGCTGGGTTTGTCGATCGTGAAGGAGTTGTGCATTCTGTTGGGCGGCGGCATCGAGCTTTCCAGCGAAGTGGGCAAAGGAAGCACGTTCACGGTCACGTTGCCTTGGAACGCCAAGCCACGCACGGGCAAGGCATCGGGGATTGCTCGGTCACTGGACGAAGTCACCAAGCAGCAGCGCGTCGATTTTGCTCGCGCCGAGTTGACGCCTCAACCGCCAAGTTCGTCGTAGCGGATGTTCTTGGAATTGTGATCTCGTCCACTTCCTTGGCAACTTAGGCCCCGCCTTGGTTCCGGCTTCGCAAACGAATAAACTGCCGCGATGATTCCTCCTGCCGACAAACCGATTGAAGTTCACCTGTTCACCGACGGAGGTTGCAGCGGCAACCCGGGTCCCGGCGGTTGGGCGTTCATCCTGCGACATCTTCCCAGCGATACAGAGATCGAAAAATTTGGCGGAGCACCCGAAACGACGAACAATCGGATGGAGCTGGAGGCGGTCGTGCAGGGTTTGCGAGCGCTCAAGCGGCCGTGTCATGTCGAATTGTTTACCGACAGCGTTTACGTCGGCAAAGGCATGACCGAATGGATGCCCAAGTGGAAAGCCAACGGTTGGAAACGCAAAGAAAAAGGCAAGCTGGCTCCGGTCAAGAACGAAGAACTGTGGAAGCAGCTTGATGAAGTCTTGCAGCGGCACCGCGTGAAATACACCCGCGTCGCCGGTCACAGTGGCCATCGTGAAAACGATCGAGTCGACGAGCTGGCTGTCGCGGCGTATCAAAAGTATTTGTAGAAGAACTGGGTGGCCGCGTCCGCAATTCAATCCCGCAGGGATTTCAGCTTGTAGCCGGGGATAAGCGAAGCGCCATCCCCGGAACCTGATTCGAGTAAAACGCATCCCGGAGGGATGCCAGCCTTGCGATCGCTTGCATCCCTTCAGGATGCGAAGAATCTTGCGAGAGGAATCCGGTGGTGTTCGCTGCGCTCGACCACCGGCTACAAGCTGATATCCCTTCGGGATGAGATAATGAAAGGCAACAGGTTAGCTGTTGTTCGTCACATTAGATCACCGGCTACAGGCTGTAATGCCTTCGGCATCGTTCGGGCCACTCAAACAACGTTAAAATCGAACAACGTTTGGACTCGCACGTGATCGCTGCACTTCATTCACAGTTCAATCGACCACAAATCTTTGCACTTCAGCTACAACTTAATCGACCACGATTCTTGGCAAAGCTTGGGCACGTGAGGCAACGAGTCAATCTGGGCCGCGAACACGATGTCGTGATCGAGGCCAATTCGTACTAAGTTGATTCCGCCTCGTGCCGTGCGGAAAAAATCGGCCAAAGGTTTGCCATTTTCGACTTCGGCCTTTGTCTGCTTCCAATGATTGACCGCGATCATCGCCGTGTCGGTGACTTTGCCGGGGTCGATGCCGGCTGATTTTCGCAAAGAGCAAATTCGATCGATCATCGCGCCGGCAAACAGGATGTCCTCGCTGGTGATGATGCGATCCGTCCCGCTGCACATGACGGTGACCTTAGATTCGTGCAGGACCGCTTCGGCCACGGCTTGGATGTTGACCATGGCTCCGATCAAAATCTGCTTTGCTTGCCGGCAATGCTCCATCGCGACCGTTCCATTGGTCGTGGCAAGAATCACCGTCTTGTCTGCAACAACATCCGATGTGTACTCGACCGGCGAGTTCCCATTAGTAAATCCGTCCACGATCTGGCCTTGGCGCTCACCGCCCAGCAAGGCATCGCCATTCATGCTGGCATAAACCTCCCGAGCGGCCTCGATACTCGGTTGAGGCAGCACCTTGCTCGCTCCGTTGGCCAGCGCGCTGATGATGGTGGTGGTGGCTCGAAGCACGTCGACGACGATCACGGTGTCTTCGGTCAACGATTCGGGCGAAACGGTCGAGGGCAAAAAAACGACGTTGAGAACAGATTCGGGAGTCACAGGTTCAGTTGGGTCCGTATGAAATAACAGATTGAGAATGTCAGATTGGGCAAAAAGGTCGATGCATCGAAACCGATCGATATCGGGGTGCGGCCTTTTGCCACAGGGTCACGTTAAGGTATTCTGTCAGATTCGGTCGATAATGTAGACGGGTAGCAGTTAGTTGCCCATGACCACCAAACTTTCACGGCCCGATGAATGACAGTCGACAAATCCAACGATCGTGTTCAAAAAATGTTCGGCGAAATTGCGCCGAAATACGATCGCATGAATCATCTGCTTTCGATGAATGTCGACCGCTACTGGCGCTGGCTAACGGTTCGAAAGCTGGCTCCAAACAAAACAGATCCAATCTTGGATGTTTGCACGGGCACGGGTGATCTGGCTTTTTCGTTCCACAAGTTCACCGACGGCCAAGTGCCGGTGATTGGTTCGGATTTTTGCTACGAGATGCTTGAAGTCGGACGCGAGAAGGTTGGCAAGTTTGGCCGCGAAGTTGAATTCATCGAAGCGGACGCTCAGAATTTGCCGTTTGAAGACGAACAGTTTCAGGTGGTTTCGGCCGCTTTTGGTTTGCGTAACGTGGCAGACACCGATCAAGGCCTGCGGGAAATGACGCGAGTCTGCAAGCCCGGTGGCCAAGTCGCGATCCTCGAGTTCAGTGTGCCTCGATATCAGCCGATCAAAGGATTGTACGGTTGGTACTTCAAGAACGTGCTGCCCAAGATTGGACAGTTTTTGGCTCGCAATGATTCCAGTGCCTACAACTACTTGCCGGATAGTGTCGGTGAATTTCCCTGCTACGAAGCGTTAGTCGACAAGATGGTGGCCGCCGGAATGACGTCGGCCAAGTTTTATCCTCTGACGGGCGGGATCGCGACTTTGTATGTGGGGGTCAAGTGAGCGACTATCAGGCCGAATCCAATTTGAATTTCGCCGTTGCTCCGGCTCAGTTAGACGATCTGCGATCGCAGCTCAATGCGCTTGAACGATCAAGTGTTTCGTTTCCCGTTCAGTTGACGATTCCGGCACCGAATTTGGATGTTTGGCAATGGCTTCGCGCTAATCATGGGTTGGCTCGGATTGCTTGGGCGGATCGAAGCACGGACGCGGTGGTCGGCGGAGTTGGTCAAGCGGCGGTCGTGGAGCTGGCCGATGGACAAGACGTGTCTGAGTGCATCGATCAGTGTCACCAGCAATTGGCGGGTGGTTCGGAAGGGCTGCGATTTTTTGGCGGGTGCTCTTTTGATGGAACAGACCATTGGAATTCGTTCGGTGGGGGAAAGTTTATTGTTCCTCGAATGCTGTTGTCTGGTAATAAATTGACTCTGGCCGTTGCGAATGAGGACGATATCGATCAGGCGCGGCTCGATTTGCAGCAAGTTTGTTTCTCGCCGGCAACTGTCAACGAAAAGATGCCGACGCAGACAGGAAGAAGTTACTCGCCCACGTTTGATGGATGGCAGTCTCGAATTGATGAAGCGCTTTCTTTGATTCGCAGCGAGGTCGTTGAGAAGATCGTGTTGTCACGAAAAGCTGGGCTGACGTTTTCGGCTCCCCTTTGCCCCATCGCGTTGACCAGGCGGCTGAAGGAAGCGACGCACGATTGTTTCGTTTTCTGTTTCGATTTCGGTGGTGGCAGTGCGTTTGTTGGTGCAACGCCCGAGCGATTGTTTCTTCGCGAAGGTGATTCATTGAAAAGCGAAGTGGTTGCCGGAACACGGATGCGCGGAGAGGACTCGATCGCTGACGAAGGCCTAGCCATTGAGTTGTTGACCAGCGACAAAGATCAACGCGAGCACGACATTGTTCGTAAAAGCATTCGGCAAAAGCTGCACAAATTTGTGGATCACCTAAGCGTCGACAGCCAAGCGTCGATTTTGCGGCTGGCCAACAAACAGCATCTGCGCTCAAACGTTCAAGGGACGTTGAAACCGGGGGTCGACGACGGCATGTTGCTCAAGCGTTTGCACCCGACGCCAGCGGTAGGTGGCTACCCAACAGACAACGCGCTGCCAGAGATCGCTCGGATAGAGCCGTTCAACCGCGGTTGGTATGCGGCTCCGGTGGGTTGGGTTGGTGCCGACAGCGCCCAATTTGCTGTTGGCATACGCTCGGGCCTAGTCGAGGGCAACGAGTTGTCGTTGTTCAGCGGAGCCGGTATCGTACGAGGCTCTGACCCGGATGCCGAATGGCGAGAAGTCGAGAACAAGATTCAGGATTTCATCGGTATCCTAGAACGTTAAATTGGAACGCTGGAGATAATGAACTTGACCGGCATGTTGCCCGTCTCCTGCCTGAAAGTGGAACCTGAACCGTGATCGACCAAATTTGGGCCAACGCCGCGATCGAAAGCTGCTTGCGACACGGCATCGATCATTTTTTTCTCGCGCCGGGGTCTCGTTGTACTCCGCTGACGTTGGCCGTCGCTCGAAACGAACGGGCTCATGTGGTGCAGCACTTTGACGAACGAGGCCTCGCCTTCGCGGCGCTTGGTTACGCTCGGGCAACGGGTCGGCCGGGTGTGTTCATTTGTACTTCGGGAACAGCGGTGGCCAATGCGTTTCCAGCGGTCATTGAGGCATCCATGGAAGGCGTGCCGATGCTGTTGTTCACGGCGGATCGGCCGATGGAGTTGCGGGGGACAGGAGCCAATCAGACGATCGACCAGTTGGAGATTTTTGGAAGCTACGCGAAGGCGTTTTTGAATCTGCCCGTTCCGCCAAGTGATGGTTCGGCCGGTAATCCGCAAGATGCGCACTTCCCGATGCCAGTTTTGGAACAGGCGTTCGAAGCGGCCAAGCATGGACCGGCCCATTTGAACTGGATGTTTCACGAGCCGTTCACGATCGATGCCCAAAACTCGGATCGGTCGAAGGGCTCGCTGGCGGAGCCCGGCACACGGGAAGTAGCAAGTTCTTTTAGCATCGATTCGCTAAAGATCGAGGTTGGTGGGAACGTGTTGATCGCTTTGGGCAGTTGTCGACCCGAAGAAGCACGCGAGGCGTTGGAACTTTCGAAGCGGCTCAATTGCCCCATGCTTTGCGACGTCACTAGCGGGCTGCGAGCGGGTTCGTTCGAGTTGCCGTCGGAATTCGCGCTGCCTGTGCCGGACACGATTCTGCATCTTGGCGGACGCATCGTTTCAAAAACTTGGCATCAATGGACCGCAAGCTTGGCCGACAAAAGCGTGGAGTTCATTCATCTGACGCCGACGGGACACACCGTTAATCCAAACGGTTTGGATGTTACCAAGATTCAACTGCCTCTGGAAAATCTGTCGTCAAAGGTCGTTGGCTCATCCAGTTCAGATGCTTTCCGGCAGTCGTGGACCGACGCGGCGGCGATGCGCGATCAACTGCTGCAAGATCAGCTGGCTGATGTGAGCGGCGTGAGTCAATTGAGTGAACCGGCGATTGCGTTTCACCTTAGCCGGCGATGCCCTCTGGATCATGGTCTGTTTATTGGCAACAGCATGCCGATCCGAGACATGGATTGGTTTAGCGTTGCAGCAACGAATCTGCCACGATCGATTGCCGCCAATCGAGGAGCCAGTGGGATCGATGGCTTACTGGCGACGGCTGTCGGATACGCCAACGGCTTGCGAAAGCCAACGACGGTGTTGCTGGGCGATCTGTCCGCTTTGCACGATTTGAACTCGTTGGCGCTGATCGCAAATTCCAAATGGCCGTTGACGGTCGTCATCGTCAACAATCAAGCCGGACACATTTTCGATCAACTGCCGATCCAGCAGTCTGAATATTTCGAGCAATTTTTTGCGACGCCGCACGATTGCCGATTTGAACATGCGGCAAAAATGTTTGGGCTGGAGTACCGGCAAATTACTGACATGGCGGACTTTGTGCAAAGCTACGGCGACGCGTGTTCATCGCATGGCTCGATTGTGTTGGAGTTGATGACCAATCGAGAACTGAACGGACAAGTGAGAAAACAGATTCGTGAAAAGATCAAAACATGCAGCGACCAAGTTTGACGTTCATTCATGGCTTCATGGGCCATCCTTCCGATTGGGATGAAGTTCGGGCTGCACTGCCCGAATTTGAAACTTCGGCGTTGGAGGTCCGGCCGGCTCTGGACTGGCAGTCGACCGTCGCGCAGTTGGCTGCCCAGATTTTGGAGCCGTCCGTCGTGATTGGTTACTCGATGGGAGCCCGGTTGGCTTTGGGGATCGCGTTAGAGCACAATCAGAAGTGTGCGGGGCTTGTTTTGGTTTCAGGCAATCCGGGTTTGGAAACGAAGGAAGCACGCGAGCAACGTTGGGCTTCCGATCAGCAAGTCGCGTTTCAATTGCAGCGGCTTGATGAAGAGTCAGTGTCGACCTTTTTGAGCCAGTGGTACAAAGCCGATGTTTTTGCCACCGTGCCGGCCGAGATTCGGCAAGCGGAAATCGCGAGGAAGCGAGAACGTTTTTCGACAGATTGGGCGAAGGTTTTGCAGGCGTGCTCGGTGGCTCGTCAGCCGAATTATTGGCCTCGTTTGAAACAGCTGTCGATCCCGATAACCGTCGTCGCAGGGGAATTGGATGAAAAGTATCGATCGATTGCGGTTAGCTTTGCCAGCGAAGCGAATTCTGTTCACGTCTCAAAAAAAATCGTGCCGAACTGTGGCCATATCGTCCATCGTGAGCAACCGGATGTGTTGGTGCAGGCCATTCGGGACTTGGGATTGTAGAACAGTCGTCCCGACTGTCTGTGCGCTCTGCTGGCTTTGCCAGTGAAACAATCGGGACGATTGTTCTACATTAGATTGTTCTACATTCCGAACGGCGCTACGATCGAATCTGCACGAGATCGATGGTTCAAGCTATGATGCACGTCAGATTTGCTATCTCTTCAAGGAAACGATCGACCGATGACCGCGAAAGTATCTGAAATTTTTGACCCAAGTCTGTGGCAGGAAATAGAGCCATTCAGTTTTTCCGACATCACTTACCATCGCGCGAAGAACGTGGCGGCGGTTCGTATCGCGTTTAATCGCCCGGAAGTTCGCAACGCGTTTCGGCCTCAAACCGTCGACGAACTTTACACGGCGCTCGATCACGCGCGGCAATCCAGTGATGTTGGGGCCGTCATCCTGACTGGCAACGGTCCGTCGCCGAAAGACGGTGGCTGGGCGTTTTGCTCGGGCGGCGACCAACGCGTTCGCGGTAAAGCCGGCTATCAGTACTCGACCGGGGATGGTCAGCAGATTGATGCGACTCGGGCTGGGCGGTTGCATATTTTAGAATGCCAGCGGTTGATCCGCGTGATGCCCAAGGTCGTCATTTGTGCGGTGCCGGGTTGGGCAGTCGGTGGCGGGCACAGTTTGCACGTGGTTTGCGATTTGACGATCGCTTCGGCTCAGCATGGAAAGTTTAAGCAGACCGACACCGATGTCGCCAGCTTTGATGGCGGATTTGGATCGGCTTATCTGGCAAAACAAGTTGGGCAGAAGATCGCTCGTGAGATTTTCTTTCTGGGCAAGACATACTCGGCCGAGGAAGCGAAATCGCAAGGTGCGGTCAACGCCGTGGTGGACCACGAGAAACTTGAGTTGGAAGCACTTCAGTGGGCGGACGAAATTTGTCAGAAAAGCCCAACGGCTCAACGCATGGTCAAGTACGCATTTAACTTGGCGGACGATGGTTTGTTTGGTCAGCAGTTGTTCGCGGGGGAGGCGACTCGATTGGCGTATGGAACCGAAGAAGCGAAAGAGGGGCGTGATGCGTTTTTGGAGAAACGGAAGCCTGATTGGTCCGATTATCCGTATCACTTTTAAGGCGGAGGTCGACGGAGGTCGGCGGGAGGGCGAGGCTCCGTCCGAGCCGTGCGGAAAAATTTGCGTAGTCATTTGAATGGGTTCGGACGGAGCCTTACCCTCCCTGAAAAATTGGGTGCGGACGGAGCCTTCCCCTCCCTGAAAAAATTGGGTTCGGACGGAGCCTTACCCTCCCTGAAAAGAACGAAAACTGAACCCTATGCCCCCTTGGATCCTTGCTGCTCGTCCCAAAACGCTACTGGCTGCCTTTGCGCCGGTTTCGATCGGTGCGACGTTGGCGGCGTGCGATGGGCAGTTTCAGCTATGGCCGATGCTGTGTGCCCTGCTCTGTGCGACCTCGGTTCAGATCGGAACCAACTTCTGCAATGACTATTGCGACTTCTTTCAGGGTGCCGACACCGAGGATCGAAAAGGGCCAACGCGAGCCGTTCAGGCAGGACTCATTTCGCCTCGAGCGATGCTTGTTGCGACGGTTCTGATGTTCACGATCACAGGATTGGCGTCTTGGCTGCTTTATCTGCGAGCCGGTTGGCCGTTTCTGGTTTTGGGCGTGTTTAGTATTTCGTTTGGCGTGTTGTACACCGCCGGGCGTTTTTCACTGGCTTATTTGGGTATCGCGGATCCGTTTGTGCTGATCTTCTTTGGGCCCGTCGCCGTGGCGGGGACTTATTATGTTCAAGCCTTGCAATTCGATTGGTCAACCGTGATCGCGGGTTTGGCTCCCGGTTTGATCGCCACCGGTTTGCTGGTTGTGAACAACTTGCGCGATATCGATGAAGATCGACAGGCGAACAAACGGACTTTGGCGGTGCGTTTCGGAGCAGCCTTCAGTCGATATCAATACACGGCCTGCATTGTTCTGGCGGCGATTGTTCCGGTTGTCTTCGGCGCGATGAAAAACAATTGGTGGCCGTCGCTTGCGTCGCTGGTGATTTTACCTAGTGCGATTATGATCTCAAAAGTTTGGCGAAATGATGGCGTAACGCTGAGGCCGTGTCTCGGCATGACCGCCGGTTTGCTGTTGTTGTACACGGTTCTTTTTTGTGTGGGGCTGTTGATCGGATGAACGCGTACCGATTCTGCATTCCATTGAGCCGGCCGTTGACGTTGAAGGGAGCGGCGTACGCGAAACGTGAAGGCGTGCTGATCGAACGAGATGGAAAGTGGGCCGAGGCGTCGCCCTTGCCGGGGTTCAGTCGGGACTCGATCGACGACGTGATTGCGGCCCTTCGAGGGCAACAGGCAACTTCGCCCTCGCTTCAGTTCGCGCTTTCAGCGTTAGAAGAACCGGCGATGAAAGATGCTGCCGTGCCATGGAATTACTTGCTGGTTGGCGACCGCGATCAAGTGATGGCAGGCTTGGATCGATGCGTAGCGTCGGGCGTGACGACGGTCAAATTGAAAGTCGGTCGCGATGATTTGGCCTGCGACATCGAATTGGTCAAAGTGGTTTGCGAGCGCCTGCCGAGTCATGTCCGGCTAAGGCTGGATGCGAATCAAGCTTGGGCGATCGAGCAGGCGGAGCGATTCATCGAATCGTTGAGCGGTTTCAATTTTGAGTACATCGAAGAGCCTTTGCAGAATCCGCACCAATTGGAAGATTTGTTTTCCAAGACCGGCGTGCCCTACGCGTTGGATGAAACTCTGACGGATAACGACCAGATTGATGCTTGGCCGAATGCGGCGGCTTTGATCTGTAAACCAACGATTCTTGGTGGTCGAACGGTGGTGGAGAAGCTGGCAGCAACGGGTAAACCAATTACGTTCACGGCGGCGTTTGAGTCGGGTGTTGGGGTGGCGAGGATTGTTCAGTTGGCGGCCGAGTTTTCACCCAACAACGCAGCGGGGCTCGATACGCTCGATTGGTTGAAGGACGACTTGCTTTTGACGTCGCCCGAAAAACGAGACGGGATCATGACCTTCTTGGGTGAGCCGAAGGTTGATCCAAGCAAGCTGGAGTCTATCGCGTTATGACATCGCCAATTCAACTTGCCGCTCGCGAGCATCCGGATCGACTGGCCTTTGACGATGGCGCGGTTCGAATTACCTACCGTCAGCTGCTCGACCAAATCGAAAACTCGCCCGTGATGAAAGCAGATGGGTTGAAGCAAGGCGATCACGTGGCGTGGTGCCCGCGTAACGATTGGGACAGCTTTCTGACTTTCTGGGCGTTGCAGCATTTGGGGTGCGTGGCTTGCCCGATCAGTTATCGCTATCCGATGGCTGAACGAGAGAAAATTGTTGAGCGTCTGGACGCGAAATGGCCGCCCGATCTGACCGAGGGTCAGCTTGGGCCACAGGAATTGGAAACCGAATCGCTAGAGCGGCCGGCGACCATCGTGCTTAGCTCGGGAAGCACGGGGATTCCAAAAGCAGTCGTTCACACAATCCAGGCACATGTCGCCAGTGCCCGCGGCGCGGCGATGAACATGCCGCTAGAGCCCGGCGATCGCTGGCTCTGGTCGCTGCCACTGTTTCATGTCAGCGGTTTATCGATCCTGATCCGGTGCGCGGTGGCGGGCGCGACGGTGGTCGGTGTGCCCGAAGGTTCAACGCTACATGCCGGTCTGATTGTCGAGCGAGGCGTGACGCATTTGTCGGTCGTGACGACTCAGCTTCGCCGCTTGCTGGAAGAGGACGATTTTCCGTCTGAAAGTTTGAAAGCAGTTTTGCTGGGGGGCAGCAGCTTTGACGAAACCATGATCGAGTCCGCGCGAAAGCGAGGCGTGAGAGTTCATACGACTTACGGATTGACCGAGATGGCGTCGCAAGTCACGACCTCGTCCGCGATCGATTCCCCAAGCTGTAGTGGGCGAGTTCTTGCTGGCCGCGAGCTGCAAGTTAGCGAGTTGGGTGAAATTTTGGTGCGTGGTGAAACGCTTTGCGCGGGATATTATCAAGACGGACTGGTTCATCCCATCGGTGATGAGCATGGTTGGTTTCACACGGGGGATCTTGGCCAGTTGGCGGCCGACGGAAGCTTGGTGGTGACTGGCCGCATCGACAACATGTTTATCTCGGGCGGCGAGAACATTCATCCAGAGCGAATCGAGCGAGCGATGATGAACGCGTTCGGTGGAGATGGCGTCGAGCAGGTGATCGTCGTGCCGAGGCAAGATGAAACTTTTGGTGATCGACCGGTCGCGTTTGTATGCGGGCAATTGCCGGTCCAATGGGAGTCCGAATTGAGTCAGTATTTGCAGCGATACGAGATTCCGATCGAAGTGCTCGATTGGCCAGCGGAAGCCGAAGGCGCCATCAAGCCGGACAGGAAGCTATTGCAGCGAAAGGCTAATAGTTCGTTGTGAAGATGAGGTTCGTAGTAAAGGCTTTAGCCTTTGAGCGTTTCAAGTTCCGTGACGAACGCCTGAAGGCTTGACTACAAACGGCGCGTGTGATTTTACCGGATCAGCATGATGGAGAGGAGGTTTCTGCGAGGCAAATCCTGTTCATCCTGCAAATCCTGTCGACGATCACTCGCTGAGTTTCGCGGCCTCTTAGTCGTTATGCTTTGCGGATCGCGATCGCGCTGGCTTGGCCTTGCGGTGTGATGTTCAGGTTGATGAACGTGTCGCCGGCAGCGGTGCCGGCTTCGGTGATTAGATTGATTGGGCAGGCGGGGTCGAGCGAATCGCAGTTGGCGGTCGCGAATAGCGTGCCTTCATTCGCGGCCAATAGGCTACCGATCATCTCGACCATGCCGCTGCCTCCGCCAAGATTCCCCATCAGAGACTTGGCCGCGACCACTGGCGTGTCGCCGAGCTTAGCGTTGATCGCCTGAGCTTCTTCGGCGTCGCAGCGGATGGTGCCCAGTCCGTGAGCGTGAACGTGACCGACATCGGCAGCAGCTAAGCCCGATGTTTCCAAAGCTCCTTCTATCACGTTTTCAAAAGCGGTTTTATAATTGGCCACCCCGGCACTGTCGGCGACCGATGAAGAGCTATAGCCGACGACTTCGCCAAGGATTTTGGCACCTCGAGCCTTTGCGAATTCGTATTCCTCAAGGATCATCACGCCCGCGCCTTCGCCAAGCACGATGCCGTTTCGGTCTGAGTCAAATGGGCGGCAAGTTTTGGTTGCGTCGCCGCCGGAAATCGGAGCATTTCGATCAGCCAGTTGCTCTTGAAGGACCACATGCAAAGTTCGCAGAGGTTGAATTCGCGAACCTGTTGCGCCGGCGACCATGATGTCGGCGGTGCCTCGCTGGATGATCGTCATGGCTTCGGAGATCGCCAAGTTGGGCGATGCTTCCCGCACGGTCAGGCTGTTGCTGGGGCCGCGAAGTTGATTGTAAATGGCGACGTGGCTTGCGGGCATGTTTGGAAGGTACTTCAGCAGCCAGAGTGGTTCAACTTTGGCTAAGCCATTTTCGGCCCACTGCGTCATCTGGAATTCTTGTTGATCGTTCAGGCAGCTTTGCACACCACTGGCGAACTCTTCGGGGCGCGTGATGATGTAATCGCTACCGAACAGGGTTCCGATCCGGGTTGGATCACAACTTTCTTCGGTTAGTCCTGCGTCGGCGATGGCCAGCTGCGAAGCGGCGACACCCATCTGGATTTCGCGACACATCAGCCGTAGGCCCTTTTTGATGCTGCGCTTTAGCTGTTTTTCTAGCGTGCCAAAGTTGTCGATGTGACCGGTGAACTGTTTGCACTCGCCGCCGAAGTCAGCCGGCAGGTGATCGGTTGGCAGCAGTTCAAGTGGTCCGATGCCGCTGCGACCAGAATCAAGAGACGCCTTGAGTTCTGTCGGGCTGTTGCCCAAGGGGCTGATCAGACCTAATCCGGTGATGACGACTCGACGATCTGAAGCAGGCATTGAATAGCGGCCGGAAAAAAGAGGCGATTGATAGGGTTCAAAACGAAAAACGTTCGACTTTGACGCCCGTCTATTTTACGTTCGTTCGGCGGCGCGTCGAGCGGTTGGTGGCCAAGGACCGAAAGAAGCGAACCGTTATTTTCGGGTGATGGGTGCGAGTCGGCTGCTGGCGGTGGCCGGAGCACTCGCGCCGCGGGCGGGGCCTCGGTAGTCCAGAAACAGCAACGCTTCGACTCGGTCGGACCGGTTACCCAGCAATTTGAGGCCGGTTGTCTTGGTGGTCCGTGGCTCTGGATTCGCAACCACGCCGCAGCCCAGCAGCAGAACCTGATCGGCTGGCCAGCGGAATCGTTCTTTCAGCCTCCAACTGACCAATTGCGGAATTTGCAGGTTCATGGGCATTGAATTTCCCAGCGAATTGGGAACATTGACTTTCACGGTGTTCAATTTTTCAACCTGATCGACTTCGCATTCGACGCACGCTTCAATCGATTGATTGTCCAGTGATGAAAGGCAGGCAATTTCTAGGCGATAGCCCTCATTGATGGTCGTCATTTCCGGTTGCACGCTGGGGCTGGCGGCTCCGAGCCCAATGCCGCTGTTGGCCCAACGCAGGTTTCTGACAAACTGCACCGGCTGTTTTTTCTCGAGCGTCAGCGATTGGCCGTCGTGGTTAGTCAACAGTCCGCCACTATGTTGGCGAAAGTCAGATCGTTTGCTTAGGCCGTTCATCAATAACGCAGCGTTCTCTTTTGAGATCAGCCAAGCTTCGATTCCGGGTGACTGAACGTCGATCGATTGCAGGATCGAATACGATTGCGATCGCCAGTTGGGATTTCCGACGGTGACTAGGTTGACGTCAACGTTTTGTAGTTGACCTTGCGTCCGAATGAACCGATCCACAATCGGCTTGACCACGTTGTGAATTTCCGGCGTATGGTAAACGCGCAATTGATTCTTGTTAACGCTTAACACGCCCAGCGGTTGATTAAACCACATCTCGGTTCCAGTTTCGTGCAAGATCCAATCGATGATCGCTTGTTGCGGATTTTCGACCGAAGGAATTTGCTTCGTGTAGGGCGAAATATCGTACTCGCGCCAGATTTGGCCGGCGGTGTTGGGTAATGTGTTCAGCGACCGAGTGACTCGAGTGACGGGCGGCGTTTTGCTTGGTGGCGGGACCAGTGATCGAGCCCTTGCGATTTGAGCGGCGATGGGTTGGATCTGGCTTGTGTTGGAACGGGTGCCTGATCCAGATCGTGCGTTCGCATTCGCGTTAGTGTTTTGGTTCGGGGATCCGGGTGGTGATAGATCGACGGTTCGTTGAGTCCCGGTAGTTCCGGTCACGTTGTTCGTCGTCGCGGCAGCTTGCGAGTTAACTTGGCCGAACGAGGGACGCCACGGGGCCGCAACGGAACGGCCTTCGCTGGAAGTGACTTGCATTGCCGCGGCGGTTGGCGGTCCGAACGAAAGAGTCACCAAGGAGAACAGGGATGCAATCCCAGCAGCGATGGAGCCGCGTGAAGCGATCCAATTCGCGATTGCGGTTGGTCGATTTGTGTAATTGATCACGGATTCTCCCGTCCATAAGGCCTTCATTCTTCTTCGTGCTGGCGGGAGTATAGATGGGCGTTGAACAAGCCAACAATACGAATCTGGCCCGTGAAAACCCGAGTGACTCAGCTAGCGGCAAGTTTTCCAACTTGTCGGGACGATCGGATGTTTTGCGGGCAGAGTCCGCTTGTGTGGGTTTTGGGAGTAATAGAAGCCTCGCAGTTCCCGTCTTTTATTCGTGGGAAGCATTGCCTTTTTCCGTCAATCGTTCGACAATGTATGTGCAAGGCAGCCACGGCGCTACTCGTGCCGAAAGCTGTATCTATCGATGAATTCTATACCTCGCGCAAGTCTGACTCTTCCGGTCTCGGGAGATTCAGTTTCTGCCGATCGCCAGCGCTTGCCGGTGTTCGCGCCGTCCCCGGTCCCGGTGTCTGAACAAGGTGACGTTGCGGACAATCAGGCGCCTGAGACTCTGCTGGGTTTTGCACAGCGGCAAGGCAAGCAGTTGCTCGCCGGATGGGCGACCAGTCTGTTGTTGCACCTGTTTCTACTGGGGGTGCTGGCAATTTTCTCATTCGGCAGCGCGTCGACGCAGTTGGGTTTGGAGCTGGCGTTTTCTGATGACGTGGAATCGGTCGAGCTAGACGACGTGCAGTTTGAGATGCCTGCTTTGGACGAAATCAAGTTTCCGGAAAGTCTGGAGACCGTGACGATTCCCGAAGACGTTCCAGATGACCCGGTGTTGGAGATTGAGGAGCCCGTCGTTGCGTTTGCCGAATCAGCGATGGATCCGGCGACGTTGAGTTCGGAATCGACCAATCCCATGTCCGACAGCGAACCGAGTTCAGGTGACGGCGGCGTGACGGGGGAGGAATCGGGCGCGAAGTTCTATGGGATTAAGACGGATGGAAATCGTTTTGTCTTCGTGATCGATGCGTCGACCAGCATGCTGGAGGATGGTCGCTGGGGTCGGGCGGTCAACGAGTTGCTGGAATCGATTTCACAGCTAAAAAGCAGTCAGCAGTTTCTGGTGATGACTTACAATTCAGGTTTTCGCGCGATGCTAGACATGCCAATGAACCAAATTGACTTGGTTCGAGCGACTCGGGGGAACAAGCGTCGGCTGGCCAACTGGCTTCTTGGGCAGTATCCCAACGGCGTGACCATGCCGGCAGGGGCAATGATGGTGGGCCTGACCTTGAATGTGGACGCGATCTACCTGCTGTCTGACGGGTTACTGATGGACCGAACGGACGCGATGCTGCGACAGCACAATCTGCCTCGGCAGGCACGGTATGGTGAGGGTCGAAAAACGCCGGTCCACACGATCGCCATGGATATGGACGGAGACGGAGCGGATTTGTTGCGGGTGATTGCCGAGGAGAATGCTGGCATCTTTCGGGTGGTGCAGTGACTTAGTCAAAAGTTGACAGGGTCCAGTTGACAGTTCTTTTGGGGTTTGAAACCAAGGATTTCGCATTGCGGCTGAAGATTGCAGTGCATTTTGGCTCTTTCCCGGTCGTTGAGATGCTCTTTCGGGAAATTAGATTGCGCCAAGCCTCGGGCTGTTATCTGCCCTCAGGTGGTAAGCCAGTATCGCTGTGCCCTGAAATCTGAGCCCTTGCCCCTTTCAGGCCCATTAAAACATTGACCCGATCTTGGGAACGGTGTATTCTACTCGACCAAAGATTTTAGAAGCTTGGCAAAGTTTCGTAGCAGGTTTGTCGAACGAGTTTCCGTGAGTAGCGTGGTTCTGGATCATTCATCCAAACGCTAACTGGGTGGCTCGGAGGCGGTCGGCCGCGTATTGCTTGAGGTTCCGAATCAAGAGTTTTTGGTTTTGGTTGGTCCCAGCGGCTGTGCAAGAGCATGACGTTGAGGCTGATCGTAGGACTGAAATCCGTTATCGATGGAAAGTTTCTTACTGGCGAACGCGTTGTGAACGACGTGGCGTCAAGGGATCGTGACATCGCGATGGAGTTTCAGAATTATGCTCTGTATCCGCATGTCGGTTTACAGAAACATGTCGTTTGGACTAACACTACGCTTCGGCGGTGGAGTACTTGCACGTGGTTTAAGGAATGTTTTTCAGCCCCGACGGGCGGCGGAGTTATCTGCCAAACGTACCGGGATTGATCACTAGGTTCGACAGGCGGCCAGTCGTTTGAGCATTGAACATTTGCTCGATCGAAAGCCCCACCAGTTGTCCGGCGGTGAACGCCAGAGGGTCGCTTTAGGGCGAGCCATTGTGCGGGAACCGGCGGTATTTTTATTGGATGAACCACTTTCAAACCTTGATGCTAATCTTCGCCGACAGTTTGCGAGATTCGGAATTGGCTTATCTGCGATGGCAGGCGGCCGGTGACGGTTCGCACGAGGTGGGAGCCGGTTCCGTCGACTTACAATTTGGACAATTTGACAAAAATGATCGTCTGGTGGTGGCGTATTTCGCTCGGCCAGTCCGTCGCGGCAGGTGATCGCGTCGGCGTGACGATTGGGCCTCATCGGCTGAATTGGTTCGACCCTAAATCGGGCCTTAATTTGCGGAAAGAAGAAACATGAACGCTAGCGAAGTACTGCGAATTGTTGATTCACTTCATCGTGAGAAAAACATCGAAAAGGAGCTTGTCTTTACGGCAATCGAATCCGCGCTGGTGACTGCTGCGCGAAAGCACTACGGCGAAGAAGCGGATGTCGAGTTCATCATTGATCGCGAGAGCGGTGAAATCGCTGGCCGTTGTGAACAGGAAGAATTGAACCACGAAGAAGTGATTGGCCGTATTGGTGCTCAGACCGCCAAGCAGGTGATTATTCAGAAGATTCGCGAAGCAGAGCGCGATTCTCAGATCGAAGAATTCAGCGAACTGATCAATGATTTGATCTCGGGCACCGTGAACCGGAATGAAGGCCGCGTGACGACGGTAACGCTCGGCAGCGTCGAAGCGATTCTGCCTCGTAGCGAACAGATTCCGGGCGAGAGCTATCAGCCAAACGACCGGATACGTGCCTTGGTCACCGAGGTGAAGCCTCAGGGAAGCCGAGTGAAAGTGGTGCTCAGTCGGACACGTCCGAAACTGGTTCAGCGGTTATTCGAAAGCGAGATTCCGGAAATCGCCGATGGTGTGATCACGATCAACGCGATTTCTCGCGAGCCGGGCTATCGCTCGAAGGTGGCGGTTAGCAGCTTCGACGTGAAGGTCGATTGCGTGGGTGCCTGTGTGGGCGTCAAGGGAAATCGAATCAAGATGGTGATCGACGAACTGGCGGGCGAACGGATTGATATCGTCCGATTTGACGAAGATCCTCAGGTCATGATTCCCAACAGTTTGCAACCGGCGGATGTCGATGAGGTCATTTTGTGTCAGATGATGGGCCGAGCGATCGTGCTGGTCGGGGATGACCAATTGTCGCTGGCGATCGGAAAACGAGGCCAAAACGTGCGTTTGGCCAGTAAATTGTGCGGATGGGACATTGAAATCATGACCCAGCCCGAATTGGAGCAGCAGATCGACCGGGCCGTCCAAGGCTTCTGTCAGATCGAAGGAATTGATGAAGAATTGGCGAATCGTCTGGTCGGCGAGGGCTATTTGTCTTACGATGATTTGGAGGTAATCGAGCCTGACGATCTCATGGAGATGGGAAGCTTGACCGCCGAACAGGTCGACTCGATTGTCGAGAAGGCTGAGGTTCTCGCTCAAGAAGCGGAGATCAAAGCCGCTGAAGAGAAACGTGCGCGACGTGCTGCTGAACAGCAGGCCGCCGCGGAGGCTGCCCAACTGGCGGCGGCGGAAGCTGCTCAACAGGCGGCTGCTTCTCAAGCAACCTCATCGGAACCGGCAGAGAGCCCTGCTCCTGCGGAACCATCGGAGGGTGCTGCTGACTCGTCAGCTGAACAGGCTGCCGAAACTCCGGCGGCCAAAAATACTGACCAAGCGTGACAGCTGTCATGCCGAAGGTTGGCAAAGATCATGTCACACGATTGAAGTGGGGCTGAACAAGATGAATAAACAAACGTCCGTCTGATGCAGGCACCTCTGATGAAATTCAGATCCAGCGTTTCGATGGTTAGAAATAATGACTTGTCTGTGCCCGGTTGCGGCGGACTTGAGCGAACGCTCGGGTTCACCGGTTTGCCGGTCAGAGAGGGCGATTTATGTAGAGAATTTTGGCAAGAGCGTTTAAGCGAGTCGTCTGATGTAAACGACGACCGACTTAAACCGATACAGGAAGGTCACAACACGTGCCCATACGCATTTACGCGTTTGCAAAAGAACTTGGCTTTGATAACAAGCAATTGCTTGATGTTTGCGAAAAAGTGGACATCAAAGGCAAGGGGTCTGCGCTAGCAAGTCTTGATGACGACGAAGTTGCCAAAATTAAATCTTTCCTTGACGGCGGTGGAGCGACTGCGGCGGAACCCGAGCCTGAAGTGCTCACTCCGATGCGGCCCGAGCCCTCGCGCCAGCGAAAGATCGTCGACTTGCCGGACAAGGTTTCATCGAAAGCAGATGAGGCGACTGAACCCGAGGCTGACGATGAAGTCGCCGAACCTGAGGTTGCTGAAGTTGTCGCCGAGGAAGTAACAGAGGCACCTGCTGAGCCAGTCGCCGAGGCGCCTGTTGAAGAGGCGCCTGCCGAAGAGGAACCATCCGCGCCCGAAGCTGCGGAAACGGACGAAACGCCGGAAGACGCGGCAGAGTCGAAGAAGAAATCTGCCAAGTCAATGGTTGGCAGTTTGCTTGACCGGATGCGCATGAACAAGCCAAACGCTTCGGTGCGGCCGGTGAACCCGATGGCGCCGATCCGTCCGGGCGGGGCTCGAAAGCCCGCCGCGGTTCGCAATCTTGATCAGCGTGAGTCGAAGCCTGCCGACGGTGAAGAGAAGAAAAAGGAAGTCCGCAAGAAGACGGGCTTGAACGTCAAGCTGGCGGCAATGCCGGAAGTCAAGCAGCCCAAGCCGGGTTCGACTTCGACAGGCGAAAAAGTTCAGAAACCCGATATTGCACTTCCTCAGGACGCTATCGCCAAGGCGCGTTCAGGCGCGGCGCCGCTTGAGCAGTTTACGAAATCGAGCAAGGTCAAGAAAAAAGGCAAGGGAGCCAAGGCCGGCGAAGATGCGAGCGAAATGCCATCCGCTGTTCGTCGTGCGGGTCGCCGCCCGGAAATGATTGGCGGGTTTGGTGGTGGTCGCCGGAACATGCGTGATCGCAGACCGCGAAGCTACAACCGACATCGTCGCAAGTCGGGCGTTAATACAGCGGCACCGCGAAAAGACAGCGTGGTGTTGCAGTTGCCCTGCTCCGTTCGAGAATTCAGTGAAGCGGCCGGTGTGCCGGCGATTCAGGCCTTGCTGACCATCAAGCAGTTGGGCGATGAATCGAACAAAACGATCAACTCGCAGTTGGAAGACGAGATGGTCGAAGTCTTGCTGGACCATTTCAAAGCGGAGGTCGAGGTTCGCCAAGCGAAGTCGCTGGAAGAATCGTTGATGGATGAGATCAATCCTGAAAACGACGATCCGGATGCGTTGGAGCCTCGTGCTCCGATTGTCACCTTCCTTGGTCACGTCGATCACGGAAAGACATCATTGCTTGATGCGTTGATCGGGATCGACGTCGTTTCCGGAGAAGCGGGCGGAATTACTCAGTCGATTCGTGCCTACGAGATCATGAAGGGCGATCAAAAGATTGCCTTCGTTGATACTCCGGGTCACGAGGCGTTTACCGAGATGCGTGCTCGTGGAGCCAACGTCACGGACATCGCGGTCTTGGTTGTTGCGGCGGACGACGGCATCATGCCGCAAACCGAAGAAGCGATCAGTCATGCCAAAGCGGCCGGCGTTCCGATCATTGTTGCACTCAACAAGATTGATATTCCGGGCGTCACGGCTGACAAAGCGATGCAGGATTTGGCCACTCATGATTTGCTGCCAAGTGAATGGGGTGGTGAAATCGAAGTGGTGAAGACCAGTGCCATCAACGGTACGGGCTTGGACGAATTACTCGAGACGATTCTTGTTACTGCGGAACTGCACGAATACCAAGCGAACCCTGAGCGTCCCGCTTACGGAACTTGCTTGGAGTCGCATCAGGAATCCGACCGAGGTGTGGTTGCGAAAGTGATCGTGCAAGGCGGCACCTTGAAAGTCGGTGATGTGGTCGTTTGCGGCCAAGCGTTCGGTAAAGTCAAAGCGATGCACGATACGCTGAAACGAAACAAGAAACATAACGAAGCCGAACCATCGACGCCCATCAATTTGACGGGTTTGGATGTTGCTCCGGGCGCCGGCGAGAAATTTTACGTGGTTGACGACATCGCCAAAGCGCGTGAAGTGGCCGCCAGTCGCGAGTTCCAGTCTCGAACGGACCGCGTGGGTGGCTTTACGACCAAGATTTCCCTCGAAGAAATTCAGCGACGTCTTGAGGCGGGCAACCTTGCCGATGACACGGCGGAAATGATTACGCTAAATCTGATCTTGCGTGCCGACGCGAAGGGCTCACTCGAAGCGATTCAGAAAGAGCTTGGGAAGATCTCGCATCCAGAGATTCGAATCAAAGTCTTGCAGGCACTTGCCGGTGGTGTGACGGTGGCGGATGTCCGCCTAGCCGATGCTTCGGAAGCGATTATCGTTGGATTCAATGTTGTTCCTGACGAGGCAGCGCGTTCATTGGCGGATGAGCTTCAAGTTGAGGTTCGCCGTTACGACGTGATTTACAAGATCGTCGACGACTTGAAAGCGGTATTGGAAGGCAAACTCAAGCCGGAAGAGCAAGTTGTTGAAACGGGCATGGCGATGATTCTGAAAACGTTCAGCGTCAGCCGGACTGGAACGATTGCCGGTTGTCGCGTGATGCGTGGCAGCATCGAACGCGACTGTCGCATGCGAGTGATTCGTGATAGCCGAATCATCGGCGATTACGCGATCGATTCTCTCAAGCGTGAAAAAGACGACGCCAAGGAAGTCCAGCGCGGAATGGAATGCGGTATCAAGCTGGATGGTTTCAATGATGTCAAGGAAGGCGATACACTCGAAGCTTACAAGATTGAGGAAATTGCCCGGACCTTGTAGGCAGCCATCGCTCAAGGAGCTCGGGAAGTGCGATGCGTTTTCCGGTGGTAGCTCAATTGGGCTGTCGGCACCAACTAAGTAGGCACTCGTCCTTAAGTTTCAAATCACCGTGTACTGAGTATTCAGTACTGAACCCTGAAATCTGAGCCCTGAAACCTTTTTCTTATGAGTTCCCGTCGAGTATTGAAAGCCGCACAGGCGATTCGTGAAGTTGTCAGCATGGCAATTATCACGGATTTGAAGGACCCTCGCGTGAAGGACGTGACCGTCACGTTTGTTGAGGTTTCGGGGGACATGCGGCAGGCCAAAGTCCATGTGTCGGTGATGGGCGACGAAACCAAGCAGGAATTGGCGCTGCGAGGCTTGCAGAATTCTGCCGGGTATTTACAGTCGAAGGTCGGCAACCGGATCGACACCCGATACACGCCCCGGATTCAGTTCGAGCTGGATAAGGGGATGCAAAATGCCATGATGGTGACACGGATTCTGGAAGAGGTCCTGCCCAAGGACAAGCTTTCTAGTGATTCGGATGATGCCCCATCTGAAGCGGTTCCCGACACCCACGAAGGCTAAAAAACGTGGTGACGATACCGTCGTCGCCTCGATCAGCCGACAATTTGATGACCGATCATCGGCTCCATTTGAATGGACAAACCGATGGACTGTTTAACCGACAATAAATATTCCAACACCGTCTGACAAATACACTCATGGCCGCAAAAAACCGAGCTGATCAGCTGACTAAACTGCACAAGTTTGTCAAAAAAGAGTACGAAGCTGTGTTGCCACCCTCTAACCGGTCGGTGCTGGATCACATGCTTTATGCGTGCTGCCTGGAGGATTCTACGTCCGAAGCCGCCGACGAAGCGTTTGCTCGGTTGCAGGAAAATTTCTTTGATTGGAATGAGGTTCGCGTTACCACCGTCGACGAACTTTCTGAGTCGATGAAAAGCGTGGCTCGTCCTATGGAAGCGGCTCAGCGTGTTCGAAAAACACTGCAAGGCGTGTTTGAAGCCTACTATCAGTTCGATCTGGATTTCTTGAAAAAGGAAAACCTTGGAAAATCGATTCAGCAGTTTGAAAAATTTCGTGGTGTGACCCCGTTCGTCATTTCGTACGTTGCTCAACATGGTTTGGGCGGTCACTCAATTCCTGTCGACAAGTCACTGCTGCTGCTTTGCTATGTGCTGGGAATCATCAGCGAAGATGAAGCGACCAAGGGTAAGATCCCGGGCCTAGAGAGAACGATTCCAAAATCGAAAGGGATTGATTTTGCTGCGTTGGTCCATCCGTTCGCGGTCGAGTTTTCTTCGGCTCCTTTCAGCAAAACCGTTCGCGACAAAATTCTGAAATTGGCACCGGACGCTGCTGAGCGATTCCCGAAACGAGCCAGCAAGAAGAAAGCGGAAGAGAAAAAGAAGAAAGAAGCGGCTGAAAAAGCTGCGGCAGAAAAGGCGGAGGCCGAAAAGCAGGTCGCTGAAGCTGCTGAAAAAGCTGAGGCGAGAAAAGCTGCTGCGAAAGAAAAAGCGGCTGCGAAGTCCGCCGCGAAACAGAAAACGGCTACGAAGAAAGTTGCCGCGAAAAAGGCTGCTCCAAAGAAAGCAGCTCCCAAAAAGGCTCCGGCGAAGAAGGTGTCTCCAAAGAAATCCACGCCAAAGAAAGCGGCCCCTAAAAAGAAGCCCGTCAAGAAAAAGACACCGACCAAAAAGAAGGTTGCCAGCAAGTCGAGCGCAAAGAAGACGACGAAACGGAAAAAGTAAATCTGACAGCCGATATTTCTCTACGAGAACCTTGTATCACCGGAGACCCTTGCCATGGCTGGCCACAGTAAATGGGCAAACATCAAGCACAAAAAAGCCGCCACCGATGCCAAGCGGGGCAAGATGTGGTCCAAGCTTAGTAAAGCAATTATTGTCGCGGCCAAGGGTGGCGCTGATCCGGATGGAAATGCCAAGCTGCGAACGGCCATCGCCGATGCCAAAGCCGTTTCGATGCCCAAGGACAATATCGAACGAGCGATTAAAAAAGGGTCCGGCGAAGGTGCTGATGCGACTACCTTTGAGGAGATTCTGTACGAAGGATACGGCCCCGAGGGTGTTGCGGTCATGTGCGATATCTTGACCGACAATCGCAATCGCACTGCCCCTGAAGTGAAGAAGATTTTCGAAAAGCTGGGTGGCAAGATGGGTGCGACCGGCTGCGTTGGCTACTTGTTCGACCGCAAAGGCATGTTTGTCATCGACGCGAGCTTGGTCGATGAGGAAAAGCTGATGGAGGTCACCATGGAAGCGGGAGCTGAAGACATGTCGCAACAGGAAGACATGTTCGAGGTCGTCTGTGATCCTAATCAGTTTTCGGCCGTCAGTGACGCGTTGGATGCAGCGAACATCGAGTGCCAGTCTCGCCAAGTGACGCGGATTCCTCAGACGACCGTTGACTTGGATGTCGAATCGGCAAAAAAAGTGATGACCTTGATCGACGCGCTGGATGATCACGACGACGTGCAAAACGTATCAGCCAATTTCAACCTCTCCGAAGAAGTCATGGCGGCTCTCGCGGACGAGTAAGCCTCCCCTCGAAGAAGATCAGGTAGGGTAAGGCTCCGCCGGCACCCCGATTCTGTGCGTGCTGGGACTTGTTTGGGTGCGCAGGCTCGGCAGACTGGGAACCGATCGCCTCCGCTAGGCTTGGACGGAGCCAGCGCCCTCCCGAGCTAGGCTTGGACGAAGTCGGTGTCACCGCGTAATATGATTGGACCGAGCTAGCGCGTTGCCGTAACTTGAACGACCTTTCGGCGAATTACCAATGCCATCTGAGCCCTTCGATCTGACTGACCGGCAAATCACCGATGACGCGATTCGGCTGGCCGGTCAACTGCTCGAGTCGTCTCGGTCATTTGAAACGTCCGATGAACGTTCTCGTACAGCCATGATGGCTCGGATGATGCGGGACGCTAACGGGAAGCAGTTCACGATGGCGTTGGCGGATCAGGTTTTGCGTATTCCGGATCCGAAACGAGCGGCCGCTCGATTGAGAAGTCTCGTTGGTCAATTTGGGTTGCCAAAATATCTGCCTTGGCTGGACCGTCTAGCGATTCGCGCCGGTAACGCGGCGGCGTCGCTTTTTCCGAAGTGGGTGATGCCAATGGTCACCGATCGAATTCGAACGAACTCGCAGCACGTAATCGTTTCGGCAAAGCCAGCGGTCGTCGACGCGTATCTTCAGTCTAGGAAAGCCTCTGGTATCCGCGTCAACTATCACCCGTTGGGAGAGGCGGTGCTGGGAGAAGCAGAGGCAGCGCGGCGGCTTCAGCAAACTCTAGACCGACTGCAGCAACCGGGAATCGACTACGTTTCGGTCAAGTTATCTGCGATCGCGAGTCAAATTTCGCTGACGGGTTACCAGCAAACGCTTGAGATACTTTGCGACCGACTGCGCAAGATTTATCGAACGGCCATCAAGTTCCCTACCGCTAACGGTTCGCCGAAGTTCGTGAACTTGGACATGGAGGAATACAAAGATCTTGCGTTGACGGTCGACGCATTTCGTCTGGTGCTCGATCAGCCCGAATTCGAAACGCTGGAAGCCGGCATGGTTTTGCAGGCGTACTTGCCGGATTCATTTGAGGTTCAACAATCGTTGACGCAGTGGGCCATTGAACGTCATGCTCGAAGTGGTGGCCGGATCAAGGTGCGTCTGGTAAAGGGAGCCAATCTGGCGATGGAGAAGGTTGATGCCTCATTGCATGGCTGGCCGCAAACTCCGTATGACATCAAAGTTCAATCCGATGCGAACTTCAAACGCATGCTCGTGTACGCAACTCGCCCCGAGCATGCGTCGGTCGTTCGTGTTGGCGTGGCGAGTCACAACCTGTTCGATATCGCACTTGCTTTGCTGTTGCGACAGCGGCGTGGCGTTGAGGAGCACGTCGAGTTTGAAATGCTGGAGGGAATGGCTAATGCTCAGGCTTTGGAAGTCCGCAAACGTTCGGGCGGGATGGTGATGTACTCCCCCATCGTGGCGGACGACGAGTTCGAAGCGGCGGTCGCGTATCTGGTTCGGCGACTGGACGAAAACACCGACGAAGGCAGTTTTCTGGGAGCCATGTTCTCATTGCAAGAAGGTTCCGAAGAATGGAACCGCCAAGCGGCTGCGTTTTCTGCCGCGATGGAGTTGGCGCAAAGTGATCAGCTTTCCAATCGACCTCGTCGGATTCAAAATCGGTTGACCGAAACTCCGGTTCGGCGCAACGCGGATGATCGATTCGAAAATGAATCGGACACCGATTTTTCTCTGGCAGCTAATCGACAATGGGCGAGTGAAATTCTCGATCATTGGCGTGAAAAAACGATCGAAGATGTTCCACTGTGCCTTGCCGGCAACATTGAATCACGCGACCAAACCGCGGCTGCGTGCGATCCTTCTCGCCCGGGCGTCGTGGCATACCGATTTGCTCAAGCGACCGGCGACGATGTGGAGAACGCTTTGGCGACGGCGGTTCAGGCTCAAGCCGCTTGGGAAAGTCGTGGCTTTGACGAACGAGGGAAAATCCTGCGGCAGGTTGCGGCGACCATCGCTCAGCGCCGAGGCGATCTGATTGGCGCGATGGTGCTGGATGCCGGCAAAGCGATTGCCGAGGCCGATGTGGAGATCAGCGAGGCGATCGATTTTGCCAACTACTACGCTCGGGGTTGCCCAAACGGATCGCAAGATGGTCTCACTAGCGATCCGATGGGAGTCGTCGTTGTCACGCCGCCATGGAATTTTCCGTTTGCGATTCCAGTTGGCGGAGTCCTCGCGGCACTCGCGGCGGGTAACGCGGTGATTTTGAAACCGGCATCTGAAACGGTCCTGACGGCGTGGATGGCGGCGAACTGCCTTTGGGACGCTGGTATTCCAAAAGAGGCTTTGCAGTTTTTGCCAATGGAGGACGGCCCCGTCGGGCAACAATTGATTTCTGACGCTCGAACCGCAGCGGTGATCCTGACCGGCAGTACTCAGACGGCTCAACTTTTCCAATCTTGGCGGCCGGACTTAAAGCTGTACGCCGAGACCTCGGGCAAGAACGCGATGATCATCACGGCAACGGCCGACGTGGATCTGGCGATCAAGGATCTGGTCGCCGGAGCCTTTGGGCACGCGGGTCAGAAGTGTTCGGCAACCAGCTTGGCGTTGGTCGAGGCGTCGGTTTACGACAGCTCCAAGTTTCGGCAGCAGCTACTGGATGCCGCCGGCAGTTTGAAGGTCGGCTCTGCTTGGGATCCATCGGCCAAAGTGACTCCTGTGATTCGTGAACCTGATCCGAACTTGCGCCGCGGGCTGACTCAATTGGACAAGGGGGAATCGTGGCTGCTCGAACCGAAAATGGTCGATGACAATCGTTGCCTGTGGTCACCCGGGATTCGGTTGGGCGTTCAGCCGGGTTCGTGGTACCACACCAATGAGTGCTTTGGTCCCGTGCTGGGTTTGATCCGGGTTTCGAATCTCGACGAGGCGATCGAAATTCAGAACAGCAGCCGGTTCGGTTTGACCGGCGGCATCCATTCGCTCGATCCTGACGAGATTGAACGTTGGCGTGAAGAAGTGGAAGTCGGCAACGCCTACATCAATCGCGGCACCACCGGAGCGATCGTGCAACGCCAGCCATTTGGCGGTTGGAAGGACTCCAGCGTCGGCCCGGGAGTAAAAGCGGGCGGTCCGAACTACGTGGCCGCGTTTCGCGAATGGACCGACGACGAATCGGCCGCGTTGGATTCAACAGACCCGGCCAACCAAACCGCCGAGGCGTTGATCGACTCGTTAAATAGGCATCTGCCTTCCGACTTGCATGAGCCCTTAGCGAAGTCGGTCACCAGCTATGCACATTGGTGGCAAAGCGAATTCTCGGTTGCTCATGATCCGTCCCAGTTGCATGGTCAGACCAACCATTTTCAGTATCGACCTCAGCCGCAGCACGTGCTGCGGTTTGGGCAGGCCGATCAATTGAAGCCCGAAGATCTGTTGCCGGTTGCCCGAGTGATCGCCGCCTGTCAGCTGACGAACTGTCCGTTGTTTATCAGCGTTGACGTTCCGCACAAGAAAATCGAAACCATGCTGACCGAAGTCAGTTGGGCGATCTCGGCGGAGGTTCGGGTCGAGTCCACCGAGGCGTTCGTCGAGTGGCTAAAGACTCTGGATCATGGCACGCTTCGGATCGTGGGCGAGTACCAAACAGACCAATTCTCCCCGTCGGCGATCGGAAACATCTTCATCGTGTCGCCGCGAGTGTTATCCAACGGCCGCATCGAACTGATGAACTACCTGCGCGAACAATCCATCAGCGAAACGGTGCATCGATATGGAAATATCACGAAGTAGCGAGGCAGCAGGCAACATCAGAAAGTAGATGCACGGACTCAACCGATCCGTAGCTGCGTCGTCTCGCCGCAGTAGTCGAGGAATTCGAAATCCAGTCGACAGGCGCTCGTCGGGGTATGCTCTCTTCAATAGCAACTTTTTGGGCTCCATTTGTTAGGGCGGGACGACCCAACCACGACGTGATACCCTACTTCAGGTACGAGTTCAACAACTCAATCGTTTTGGGCGTGTTCAATGCCGACTTGCCGAAGCCTTGAACGGCGCCTGCGGCGACGGCAGCGTCTTGAGCGTCCGCGTAATTCGAAACGATCATCACCGGAATATCCGCGGTGGTTTCATTGGCTTTGAGTGCCTTGAGCGTTTCCATGCCTTCGCTGCCGTTGGCATCGTACAGTCGGTTGATCAAGATCAATGCGGGTTGCGAATCCTTTGCCATCGTCAGGGCTTGGTCATGTGAATGAGCCTTCTGGACTTCCACATCAAAGTGTTGCTTCAGCATGCTGGTGATGTTCGAGTTGTCCAAGGCACACTGCCCCACATCAAGTACTGTTTTGCTCATGGTTGTTTCGTCTCCGTAAGTTGGGGTTCGCTGCCGTTGGCGTCAGCTTGTTTTGAATCATTGGCGAAAACGTTTTTTCGTCCGCGGTCTGCGGTTTTCGTTTTTACCGTCATCTTTGGCTTCGCTCTCGATTTCACTTTCGCTTTTGCCTTAGGCACTTTCTTCACTGAGGCAGGTTGAGTTGGTTTGCCGCCTTTGGTGGGTTCGGGGGAACCATCGAGTGAATCACCCACCTCGATCGCGTCAAGTCGCTTTCGTCCATGTTCGACGTACTCTTTGGACAAGTCAAAACCGATTTGCTGCCGGCCCAGTTTCTTGGCGACCGCCAGCGTGGTGGCGCTACCGGAGAACGGGTCGAGCACCAATTCGCCCTCGTGTGAGCACGTGCGGATGATGCGACCGAGTAATTGCTCGGGCATTTGACAGCCGTGGAAACCGGCTCGTTCTTTAAAGGTGCCTGCCACCCGTGGGATGTACCAAGTGTCTTCGGAGTCGTTGAAGCTGTCGGGTAAATCTTGCGGTCGCAAAACGAAGGTCTTGGCGACGTCCTGATCGGCAGGTGGAATGATCCACGTATCATCCGGCAGCCGCCCCTTGGGATTGGCTCGTTTGTCGTTGTAGACTAATTCACGGGCAGAAGGGATTCGATTCTCTAGATCGTCGCTGCGGAACGTGAAGTTGTCCTTGTCCTTCACAAAGTAAAACAGATGAGCGTGTGATCGTGTGAATTTGTTCTTGCAGTTCACGCCAAAGGTGTAGTACCAGATGACCCAACTGCGGCAGTGGAAGCCAACTTTCTGGCTTTCAATTTTAAGCTCGGCCGCGTACTCGTCCCCGATCGCCAGCCAAAACGAGCCGTCTGGTTTCAACACTCGGTGAACGCCTTGGATCCACTGGCTGCACCAATCGATGTACTGTTGGTGATCGACTTTGTCGTCATACACATCGTAATCGTAGCCAATGTTGAACGGCGGATCGGCAAAGGCAAGATCGACCGAACCCTCATCCAGTTTCTGCATGCCCTTGATGCAGTCACTGTTGAGAATCTTGGATGTCCAGTTTTTCGCTGAAGTCGCCATGGCCGTTCCGTTATCGGTAGATGAAGCAGGAGGATTCTACCAATTGCACTCACAGGGCGCAAGTTTGGGCATCAAGATTCGCACTATTTGTAATGGTTTTCTTGGCCGATGAGCGATGGTTGCTATACTTGTCGCATCGAGAACGTGACTCGAAAGATTGATACAACGAACAAGGGTTTCGGCCATGGAGCGATTTTCTGACATTGTGGACGCCGTTAATGAGCTTCCACCCGACGACCAACTTACACTCGCTCAGATTCTCAAACAGCGGCTCGCGGCAAGGGAGCGAAGCGAGATTGTCAAAGAAGTAGCTGATGCTCGAGACAAGTATCAAACCAACGGGTTGAATTCACAGTCGGCCAGTTCGATTATGGATGAAGCTCGGGATGACTCGTGAGTTGATCCCAACGACCTCGTTCAAGGGGCACGCTTCGAAAGTTTGTGCGTCGGAATCCGCGGTGCGCCGATAGTATCGAGCAGACGCCTGGCGACCTTGCCGCTGATGCCTTCGCACCGAAGCTGAGAACTCACAAACTGAAAGGTGACCTAGACGGTGTCTGGGCATGCAGTGCAGGCGCTTAGATGTCAGGGTTCATCGTGTCAAGCTAGGCAAGCGTGGAGGCGATTACTCGGTAGGCAACACCGCGGTTAGCTGTTCGACACACAATCGACAACGCGGTTGCAAAGAAGTGGTTGAGTATTGGAACCAAGAGTGAATTCAGGTACATAGGCTGACCAATCTCAAAATCTAAGCTACAAAAATAGAGACGCCGAATGCGTACAAACCTTCCAGATTACCAGTACTTTCTTGGTAAATCTGTACCTACTCAGCTTGATATTGAAATCGTATCTCACGTCGCCAGCGGCAATGACGGTCACGTATTCAAAGGTTTTTCGAGCTCTTTGCAAAAAGACGTAGCTTGTAAAGTTATCCCGCGATCCAATCTTATTCATGGGCCGGCGGGTGAGCCGCGTTGGCAAGCGGAAGTTCATAAGGCCGACGCTTTGCGCAACCCCGCTGTTGTTAAATTCGAGCGCATACTTGAATGGAACGCCGAGGATTGTCCCTGCATTTTACTTGTCTCAGAGTTTGTTCAAGGGCCGAGTCTAAAGACATTCGTCAAGGAGTCTGGCGATGAAGTCAGCATGCCTTTTGTTGTGAATTTCCTCGCAACGATTCTCAATCTTTTCTATGAGATGAAAGAAAAGAAAGTGAATCATGGTGATCTGCATCTAGGGAATATCTTGGTAGAAGACCGGTCGGATTTTGATCTCTTGGGGCCAAAGTATGTCTTTCGGGTGACTGATTTTGGTGTGGCGGATGCATCAAGCGAGCAGCGATTTCGTGATGATTATCATCAGCTTGCAGATGTCGTTAACGGCCTTTTGCGTCTAATAAAGTACACAGAACTGGCCCCAAAAGACAAATTTGCGTTTAAGGTGATTCGCGATGAATTTGTCGGACGGTCATTGGTCGAGCATGACTTAACTCGGGACGCTCATGCTCGCCAACCAGATCAATTACTATTAAGATTGCAGGGTTTAGGGCGAGAGTTCGAGAAAACAATTGCTTCTGACGAAGACGCCCTTAGCACCCCATTTGACTTCTTAAGCTGTGAACAAATCGACACTCCAGCAATTCTTGAAACGCTCTATTCCGAGCGTTTCCTCGGCCTAAAAGAAATTGCAAGTCGAAATAATACGGTTGTAACTGGCCCACGTGGATGTGGAAAAAGCACGGTTTTCAAGGCGCTGAGTCTCGAGCACAAAATTAAGGTTGGAAAATCTGAACCCTCCGACTTAGAGTACATCGGTATCTACTATCGATGCGATGATTTGTATTTCGCTTTCCCTCGATTCGCTTCGCCCGATCGAGAAGACGCTATCAACGTACCCGTTCATTTCGTAACGAGTACCTTGATCTCGCGACTTTTGGATTCTTTGGATGCTTGGGCAAACTTGTTTTTCGCAGACGATTTTGCGGAGATTGAGCCAAAGATCAGCGAACAGATTTGGAGAATCTTGCGGATAAATTCTCCTCAAACCCCAAATGCAAATAGCTTTGCGAGTATATCAAGCAAACTTCACAAAGAGCGAATTAGGGCGGCAGAAAGACACCGTTTTGTTCACGACAAAAAGCGAAAAATTGGTTACTGCTTTGGCCCTGACGTAATTCAATCTGTCTGCTCAGCTCTCCAGCAATATTCTTTCTTGCGTGAGCGGCCAATTTACTTTTTCATTGATGACTACTCGTCGCCGAAGGTGTCAGAGGCTCTACAGGCAAACTTGAATCGTGTTTTCATGCATCGGTCGTCCGCTTGTTTCTACAAAATTTCCACTGAGAGTTCCGTTTCCTTTCTTCCAAAAGATATTGACGGAAAAACATATGTTGAAAACCGAGAATTTTCATTGCACAACTTAGGCTTGGCGTTTCTGCATGCAGATCTCACAGCCAAGAATCAGTTCATCGAAGACGTCCTGCAGCGTAGACTAAATGCCTCGCCAAACTTTCCGATAAAGGATCTGCACCATCTCATTGGTGTCGCCGAGTCTGTTTCAAACAATGAGCTTGCAAAACAGATTCGCGAGCACAAATCTGTAGTTGCCTGGGGCCGAAATTCGATTGCCGAGCTTTGCAGCGGTGACATCCACTACGTTATCGGTTTGGTTGCGGAAATGGTTAGGCTCGCTGGAGGGGCCAACGAGTTAGACGTTGCGAACTCGCCGGCTATCACACCGAAGACACAAAACAGAGCGATCCGAGACTGGGCAGGAGGTTTTCTAAAAAACTTGAGCGGAATCCCCAAAGTTGGCGAAAAGTTGGTTGCAGTCGTTCAGGCGTTTGGGAACATCGCGCACTCTCACCTCAGGTTCATCGATTCTAAAAATGAGGAAAGCTTGCCACCCAAGCAGGCGACGCGAATCGAACCATACGAAGCGTTAAAGTTGAACGCGGAAGCACGCCATATTTATGACGAACTTCTTCGCTATTCGGTTTTCCTAGAAGACTTTAGAGGAAAAAGCAGGCGAGGATTAATCGTGCCGCGGTTGTATCTCCGTAGATTCTTGATACCTCACTTCAATTTAACGTATAGCAAACGTGATTCAATTGAATTAGAACCACAAGAATTCGAATTGTTTTTGCTGAATCCGTTGGCGTTGGAGAAAGCCAAGAGTGTCCAAAAGAAGTCAGATGAAACCAAGGATCGTCAACCGTTCCTCGAATTTGACAGTGAGGAAGAGCAATGAATGATTTCATCCTTACTCCGAGCGAATCTTTGGATTCAATTTCAAAACCTAAGCTCTTGCGATTTGCGGAAGTATCCTCCATAGGCTGTACAGCATTGTTGCTTGCGGCAGGTTTTGAGGAGCGGAGTCTGGGGGTTTTGAAAGCACTGGCGAAACGAGATGAAAAGTTCGCAGTCTTCATGGTTCGATACTTACCGCTAGTCCCAGAAAATCGTGCTGAAGAGATTGTCAGTTTTTGTAACGAAAATCGCATAGATGTTATTGAGCTTGAGTACGACCGGAGAGATCCAAGAAATTTTGGTGAAATACTGTTAGAAGCAGTCCCAAAGGATGCTCGGATACTTGTTGACGTATCTACGATGTCGAGGCTACTTATCGTTCAGGTTGTCGTGGCACTAGCGAATTCAGATTTTTCGAGAGACTTTACGATTGGCTATTGCGAGGCCGAGAGCTATTCCCCATCAAGAGAAAAAGCCGATGCCATTCTTGACGACGTAGGTAAAAGCCCTTCAAGCGGAATGACTTTCCTTTCTTCAGGAGTATTGCAAGTTGCAATTGTCCCAGAACTTTCGTCTGCGACTTACGGCAGCCAGCAAACTAGATTGATTGTGTTCCCGTCGTTTGATTCGCACCATTTTATTGCCGTTCGCTCAGAAATTCTTCCGTCTCGTTTTTCGTTTATTGAAGGAATTCCACCGGAAACCACTAATCTCTGGAGAACAGCAACGATTCGAAAGATCAATGAACTTGAAAAATTCCCAGTATCCGATTGCTTCGCCGTTTCAACTTTAGATTATCGCGAGACATTGGATTTGCTGCTAGAAATTTACCACGACCACTCTCTTCGCGAGAGAATAATAATCTCCCCAACGGGTAGCAAAATGCAGACGGTTGCGGTTGGAGTATTCAAAGCCTATCTCGATGATGTGCAAATCGTTTATCCTGTGGCAAAAAACTTTACCAGTCCGGAGAGTTACTCAAGCGGCATTGGAGAGAAGCACCTTTTGAATGTAAATCAATTTTTCAAAAGAGAATGTTGAGTTTCACTCTCAAGGCGCTAATCGCGTACGAATTACGAAGATGTTGTTCGTGGCTTTCTTCGTGTCCTTCGCGCTCTTCGTGGTTCAATCTTGCATCCTTGTCTGTATGAAGACCTCACTCGTCGATTCGTTCCCGAATCACCTGCTCGACTTCGTCGATTTTGACGCGGACTTGCTCTAGGCTGTCGCGGTCGCGGAGGGTGACTGTTTTGTCCGTGAGTGATTCGCCATCGACGGTGATGCAGTACGGTGTGCCGGCCTCGTCTTGCCGACGGTAGCGGCGACCGACCGCGCCTTTTTCGTCATAGAAGACGTTGAAGTGCTTTTTCAGGTCTAGGTAAATGTCTTTTGCGACTTCAGGCATGCCGTCTTTCTTGACCAACGGGAACACGGCGGCCTTGATCGGAGCAAGCCGCGGGTGAAGCTTCATCACCGTCCGCGTTTGCATCTTGCCTTTGTCGTCCGGCGCCGAATCCTCGGTGTAGGCTTCGCACAAGAACGCCAGCGTCGCGCGGTCGGCGCCCGCGGAGGGCTCGATCACATGCGGCGTGTACTTTTCGTTGGTCAGGTCGTCACGGTAGGAAAGGTCTTTGCCGCTGCCCTTCCACTTGGGTTTGCCGTCTTCGCCCAGTTGCAGAGTCAGCGGATCGGTTTTCTCGTCCAGCTTGCCTTCCATGTGGCTGCGGAGGTCGAAGTCGCCACGATGAGCGACGCCTTCTAGTTCACCGAATTCACCTTCGGCCATGAACGGGAACGCGTACTCAATGTCGGCGGTGCCGATGCTGTAGTGAGCCAGTTCTTCCTTGTGATGCTCTCGCATGATCAGGCGATCGCCACTGATGCCCATGTCGTGATACCACTGCAGACGACGGTCACGCCAATAGCGATACCATTCTTGTGACTTGTCCGGGTGGCAGAAGAACTCGATTTCCATCTGCTCGAATTCGCGGCTACGAAACGTGAAGTTGCGTGGCGTGATCTCGTTGCGAAAGCTTTTTCCGATTTGAGCGATACCCATCGGCAAGCGGTTGCGGGTGCTGTCGAGGACGTTCTTGAAGTTGACGAAAATGCCTTGAGCGGTCTCCGGGCGCAGGAAGGCGGCTCCTTCTTCACCCGACAAGGCACCGACGTAAGTTTTGAACATCAAGTTGAACTCACGCGGTTCGGTTAGCGTGCCGAGCGTTTTCGCATCGGGGCCCAGAACTTCAGCGAAGGAATCGATCTCGGTTAGGCACGTGGAAGCGCCGTCCCATTGGATATCGTCTTTGTTTTTGGCTCGGATTTTGAAAAACTTCATGGCCTGCTTTTCCATCACGGCCTGTTCTTCATCGCCCGCGGGTGCCGTGACGAAAATCTTCTGACCTTTGGCCTCGACCCAGCGGCCGTTCAGTTGGTCGTGGCGATAACGCTTTTTGGTTTCGCGGCAGTCGACCATGAAGTCATGGAACAGGTCGTAGTGACCGCTGCATTTCCAGACCTGAGGGTGCATGATGATGGTGCAATCGAGCCCCTCCATCGCGTAGGACGAAGGCGCGCCCGGAAGCGTACTGATGTCGTCGTGGCCGCTGACCATGTCCTGCCACCACGCGTTTTTCACGTTGCGTTTTAGTTCAACGCCCAAGGGACCGTAGTCCCAGAACCCTTGGAGACCGCCATAGATTTCGCTGGATTGAAAAAGAAATCCGCGTCGCTTGCACAACGAAACGATTGAGTCCATGTCCATGGGGAAATGCCGGGAAATTGAGTGGATCTAGAAATGTAAAAGGCACAATTTTAGTCGGGAGGACAAGTTTGTGCTATGCGAACGGGATTGGAAATGGAGGCCAGAAATCAGAGCTGAGAATTAGAAAACCTCGAATCTGGCGAATCAAACGAATCGCGGCCGCAGTATTTGTAAGATTCGCTTGATTGGTGGACGCGTCGTTTTGATTTGAAGTTGCGCAACGAGCGCTACGAAAAAATGCTTCCCATTGTGGGTTATCAAGAATTTACTGCACCTCAATCGTCACGCTATTGCTGTGGCTGTTAAATTCAGGGGCATACATGCACTGCAGAGTCGCGATGCCGGATTGGTACTGGCCACGATGTTGGACCCGCACGCTGTACTCGAACACGTACGTTCCGCGGCGAAGATAATCGATGAAGAAGTGGCTGGCGGTATCGCGAGTCGATTCGTAGTACCACAGACCGTCTTGGTTTTTGTACCGCGAGAGCACATTGACCGGTTCGGTGCCGCTGCCGCGTTGGTCCTTCAAGTGGACGTATTCCATGTCGCGATCGACCCGAAGTTCGACGCGAGTCACCACTTCATCACCGACCTCCACCGGGCCCGTGATCGGATTGATCGTTGGGCCGTCCTTGGTGTTCTTCTTAATGAACAGCGCCTTTTTCAGTTGCAGCGGCGTGCCCTCGTAGGATTTGATCTTTGACGCGTCTTCTAGGTACTGCCAATGGACACTGCCCCACGCGACACCGTCGTCCGACTTTTTGACCTCGATCGTTTTCATCTTGGAAGTCACTTCGCTGCCGGCGAACTTTTGTGAATAGAAACCTGTGCCGGCTTCGACGTTCTTGGGTTCGATTTTTGTGCCGCCCAGTGAGACCTCAACCAGTTTGTCGGACGCTAAAGCATCGGTGCCTCGCAGCAGCAACGCGTAGACAGCGTCGGCGGTCGCTTTGGTGGTTTTCCAGTTTTGGGTTTGCTTTTGCTTCAGCAACCAAACCTTACAGTCCTCGACCTTCGTCGCGTCGCCCGCCACTTCGTCATAGGCTTCGATGATCAATGCTTGAGTTTCAATCGGAGCCCGGTACCACCACCAGCGTTCTTCGTTTTCGGTCCAGAACCGACCTAGTTCTTCATCGTTTTGCGAGCGTTCGGTGAGTGATGCCATGATCTTGGCTGGCGTTTCCGCATCACCTTGTTTGAACGTCGTAAAGCGCTTGGTGGCGATGGCCAGATGAGCCTGAGACATTTTGCCGACCGAGAGCCAATGTGCGTTGGCTTGGCCAAGGAAGTAGTCCACCGCCGGGCGATGCTGATCGGCAATGCCTTGGTCTTTCAGGAAAAAGCTACGGCCATAAAGGTACAGACAGATCGTCGAGGACAAATTATTTTGCTCGAGCTGGTTTTTTTGTTTGAGCCGTTGATAGGTTGAGCTAATCCACCCGTCGAGTCGCGAAAGCGATTTGATCGCAGGATTCGCGTCGACCTCCACATTCAAGTGCCGCAGTCGGCCAAATCCGGTGGTGATGTACAGTGTGATAAAGTCGTTGGCCGGTCCACCGGGGAACCAAGACCACGATCCGTCGGAGTACTGGCTTTCTTTCAGTTGATGGGTGGCTCGACGCAGTTCGTTCTCCAATCGGTTTTGGTCGAACAGGACCGCCACGTCGCGACGAGCTTGGCTCTCTTCTTTACCGGCTCGCAGCCATGGCGTTTCGGCGATCAAGACGTTGCGAAGGTCTTCGTTTTTCTCCAGCGGACTATCGAGCGCCTCGGTGCCGCGCCATTGATCGAAGACGCGTTTGATTTTCGGTTGGCTAGTGACGATGTGCCGACCGAGCGCGTTGGCGTACAGCCGGTTGAAAACCTGTTCGTTACACTGATGCGGGTACTCCATCAAGTACGGCAACGCCATGACGGCGTACCACGACGGATTGGAGGTCATCTGCACGGTTAGCGATTGGCTTTGCAGGCTGTCGCTGCTGTCGATCAAATCCAGACGGTCGAAATCAAAAATTTTCGTTTGGTTGCCACGAATCGGCAGCGGCAAAGATTCGGTCACCAAAATCCGTTTGCTCAAAACGGGCAGCAGTCCTTCTTCGCCGTCGGAGAGTGTTTCGGTTGCGGCGACGGCTTTCCACGTTAGCACACCCACGTAATCTGGCACGTTCAGTTTCCAGAAAATGCTTTTCGATTGGCCCGCGGGCACGGTAAACGTTTGTTCGATATTTTGGTTCGCGAACTTGGCGTCCAAGGTTTCTTCGGTCGTCGCGTCGGCCAGCGTCAGCCGCACCTTGCCGGTTTGCTCGGCCTCGCTGAGGTTGGTGATCTTGGCGGAAAATTCCAGCTGGTCACCTTCTCGTAAGAACCGCGGCGGGTTGGGCTGAACCATCAAGTCCTTGCTGGTGGTGATTTCGTCGGTCAGCATGGCCGTGCGAAGCTGGGCGTCGTGAGCCAGTCCAAGGAATTTCCACTTCGTCAGTGCTTCGGGGATTTCGAATTCAATGCGAACGGTTCCATTTTCATCGGACACCAATTGAGGGAAGAAGAACGCAGTCTCTTGCAGGTTGGTGCGAGCAGAAACTTGATCCAGCTGAATGTTGGCGGCGGCTCCCGATTTGTCCCCTACCGATTGCTGTTTCACAAGCTCCCAAGACTCATTTGCCTCAAATGCTGAGTCTGCAACAACGGCAGAGCCGGCCATCGGTTTTGCACGGCCCTTTGCCATGCCAAGGTCCATCGCAAAGCTTTCGGTGTAGGGAACGCTGACGGCGTAGTTTTGCATCACTCCTCCAACCGTTCTCGATCTTGACTCACGTCGCGGCATTCGGACGCCTCTTCCAGCACCACCACCGCCGCTGAAATCCCAGAAGTAATCGCCTCTTCCATAATAATTCTGAATAAGCACAACGTGAGATGCAAAGGTTCGGTAAGACCAGTCGACCGGTTTTCGAGTCAGCGAATAGCTGTGATTGAAGTTACTTAAGTACTGAGTCTGATTGTGCGTTCGCACCGATGTGCGAGCATAGTCTCGATAGAACAAGCCACGGATTGAATTTGACCAATTGTGCGGAGCGAACGCATCCAGCGAGGCGTCGTACATGCCGGCAACCATCTCGGCGACCGCTGTTTCGGCGTCGGGGCCCGTGATCACGGCGGTCCATGTTTCACGCCCGCCGGGTGTTATCTTGGAAACAAAATGCTCCCACTTGATCGTCAGGTTCTTGTTCGACCAAGGAACTTCGACCGTTCGCGTCACCAGATAGGTTCGATTGTCACGAACGAAGGTCACACGGACTTGGAAACCGCCCCGATGTCCCTCGCCGACGGAAAAGCGAATGGGAATCTGAGTCCGATCGGCATCCGTCCAGTAAGCTTCCACGATCTCGCCCCGATGTTCGATTTCCACGTACGCTTGACCGGTTTTGTATCCGGTGCCCCAGAACCCGACGAAATCCGAACCCGGTTCGACGGACCAAGATTCTGCCGCAACGACGTTGGCAATCGGAGTCGTGAATTTCTTTGCTTCCAAATCGAAAACTTGAAACGGAATCTCGGCCGAAACCGCTTGGCCAGCGGCATCGGTCGTTTCGAATACCGCTTTGTAAGCTCCAGCGGCCAGCTCAAGCGTTGGTTCCGCTTTGCCTTTCTCGTCCGTTTCGACTTCATGTTGCTGGACGGATTCGCCCAGCGGCCACGATTTAATGTCCGACAAGTCGGGGGTCTCGGCGTCTCGGTGAAAGCCACCCAGCTTGGACCGTTGAGGTCTTTCAGGACCTTTCAGTTTGTAAACGGTCAGCTTTCCTTTCGATGACATGCCGGTTCCATCAAGCGTTGATGTTTTTAGCTTCAGCTCGATCGGTTGGTCGACGACCAGCCAATCGTCGCACCTGAGATCTGCCTCCAACGAGTTGTAACCGACCGCGACGGTTTCGGAAGAAGATCGGGTCTCCCCTGCACTGTCAGTGACATCGGCGTAGACTGTGAACACGAACACGGGTTGGCTTTCGCGATCCACCGACGCGTCTGCCGTGGCGGGGAAGGTGACTTCCAGCGTTCCATCCGCTGATGTTGTGCCGGTATCGTTCGCCATCTGCTGTTCATTGGAACTTGGTGGAGCGAACCAGCATCGCCAGTACCACCACTGCGGATATCGCACACTGCGAACGACTCGCCACGTGACTTTTGCTCCATCGACGGCTGCTCCCGTGTAGCCGGTGGCTTTGACCGTGACCGTTACGTCCTGATCCAGCCGCACTTGTTGGGTTGGTTTTTCGACATCGACAAAAAACTTGGGGCGTTTGTATTCTTCGACGCGAAAGTTTGTTTGCCCGCCGGGGCCGCTGAGGACTCGCAACGTCATTCGCCCGGTTCCGCGATCAGCGGGAGCTTCAAACGAGCCGGCGATCGATCCGTACTCGTTCGTTTGGAAGTCTCGTTTTTCAATTTCTTGGTTATTGCGATCGAATAGTCCGACGGATATTTTTTGGTTTGCAACGGTCGAGTATTCGTTTTTGTCTTGATTTGAGGAAACGCAAACGCCCTTGAATTGCACGGTCTGACCGGGGCGGTAGATCGATCGGTCCGTGAAGAACATGGTCGACGTGGAAGTGCCAGATCCACGATGGTAGCGGTTGGGGCGGCCTATCAGCCCGAATTTTTGGTCCGCGTGTTGGACATAAACTTGGAGCTGATTTTGTTTTCGATTTTCTGGCAAGACCTTTCGGTAGATACCGTCGGCATCCGTCGTCACGGTTCCGACCGAGATCTCGCGACTATTTTTACCGTCCTGTTCCCAACGGTAGATCGAGACATTGGCACCTTCGACTGGCGTGCCTGAAATGGCGTTCAGGACTTGTCCAGCCAGTTCAGTTGACCCGTTTGATTTGCCACTTTTGACGATCGTTGCTTCACGAGTGACTACGTTCAGGTTGCTGATCCAGACGTGAGTGACCGCCATGTAGTTGTCTTGTTCGCTAAAATCTTCTCGCATGCTGCTGAGCAGTAAATAGCACCCGGACGGAAGATCCAATGGAGCGTCCAGTGAACTTTTGCGATCTTTGTAGTCCGGTGTCGGCAGCAGTCCGACCGACCACTCTTTGAGCGGCTTGCGCTGAGCCAGTTTCAGTCGATCCTGATGCTCCATGTTTTCAGGGTTTCGATACTGTCCCCATTTCCAACGTCGATAGTCGAATGGCACTAGGCGGAAATGAACTTTGCCAATGTTTTTGTAAGTGATCTGAAGCTCTGGTTTCGCCTCGTTCCAAACTTGTTCTGCCATCACGTTCAAAGTAGGTGCTTCGATTGTCTGAACCAGATTGAAACACTGCTTGCCGCCGGGACTTTTGGGGAAACGTTCCATTCCAACGAGCGCAATTTTTCGCGCTTCGACCAATTCGCCCGAACTTTGGTACGAGGTGGCCAGCGAGGACAATGCCATTGAGGAAAGTTCGTGCTTTAGATTTTGGTCGGCAAATTTCTGCAACGCCGCGCGGTAGCGAGCCGTTTTCTCATTGCCGCTCGCTTTTTGATTGGCAAACCGTAAGCGTTGCAAGTTCGCATCCAATCGAGCCGTCGGGTCTTCGTCATCGGCGTGGAACCGAAGTAGATCTTGATAGAGTCGGGTCGCCTTGAGCAATCCCGATTTCACATCCGTGGTGACCGGCTCCCAAGCGACAAACTCTTTCACGCTCGAAAAAATGGGCGAATCGGCAGTCAAATCAAACGCGTCTTCCGATCGGACAATCTGTTCGTCCAGCGAGTAAAAATCGATCGCTCGATGGGCAAGAAAATCGAACAGCGTCGGGCGGTGGGCATCTGAGACCGTGCCTTTTTGCAGCAACGAATCGTAGTCCTCGATCGGGATCTTTTTCAACGCATCTGCATTATCCAACGCCTCGGTGAAAAGGTGGTCGATCTCGCTCAGCAGTCGAGGCAAATCCCAAGTCTCAAAATCTTCGCTGGGTGCTTGACCCGTTTGTGAACGCTGAGCGAATCGCCAGCGATTTTGGTAGTAATACTGCAGAAACCACTCGGCTTGGATCACCTGCATCACCGGTTTCATCTCGGCCGGCAAAGCTGGAACTTCCGCCTGCAGTTTGCGGATGATGTAGGGCTGCATCGGCTGATTGATTTCGCCTTCCGTCCAAGCGATTGCACAGTAGGCACGAGTTGCTTCCACAAATTCCTTGTCGGCGGCGGCGCTGTCGAAAATGGATTGCAGCAATTTGACCGCGGTTTTGGGCAGCCCATCCGCTTTGGCTTTCTCGACTTGCTTCCACAGTTGTTCCCGCTGGTCGGAGGAAAGAGGGTGTGGCATCGTGCTGACTCCGAGGGAAACGAAGCAAATGAGCAACAAACAAGCGGCAATTGCCGGGGAACCAAGCGAACGGATCATCATTCACACCTGAAAACAAACGGGTATCACGATTTTGGGACGTCTATCCAGAAAGACGCAAGTGCAGGCCAATCGTTCCAGAAGTTTACCAGTTTTCTGTGAAAATGCTGGTTGCCGGTTCACATGATGTTCGATGGGCGTGCTCATGAGCGCGCGCCCGAGTCCGACTTGGCCAACGGCCAAATTCAACCTAGCCATGGGCAACGCCCATGGATAATAAAAACCGGATCCGCCTTGGCTGAAAGCCAAGCTCACCGCCCGTTTCACCAAAAAACACCGCCATCTCAACACGCCATTTGGTACATTTAAGCCCACCCATTCGAAAACGACCGATTGGAATCGCCATGCCTCAATCGTTCTGCCAACTTTACGCTCATCTGATTTTTAGCACAAAAAATCGAGAACCGATGTTGACGGAAGATATTCGCCCACGAGTTCACGCCTATCTGGCGACGATCGCTCGCGAGATGGGGTCTGGTTACGTTGTCGTCGGAGGAGTCGAAGACCACGTTCACATTCTGTTGGATCTCTGCAAATCCCACCCACCATCCAAAATTGTCGAGAAGCTAAAACGCGAGTCGTCCAAGTTTGTCAAAACGCTGGGCCCCAAATTTCAGAACTTCTACTGGCAGCGAGGCTATGGAATGTTCTCTGTGAGCCCAACTCATCGTGAAACCTGTGAACGCTACGTCCGTAGCCACGAAGAGCATCACCGATCGAAATCGTACCGCGAGGAATTGATCGAATTTTTACAACGGTATCGGATTAAATACGACGATCGGTACATTTGGGATTGATTGAGATTGGCCTTCAGCCAAAGGTGGTTGGAGGCGTGCGTTCCATGGGCGTTGCCCATGGCTAAGGTGTCAATGGCCTTCGGCCAAATCGTTCTCGAAAACTTTTCCCCATCCGTTGTTGCAGATTGAATACGACGATCGACATCTCTGGGATTGATTGAGATTGGCCTTCAGCCAAATGTTGTTTGGGGTGTTTTTTACATGGGCGTTGCCCATGGCTAAGTTGGCAATGGCCTTCGGCCAAATCGTTCTTGCAAACTCGGCGTGACAGAAGTGAATCGCCCCCATTCGTCCACCCAAACTTGGAGTCTGGATGAAACACTAGGTCTAGAAATCCGGTTGAAATCTCCGCATGAACGTCCAGAGAGCTCTTTTCATTCAGCAAACCCGCCGTTGTGTGAGTTCCAGTGGCTGACTGGCTGGCTCTACGCAATGGTGTCTTTGCAGTAAATTGGTGTCATGCCGGAAGAAGCCACCGACAATCAGAAACAAAAGCTGACGCAGCCGATTCAATTCATCAAAGGAATCGGTCCCGAACGTGCGAAAATGCTGGAGAAATTGAACCTGCGTACGGCAGCCGATCTGCTGTTCTTTTTTCCTCGATCCTACGAGGACTTTACGCAGCTTCATAAAATTGTGGAACTGGAGCACGAACAGTTGGCCAATCTGGTCGGCACCGTCTTTGATGTTAACGTCAGGATGGCGTCCAACGGTCGCCAGATTCTGACGGTGACCCTCCAGCAGGATCAACAATACTTCAAAGCGATCTGGTTTGGACAGTCCTACATGGCCAAACGGTTTTCTGTTGGACAACGTGTATTGCTGCGAGGCAAAGCGAAACTGCACGCAGGTCGGTTTCAGCTGAATCATCCGAAGGTCACGACCCTCGATGAAGACGTCGATGTTGAAGAAACGTCGCAGTTGCTGCCCGTGTACCGTTTGACCGATGGCATCAGTCAACTGCAAATGCGTGCGATCGTCGATCAAGTCGTGCAAGATTTTGCCGGCCTTGTTCAAGAGGCGTTCCCAGAATCCTTACGGCAGCACGCCGACGTTTGTGACATTACAAGCGCCATTCGTCAGATTCACGCCCCGAAAACACAAGCCGAGATCGACGAAGCTCGGGGCCGCTTGGTTTACCAAGAACTCTTGATTCTTCAGCTGGCGCTGGCCGTGCGGCGACACCGGACGCGCGCGGCTTTCAAAGCTCCCGCGTTGGAGCTGACGCCCAAGATTCGCTCGCGTATTTTAGGTCGTCTGCCGTTTGAGCTGACCGAGTCCCAGCAAACGGCGTTGCATGAAATCGCTGCCAACATGAGCCAACCCTTTCCGATGAACCGGCTTTTGCATGGCGAGGTTGGCAGTGGAAAAACCGTAGTGGCCGTTTGTGCGATGATGCTTGCGGTGGCTCACGGCTACCAAGCCGCCATCATGGCTCCGACAGAAATTCTAGCACGGCAGCATTATTTCACACTCAGAAAACTGTTGGGCAATAGCCGCGTCAAACTTGGTTTGTGGATTGGTAGCTTGAAAGGGGCGGAGCGAAAAAAGCTGAAAACTGAAATCGAGTCCGGTGAAGTTGATATCGTCGTTGGAACTCAAGCGGTGGTCGCGTCCAAGCTGAACTTTCACAAACCCGGCTTGGTGGTGATCGATGAACAACACAAGTTTGGCGTTCGGCAGCGCGCCTCGTTGAAACAGTCGGGCGAAGATCCTCATTACTTAGTCATGACGGCGACCCCGATCCCTCGCACGATGTCGATGACACTCTTTGGCGATCTAGACGTTTCGACGTTGCAGCGAACGTCCGGGGTCGGGCAACGTGTCAACACTTATTTGGGTACCGAATCCGCACGCGAACAATGGTGGCAGTTTGTTGCCAAGAAACTTCGCGAAGGCCGGCAAGCGTTCATCGTCGCTCCGCTGGTCGAGTCGGATGGTGATGCTCAGCTGAGCAGTGCCGAAAAAATGTTCGAGTCACTATCGAACGGACCTTTGGAGGAGTTTCGGCTGGACGTGCTGCATGGTCGACAGTCGCCCGAGCAAAAAGAGGACGTCATGAAGAGGTTTACCTCTGGTGACATCCAAGCCGTTGTGGCCACCGGCGTCGTGGAGGTTGGAATCGACGTTCCCAATGCCACCATCATGACCATCGAGTCGGCCGAACGTTTTGGGCTTTCGCAATTGCACCAGCTTCGGGGGCGAGTCAGCCGTGGGAAACATCCGGGCTTCGTCTGTGCTTTCTCTACCAATGATGACGCGGCGGAAAACGAGCGATTGGCGGCATTTGCGGAGACTTCTAGCGGTTTTGATTTGGCCGAGATCGACCTAAAACTTCGGGGGCCAGGCAATTTATTTAGCACGCATCAAAGTGGCTTTCCACCGTTGATGATTGCCGACTTAATTCGCGACGCGGATTTACTGGCCACCGCTCGAACGGACGCGTTGCAGTTGGTTGATGATGATCCGGAACTGGAACGGGATGGTCACGACCGCTTGCGACAGCTCGTTTTCGCTCGGTATGGACATGCGTTGGACTTGAGCGACGTCGGGTAGCAACCCCGGTGATCAGCATAATCAAAACAATCGGCCTCAATTCACGGGTTCGATTCTGCTTAGTGAATCGCGGCATCGAATGGTCATGAGCGTGACCTATATCTTCGGGAACCCCGCCTTTTCCGAATGACTGCAGTCTTATGTCGATGAACCAACCCAAACAACAACAACAACTTCACTACCAAGATGTGTCGCAGCGAACGTTGCTCAAGGTGACCGACGCTTTGTCAATCGCGGTCGGTCTGTACATGCTGGTGCTGTGTCTTCCGGCAACGAACAGTAAGTCGACAATCTTGATTGCGTTGGTGGCCTATGGGATTTTCACGTTTGCAGCCGAATTGTTGGGTCTGTACCGACGGTGGCACGGAGTGCCGTTTGCTCGCGAGGCAGGTTGCACGATCGTAACATGGGTCTGTACCGTATTATTACTGGCCAGTCTCGGTCGATTTACACAATACTCGACCGAAATCTCGACAGCCGGTTTGCTTTTTTGGTTCACGTGTGCGCCGGTTTTGTCGCTGTTTGCCCGCGTGCTTCGTCGCTGGTATATGCGGACAATGAACACCGCCGGAATCAACACGCGTGGCTTCGCGGTGGCGGGAATCAACGAGCTGGGAGTTCAGGTTGCGCAGAGTATCAACGAAGTGCCCGATCTCGGATTGAAGTTTCTTGGTTACTTCGACGACCGCCCGCAGAGTAGACGATCGGAATTACCGACCGACTTGGATGTTGATCTAGGAACGTTGAAAAAGCTAGTTGTTGCCGCGAGAAATGGTGACGTCCAAGTGGTTTTCATTACCTTGCCCATGCGGGCGGAAAAAAGAATTCGTCAGTTGATCCACGATCTATCAGACACAACCGCATCGGTATACGTCGTGCCTGATCTGTTCATCTATCAGATGCTTAGTTCTCGTTGGACAGACGTGCAAGGGATTCCGTTGGTCAGCGTGTTTGAGAACCCGTTTTACGGTGTCGACGGAGCGATGAAGCGGATGGCCGATCTTGCGATTGCTTCGGTGGCCCTTTTGGTTGCCGCCATTCCAATGGCGTTGATCGCGATTGCGGTCAAGCTAACTTCGCGAGGGCCAATTCTGTTTCGCCAGTTGAGATACGGTCTGGATGGACGTGAAATCCGCGTTTGGAAGTTTCGTAGCATGAAAGTGTGTGAGGACGGCGACGTAGTAACTCAAGCGAAAAAGAACGATAGCCGACTGACGTCAATCGGAGGGTTCTTACGCAAATCATCGCTTGACGAATTGCCACAGATCTTCAACGTCTTGTTCGGGCAAATGTCGATGGTGGGCCCACGCCCTCATGCCAATGCTCACAATGAGTTCTATCGAAAGCAGATCGATGGATACATGCTTCGGCACAAGGTCAAACCGGGAATTACTGGTTTAGCCCAAGTGAATGGTTGCCGTGGAGAAACGGAAACCGTCGACAAGATGCAAGCGAGAGTCCACTTCGACCACCGCTACATCCGCGAGTGGTCTATCTGGCTGGATATCAAGATCCTGATGAAGACGTTCATGGTTGTTTTCTCGCGGCAGAACGCTTACTAGGTTGTGTGGACATTCGTATTTTCTGATTTTCACGGATGAGTTAAGTTGACGCAAGTTTGTTTTCCACGGAGGGAATGCGATGCGTCGTCATGAAATATCAGATGAGATTTGGGAAGTGATTGCACCGCTTCTGCCGGGCAAACAGGGCGATCCCGGACGGACTGCGAAGAACAACCGGAAGTTCATCAACGCCGTTTTCTGGCTGGCCAAGACAGGGGCACCTTGGCGTGACCTTCCTGAGCGATTTGGAAACTGGAATAGTGTTTTCAGGCGTTTTCGTCGCTGGGCTGAAAAAGGCGTGTGGGAACGCGTGCTCCAAGCGATCAGCGAAGACGAGCAGTACGATCTTCTGCTTGTCGATTCGTCCATCATTCGAGCACACCAACATGCCGCTGGCGGAAAAAAGGGGCCGCCCGAGAAGCGTTGGGACGATCACGAGGAGGCTTTGGTACAAAGATTCATGCAGCAGTTAACGAACGTGGCCACGTTGTCAAAATAGAACTGACCGGAGGCGAGCGCCATGATCTCATCAAAGCAAACGAGCTCATCTCAAAATGTACGGCCGAATATGTTGTTGGCGACAAAGGCTATGACAGCGATGAATTTCGTACCCAGATCCGGAAACAACGAGCCAAGCCAGCCATTCCTTCTCGGCGGAGTCATCGTCGACGTCGCTGCCCCAAGGCCATTTATCGACAACGCAACATCGTCGAGCGTTTTTTCGGAAGAATCAAACACTTTCGACGGGTCTCCATGAGATTCGACAAATCCATAGAAAGTTACCTATCATGGGTCAGCATCGCAGCGACCATCGTCACACTAAGATAAATGTCCACACAACCTAGTGTTGTAAGCTTGGCGATCGAAAATTAGGCGGTGCCTTCGAGGTTGGTAAACTTGTGCAAATTTCTACGGCATGTACGATCACTGATTGGATTTTCTCACGAAATGAACGACGGCCTTGGGTGCTTGGAATCCAAACGATTCGCCGCTGAATCGGCTTGAAAGTCCGTCAACTATCGTTTCGCAACTGCTTGTCGCGAAACCACGTATGGATCAACGTTCAGTAGCGAAGGAATTCGATGGGCCAGCCGATAACCGACGAATCAACGGATGGACATTCGGCGAGTGCCCCGGCCCGTCCGAAATCGAAACTGAATCATGTGGTTTTCTGGCCGCCCTTCCTGCTGTTGATCGCAGCCGTCGTTTTGAACTTCACGAATCAGGAGTGGTTTTCTTCGGTTGCAAACGCGGCCAATCGATGGGTGTTGAACCATTTCGGTTTCTTCTTCTTGGCTGTCGGGGCCGCTTGCTTGATCTTGTGTCTGGTAGTTTGTGTTTCTCCGTTTGGCGGCGTTCGCCTCGGAGGAAAAGACGCCAAGCCGCTGCTGAAAATGTGGAACTGGTTCGCGATCACGGTTTGTACAACGATCGCCGTTGGGATTCTGCTCTGGTCAACGTCCGAGCCAATCATGCACTTGATGTCGCCTCCAGTTAGCAAGCAAATGGAACCTGGCGGACAGGCGGCGGCCAAGTTTGCGATGGAGACAATGTACCTGCATTGGACGTTTACGCCGTACGCGATCTACGCGGTGGCGTCGCTGATGTTTGCATTTACGTATTACAACATGCGAAAACCGTACAGTTTGGGTTCGCCCATCGCTCCGCTGATTGGCGATCGGCTCGCGCGGAAAAGTGGAAATTTGATTGACGCGATCTGTCTGTATTCACTGGTGGCGGGCATGGCGGCCTCGTTGGGAAGTGGGATTCTTGTGTTGGCCGACGGAATTCATCAACTCATTCCGGACGTTGATAGTAAGTCAGCCGTGGTGCGCGCGATCATTGCGGCGGTGATCATCGTCACCTTCATCGTTTCAAGCGCGACGGGGTTGATGAAGGGAATTCGAATTCTCTCGTCGATCAATACTTACGCCCTGATGGCGTTGGCGGTTTTTGTGTTGGTGTTCGGGCCGACGGCGTTCATTTTCAGTTTCGGGTTCGAGACTTTCGCTAGCTTTTTGTTAAACTTCTTTTCGGTCAACCTGTTCACGTTCTCCGATTTTCTCGCACCGCGACAGCTTGATGCGAACGGCAATCCGGTCGCGGCGTGGGCGACTCAATGGACGATTTTCTACTGGGCCGTGTGGATGGCGTGGACTCCTATCACAGCCTGTTTTCTGGGGTCCATTGCTTACGGTCGAACGGTTCGCGAATTCATGCTGGTCAACTTTCTTTTGCCCGCGCTGTTCGGAGCCGCTTGGATGGCGATCTTCAGTGGGTCTTCGTTGTACTTGGAGATGGAATCCGATGCCGGGTTTGCGGCATTGCTTGAAGCGGATGCCGACGGGAAAACGTATCCGGAACGAGTGGCCTATGCATTGTTTGGTTACCTGCCGTTGACGATCGGGCTGGTGATTTTTTACGTAGTCAGTTCGTTTATCTGTTTTGTGACTTCGGCCGATTCGAACACGACCGCGATGGCGGCCATCAGTTCGTCCGGAATTACACCAGAGAATTCGGAAGGCGGGCTGGCGGTAAAAATCGCTTGGGGAATCACCGTGGGTTTGGTCGCGTGGGTGATGATCACGTTTGCCGACATCGAGGGAATCAAAATTATCTCGACCTTGGGCGGTTTCCCGGCGGCGATCCTGTTGGTGCTTGTGTTGGGATCGTTGGTGAAGGTGTTGTTTAACTACAAGCAATACAACATCGTGGACCGGGAAGATTTGTAAGGGACTTCCCCTGAGGTCCTGTGACCGTGGTTCCGGGTGCCACGGCGTGAGCATGCTTACGCAAGCGCAAGGCATGACACTCCAAACTGGGATTTGTTGCGTTTGTTTTGTGCGACTTTGCGTGCCAAATACAAGCCCGAAGCGCAAGCGAGCGGATCGCGAAGCCCGCAGAAATCCTCGCTCGCGCGTCGGGCTTGTAGCGGGCGACTATTTGTTCGCGGCCGTGTTTGGAGTTGAAGCCACGTACATTTTGGATTCATCCGCCAGCTGCTCCAGCATTGCCTCGATCGAATCGCGAATCTGATTCATCAAGGGTTCGCCTTCGCCTCCTTTTTCGCGACGTGTGGGGACTTCAATCGCTTCGCCCACGTCGATGATGGCTTTCAAATCGCCATGCAGTGGATACGTGCCGAGGAAATCCTCTTCGAACTTTTCAACCGTCTCCAAGATGCGATCCACTGTCGGTCGTTCGGTCACGTACTGCTCAGGATAGCAGTCGACCTGCTGCGCTAAATAGGTTCGTTCGAGTTGCTCCCATCGTCGCTTACGCTCGGCCACCGAAAGAGTGTCTGTGATCATGTCGGGAAAGATTTTGACTCGGAGATTCTTGACTCGCATTTGAATCCCGCCTTCCTGCGGACCGCCCAGCCATTCTTCTTCCAGTGGATGCATCAGGTGATTGACCATGTTGGTTTGTCGCTGGCGATGAGTCGCACCGTCCGTGACCGGGCACTTGTATTCCAATTCCTTGATGTGCAGAAGAGCGTCACCAACTTTGACGATGCGATCGATCAGTGGTAAGTCTCGCTGCGCGGACCAGCTAAGCCGTTTCTCGATTTGTGACAATACGTGATCGGCTCGTGCCTCGATATCACCATTGAATACGTACTTGATCGCGATTGGGTGCACGACCACTTTGCCACTACCAAGCTCTTCTTTGGCGCGGCGTTTGGCGGCGGTGCGAGCGATAAAGGCAGGCCCGTCCATGAAAGCCATCAACCAATCGTTGGTGCGACTGGTGGTCCCTTCAGGGAAAATAATCAGCGGACGCTCGGCGGTTTTCAGTACATTGATTGCGAAATCGATCGCGTTTCGATCCATGCCTTCACGGTTAACACTGAATGCGCCCGTCAGCCAAAGCATGAAGCGTGAGAAAGTACCTTGATTGAACAGATGCCAACTGGCCATCGTGTAAAACGTGCACCCGGCCTCGGCGATCAAGTTGTAGGTTGCGATCGGATCGGCAAGGCGGGGATGATTGGGTGTCAGCAGGACGCCATGCCCGGCCGCCAGCGATTCTGAAAGCCGATTCGCGTTGCGGATTTCGCACTGTGTGACCCCCTCGCGTTTTTGCAACGTGCGTAGGTAAAGCCCAAGCTTGGCGAACAGTTTCTGAGGCCAACGCGCCTTTGACGGTGGAACAAACTGGTACGGCTTCTCGATAAAGATGTTTTGCATGGTCGGCTAAACAAACGTGCCCATGGAGATAGATTGATTCTGCCAAAACATTTTACACCATGATTGTGCGCCGCGTCGCTACGGCTTGGGCCATTCGTCCAGCTTCATCTTTTTTCGGACGTTCGCGGTGTGCTCGCTGTAATGACGCTCCATCTGTTTCAGCAACGCGCGTGGCGTCCAGAACTTGCTGCCCTTTGCCTTTTGATGAAGCGGCATCCCGTCCAGCAAGTAAGCATACCGGCGAGTGAACGCTTCGACTCGTTCGGTCTGGCGTGCTTCTTCTGCTCCGGTCCAATCTGGATGAGCCATTTTGTAATCTTTCGGCATCTGGCGAGGGTTTAAGTCCATCACCGGAATGGCCGGATCGACTGCGTGGTAAATCTGTGAGAAGAACAAAAGCTCTCGTCCCATCATGTGTTCCGAATTCCAGCGAGGCGTGTGCGTTCCGTTGGATGGTTGGAAGTTCATTTGTTCGATCGAAAGGCTCGCGAACAGCTCGCGAGACTCTTTGCACGCCGTTTCTTTTTTCTGGAAAAGCGTAACGAGTTCCGGCGAAAGCTCGTACGGTTGATCGGACAGCGAGACAAACCGGGTGGGTTTGCCGCGCTTGTCATCGCCGGCAGAAACAGCCAGTGTGTTGTGAGCAATCCCGATGACTTTCTGGTCACCGACCTTCGTTACCCCAATTGGAGTGACAATGACTCGTGGCCGGATCGCGGCGGCGATTTTCAGCGTCGTCGATTCGTTGAACGATCGGCCAAGTACGATGACCGTGTTTGAGCTATCTTCCGGCTTCATGCGAAACGCTGCGTGGTTGAGGTCTGGAGAGTCGCTGACTAATTTTGCAGCTTTGTTATCGATCAGGTGAATCTTGACACCATCTACTTCGACAAGAAATGAACCGGCCAGTAGCTCGGTCGTGGCGTGAGTAATGACGACGTCATTCTTGCCTTTCTCTTTGCCGTGACCACTTCTGATCACATTGACGGAAGGATCATTGGGCAGGCGGCTAACTATTGTCGATCTGCCAATGTCGGCAACGAATGCCAAATCAATCGGGCGAGAGATTAGTTCTTGGGTGGCGTCGTTGAGCCCCGTCCCAAAATGCAAATCCCACATCGTTTCGATGGTAATACCTCCGTCGGGCCAGCGTCGAATGGCAACCGGATTGCCCTCGTCGGCCATCGCTGAATTAGCAGCGGGCTCGATGGTGGTCAGCAGGACAGTTAGCATCAGGATCAAGAGGTTGGGAAGCTTCATTTGCGTTTGCCAACTAAGACATTAGATCAGAGAGCCAATTCGACAATCGTTCGACTGGTAGGCCAACAACATTGGACTCCAATCCTTCCACGATGTGAATCCAGTCAAGACCATCCTGATACCCGAAGGCACCGGCCTTGCCCTGCCATTGCTGCGAATCAAGATAAGCGTCCAACTGGTCACTTGGAAATGCGTCCATCTTCAATGTGGTTTGTTCCACATAGCTGGTGTGTTTTTCTGATTGGCAGTCCCATAAACAGACGCCAGTTAGGACGCGATGAGTTCGGTTGCTCATGGTGGTCAGCATTCTAGCTGCGTCGGCTCGATCGGTTGGCTTGCCCAGAATTTCTCCATCACAATCCGCCACGGTGTCGGCAGCTAATACGATTCCAATTTCGTGGCGGGCTGCAATCGAGGTCGCTTTCGCTAACGCGGCTGCCGCTACAAACTGTTCAGGAGGAAGCGAGCCGTCGACCGCCTGTTCGACCGAATCATCCGGCGGATCAACCGTGAATTGCCAACCGGCGGTCCGCAGAAGTTGTTGACGACGAGGCGATTGGCTGGCGAGAATCAAATGAATCACTGGTTGGTTGGTCATCGAAAACGTTTCTGTTACCGTGGGGTGATGTCGAATTCGCCAAAATCTGCGCCGAGGGTTCCGTTGAAGGTTCTCTACGAAGATAACCACTTACTGGTGATCGATAAACCTGCGCCACTGGCGACGATGGGAGCCGAAGCGGGACAGCCCAGCCTTGCCGACCTGGCGAAGGATTACTTACGAGTCAAATACAACAAGCCGGGCAACGTCTACGTGGGCGTTGTCAGTCGATTGGATGCGTTCGTTACCGGAGTCATCGTGCTGGCCCGTACGTCTAAGGCAGCGGCGCGGTTGACCGATCAGTTTCGCCGTCGCAGCGTGGAGAAAACGTACTGGGCGATCGTTGCAGATCCGCTGCCCGATCAAGCGGGAAAGCTCGAACATCACGTGTTTAAGAATGACGCTAGGCATCGCATGGAGGTTGCTGCTTGCCGTGATCAGCTTCCGGCAGATGCAAAGCTCGCGCGGCTGGGGTATCGTTTGATCGCTTCCCATCAGCACCGTTCTTTGGTGGAAGTGAAACTTGAGACCGGCCGGAAACATCAGATTCGCGTCCAATTCGAGTCCATTGGCTGCCCCATTCTGGGGGACCGAAAATATGGCAGCGAGGTCGCGTTCAAACAGGGAATCGCCCTGCACTCTCGCTTTCTGTCCATCGATCATCCTACAAAGCAAAAGAGGATCGAGTTTGAATCTGAGCCTCCTTCGGTGTGGCGAATCGAAAAATTCAGTTTTTGCGGTGACGATTCCTAAACGTCTGAAGTGTCCATGTTGGAGTTTCAAACCGGTCGGTTGAGTGCTTCACGGTGAAACCATCAGGAAACCTCTGGCTTTTGGTGATTGTTGTGGCAGTCAGAACGATTACTCACGAGAGTCGGTCAGATTTTCATCACTTGCGACGGGCAGCAGATTTCGTTCTTGCGGTTAGGACGTATATTATCTGATTCAGAATGCGTCATCTTGAAGTCTGAGTGACATTCTTTTTGCGATCAAATCCCTGAGGTTCGACCTGCGTTCGACATGAGTCCCCAAGCCAGCAAATTCCGTGAATCCGCCTTAGCCAGCAAGCTGGTAACGGAGGATCAATTGCAATTGGCGATTGCGAAGGTGATGGACTCGCCTAGAAGCAAGCTGGCCCATCCTAACCAAATCAGCGACAAGCGAATTGCTTCGAAGCTGGTCGAGATGAAAGTGATTTCGGCTTATCAGGCGGATCAGTTGCGATCAGGACGCAGTAAGCTGACGCTTGGTCCGTACATTATCGTCGACTGGATCGGGCAAGGCGGTATGGGGCAAGTGTTCAAGGCCGTTCACAAAATGCTGGGCCGCGAGTGTGCGGTGAAGGTATTGCCGCTTCACAAGACGACGCCGGATGCGATCGAGAACTTTCGCCGCGAGATTCGTGCCCAAGCGAAGTTGGATCATCCAAACTTGGTGCGTGCGTACGACGCGGGCGAAGATGGAAACGTTCATTACTTGGTCGTCGAATATGTGAAAGGGACCGATCTTCGCCGGTTGGTGCGGACCAACGGACGGTTGTCGGTCCAGCGAGCAGCAAGCATTATCAAACAGTCTGCCGATGGTCTGGCTCATGCGCACGAGCGAAATCTAATCCATCGCGATATCAAACCGGGAAATATTCTGGTCAACCCGAACGGTGTCGCAAAACTATCTGATTTAGGGTTGGCGTTTTATCTGAACGATCCAAAAGATCCACGCGTCGGCAAGATCGTTGGCACCGCCGATTACCTTTCGCCGGAACAGATCAAGACGCCGTTGCAAATTACCAGCGCCAGCGATATCTACTCGTTGGGTTGCACGCTTTATTATGCGGTCACGGGCAAGGTTCCGTTCCCCGGTGGAACTCCAAAATCGAAAGCCCTTCGTCATCTGGAAGAAACACCTTGGCATCCACGCCGGTTCAACGAAGAAGTCACCGACGACTTTGTTGACTTGATCGGCGACATGATGGAGAAAGATCCCAAGCAAAGAATCCAGCAGGCAGGAGAAGTCTCCGAGCGCCTCGCGCCTTGGGCAGAAGACAGCACGCCCATGTACCCGGTTGATTTTGACAATCGGCAGCGGTGGACGCCCGGACCGGTGCAAGAGGTCGACGACCAAGCGACGGATCCCAACCTAGAAGCCAGCGGAGTTTCCTCTAGCAAAGGTTCGCACTCGAATTTGCAGGCCACCGGCGGGATGAATGATCAGTCGACTGATCATAGCTCAATCTACAAAAGCTCGATCAAGCCTCCGCCGCCGCTTTCAACGGTGGAGCAGTACTCGTCGGCCAAACGGCTCAACGATGACTACCAATTCGGCATGACGGAGCTTGTGATCACAGGCCTTGTATGCCTTGTGATTGGTATTGCAGCTGGCGTTTTGCTGACTTTCTTGAGCGCGTAAAAGTCAGAACGATAGCCATTTGTTGGTAACGCTGCGAATAACGTTTGACCGGGTGGCACCTCAATTTCGGAATGAAGCAAGCAGGCGAGCTTGGAAGTTTCTTGTAATCTTCGGTTTAGTGCTTAGCTGTTGGTAAAAAAAGCTATGGTTCAACGTTTAGCATTTCCGAGGAAATGATCAGAGATTTCACGGTTCGTTATCCGACCATCTATGAAAGAGCTGTTATGAGTAACGATTTCTCAAAGCTCAGTGCGTCTCCATCTTCGTTTGTGGATCAAGGCCCATCGTTGATCGCCGACCGGCGACTTCGTGAGCGTACACCCGCACTTCAAGAAGGAACTCACATTTGGTTGACTGGAACCAAACGTGTTGCCGTGGAGGTGGTTGATGAATCTGCCGGTGGGATTGGAATCGTTATCCCCGACGCATCGTTTAACCTAGGCCCACGTGTCGACGTTGAGTATCAAGGTCGGCGTCGTCCCGCTATCGTCGCCTATCTGAAAAAGAACGACGATGGGCAGTACCGCCTAGGGCTTGAGTGGGTGTCGCAACGCGAGTCGTAAGCCCGAAAGCGAATTTAAACCTGACGCAAAGAATGCGAAAACCTCGACCGATCCACATCGTTTTTCGCAAATTTCGTTCTGCCATTTGCCTAACACTCGCGAGGTTCTGTTTTCTTTCGCTGCTGGTCGTCAGAAAGAATTTTTCTCGTTCGCTGTTCAGCCGGCCGTTTGTTCGAGTTTTGGACTGACCACTGCTGAGAAATCAACAAACAACAGGTAGGCAGCCAACGCGACGCCGATCAACGCGGCTCCATAAGCAACAAACACGACCATCGATGATGCTGCGAAACGGTGATCGCTTTCATTAACGCGACGAAAATACTGGCGATAATGCGTGGGGGCAACGGCGGTCGTCAGCACACCAAGACTGACCAACAGCACACCGATGATGGTCGCTTTCATGTTCAAGAACGGACTGGTGGTTAGTCCAAGCGTTTGCAAAACCAATGCGAACCTAGCGATCACGAAACCGAAAGCCATCAACGCGAGCCCCGTCCTAATCCACGCCAGCACCGTACGCTCGGCCGCCATTTGGACTCGTGGATCATCCTCTGGAATCACCTTCTGTTCGTGCGTCTCAGTTTGCCGACTGCTCATCAATCATTTCGCTAGATAGAAATTTGGGAAGCAATAACCTTACCACTGAGACAAGGTTGAAGCCACGGCATTGAAGCCATTCTCAAGACCGACACAGCGTTGAAAATCGTTCGCATTTTGGACGTGAAGAGGGGCCTGTCGCCCACATAATATAAAACCAGCTACGCCCCAAACAGCTTCGCCGAATAGGTCAGAATGATGAAACGGAACGACATGAGTTTCTCACGACGCGAAATGATCAAAGTCAGTGCGGCTTGCGCTGTCGCGGGCAAATCCACAGCAGCTCAAGCAGGCATATCAACCTCGCTCAGCGAATCCAACCAAACCACGGCACAGGTTCCAATCCACTAAAAAGGCCTCGCCAAGCTGTACGAAAAAGATCCGTTGGCGGCGTCGGCCAAATGGTTTCGTGAAGCGAAATATGGTTGTTTGTTCACTACGGAATTTACAGCCTGATGGAGCCGGGCGAGTAAGTTGTTGGCCAAAGCGTGGGGCGTGATCAAAACGTCAGGTGGCATTCAATGCTTGAGTCGGCAGACAGAAAGACGGACGCGTCAGCGGCAATTCTTGTGAATAAAATCCGTGCAATTCGGGCTTTTTGATTTATTTGTTAGCAAGAACCATGGCCGACGCAATATCTCAAGAGGATTTTTTTTCAACGAGAAAGTCGCAGCTTCATTCAAGTGTGTAGGCCCGTGTGTTTGTCTCCGACTGAGCCTATCCTTTCTACAAACGCGCGTTGCAAAATACTTTATGCAAGTTGTTGTTATTCTTTCAGCGGCTATTTGATCGCGAGCGACGGTGCATGCTTTTTCATCGATCGATGATGCTGTTGGTGGCTTGCAAAACAGCCAATGCAGCTCGATCGCTTGGCAGAATCCGGTTCATCATCACAGGTTAACGATCGTGGCGAATGACGAACGAAAAGATTGAATTTGTTTGTTTGACAACCTTTTGACTTCGGCTACGATCAAACACGCGGTCCGAGATTGCTCCAAATACAGTGCCGCCGCTTCCTGTTTTCCTCCCCCGTTTTCTTGCCTTAAGAGTTTTGCTTCAAGATAGTTTCGTCATTTGTGCGGAAGTATTTTGGCAGCAGAATTGCTTGCCGATACACACTCCATGGAAAAGATATAATGATGAGCGAATTGCTGACTCGTGTTGTTGCGTGTATTTCAAAAACGACAAGGTATCCGACTGAATTGTTGGCGGTTGATGCCGACATCGAATCCGATCTCGGGATTGATTCGGTCAAGCGTGTCGAAATCGTCATCGCGTTAGGTGAGGAGTTTGGAGTCAATCTTGTCGAGCAAGAGCGCGACCCAGCGATTCGAACCATTGGTGACATTGCGAACTGGGTGCAGCGGTTTGCTGGTGGTTCCAACGGCGTTGAACAGAAAGAAGACCTTTCCAGTGTTTCCAACGGAGCCAGTGTTTCCAACGGATCCAGCAGCCAAAATGGCAATGGAGTTCATTCCTCCAAAATTGCAAGCAGCGTTTCTTTCAATCGCTGGGATGCTGCACACGCTCCTGCCCCGCCTAAAATGAGCACGCAGCTGTCGCTGTCTGATTCACCCGAAACCGCTTGGGAACGCGAGAGTGTTTCTCGTAATATTCAAGCCAACGGCAGCCAAGCAGTGACTTATCAGCCGCTCAAAGGGCGGATCGCGTTGATCACGGGCTCAGGGCGCAGCGTCGGCCAAGTTATCGCGCGGACCTTGGCGGCTCAGGGGGCAACGGTTCTTGTGAATTCGTTTCATTCACGTGAACAAGGTGAGCAGACGGCCCAATTGATCCAAAGCCAAGGTGGTAATGCGGAGCATTTGTGGGGATCTGTTGCAAAGCAAGAACACGTCGACCAGATATTCAACCACATTGAAAATCGCTACGGCGGTTTGGATATTCTTGTCTGCAATGCGTCTGATGGGCAGATTGGTTCGTTTATGGATCTATCGGCGGACGACTTTGACCGAGCGTTTCGTACCAACGTGATCGGCCACTACATGTGCGCGAAACGGGCCGTACCGCTCATGCGAGCGCGTGGCGGAGGTTCGATCGTGACGATGTCCGCCATTGGTGCTCATCACTACGTCGATGGTCTTGGCAGTCAGGGCGTTGCCAAAGCGGCAGTAGAGAGCATGACGAAGTACTTGGCTTGCGAAGTCGGACAGTTTGGAATTCGAGTCAACAGTGTGGCCGCGGGCCCCATCTATGGTGATTTGATTTCAAAGTTCCCGGACGCTAGTCAATCGCGAAGCCGGTGGGAAGCAACCTCTTCGGACGGAGAGTTAACCAGCCCGTTGGACGTTGCCCGAACCATTTCATTCCTCGTCGGCGATGAAGCACGGGGTATCAACGGAGCCGTCTGGACCGTCGATCATGGGTTTTCGGCAACGGCGCCAGGCCAGCAGCGATCGAGTTCAAATCCGGCAGTCTCGGCGAACTTTAGCGTCGCGACATAGCAGTTCGGCATTCCCTTCCACGCGGACGTTTCCGTTTTAACGCGGGCAGTTCGCAACCAGCGCGAAATTCGTTTTAAGGCAACCAATGAGCTTCTTTGCCACAGAGTATACGATTCATTTCGATGACACGATGGCCTACGGTAGTCATCATTTCCTCACCGTTTTCAAGTTCCAATGTGCGGTGCGCGAAACGTATTTGTTTGGCGAGCACATTTTCGATTTGCCCGGCGTGCCCGAAGCGCTTGAAGGAATTCACCTGTTCACGTCAGATGCGTACTCACGCAACCTCAACCCGCTGATTCTTGGTGATCGCGTTACAATTCTGCAAACGCTGGAAGACTGGGGTCGAGCCAGTGTCCGATTCTGCTATCGGGCAATCTCGGAAAAAGGTACTCCGATCTGCGCCGGGTTTCAGATGATGATCTGCGCGGATGCCAAAACGGGTAACGTCATTCCTGTGCCAGAACCGCTTTGGAATGCCATGCGATCGATTCCAGAGATTGAGGAGCCTGTTGCAGAGAAGTCTTTTCGTGATCGCGCGTTGATTGGCGGGGAAGAACTTGAATCACTTTTTGGTCAGCGCGAGATTCAAACTGCAACGCAATTCCTGAAAGAACGTTACCCCAAGCCGGGCGTCATCGGTGCCGCGGTGCCTGACCTGAGCCTTGATCGAACATCGAGTCCTAGCGGTCCGCCTGAGAATACAACGCAACAGATTGATTCACAACAGATTGAGATTCAAGCCGGAGACGCGAATCGATTTAGCGGAGTCTCGAACGGGAGCTCGAACGGAGTCTCGAACGGGAGCTCGAACTCCATTTCAAATTCAACTCCAGAAACAGAAACCGTCGCGGCTTGGGTGTTTGCGGGACAAGGCGCCTTTGATGCGGAACTATTGAGCGATCGTGTTCGCGAGTATCGCGCTCGAGGGTTCGGCGATGAGTTGGACGCTTGTGCTCGGGTGACGCGCGAGTTGCTTGGAGACGACGCAACCAGTCTTGTCGCCGGGTCGGCGGTAGATTGTCATTCGGCGGTCGAGGCGTGTCCAAGGTTGCTTCAAGTCGCGATCCACCTGCAGAATGTCTTGGGTGGAGTTTTGCTGGCCGAACAGGAACAAACGCCTGACGCGTTAATGGGACATAGTTTTGGCGAAATTGCGGCCTTGGGAGTCAGCGGTTGTTTTGATTTACCGACGGGGGTTCAGATTGTCTGCCTGCGTGTTCTGGCTATCGAGCAACACGCGCCAAACGACGGCGCGTTACTACTGGCGCTCACCGATCGCGAAACGTGCGCAACCGAAACGGCACTTTCTGGATTGGACAAAGTGGTTGTCGCTGGCCGAAATTCACAGCGACAGACGGTGCTGTCGGGAGCGCGGCAGCAGCTTGAAATAGTAAAACAAGGCTTGCAAGGAATTGGCGTATCCGCGTTGCCGATTTCGAGCCCCACTTGTTTTCACCACCCAATGCTTCGTGAAGCTGCCGCAGCTTGGCAGAACTCGATGCGTGACATTCAGTTCCAAGAGCCACAGATGCCGGTCTATTCACCGATCGGTCGACGATTCGTTCCAGCCCAAGATGACATCGCGGCTCGATTGGCCAGCCAACTAGTGCGTCCGTTTGATCTTGCCGGTAGTCTCGATGATCTGATCGGCAATGGCGTCATTCGCTTTGTCGATTGCGGGTCTCGTGGGTCACTTGCCAAGATTCTTGCCGCAACGGTTGGCGAATCGGAAACCGTTGTCGTGTCGACAGCGGGTGATCTCGTATCGCGCGCAAGTGGCGCCGGAGTGGCACAAGCGACTCCGCCTCTTCCGTTAGAGAGCCGATCGAATCCGAGCGCAAAAAAAAACGGGCGCCCCAATCACCAATTAGTTCAAACGCCTCAGGTAGCTAAATCTTTACGGCCGCGTGTCGGTATCGTTGGAATGGGATGTTTATTGCCCGGAGGCGCTTCATCTCCAGACGAACTATTTAACGCGATCATGCAACGCCGGCTTGGAATCGTCGATCAACGCACGTTTGACTCCAACTGGGAAAGCGATTTTTACTCCGAAGAGCGAACCTCAGATCGTTCGACTTCATTTTTGACGGGGCGAGTCAATGACCAAGATATCGTTCCTCCGCCGGGCGTGAGCGCAAGTTTGTTTGCGAGTTTTACTCGCCCCCAACAGCTTCTGTGCATTGCTTTGGCTCCGTGCGTCGCTGCGATTGGCGATGCAGAGCGTGTGATGTGCTTGGTCGGTTCGACGGCAGACGGTTTCGTGGACCAAGACGTGACGACCTCGCTTCATTATGCGGGGCTTGATCCCAGCAGCAGTGAAATGTCGGGCTTGGTCGAGTTGCAAAAGTCGGCAGCCCAACGACCGCACGACGCGATTCAAGAAGTGTTTGACAAAATTGTGCGACCGGGATTGGAGATCACGCTGGTTGATGCCGCATGTGCCTCTTCCTTGTACACCGTTGCGCTTGGGACAACCGCTCTGGAATTGAACGAGACCGACGTCGTGTTGGCTGGCGGGGTCTTTTGTCCCGGGCCGGGAAACAGCTGCTTGTTTTCACAATTCAACGGGACGACTGCAACCGGATGTCGGCCGTTCGATCAGAACGCGGACGGCGTGGTGTTTTCCGAAGGCGCTGCGTTTGTTGTGCTACGACGCGCGGCGGATGCCGACCAGTTGGGCCTACCAATTGAAGCCATGGTTCGTGGCGTTGGGCTTTCCAGTGATGGTCGCAGTTCTTCAGCCAATGTCCCGCAAACTGCTGGGCAGCTGTTGTCTCTGCAGAGATGCTACAAGGAATACCAGATCGATCCAGCATCGATTCACGCGGTCGAGGCTCACGGCACATCGACTCCCGTGGGAGACTCAACCGAACTCCGAACCTTAGCGCAATTTTACGAGAACCAAATCAATGGGCCCCTTCCGGTACACAGCCTGAAAGGACTGTTGGGCCACGCTGGTTGGGCGGCAGGAACGGCGTCGATGATTGCGGTTTGCCAGTACATGCGAAACGGCGTTTTTCCGTCGCAAGCCTTTCACCAAACGGAATCCAAAGCATTACAGGAATCAGCCGACACGCTCTATGTTGCGAAAAATCCAGTTGAGCTGCCGGCAGAAGAACGTCGTGTTGCGATCGATGGGTTTGGATTTGGTGGAGCAAATGGGCACGTCGTCCTTGAGACTGCCAATGCAAGTTCACAGCGAGCACCGCTTTCGCCCATGCCTGCGTCGGAAGAGTTGGTCATCGTGGGCTTCAATGAAATTTCTCCAGATCAAGACGGGCGCTTTGACCGCAATGAAATGGTTGAAGGCCATTTGATGCTGCCTGACTTGGCGGACGACATGGACATCAGTCAGAAGCTCGCGATTCGACTGGTAGATAATACCGTTTCGCAGTTGAAGTCACTCGACGCCGACGATCATAACGAGATCGGGATCGTGTTGGCTCTGACGGGCAAGTCCGAGCGGGGCGTTGAAGCGACTATGCGAGTTCTTGAACCCAGATTTCGGCGGCAGCTTGGGGCTGATCGGCGAAGTGTTGAAAAACTGGATGCCGCGATGCAGCAGTCGCGGCCATCGGGTGCTTACACCCTGCAATGCATGATGCCAAATGTTGCATCAGGACGCGCGGCGTTGCAGTTGGATTTGAAAGGGCCAAACTTTGTGGTCGACTCTGGCCCAAACTCTTTTCAGTCGTCGCTAAAAGCCGCCTCGTTGCTATTGCGTGCCGGCGTCGAAAGTGGGTCCAAGCTGATTGTGGTTGCCTCGATCGATGCCAACGAAACCCAATCTGATGGCCAATCTAGCGAGTTCGCTGGCGCACTGGCGCTGACGACCAAGTCCTTTGCGACGGCTCGAGGCTTGGAAGTCGTTGGGCGTTTGAGCGACATTGACGCCGTTTTGACCAAGTCGGAACCAAGCGATGGGCAGCAGAATGGCGGCCGGCAATCCGAACGAGTTTTAAGGCACTTGCAAGACGGTCACGCGAGCAATGGACTTGCACCAGCGGTGCCCGTCAACGGCGACCATGCGGACGATCCTTCAGCGGCTCCGTCATCGTCTACGACCCCGGAACCGACTGACACCGAGCCGAGCGAATTTCCGATTCATGAACCTGTCTGGGTTGAATCCCCGGTTAGATCTCAGCAAGCAATAGAACACCAACGGCTCAAAGCGGTATTGTGCATTGTCTCGTCTGGCTCAAAACAGATTGACGAATTAGCAAGCCATCTGGACGCCATCTCGGAGAGAAGCCTGCTCTGTATTGTGCATGACCCATCGACGCCAACTGCACCCCAAATGAATGGCGGTCAGGCGTTGACGGTCGACATGGGGGATCCTGCATCGATCGAGAACGGGCTGAGTAAGATCGCTCAATTTTCACCGGACGTTGTGCTGGCGACACAGTTCATTGAAAGCTGGAAAACCGACCGCGTGCTTTCGGCGATGAACGCAAGCAACGGCGTGTGCGAGATGTTGTTCCTTACCGCTCAATCCCAAGTGGATCGTCTAAACGATAAGCAACTTGAACTTTGGGGTATCGTTCCGGGTGGGTGGAGTGGAGTCGTTCATCCTCAGACGGGGCCACTGGTTGGTTTTACAAAAGCGGTTCAACGAGAAATCCCCACTTCGCGCATGTGTGTGTTGTCGACTCGCGACGGTTCAATCAAACATGCGATCGAACGTTTTCGTCAAGAACGCGGTTCGGATCAGCCCGAAACCGAAGTAGTTTACGACGGTTCGAAGCGTTTGGTGCGGCGACTTCGGCCTGTTGCACCTGATTGTAAATCACCGGCTGCCCAAGGTTCCAAACTCAATAGAGACTCGGTGATCCTTGCCACGGGCGGTGCGCGTGGCGTGACTGCGGTTTTGCTCGACGCGATATTGCAGGACCACGGTTGCACGGTGATCGCAGTTGGGCGAAGCGAGCTTCAAGCACCACAGTTTCACGGTACCAAGGAAGAAATCGAAACCCAATTCTATCAGGCCTATGTTCGGGAGAATCCGGGCGTCTCGGTCGTTGAGATGAGAAAGCGATACGAATCAACGCTTGCTCGTTGGGAAGCGTGGCAGACGATGGAACAGTTTTCCAAGCTGGGTCGCGCGGAGTATTTGCAGGCAGACCTTGGAGATGCGGACGCCGTCAATCGCGTTGTCGCTGAAGTTGTCAAGAAGTACGGCAAGATCGATTTCGTGATGCACGGGGCTGGCGTTCAGTTTTCGAAACGATTGGAAGACCGTTCGCTTGAGGATTTCCGCCTAGTCTATGGGGTTAAAGTTACCGGACTTCACAATATTGTCTCCGCGTGCCAACGTGAGCTAGGCCGCACCGTGGATGCGCACGTCCTGACATCGGCTTACAGTGTTTTTGGGAACGACGGTCAGCACGATTATGGTGCCGCCAACGAGACGCTCGATCGGCTCTGTGGTTTGAGCACCGTCCATTCGGACCACGATTGGGCCAGCACGTCTTGGCTTGCATGGGACGGAATTGGAATGACGCGCGGCAGCGAGTACAAGGCTCTCGCAAAACAGCGCGGACTATCGGCCATTGATTTCGAAGCGGGGCAACGCATCTTTCGTGAGGCTTTGGCTGCTGGATCGCCGATCAATGTGCCGCTGTCGGAGTCGGAGCATTTGGCCTACGCCGTTCCGACAGTGCCCGAGTTCACAACCGAGGGCCGCGCTGTTGCAACCTGCCGGGTAATCGAACAGCCAGTTCGATTGTCGGAAATCGATTGCTTGGAATTCCACAAGGTCCGTGGCACACCAACCCTTCCCGGCGCTTGGTCAGTTGATCGTATGGTCGAGGCAGCAATGCTGCTGGGTGGAAAAGCCCAAAAGACGATCGTAACGCTCGAAGACATCCAGTTCCGTCGTTTTGTGCGTTTCGCGTGGGGCTTTGAGCCAAAGCTGCGCGTCGTTGTTGCCGAAACACACGATGGCATTAAAGCGAAGCTGGTCGGCGACGTGTTGATGCCCAACGGCGAATCGTGTGAAAAAGACGTGGTGTTCGCAGAAGCCAATATTCGTTTTGACGAGGAGTCTTCGGTGTTAGACCCGAGCCTTCGCGACATCGACCATTTCAGTTCGTCGCGTTGCATCGATCGCGATCCTTACTGCAAGGGTCGCCCGGACTTAAACCTTTCTGGGCCTTTCGATTGCTTACGCGAGATCGAGATAGGGCAAAGTAACCGCACGGCGTTGTTCGATCTTGGTGCGTCGTCGGCGTCTGCTTCGGCAATCGATACTTCTGTGCCGGCGTTACTTCTCGACGCGTCGCTGCGACTGAGCGCCATGCACGCGACAGCGGATGATGATACGATCTGCGTTCCTGTCAGCATTCGTCGCGTCGTCATGCGTACCGGCTCAAGTCTTAATGGCGGTTGTGCTGTTCGATCAAGGAACCCAACAGTTCAGCAGTCCAATGTTCATTGCCCTCGTACCGAACTTCGAGATCAGCATGGAGTGGTTCACATCGCGGTTGATGAATTACTTGGCCAGCTTACGTAACACTTGCACGTCGCAAGATGGTAGCCAGTGGCGAGCGCGATATCGTCATTGCAGAGGATTTAGGCCGGAATTTCAGATAGATTTTGGCTTAAATCGATACCCATGAATTTCGTTCTGACGGTATCCAGCTACTTGGTCATTCAGTCGCCAATCAGATTCTGACCAAGCCCCTCCCGATCTCTTCGTGATTTTATGCTGGATCATCATGCTCGAGTTCGAGCAAAAAAATTGGTAACGCTCGTAAGAACTTTATGGCCACCCCATCAAATGGATGTTCAATCAAATAAACAAACCATCAAATAAGGAAGCAAAGCCATGACCAACAACCGTCAAGAAAATGCGAACGCCATCAACATCAACCAGCAGCAAAAGACAGACCTGTTCGACACGATGTGCAGCAGCAGTCACTCAAAAGAAGCTTGCCAACGCTTCGTAGACAAACTCGAAAATGGCTCGCAGAGCTATGCGAGCAGGTCAGTGTAAATGCAACACGGCGTCACATGACAATCTTCATCGTGTTGATTCTCCGCAAAAAAGGCTTCGCTCAAATTTCTTGGGCGGAGCCTTTTTTGTTTTGTCTTCTATCTGTGTCGTCAATATTGATTGCGAAGCGTCTGCTCATTTGTGTCCCCCCCTCCTCAAGTTGTTTCGCGCGCTGTTATTGACCTACACGACGGCCTAAAATTCTGATGGCAAAAAGAAAGCCAAGGACGCTGTGTGGGCGTCCTTGGCTTGGTGATGCTTCTGTTCAAAATCACGCTGAGTGAGCTGAATGCGCGTTGTTCGCCCGTCAGGACAACGGCTAATGGCACTCACTTTAAGGCCGGAGGCCGGCACCCGAACTGCCGGTGGCGTGAGCCACCGGATAACTCGCCAAAAATCAGGCCGGAGGCCGATACAACCGAGCCCTGAAAAATGTGTCGGCCTCCGGCCTTTTGCACACGATTCAACTCAATCCGGTTGCTTACGCAACCGGCAAAGGATGTGTCGGCCTCCGGCCTGAACCACTCTAAGAACAATAAAAAAAACTGAACAAGCGCCTGACAAGATCTAAAGTGAGTGCCATTAGGACAACGGCCAACGCACCAAAACTTCAAGAAACGCTCGATCAGCCGAAAATAGAACGGCCAACCGCCAACATCCAAACGCCTGAGAGCCATTTGCGGAAAGTCACTCGACCGATTGACCGAAACCGAATTTCGCAACGCATTCAAGCACGCAGGAGCTACCGATGCAACGAAGCCGATCTGGCTTTAGTTGCTGGCCAGTGCTCGGATCAATTCTTGCGGGGCGAGCGGTTTGGTGTACCAACCGTTGATGGAATCGGGAGCAAGCTCGCAATCGTCCTTGTCGGCACCGCTCACCACATACACGTTGACATCTTTCCATTCCACGGAACTGCGAATTTGTTGAACCAGCTCAACACCGTCGCAGCCGGGCATGTGCATATCAACCAAAATGAAAGCGGGCGTGGCATTTTCTTCTAGGTACTTCAACGCTTCATTACCATCTGCTGCGGTCGCTACGCGGTAGCCATTCATCCGCAAAATTCCGGCAAGCAGTTCTCGCTCGTTTGCTTGATCTTCGACAACCAAAGCAAATGCTTCGCGATCATTAGGTGTAGCCGTGATGTCTCGCAAACGTTGGCAAACGCGCTCGTACACCTCATCTACGTCGTGCAATTCCCCGGCTTCAATGTCGTCTATCAACATTTGCAATGCCATCGTGACAACATTGAATTGATCGCGAATGTCGTGCCGTTGCGCGGCGGGGTAGGACGATATTTTGTCGGCAATGAGTTCGCTAAACGCAGGGTCTTTCACAGATACTTCTGGACTTAATTCGTCGCGGGCAATTCGAATTTCTGGTGGGGCATCAAACCCAAGGGTGACGGACGAATTTTTGCAACGAATCACTTTAATAGAGATATCAAGACCAGGGATAAGGACTTTTTGATCTTCTTTTCTTGAGAGTACTAACATTTTCTATGCTTCCGAGCTTCCGATTTACTGGATCAAAACGTTCCTTGTGTCCTACAAGGTCCGAAGCTAACTGGACATCTTTTCCAGTTAGCGAAAATTCCTTACTCACCCGGTCCATGTGAGCATATACGCTCAAGATAATACTAGAACAGCGATTTTTTTGTCAAGGTCACCTGTTGCTAGCGTCCGCGGAAAGGTGTTCAAGAATCAGATCGTGCAAGTTGTCAAAGATCAGCGGTTTGACAATGTGATGATTGAATCCGGCATCGAAGATCGCCGCTTTATCCTCCTTGCGTCCGTAACCCGTCAGCGCCACCAGCATCACGTTATTCCATAATGGGTTTTGGCGAATCGTCCTGGCAACGTCATATCCACTGACTCCCGGCAAGCCGATATCCACCACAGCAACCCGAGGTCCGAATTCAGGAAACTTGTTGATCGCGACTTTTCCGTCACCAACAGCCAGCACTTCAAATCCACGTCGACGAAACGTCTTCGCAATCATTTCTCTGGCATCAACGTTGTCCTCAATCAGGAGCACCTTGCAGGTAAGCGATCGGTCTAGGCTCTTGCTTTTGGTAGGCTCGCGTTTTTCGTGTTGAATCGTGGTCAGCGGCAAGCGAATTTGAAATTGACTTCCGTGCCCGACTCCGTCACTGGCAGCAGTGACCGTGCCATTGTGAGCATGAATGATCTTTTGGGTTAAAGACAGTCCGACTCCCATCCCACCGGCCGAACGCTCAAGTGTGTTTTCGGATTGAACAAATAGACCGAAAACGCTCTCCAATAAATCGGGCGATATTCCAGCTCCTTCGTCCGTCACCGTGATCACCGCCTCGTTGTTTTCGCGTTGGATAGAGTAAGAAATTCTTTGATCGGGTTTAGAAAATTTCGAAGCGTTTACAATCAAGTTTGTTTGCGACTGGCCAATGCGAGAGGGGTCGCCGATGATGTGCAACGGTCCTTCACAGATAGAAGTCTTCAGGATCTGCTTTTTCTCCTCTAACTGGTAGTCCACCGATTCGATGACCGAGTCGACCAACCCACACAAGTCCACGATTTCCTTGCGGAACTCAATCTTGTCTCGGCCAAATCTGGCAACATCCAACAGGTCATCCAGCAAGCGCGCCATTTGCTGAGTTTGTCTTCGAATGACGGCCAGTTCATCCGAGGCTTCCAATTCGGAATCGGTCTCGGAATCACAGTCGAGATTGGTCAACGCATTCATCACGGCCCCCATCGGATTGCGCAATTCATGCGAGAGCATTGATAGGAAATTATCGCGCAGACGAATTCCTTCGTTCGCCAAAACCTCGGACGCTTTTCGGTCTTGAATGTCGGCGATCGAACCGGTCATTCTCACGGCCTTGCCATTCTGGTCGAAATCAACAATCGCTCGATGGCAGTACCAGCGATACTCGCCCGACTTGTGCAACATTCGGTAGTCGAAATTCTCATGCACTTCGACGTAACACTTGTCGCTGCCAGGAATGCTGGTCGCTTCAATTTTGGCTCGGTCGTCCGGATGAATGAGTCGCATCCACTCGGAATGCAGCGATGGGAATTCGTCAGGTTCGTATCCCAGAATCTGGTAGCAGGTTGGCGACCACCACATTTCCGATTTTGTCAGATCGGGCCAGTCCCAAGTTCCGTCTCGATTGGCCTCGATCGCGCGTTCGAATCTTTCGCGCTCAAGCGTTGCCGCTGCTTGAGCCGCCGCAAGCTTGGAAATGTCGATCAAGGTTAAAATGACTCCCGAGCTTTCCGTCGCGGCCCGGTAGGGCAACAGCCGCAACAAGAATTCAGTTTCCTTGCCCGCTTGCACTCGCTCCTCCCAAGGCTCCCCGGTCTCCAGCACCTGAGAAATCTTGTCGCTCAAATTTTCTGCATTGATGTTATGCACAAAGGCGTCGATTCGTCGGCCCAAGTCATGCGGCACCAAGTGAAGCACGTCTGCCATGAGCGGCGTAAATTTGCGGATGCAAAGCGTCTTGTCCAAGAAAAGCGTGTGAATTTCCGTGCTCTCAAGCAGGTTGTCAAAGTCGAGTGTCAGTTCGGTCAATTCAGAAATCTTGCGTTGGTATTCACCGTTGACGGTAAACAGTTCTTCGTTAACGCTGTGCAGTTCTTCATTGGCTGACTGAAGCTCTTCATTGGAAGCCACCAGTTCTTCATTGGTCGCCTGCAATTCCTCGTTGCTGGTTTCCATTTCCTCGGTGGTTGCTTGGAGGATTTCACGGTTGTGCCGCAATTCCTGCTCAAGATCTTCCAAATGCTTTTTGGAAACTTCATCGAGATCAATTCGACTTGTTTGCCGGGCAAGCAAGTCCTCGTTCGTGTCTTCTTGGAGTTGCTCAAAGGTGATCACAAATTTTCGAGGAGTGTCGCCTTTAGGAAGCGGGGTCACGGTCAAGCGAACTTGGTGGCTTCCCGCCTCTCCCGCTTTGATCTGCAAACGCTCGTACAAAACCGGCTCGCCTCGTTTGGTCGAACGCTGGATCGCGCCGCCGATGGCCAAACGCAAGTCGTCGTCGACCATGTCCATTAGGTTAGACGACAGAAGCCCGTCGCTGACCCGCAGATACTTCCCCGCGTTTTGAAAGACCTGCAGCACGCGCCCCAAATGATCGACCACGATTCCTGGTGGTACCAAGTTGGCAAGCACCTCGTCACTACTAAGGATCAGACGCTCTTCCCGTAATCGCTCGCGCGACGATGTGTTCACAGGAAGATACCGGTTCACTGCCAAAGAAGTCTGGGCCAAACTATTGGTAAACAGTGGACCTCCCAAGCGCGCATCCCGAGTCTTCACGTACAGCCGATTGTGTGCGTCAACGACTTCAAATTCGTTGGAAAGCTCCCCCGGCGTTTCGCTCGACCCAAGCAGTAAGTACCCGCCTTTCTTAAGTCCAAAATGAAAATGTGAAATCACCTTCGTTTGGGTCTTGGGCAGTAGGTAGATCAGGAAGTTTCGACACGTGACCAAACTCAAACGAGTAAACGGCGGGTCGCTGACAAGATTATGCGGCGCAAAGACGACCGTGCGGCGAATGTCGGGATTAATCTGGTACCCTGCTTCTACCTTTGAAAAGTATCTTGATTTTCTTTCTTGGGACACGCCTTTAAGTAGCTCTTCGGCATAGATCCCCGTCGTTGCTTTGTTGATCGCCTTTCGATGGATGTCTGTCGCAAAAACTTTTACATCCAGCTGCCTTTGACTTTCTCGCAAGCACTCGTCAATCAGGATAGCAATGCTGTAAGCCTCTTCACCGGTCGCACACGCTGCCACCCACACTCGGAACTCCTCATGGGCAGGATGCTCGGCCAGCATCTTTTTCAGAGCGTTCACCTTCAGCGTGTCGAAGGGTTCGCCGTCACGAAAAAAGTTGGTAACTCCAATCAACAGGTCGGCGTGCAGTTGGTCAAGTTCCACTGTGTCACTGGCAATCAAGTCCGCGTATTCCTTGATGCTGCCGATCGAGCTGTCCATTTCGATGCGGCGTTCGATGCGGCGTCCGATCGTCGTTGGTCGGTACTGACTAAAATCAACTCGATGTCGCTGCTGGAGCGACCGGAAAATCTGCTCCATGGCCGATTCATTCAACGGCAGTATTTCGTTACGCAAAATAACACGATCACGATGAACCAAATACTGGTGCAGCAAATCGGGAATTTTTTCAGGATCGACAGTGGCATCCACGCATCCCGTTTCAATAGCGCTGCGGGGCATGCCGTCGAATTTGGCGGAGTCAGGCGATTGGACGATCACCAAGCCCCCGGCTGCATGAATGTGCTCGATGCCGCGTGAGCCATCGCTGCCTGTTCCCGACAAAATGATGCCGACACTGTTGCTGCCTTTGTCAGCTGCAAGCGAATGGAAAAAGTGGTCGATCGGTAACGCAAGAGATTTAGGTAACTCTCTTTCGGTCAGCAGCAATCTACCGTCCTTGATCACCATGTCCTGTTTAGGCGGAATCAAATAAAGCGAATCGGACTCAACGACCATGCTGTCCTTAACGCGATGGATGGCCATGCGCGTGTGGCGTCCCATCAATTCGACCATCAAGCTTTTGAAGTCTGGCGACAAGTGCTGGACGATTACATATGCCATGCCACCATTGTCAGGCATTTGATCAAACACTGATTCCAACGCCTCCAGCCCACCGGCTGAGGCTCCGATTCCAACGACAATCAGGTCATTTTCCGGTTGATTATTCATTGAATTCAAACCATTTCAAACGTGAGGGATCGCTCCCAACGCGGCCTTT
>CALFUT010000009.1 GCA_937929805.1 uncultured Pirellulaceae bacterium
CTCGCTGGGTGAGACGGTGATGTACCGGCTCAAGTCGGTCTTCGGTGGCAACCTCAAGAACCGAAAAATTCACAACCAAAGAACAGAAGCCGCTTTACGTTGCCGAATCCTAAACCAATTCACACGCATCGGCAGGCCAAACTTTCAATGGAATTAAGCGACAAGGCCCCTGTAAACTGCCAAAACGACACCTTTTACGACCCCATCGAAACTGCGTGGGCCTGGCACTCGGCGAATTCAAGTGGATATGACTAGGCTTTATCAAAGCCTGATCTTTTTTGCGGTACGCCGGTTGCGGAGTTCGTTATTGGCGAGGCCGATGTGCTGGCGATAGGTCTGATAGATCAACCAGATCGAGATGATCGCGATTAGTGAAAGCCCGATTGGCAGCAGCGATAGACCATCGCTCGAGGGGGCGGCTGTCTGGGCGATGACGCTGGCGTCGGCTGCTGCGTTGATGTTCGCAAGTTTTAATTCAAACGAGCGCAGCGGGGACATCGCGTTGACCAAAAAAGCGGCCATCAGCACGATGCCGATCAGACGGATAGGTAGTGATAGAAAACTGATCACGCGAAATTCCGGGAGAGGAAGGAAGGCAGGCGTGAAAAGCGTAGCTTTTCTCTTGGGAAAAGCCATTCAATGCTGGAAAACGCTCAGTTTTTCCGATATTTGAAGGCAGATACGCGATGTTACCCCCGCGTTTCGGACATGTTTGGGCAAGGTTTGCTCCATTGCAAAGCGCTAAATTTCCTGAGTGACGTCGATGCTCGAGAGTGGATGGCTCCGTCCGCACCGCTTGGATGGTTGAGCTTATTGGCTCCGCACGGCTCGGGCGGAGCCTCGCCCTCCCGATGAGCCTCGCCCTACCGATGAGCCTCGTCTCGCCGATGACGCTTCAGCGCTCACAGTGCCAGTGAGATTCGAAGACGGTCTTTGGCAAGTCAGGCACCTGTGTTGAAAATCCGGTCGCCCGCGTCGCCGAGACCAGGGCAAATGTAATGGTCTTCGTTCAGGCAGCGGTCGATCACGCACGTGTGGATTTCGACGTTCGGATGCTCGCTGCGAAGTTTCTCGATCCCTTCAGGAGCCGCGATGATACAAAGCATCTTGATATTCGTGACGCCCCATTGTTTCAGTGCCTCGACAGCCATGCAGGCGGAGCCGCCGGTCGCCAGCATCGGGTCAAGCACAAACGCGATGTCGACGGGGCTCGCTGGAGGTAACTTGCTGTAGTAGTGAACCGGTTGGGCGGTTGCTTCGTCTCGGTAAAGTCCCAAGTGCCAAACTTCTGACGTGGGAATCAGGTCCAGCATCGGCTCGACCATGCCAACTCCGGCACGCAAAATCGGAACCAGCCCGATGCGGTTGGCAAGCTCCTTTCCGGTGGTCGTTTCGACCGGCGTCACCACTTCCACGTCGGTAGTTGGCAATTGAGCCGTCGCTGAATGGGCAAGCAGCATAGCAAGACGCTTCACCGACTGGCGGAACTCGGACGACGAAGTTGTTTTGTCTCGCAGGCGAGTCAAATGGCAGTGGATCAATGGGTGATTGATAACTTGTGGCTCGGGCATGTTCAGGGTTCCGTGTTGAGTGAAGAACGCTTCCAAGTGGACAGAAAGAACAGGGGTAGCACGCATGCGATCGCGACCGCCGCCGGGAACCAGCCGTGCTGTGTTGAGAAACTTCCCAGCACCGAGTACGCGATGGCGATGCCAAGGTTGGCGGCGACAACCGGTGGATAAAATTGGCGTGCGGGCAGACGCTGCAATCCAGCCAGCAATACGCTCGCTTCGGCCAGCACCGGAATCGCTCGGCAGATAGTCAACGCCCACGCACTGGTCGAGCCGTGAACGGTTTGCAAGCGGTTGATGGTTTCGGCGTTGGAAAGGCGGGCGGCAATGGGTTTCCCAAAGACGCGGCCCAGCCAATAGCCAACCACGCAAGACAAGTTCAAGCCGAACCAATTGACCAGCAACCCGGGAACAACGCCCAACGCTCGGCCTGCCCAAGTGCAAACGACGCTCGATGGGATCGGCAGCAGGATGTCCGAAGCCAGCAGGCCGGTCGTGATCGCAGCAACGGTCAGCGGCCGGTCGGAAACGAACGAGTTTTCCAGCCAATCGATGATCGTCGATTCCATCCAAGCCCCGAAAATCAGGAAAGGGACGACGGGGATCAGCAACGCGATCGCGACCGTCAGGATCGGAGCCAGTTGAAAGTTCGCTGGACGCATGGATGAATTAAAAAGTTGCTGACGACTCGTTCGGAAACTCTTTCTGCCATGTTACGGTATCAAGCAGTATGTCACCACAGGCGAAAGTGATGAGAACCAGTGTGAAATTGAAAACCGAGGTGCTTTCTTCGCGTGTCCTCGCTGTGTTGGTCGTCATTTTGGTCGGTTGTCACGATGCGGGAGATGAATCGCGCGAAGCGGTTGTCGCCGGGAACTCAATGGCTCCATCTTTCTGGGGTGACCATGTTCGAGCCAAGTGCGATCAATGCCGGTATTCGTTTCAAGTCGCTGGCGAGCAAGCAGGGCTGCCCAGTCAATTGGTCTGCCCGAATTGTGGCCATCGTTCGGTGGATTCTGCGACGGCGCAACCTCAACCGGCGCAGCGAGTTCGGGTGAGGCCGTGTCGAGTTGTTAAAGGCAAGTTGGAGATTGATCGCTGGGATGTGGTGGCGGTTCGAGCCAGTGACGATCGGCCAGCGATGATCAAAAGAGTGATTGGTTTGCCGGGCGAGTCGATCCAGTTCGTTGACGGTGACGTCTTTGCTGACGGCAGACTTGTTCGGAAACCACCGCACATCGCCGAAGCTACTCGGATTCCAGTTTTTGATTCGGCCTACTCGTCGGCGGACGTGTTGAGACGCTTTGTGCCTCGTAAGCCGTCGGCAGATCACAGCGAAGGTCGAAGCTGGAGTATTCGTGATGGCATGTGGAGCTACTCGCCTACATCGACGGGCGAAACGCGATGGCTGGCTTACGAGCAGTGGCGATGCGTTTCCAGTAGTTTGCCAAAAGACCATGTCGTTTCGGTCGAGGATTGGTACGAGGCGAACGTTAACGTCAATCGAAACTTGAATCGCGTGAGAGACATCTGGGCGCGGATTGAGTTTCTCGCGGCGGAAGAATGTCAGGTCGATGTCGCTGTGACTGTGGGACAGAAGCGACTTGTGTATGAAATTGATTTTGGTGGGGGGCGAGTTCTCTTTGAAGGCGGCAGCGTTTCGTTCAGGGGCGATGGCTCTTCATTAGTTAATGGAGCGAGAGGTCGCACGCAGCCGTTACGAATCGACGTTTGCACCTTCGATCGGCAGTTGACGATGAGGATAAATGGTGTTGGTTTACTGGCCGTCGATTTACCGCTGTCTGATGGCTCGGCTCAGGCGCTGCCGGCGATTGAAATTGGCGGCGGTGAAACTCCTTTGGTCATGACACGGTTTCGCTTGTGGCGCGACATCCATTATTTTGACCATGGAGCGAAGAACGGTTCGGATGGAGGAACTCGTCTGGTCGCTGGGCCGAATGAGTACCTTTTGGTTGGGGACAATATGCCGGTGTCCGTTGATTCTCGACATTGGCCGGTTCCTGCGGTTTCAGGGAACGATATTTTGGGCACGATCGACAACAAAAAGTGACCGCGGATGCCCCTCGCGGCTTCTCATCCGTGTAGGAGATCGAAGCGGAACCTGATATCCTAAAAGGCAGTCGTCGATATCCTGCATGGCAGTCGTTGATATCCTCAAAGGTAGCCGATTGTGGCTTCTGGATGCCGTTTGTTCTGATTCGCAGTATCTATTTTTTATGGCCAAAAAACGCAAAAAGAAACAACCGTTTGGTGGAGCCGGTGGCTCAGCTTCAGTCAGTAGTGCGGCAGTTGGCCGCGCGGCGTTTGATGCTGACCGTCAGGGCGGCGTGTTTAACTTTTTCCGAGACTTTGGTGTCCGCGAAACGATCGAGTCAGTGATCGTGGCGATCATTTTGGCGATGTTGTTCCGTGGTTTTGAAGCCGAAGCGTTCATCATCCCGACCGGTTCGATGGCTCCTTCGTTGCAAGGCCAGCACATGGACCTTGAGTGTGGTCATTGTCAATATCGTTATCGAACCGGCGCAAGTCGCTCGGGTTCGTCGTTCAACAACGAGGCACAGGTCGCGAGTACGTTCTGCCCAATTTGCCAGTTTGAAACGGAGATGCGTGCTCGGAAAGTTGCAGATCATCGCTCCAACAATGGCGATCGGATTCTGGTCAACAAGTTTGTCTACGATGCTCAGCCGCCGGAACGATATGACGTGATCGTGTTCAAGAATCCAAACAATGGGAAGCAGAACTACATCAAGCGATTGGTTGGAATGCCGGGCGACAACCTGTTGATTGAAAACGGGGACATCTACACGATGGAATCGGTCGGCGAATCATCAGATAAGTGGACCAAGTCAATCACTCGCAAACCGCATGACAGTTTGCTGGCGGTTTTGCAGGTGGTGGATGACACGGATTACATTGGTCCGCAATTGCAGGCGGTGAACTGGCCGTCTCGCTGGAACACGTGGCGTGAAGATGTGCAAGTCGATTTGCAGACGACTCAAGGTGTGCCCGCGTTTCACTTCGATGCGGCGGAGAACCCGGAAATGATTCGGTATCGTCACCTAGTGCCTTTGAAGGACGAGTGGGATCTGATCGAGCAGAAAAAACTACCGCCTCGCTTGTCCGGTGACCAGTTTCCCAAAGGTCGACTGATCAATGACTATTATGCATACAACGATCGAGTCTATCTGTACAAACAAGGAGCCGAGCGACGTCTGGTGCCGGAGTTAAGTCGCGGCCTACATTGGGTCGGTGATATCGGGCTGGAGGCGTCAGTGCAGGTTGTTTCAGCCGGCGGCATGTTGATTCTTGATCTGGTGGAAGGCGGTGCTCATTTTCGTTGCGAGATCGACACCCAGACAGGGAAGGCGACGCTAAGTTGTGACGATCCAGAAGTGCAGTTTGTCGATGGCGATGGAAAAACAGTTGATCAACCGACGGCCCAGACGACGGTAACGGGAGCCGGTACTTACGACATTCGTTACGTCAACGCGGACGATCGGCTGAATCTTTGGATCGATGATCAGCTAGTAGAAATTGATGCGGCCGCGTATTTGCGTGATGAAGTTCCAATTCCAACATGGAGCTCGGAAGACGCGGGCGACGCAGAGCCGTTGGGAATCGGGTTTGCAAATGGAAAAATGACAGTTAATCGACTGGCTGTGCTCCGCGATGTTTACTACACATCGGTTCAAGGAAGACGCAACAGCGGCATGCTTGGAAACGAGACGAACTCGACTCCCGGCGACATCGAACGACTTCAACGGATGCCCGAGAAATGGGACGATCCGGCAGCCGTTGCTTACTTCAAAACGAAAAAACAGCACGATAAACCAATGTTTGTTCTTCAGGATTTTGAGGATGATCGGTTGGATCAGTTCTTGCCCTGTGGCGATAACAGCCCGTACAGTTTGGACGGTCGAGTCTGGAATGGTCCAAACTTTGTCAGTCGTGAAATGTTGATCGGTCGGGCGATGTTTATTTACTGGCCGCACACGAAAAATAAGCCGCTGCCGTTTTTCCCGAACTTCGAAAGCATGAAGTTCATTCGTTAGCAATCACTGAGGTCGATGTAAGTACATCACGCGGAAGGATCCGATATGCCAATTCTTGAAGCAGACGGCTTGGTGAAAATTTATGGGCGTCGCCGAGTCGTTGACGGAGTCTCTTTGCACGTCGACGCGGGCGAGATCGTGGGGCTGTTGGGCCCAAACGGAGCCGGCAAGACGACCTCGTTCAAGATGATGTGCGGGCTGGTCAAACCTGATCGTGGCAAAGTGTATTTGGAAGGAACGGATGTTACCTCGTGGCCATTGCACGAGCGAAGCCAGGGAGGCATGGGGTACCTGCCGCAGCAGTCTAGCGTTTTGGCAAAGCTTTCGGTTCAAGATAACCTTCGTGGCGTGATGCAGTTGCTCAATTTCTCGCGGAAACGAATTCGTGATAGAACCGAGGAGTTGCTCGAGCAGTTTAAGATTACTCACATCCGAAAATCCAAGGCGGGATCGCTCTCGGGAGGTGAACGCCGACGGTTGGAGATCGCTCGTTGTCTTGTGGCCGAGCCGCGGATCATTATGCTCGACGAGCCTTTTGCTGGGATCGATCCGGTGACGGTTCAGGGAGTGCAGGTGGTTATCCGCGAGTTAGCGGCCACGGGGATTTCGATTCTGATCACCGACCACGCTGCGCGAGAGATTCTGCAGATCACTGATCGGACTTACGTCGCCAGCGAGGGGCGAATTTTGTGTAGCGGGACGGCCGAACAGATTGTTAGTCACGAACAGGTCAAACAAAAATACCTTGGCGAGATCGGTTTGCCCGCAGGCGTCCGTTCTGCTCCGGCGGCCGCTGCCACTTCAGTCGCAGCGACAGTCGCTTCGTCCGCTGCGACCCGACTTGCATCGCGGCGGAATGCGGCAGATGCGGATGGGGTGCGTGCTCGGACCGACGGTTCGCATGTCGATCAGGCCGACCAGACTGGCCAGGCGGACGAAGTCGCACGGCCCAAGATCGTGTTCTCGAAGCCGCGAACTTCTCGCAAAGTGAAAGCGCCGTTCAAGGCGACGGACCTTGAGTGATCTGCTTAGTTGGACAGCGCCCGTTTTTCAATTTCACCGGTGTTTTTATGCCGGCGTGTCGCCGGGGGGGGGGCGAGGCTCCGCCCGAGCCGTGCGGGCAAAATGCTCAAACATTGAAGCGGGGCGGACGGAGCCTTCCCCTCCCAAGCATCGGTTTGATCCGGCTAAAGTGGCGCTGTCCAAATAGTTGCTTCGTTTCATCACAAGTTGCATTTGCGGTGCGTTTTTTCCGGTTCCGGCACTGGTTTTTCGGTTCAAGCCCAGCAGGATTTCCTTCTGTGCGTTACCATGGAGTCTTAAGATTGTTCTGTGCAGTGGCGTTTCACGTAGATGTGGCGTGCTGCGAGTGCATGGTGCTTTGTCAATCCGTCTCCGTCGCTTTCCGTTCAACGACTCATGCCGACTACTCTTCCCAGCCATTTTCCAACCGTTGATCAAGTAGGCGTCGTCGAACGCGCCGCGCGGTTTACGACGCGAAGCATCAAAAAAGTGGCCAAGATGCAGGGCCTGCGGATGGTGCTGAACATGATCGACTTGACAACGCTCGAAGGAATGGACACGGCGGGCAAGGTAAAGCACCTGTGCTACAAGGCTCGTCACTTACACGATCAAGTCGAGGGGCTGCCTAGCGTCGCCGCGGTGTGTGTCTACCCGAACTTTGTTGGGCTGGCGAAAAAGGAAGTGAGTGGTAGCGAGATCAAAGTGGCCTCGGTCGCCACTGCTTTCCCAAGCGGTAACAGTTCGCTTGAGCTAAAGCTGGACGACGTGCGGATGGCGGTCGACCAGGGAGCTGACGAGATCGATATGGTGATCTCGCGCGGGCGTTTTCATGCGGGCGACACGCAGTACGTCTTTGACGAAATTGCTGCGGTCAAAGAAGCGTGCAAAACGGCTCGGTTGAAAGTGATTTTGGAAACCGGTGAGCTTGGCACACTGGACAACGTTCGCAAAGCCAGTGACATCGCCATCGCGGCTGGTGCTGACTTTATCAAGACGTCCACGGGAAAGATTAAGCCGGCTGCCACGATGCCTGTAACGCTGGTCATGCTGGAGGCCATTCGAGATCACTTCTTCGCGACGGGCCAGATGGTTGGGATGAAACCGGCGGGAGGAATCTCAAAGTCAAAGTTGGCGTTGCACTACTTGATTATGGTCAAGGAAACGTTGGGCCCTGCATGGCTGGACAATCACTGGTTTCGTTTTGGAGCCAGTTCACTCGCCAACGATGTCTTGATGCAGATCGTGAAACAAAAAACGGGCGCTTATCAATCGGCCGATTATTTTTCACTCGACTAACCCCTGAGGTGAACCCAAATTGGAACATTTCCATTTTGGAGACTTCGAACAATAGACCTGTATTCTGTAAACCGAACTCTTTCCACTATTTGCCATGTCTGCTGTCTCCCCAAACGAAAAATTCGAAACTTCTTGGGATCTTGCTCCGGCACCCGAGAGTACGGACCACGTCAATCTTGAGTCGCATTACGACTTGTTTATTGACGGCGAGTTCCGGCCATCGAAGTCCGGGAATCGTTTTGCGTCGGTCAATCCGGCGACTGAGGAAACGATTGCCGAAGTGACCGAAGCCGACCAGGCGGACGTTAACGTTGCGATCAAAGCGGCACGTAAGGCTCACGACAATGTGTGGTCGAAAATGCCGGGTGCCGAACGAGGAAAATACATCTATCGCATTGCCCGACTGATGCAAGAACAGGCGCGAGAGCTGGCGGTCATTGAATCGATGGATGGCGGCAAGCCGATTCGTGAATCTCGCGACATCGATATTCCTTTGGCGGCCGCCCATTTCTTTTATTACGCGGGCTGGGCAGACAAACTAAATTATGCGTTTCCCAATCGCCGTCCGACCTCGCTGGGCGTTGCCGGTCAGGTAATCCCGTGGAATTTTCCGCTGCTGATGGCAGCGTGGAAGATCGCTCCGGCCTTGGCGACCGGGAACACCGTCGTGATTAAGCCCGCAGAGACCACGTCGTTGACGGCGTTGAAGTTAGCTGAGATTTTTCAACAGGCTGAACTTCCGCCGGGCGTCGTCAACATCGTCACCGGTCACGGGGAAGTGGGAGCGGCGATCGTTAACCACTCGGACGTGAACAAGGTGGCGTTCACGGGCAGCACGGACGTCGGCAAGATCATCCAGAAATCGCTCGCGGGGTCCGAGAAAAGTTTAACGCTGGAACTGGGAGGCAAAGCGGCCAACATTGTTTTTGAGGACGCGACGATTGATCAAGCGGTCGAAGGGATCGTCAACGGCATCTATTTCAATCAAGGACACGTCTGCTGTGCAGGTAGCCGGCTTTTAGTTCAAGAGTCAATTCATGACGAACTGGTTCGCAAGCTTAAGCACCGCATGGACTCTTTGATTGTGGGCGACCCGTTGGATAAAAATACGGACATCGGAGCGATCAACTCAAGCGAGCAACTAAACACGATTGAATCATACATTCAAATTGGGAAGGACGAGGGTGCTCAGTTCTACCAGCCGTCTTGCCCGGTTCCAGAAAAAGGATTCTGGTGCCGTCCTTCTCTGTTTACTGATGTGGCTCAGTCGAATCGGATTGGCCAAGAGGAAATTTTCGGACCGGTGTTAGCTGTGCAAACGTTTCGCACGGTCGCGGAAGCGATTCAGAAAGCGAACAACACACCGTACGGCTTGTCGGCCGGCGTTTGGACCGACAAGGGATCAAAAATCTTTAACCTGACCAGCCAGATGCGAGCCGGAATCGTGTGGGCGAACACTTACAACAAGTTCGATCCGACGTCTCCGTTTGGTGGCTACAAGGAAAGTGGATTCGGACGCGAAGGCGGCTTGCATGGTCTATCGGCGTATTTGAAAGTTTAGAAGTTCAGGGTTCAGAACGTTTCGGAATAACAGTCCGGGGAATAACGAACCGAAAATCGAAGTCCCGGAGGGACGGCAGGCGCTTTATGCCGCGTAGAGACCAAAAACACGAGACAAATTATGGCTAAGAAAAGTAAAAACGAAACTAACTCGGTCCGCGTTCCTGTCAACAAAACGTACAAGCTATACATTGGCGGCGCTTTTCCTCGTACCGAATCGGGGCGGTTCTACAGCCCTGAAGTCGACGGCGTTTCGCTGGGAAGCATCTGCCTGTCGTCACGAAAAGACCTTCGCAACGCGATCGTGGCGGCCAGATCGGCTCAAGCGGGTTGGGCCAGTAGGACGGCATACAATCGTAGCCAAATTCTGTACCGGATTGCGGAAATGCTCGAGGGACGTTCTGAGCAATTTGTGGCCGAGCTAAAATCGCAGGGGCTAAACGTCGCAAGGGCAAAGAAGGAAGTTGCGTCTTCCATCGACCGACTGATTTACTACGCCGGTTGGTGTGACAAGTACCAGCAAATTTTTAGTAGTGTGAATCCGGTCGCTTCGTCTCACTTTAATTTTTCGGTTCTTGAGCCGATGGGCGTCGTGTTCGTAGTGGCTTCAGAAGACAGCCCGTTGTTAGGTTTGATTTCTGCCATCGCTCCAATTATCGCCAGCGGGAACAGTGTCGTCGCGTTGGCGTCCGAGTCAAAACCATTATCTGCGATCACGCTGGCTGAAGTCTTACACACGTCTGATCTGCCGGGTGGCGTCGTGAATCTTTTGACGGGCAACGCGGGCGAATTGGTCGAGCATGCGGCGAAACATTTAGACTTGAATGCAATCGCGTTTGACCGCGACAACGCAGAACAGTTGGAGTTGATTGCTCGTGAGAGTGCGGCCAACGTAAAGCGAGTCCGAAAACTGTGCCTTGATTGGACGGATGTGGAATCGGCCAACCCCTATCTGATCCACGACTACTGCGAAGTCAAAACGACTTGGCATCCGATCGAAAAAATTTCGGCGTCCGGTTCGGGTTATTGAGCCCTTGAAAAATGTAGGCGCCTCGCGGGATGCTTGTATCACGTCGCGGCCACAAAGTTTGACTCTTGAATCGAGTTGACGAGACCCAGTTTTGCCAGAGTGTGTGTTTTCTCAAGTTTTACGCATTTGTTTCGGCGTAAGTCATTTGCGAGTGGCCGTTTCGCTATCGCCTAACTCGACGAAAACTGAGCGAAGTTGATTGTGCATTTGGCTCTGTAGATTATGATTATACCCCCGAGACGGGCGGCTCTACGGACCTTGGCTTCACAATCTTATTCAGGCTTCCCATGCGTCAAACCAATACTCCGTTACGTAGCGTTGAACAAAGCCCGGATGCTGTTGCAAGCGTTTCGGCAGGCCTAGAGGGCCCCCACAGTGAAACGCTCACGACCGAAAGTGTTGAATCCGAAGGAGCGTTCTCCACGGCGCTTGCTTTTCTTGATAGCTTAAGCGCTGTTCAATTGCTTGCCGTTTTAGCCTTGATCGGAATTTTGGTTGTTGTCGCGGCTTGGTATCTAGACGGCATGGGCCATCGAATTGAAAGGGAAATTTACTGGCGTAGAACTTGGTGGGGAAGGAAATGGAAGTCCATTAAGTCGTTGTTTAAACCCCCGCGTGGTACTGGTAAGCTGGAACTCTCGTCGGTGTCTGGTTCGTCGGTTTTAGACGCAGAGCATTCGCATTCGTTCGTGTCAACTTTGAAAAGGACGAACTCCGCTCCCGTTGGTCAGGCTGGCCCGGTTTCAACAGAAACGGAGTTCCGGGATCAACCGTCGGCTGATGAATTTTCGCATTCAAGTGAGAACGAAGATCGATTGCGGTTTGAGTTGTCCGAAGCGAAGGAACAACTGAGCTTGCTGATCCAGCGCGAAGAGGACGCAAGGGACTTGGGCAGTAGGCAGATTGAGTCTCTTGAAAGCGATCTTGCTGATCGAGCGATTCAACTTGAGAAGCTTCAAGCGTCTTTGGCCGAAGCCGCGTCCGACGCAGATCGAATGGGAGCAGCGTTGGAAGAATCCAACGGTCGCTGTCAGGAACTTTCCGAAGAATTGGCCGCGTTGAAACAAGTTGAGGCGAACGCCAAATCCGAGTTGGCTGACGCGGCAAAGGAGATCGAATCGCTGAGCTTGAAGGCGACTCGTTCAGACGAAAAATTGCAAGCGGCCGCTGAAAAAGCAAGCGAAAAGGCAGACGTTGCCGACCGCTTGCGTGAAGAGTGCACATTGCTGAAATCCTCTTTAGAGGAGGCTGAAAATCAATGTGCCGAAAAAGACGCCTCGGCAGCTGAACGTTTGCGGGCACAGGACGAAATACAGGACCGATTGCAGAAAAAGATCGACCATCTGACGCTGGTGGCCAAGGAGTCTGAATCTGGAATCGCCGAACGCGAATCTCAATTGGTGGCATCGCAGGAAGAAATCGCAAGGTTGAATACTCAGATTGCTGAGCAAGCTGAAGACGCCCGACAGAAAATTGATGAGACGCTAGCGGCGCTCTCCGAAGAGCAGACGCTTCATAATCGACTCAAAGAAACCGCCGTTGAGGATTGGGAAGAGCTATCCTCGCAGGCAACCAGATTGCGTGAGCAGGAATCCAAAATTGATTTGCTGACTGAGCAACTTGCTGATCAAGCAGCGAAATCGGAGCAGGAACTTTCAACAGCTCTGGCAACGTTGGAACAGGAAAGAAGTGTCCTTGCTAAGTGTAAGGAAGACTCTAAAAAACGCGAAGAAGATCAGCGGACGATGTCTCTAAGTCAGATGAAGATGCTCAAAGAGGATCTGACTGCCCGAACGACTCAAGTCGAAACGCTAGAAACGTCTTTGGCGAAAGCAGCTTCGGATGCGAAGCTAGTCACCGCTTCATTGGAAAAATCGGACGGTCGCTGTCAGGAACTATGCGAAGAGCTGGCCGCGTTAAAACAGGTTGAGTCGACTGCAAAGTCCGAGTTGGCTGCTGCGACGAAGGAACTTGAGGCGTTCAGATTGAAGGCGACGCGTTCCGAGAAAGAATTGCAAACAGCTATTGAAGAAGCACGCGGAAATGCAGATCTTGCTGATCGTTTGACTGAAGAGTCTGTGGCGCTGAAATCTTCCTTGAAGCGCATCGAAAGTCAACTTGAAGAGAAAGAGGTCAACGCAGTTGAGCATGCGAAGGGGCAAGAGAAGCAGCGGTCGCAATGGCTCAAGGAAATCGACAATCTGGCTCTCGCGACAAAGCGGCTTGAGTCTGAAATCGCCGAACGTGAATCGCAGTTGGTGGAATCGCAGGAAGAAGTCGAAAGATTGAATGCTCAGATTGCTGAGCAAGCCGAAGATGCTCGCCAGAAGCTTGGCGAAACGTTAGCCGCGCTTTCCGACGAGCGGGCGTTGCACAACCGGCTCAAAGAAGCCACTAGTGGAAATGATGACGAGGTCTCGTTGCAGGCTTCCAAATTGCGTGAGCAGGAAGCCGCGATCGAATTGTTGAATCAGCAAGCGATAGAATCTGAACAAAAACTGGTCGAGGCGCTTGAGACGTTGGATCGCGAAAAAGCTGACTCTGCTGCGACGAAGGAGGCTGCTGGCAAGCGTGATGAAGAGATGGATGTTCTGGTTGCAAAGAATGCGGATCTCGAACGCAATCTGGAATCCATTCAGCAGCGATCGGAAGCAGCCGAACGAGAATTTGCTGAAACGCTGGAACGGTTGAAGGACGAACAAGAACTGCGATCTAAAACGTTACAAGAACTGGAAGTCAGCGAGAAGCGAGTTGGCGAACTTGAGAAAGAAATTGACGCGTCTTCGGTTTCCTTGGACGACCACAATAAGCTGATAAGAAAGCTAGTCGGTTATCGAAAGGCTTACCGCAAAATCAAGGCCGTGATGGATGAGCTTGCCGTTCAGAAATCTGAAATGAGCGATCTAGCGACCGAATATCTTGCGATGGCAAGGGCGATCAGACACGAGCTGGACGAAGAACGCGAGACGAACCTGAGGCTTAAATCAGAGCTCGAAAAAGCGAATAGTTCCGGGGTCGATTTTGACGATCCGCAAATCAAACGCCAAGTTGACCGGATAGCTGGCAAATTTGTGCTGGACCTAAAAACTCAGTTTGAACGAAAGCTCAAGAAAAAAAATGAACTCATTCGAGAGCTTCAAAGTCGGAAGGCACACGACACGTCAATCGATTAAACAATCGTGTTTTGGCACTTAGACGAAAAATTCCACAATGCGAATTCGTGTTTCTCCAGCGGTTCTTTGTTTGCTTTTGCTCTTGGCTTTAAGTGGCCCAGCGAAAGGTGACAAGGCTGCCCAGCAGCCAGCTCGGAAACCGAACATTGTCGTCATTATGGCGGATGATTTGGGCTACGGCGACGTTTCGTGTTACGGCGCGGCGTCGATTCAGACGCCCAACATCGATCGACTCGCCAGCGAGGGCATTCGGTTTACTCAGGGGTATTGCTCGGCTTCGACGTGCACACCCACCCGCTACTCGTTTCTAACCGGTAATTATGCTTTTCGCGCGAAAGGGACCGGTATCGCTCCACCCAATGCGCCGGCGATTATCAAGCCGGGAACGGAGACCATTGCTAGTCTGCTGCAACAAGGTGGTTATCGAACGGCAGTCGTTGGGAAATGGCACTTGGGGCTTGGCGGGGAATCGGGGCCAGCATGGAACGACGAACTCAAGCCGGGGCCACTCGAGATCGGTTTTGACTCATGTTTTCTGCTGCCAACCACCAACGACCGCGTTCCTCAGGTGTATGTCGAAGACCATCGAGTCCTGAACCTCGATCCCAGCGATCCATTGTGGGTAGGCAACAAGAGGCCGTCCATGGATCACCCAACCGGGAAGACCCATCGGGACACGTTGAAGATGGATTGGTCGCACGGTCATAACTCCACCATCCACAACGGCATCAGCCGGATCGGTTTTTACACCGGAGGGCATGCTGCTAGGTTTCGTGACGAAGATCTGGCGGACAAGTGGGTTGAGAAATCTCGTGAGTTCATCGCGGAGAATCGGGACAAGCCCTTCTTTCTATTTTTCGCGTCTCACGATGTTCATGTGCCGCGAATGCCGCACGAGCGTTTTCACGGGAAGTCAGCGATGGGCTTCCGAGGGGACTCGATCTTGCAGCTGGATTGGTGCGTGGGCGAGTTGATGGAGATGCTAGATGAGATGAGTCTTTCTGAGAACACGTTGGTCGTGTTTTGCAGTGACAATGGGCCGGTGATGGACGATGGTTACAAAGATGGGGCACTTGAGAAAGTTGGTCAGCATCGCGCGGGAGGGAGTTTTACCGGAGGAAAGTACTCCATTTACGAAGGAGGAACTCGGACACCGTTCATTGCTCGTTGGAAAGGCGCGATTCAACCGTCAGTCAGCGAAAAAGTCGTCTGCACCATTGACCTTCCGACCAGTGTTGCGAAGCTGACTGAGCAACCGATTCCTGATCAGACGTTTACGGACAGTATCGATGTGCTGGACGCTTTGCTTGGCAAACCAAATGCAGCCGGGCGTGATCATCTAGTCGTCCAAGACAACGGGCACACTGGTTCGTTCGGGTTGCGATCGGGCGACTGGAAGCTGCACCGGTACGATAAAAACAAGTCTCGGAACGTGGTGGTCGAGCAAGAACTTAGGAAAGTTAGGGTGCCCAATTTTCAGCTATTCAATCTTGCTGATGATCCCGCGGAGCAGAACAACATTTTGGGTGAACATCCCGATGTCGCGCAGCGTATGAAGGACCAGCTGAGGCAGATCATCGCATCAGGTCGAACGAGGGAAGTCCTGAATACGACGAACGCCGATTGATCGTTGACCGTCGCTAACTTTGAAACACAAATTCACTGCCCGCGAAGTCGATTTTCATTTTCTGTTGCTCGGTCGGTTTGCCAAGCTTCAGCAGTTCGGTTGCGAGCGGATTCGTTAGTCGCTGCTGAATGACTCGTTTGAGCGGTCGTGCACCGTATTGAGGCTCGTAGCCAGCGTCAGCGATTGCATCTAACGCGGCTTCAGTCACTTCAATCGACCAGCCCTGCTGTTCCAAGCGATTCTGTAACAGCGCGATTTGTAATTCCACAATGCGGCGGACTTGATCTTTGCCTAAGGTGCGGAACACGATTTTCTCGTCAATTCGGTTCAGCAATTCAGGAGTGAAGCGGGCTCGCAGAGCAAGTTCGATGCCTTCAGTCATTTCTTCATCCGTGCCGTTTTCTTCAGTAATCTTCTGAATCAACGTGCTGCCTACGTTGCTGGTCATCACGATGATGGTGTTCGTAAAATCGATCGTGTTGCCTCGGTTGTCGGTCAGACGACCGTCGTCCAATACTTGCAACAAGATGTTGTAAACGTCGTCGTGGGCTTTTTCGATTTCATCCAATAAAATGACGCTGTAAGGTCGACGGCGAACCGCTTCCGTTAATTTTCCACCCTCGTCGAAACCAACGTATCCCGGAGGCGCTCCGATCAGGCGGCTGACGCTGTGTCGTTCCATGAATTCGCTCATGTCGATCCGAACCATCGCGCTGTCGTCGTCGAACATGACTTCCGCCAACGCTTTGCATAGTTCGGTTTTCCCGACGCCGGTAGGGCCGAGGAACAAAAATGAACCGATTGGACGATTCGGATCTTGCAGACCGCTGCGGCTACGACGAACCGCGTTGCTGACCGCGGAAACCGCTTCGTCTTGCCCGATGACCCGTTGGTGAAGTCGTTCTTCCATCACCAGCAGTTTGGCTCGTTCGGTTTCCAGCATTCGTGATACCGGAACGCCTGTCCACGCCATGACTATTTCGGCGATCTCATCTTCGGTGACCTGTTCGCTGAGCAAGCGTTTGCGATCGGCTGGTTCGGAGTCTTGGTTAACGCTTCCGTTTTCTTGAGCTTCCGATTTTTCGATCTGAGTTTGCAACTCTTTGCGGCGAGTGTCAACTTCGTAGAGTTCACGGTAGTCGTCCTCGCTAACCGGCTGGCCCGAGGATTGCTTGGCTTTGATTTCGGCGTCAAGCTTTTCAAACTGGCGTTCGGCAGCCGCCAGTTCTTCGCGAACTTTTCGCACGTCGGTCATGCCCAGTTTCTCGGCTTCCCATTGCTCACGCAGGCTCGCAAGTTCACGTCGCTTCTCTTCCATTTCGGTTTGAACCAAATCGAGACGGCTTTGCACGCTTTCGTCTTGTTCGTCAGCCAACTGTCGCGCAGCGAGTTCCAACTGTGTTAACCGCCGTTGGACGACGTCGATCTCTTCAGGCACGCTGTCCAGTTCCATCGCCAGACGGGACGCCGCTTCATCGACTAGATCGATGGCTTTGTCCGGCAAGAATCGATCGGTGATGTAGCGATTAGAAAGTTGAGCCGCAGCGACCAACGCGGCGTCGCGAATTTGGACTCCGTGGTGAGTCTCGTACCGCTGTTTTAGTCCTCGCAGGATCGAGATCGTGTCCTCGACGGTTGGCTCGCCCACGTGAACTGGTTGGAAGCGGCGTTCAAGCGCGGCATCTTTTTCAATGTACTTGCGATATTCGTCCAAAGTCGTGGCGCCGATGCAGTGGAGTTCTCCTCGCGCGAGCGCTGGTTTGAGCAAGTTGGCGGCATCGTTTCCTCCTTCGGTGGCTCCAGCACCGACGACGGTGTGCAGTTCATCAATGAATAAAATGATGTTACCGGCGGCAGCCGTGACCTCGCGCAGAACGGATTTGAGCCGGTCTTCGAACTCGCCTCGGAATTTTGCTCCGGCGATCAAGGCACCCATGTCTAACGCCATCACTTTTTTCTGCCGCAAACTCTGAGGCACATCGTTCTGCACAATGCGCAATGCGAGACCCTCGGCGATGGCTGTTTTTCCAACGCCGGGCTGGCCGATCAGAACGGGATTGTTTTTGTTCCGCCGCGAGAGAACTTGGATGACCCGGCGGATCTCATCGTCGCGCCCGATCACGGGATCAAGCTTCCCTTGCTGAGCCATCGCGACTAAATCGATGCAATACTTTTCCAACGATTCGTATTTTGCTTCCGGATTTTGGTCGGTGACTCGGGCCGATCCACGAACCTGCTTGATGGCGTCCATCAAGGTTGGCTCGTCGATCGCATTCATTTCCAAGATTCGCTTGACCGGAGAATCCGCTTTCGTCAGACCAAGCATCAAGTGCTCGGTGGAAACGTACTCGTCCTGCATCGCCGTTGCGAATTCAGACGCGGTCTGTAGCACGGACTGCAGTTCCCGGCTGGGATTCGGAGCGCTCGATCCGGTAGAAGTTGGCAAACGGCCCAGTTCTGAATTGACAATTCCTGCAAGTTGTTCGACGGGGACCGAAACCTTGTTTAGTAGAGACGGCACGATTCCGTCGGACTGTTTCAGCAGGCACTCAATCAGATGGAGCGGCTGGATCTCAGGATGCCCTTTGCCGCCTGCCAGTGTTTGAGCGTTGGCGACGGCTTCTTGGCCTTTGGCAGTAAGTTTTTCAAATTGGAATGACATATTGGTCTCCCGGTTGAAGGTTCGCGCAGGGGCGAACGGAATTCACGCGGCAAAATTTTGCGGCGTTACACTTATTGGTTGAGCGTCTTTCATTGAGACGCGATTGATTCGAATAGAAGTGATTCAGAACGCGCCGGCCTTGTCGGAGGGCAAGGACCGGTGCAAGTTTCGAATACGAGCGATTGAAAAGGGCGCGGGTGATAATCTGTTGATTCAGCAAGGCATGCCCACGTAGCGTGGTCATCGCAACCGTGATTGTTTGCGATATGCCAAAAGCCTGAAGGCTTCACTACAAACTTTGTTTCAAAACAGTGGGACGCACGCCCCACTGTTCGCATTGCTTGAACCGTGCGGATGTTAGTCGTCTTTAACTTCGAACTCGGCGTCGATCGCGTCGTCGTCACCACCGCCAGCGGTGGCTCCTGCGGTTGCGGCCTCGGGCGTTTCACCCGCTTCGCCTGCGCCGTCATTGTTCTCGTACATCGCTTTGCTAAGTGCGTGCGATGCTTGTTCCAATTCACTGACGGCCGACTTGATCGCGTCAACGTCGTCCGACTCGTTCGCCTCGCGGACCTTTTTGATCGCAGCTTCCAAAGGCTCTTTGTCACTGTCCTGCAACTTGTCTTTGTGCTCCGCGATCAGCTTTTCCATCTGGTAGCACATGGTCTCGCCTTGGTTTCGGGCGGTGACCAGTTCGAACTGCTTGCGATCCTCTTCCGCGTTTAGTTCCGCGTCGGCCTGCATTTTCTGGATTTCTTCTTCCGAAAGACCTGAGGACTCGTTGATCTCAACATTAGCCTCTTTGCCGGTTCCCAGATCCTTGGCCGAGACGTTCAGAATACCGTTCTGATCGATGTCGAACTTCACCTCGATTTGAGGCACGCCTCGCGGAGCCGGAGGCACACCCGTTAGATCGAACTTGCCAAGCAAGCGGTTGCTGTTGGCCATTTTGCGTTCACCTTGGAACACTTGGATGGTCACAGCCGTCTGATTGTCGGCGGCGGTACTGAAAGTTTGCTTCTTTTCGGTCGGAATGGTCGTGTTACGCTCAACCAAGGCAGTCATGACGCCACCTTCGGTTTCGATTCCAAGAGTCAGTGGCGTCACATCCAACAGCAGCACATCTTTACGATCACCAGAAAGGACGGAGCCTTGGATGGCTGCACCGACGGCAACAACTTCGTCTGGGTTGACGCCTTGGTGAGGATCTTTGCCAAAAACTTCTTTGACCGCTTCACGTACTTTTGGGACTCGGGTTGAGCCACCGACCAGCACAATTTCGTCGATGTCAGAAGGAGAAAGCTTTGCGTCCTTGAGCGCCTGCTTGACGGGAATCTTGCAACGTTCGACCAATTCGTCGATCAATTCTTCGAATTTGGCACGAGTGATGTTCATCTGCAAGTGTTTTGGCCCAGAAGCATCGGCCGTGATAAACGGCAGGTTGATGTCGGACGCCTGAGCGGTACTGAGTTCCTTTTTGGCTTTCTCGCACGCTTCTTGCAACCGTTGAAGCGCCATCGTGTCATCACGAAGATCGACACTGTTGGCTTTTTTGAATTCATCCGCGACGTAGTTGATCAGAACTTCGTCAAAGTCGTCGCCGCCAAGGTGAGTGTCACCGCTGGTGCTGATGACTTCGAAGACCTTCATGCCGTCGTCGTCGTTCAATTCCAGCACAGAAACGTCAAACGTTCCTCCGCCCAGATCAAACACGACGATCTTTTGTTCTTTTTTCCCCTTGTCCAGACCGTATGCCATTGCCGCGGCGGTTGGCTCATTGATGATGCGGGCAACTTCAAGGCCCGCGATTTGACCGGCGTCCTTGGTGGCCTGCCGCTGAGCGTCGTTGAAGTATGCCGGAACCGTGATCACGGCCTTGTTAACCTTGTGGCCAAGGTAGGATTCGGCTGCTTCCTTGAGTTTGCGAAGTGTTTTGGCTGAGATCTCCTGCGGAGTATGCTCGTCTTCGCCAACGCCGATTTTCACGTACTCGTCGGCCGCGCCTTTGACTTGGTAGGGAACCATTTTCTCTTCCGAAGCCACTTCGTTGTGTCGACGGCCCATGAAACGCTTGGCCGAGTAAACCGTGCGCGTCGGGTTGGTGACCCGCTGGTTTCGGGCAGGAGCGCCAACGATTGTGTCTCCGGAGTCGGTGAAAGCAACGACGGATGGAGTCGTGCGTTCGCCTTCCTGGTTCGGGATTACTGTCGGCTCGCTACCGTCCATGACGGCAACCACCGAGTTGGTTGTACCAAGATCAATGCCGATAATTTTTTCGCCTTGAGCCACAATTGCTCTCCTGTTTTTCTACTGCTGGTTTGGATTGCCACGCCGACGCGATCGCGTCTTTTGGTTTTTTCCGCGGACTGCCGGTCCGACAGGCGGGGAGTGACTGAGCCTCCAAATTGCAAAGGTCGTGCCAAATGCTGGAAACTTGTTAGCGCGACAGAAATTGGGGAAAACCAGTGATATTTGGTTCGGCAAGACGGGCCAACGCTGGTATTGGCTGACAATTTGGCACCGGCGGGGAAGACCGGTTTGGCAAGAATAAAGCCAGAGATCCTGAGTCGCACGGGTCAGAGAACCGGCGTGCGGCTGGACACTGCGTGCGGAAGCATCGAGACATGCAACGTTCGAGTGGCCGAGATTGTTGGGCGTCGGGCCACCAGAACGATTGCAAATAAACGGCCGGAGGTGACGTTGGGCCGTAAAACCGATTGTCACCTTGGGAAAAACAGAAGAACGACTACTTCTTGTCCTTCTTTTTCAAACCTGCTCGTTCGAGCAATGACTCGTTGAGGATTTCCTCGATCTGATCGTCCTGTGGCGGAGTCCCGTAGGCTCCAAGATCAGCCGGATCGTAATGTAACTCGTATTGATGCTTGGCGATGGTGACGATCACGTTCGGATCAATCCGCTTGCGAAAGTTGGCCATGAGCTTCTTGCCCGAGACCTTCACTCCATTACGAGACCGCAAATCCTTGATGAACCAATAGCCCTCTTCGATTTCCAACAGGCAATGGTGCCCGGAAACGTTTCCGAAATCGAGCACGATGTCGTTGCTGTCTCGACGGCCAACACGAAGTCGTTTTTTTAGTAGCGGGATGGGGTCGCCGCCACCCAGTGGAACAAGTTCGCCAAACATGGAGATTTCACTTTCGAGGAGATTACGCTAAAAAGATAATGATCATTCGAGGTCGACCGGTATAATATTGGAAGAATTCGTCGCCCTAATCGTTCAATTTACGCCCTTGGTGCCATGTCGTCAAATAAATTTGCTGTCCACCACCGCTCCGAAATGGACTGGCGAGCCGAAGGGTTGCGTTATTTCGGATATAGCTATTATTTGAAGCAGATTTTCGGGCACCGGGTCCAGCGAGTCAGCTTGGACGCCGGTTTTACCTGCCCAAACGTAGACGGGACAGTTGCTTTGGGGGGCTGCACATTTTGCGATAATCGAAGCTTCAGCCCCAGCCGCCGGTTGCCTCGAATTAATATCATGGACCAGCTAGAAGACGGAATGTCCCGGCTGAAGCGTCGATACAAGTGCAACCATTTCATGGCGTATTTTCAACCTGCCACGAATACTTACGCACCGGTTGATGTGCTGCGTCCGCTGTTTGAGCAAGCGATCACTCATCCGGACGTCGTCGCGTTGGCGATTGGAACTAGGCAGGATTGCGTGCCCAATGACGTGTTAGATTTGCTAGAAGAGCTAGGCCAGAAAGTGCCGTTGACGGTCGAGTACGGGCTGCAAACGATTCATGACAAGTCACTTGAGTGGATGAATCGAGGACACTTGTACGATTCGTTTGAAGACGCGATGGAACGCAGCGTTGGGCGTGGCTTCGAGTTATGTGCTCATATCATGCTGGGTTTGCCAGGAGAGACGCACGCAGACATGATGGCGACAGCCAAAGCGGTGGCGGATTCCGATCTGGACGCCGTAAAAATTCACAACTTGTACGCCGTGGAAAATACTCCGATGGCGGCTCAGGTTCGCAGTGGTGAAGTGGTCCTGATGGAACGCGATGAGTACGTGTCGACGCTTGTTGATTTCTTGGAAGTGCTGCCACCATCGATGGTGGTCGAGCGAATTAGTGGCGAAGCACCGGGCGACTTTTTCATCGGCCCGCAGTGGTGTCTGGACAAACAGGGCGTCTTGAAAGCGGTCAAGGAAGAATTCGAGCGACGGGATTCGTGGCAGGGCAGCAAGTACGCCGGCGCGGTCGAAGCTTAAGATGGACCCATTTCCCGGCTGAGGTCCGGAGCCGGTCGAGTTCCTATTAAAGTTTGTCGCCCATGAGGCCGAATCTTGTTGTACCGGTTATTGCTGGCGTTTGACGGGCAAAAAGATTGCGTGAACTACGCATTTTCCCGTCGCCACTTGACCGTTAAAATCCGTTCGCTTATCGTCTGGTGGATAGTTAACAGGTTCTAGCGTCGTTGAAATTGGTTCGAATTCGTTCTGAACGATTGTCGGCCGGAACCAACAAAAAAATATGGCGTCGTGGCCAAGTGGCTAAGGCAGCGGATTGCAAATCCGCCATCGCGGGTTCGACTCCCGCCGACGCCTCTTTGAAAAAGGGCTTCCTGATGATTTCAGGAGGCCCTTTTTTGTTTGCCCGGTACGCTCGAACTTCTGCTTGAGCGATCTTCGCTAAGCCAGTTTTACGATTAGCCGGCAGGCGACAGCGATTTTGCATGAGATGAGACAACTCGGTCACCTGCCGGCTCGTCGTTAAACGATTTCGACCCGCTGCCCGCCGCGCTTTGTCATGGGGCGAGGACTTGGATCTTTGACGAGCCCACTTCGCTCTGCAAATCGCTGCCAGCCAGAATCAGATCAACCAATTTGTTCAGGTTGGCTTGACGGCACTCGACTTCCACTTGTTGGTCCAACGTGTCGCGATGTGACGGATCGTAGATCAACTCTCGACCAGTTTGCCGAGCGATGGCGTTGAGGATTTGAAGCCGAGTGGCAGAAGTTTTCAATGTGAAACGGATGTTCTTCGCATCGGGTGTCTTGATCTGGTTTCGGCGAATCAAAAATGACTTGGCCGCGTATAGCTTGTCCGGCGAGCCCGACATGCGGACTCGTTCGCGAGAAACTTGGGCCTTCACGTCGGGAAACTTCTGTTTCAAGGTCGCTTTCAAGATGTCCGAACCACCCACGTCCCGAGGTGCTCGGATGAACTCGATCTTACCACGGCTTGGCGGCTCGAACTGCAACAGTTTCAAAACGCCAGAATCTGTTTTGCTTTTTGAAAGCCATTGTCCAAAACCGACTGCGATGATACCGGCTTGTTGGCTAGAGGTTAGCGGCGGCAGCGAACCCGGCTCCCACAGATCGTGAGCGATTTGCTCCACGCCTTCGATCTTGATCTTGCCTTCTTCGGCAATCGATTCCAGTATTTCGCGCGGGCGTGAAAGCATGTCCCACTGAAGGCGATTGGCCGGCTTGGCACTGACGTGAGGAATGTCGTGCCACATGATCGGTAGCGCGTGTGCGGTCGCCGTTGGTCCGATGTAGATCAAGTCATCCAACTGACACATGCCGACGTTCAACTCGCTGGCGACGTCCAACAGCAGCTGCTCGATCGTCACGTTGGCTCGTTGGATGTTGACCTTCAAATGTGGATCGATTCGCCGGTCGATGAAGATCGCAAACTGATTGGCAGTCGCGAACGCTCGAATGCGTTGTGCCAGCGGGGCTTGAGTCCAAGAAACGGAAACAGGTTTCTTCAAACGTAAATTCAGCTTTTTACCTGTCAAAATTAGAGGTTGGTCAGTCTCGGACAATCCGGAGCTTTGGGCGGCCAGCACCAACGGAGCGTACGCCAGCCACAATGCGGTGCTGATTATGACGGCCACGCGGATCGTGTGTTTCAGGCAGGGATTCACGCAGGTGAATTGGCGTGAGGCGACCGTTTGTAGGGCTCGCGTTGAGGATTTGGCCCTTTTTCGCGAGGGCTTTCGATCTGATGGATTGCTTCTCAAATGCCCCATTCCCTATATCCGTTAAGGTTTGAAATCGCCGACGTCTAATTGAACAAAAATGCTTGCGATGCGTTTGAGTTTACTCGAATCATCGTTGTTGGTCCGAGGGGCGGCAACTAGACTGTCTGCTCAAAGGCCCAGACGGCCGCGACGGACCCACACGCAACTGTTTACAACTTTGGAACTTTATGTCGGACGACTTTATCCGATATCCGATGCTGGAAGTTTTCTACCAGCAATATCTCGCCAGCGAACACACGGCTGATTTTATTCAGTCGGTGTCCAGTTGCTATGGCGTGGGTAGCCTAGAGCGTTTGGCTCGGTACGGCCAATGCATGTCTCGAAGAGCGGCCGTGTTAGCGATTGGTTTCCTTGGAGATTTTTCGTGCAATGAAACGCTTGGGCGAGCATTGATTGACGATGATCGTTGCGTTCGCATGTTGGCTGACAACGGCATGAGAGAGATCTGGCCGCGGCAGGGAACACCGGGGCAACAAAGTGGTTTGAAGCGACTGTATCGTCTGAATGCCACCGACCGCACGGAAGAGGCGATTGAGTTAGCCAGCAGTCTGATTTTCGAGAATCACGAGCTTGGGGAAGCGTGGAATCAGCGGGCGATTGCTTTCTGTTCCGAGGGCGATTTCATGAGTGCGATCGAAGATTGCAAAGAAGCGTTGAATTGCAATCGATTCCATTTCCCGGCCGCGATGGGGTTGGCTCATTGTTGCCTGCAAATGAACGATTTGAATTCCGCGTTGGAAGGCTTTCGATTGGCGTTGCGGATCAACCCTGATCTGGAAGGCGTTCGCAACCAGATTCGCCACCTTGAGCGAACTCGGGAAGACATCTAGCGGGAACGCGTTGGTTTTTTGGTTCCACAGTCGTTCTGAAGTGGCATGTCAGTCTAAGCGCGCCGTCGGCCTGAGCCGTTGGGAATCAATTGCTCGACCATCCACGTGGGGCAGACGGAGACTTCCACTCGCAAGCATCGGTTCGGCTAAGCCAAAGTAACGCTGTCCAAGTAGTCGGTTCGTGCCCGAATATTTGCTAAGATGGCGGTCCGAACGAACTTTGCTGATCTTTGGGAAGGAGCTAATCCGTGCTTCGATTGATGTGCTTGATATTGATCGCTGCGTTTTCAGCGGGGCAGATGAGTCCAGCTTTGACCGCGCAGGAAACTAAACAAGAAACGGAATCGTCCGCCATGCCGGTTGCCTTGCCTGAACTTGGTGCTCGCCTGTCTGCTGAACAGGTTTCTGCGTTTGCAAAATTGGCTTTGGCCAACATCCACACGGAATACCCCAACAAACCGGGCAACGTTGTTTGGGACGAGGCGTCTGTAAGGACACCCAGAGCGATGCATCCGGCTTTCTACGGATGTTTCGATTGGCACAGCAGTGTCCATGGTCATTGGATGCTTGTTCGGTTGCTCAAGGATTATCCTGATCATCCGATGCAGGCCGAAATCCGTCAGAAGTTGGCTGAGAATTTGACGGCCGAGAACTTAAAAAAGGAAGCGGATCACTTTCGCGAGAAGCACAACCGCATGTTTGAGCGAATGTATGGATGGGCGTGGTTGCTGCGTTTGGCGGCCGAGTTGGAAACTTGGGACGACACTCAGGGGCAGGAGTGGCGCGAGTCGATTCGGCCGCTTGAGGAATTACTGGTCGAGAACATTTTCGCCTATCTGCCTAATTTGACGTGGCCAATTCGGACGGGCGTTCACCAAGACCTTGCGTTCGCGTTGGGACAAGAGCTGGATTACGCTCGCGTGATGAAAAACGGAAAGCTTGCTGAGCTAATCCAGCAACGCGCGAAAGAATATTACGTTGGTGATACCGACTATCCGACCAAGTACGAGCCATCGGGGCAGGATTTTTTCTCGTCGTGTTTGAACGAGGCCGATTTGATGCGGCGTGTGCTCACGCAAGCAGAATTTGTTGATTGGTTGGATGCCTATCTTCCCGGTTTGAAACGGGGCGAAGGAGGGAATCTGCTGACGCCCGTGACAGTCAGTGATGTGACAGACGGATACATCGTGCATTTGGCTGGATTGAATCTTTCTCGGGCATGGTGCATGAAGGGGATCGCTGCTGCATTGCCCGACGGTGACGCTCGCAAGGATTTGCTTCATGCTTCTGCTGCGGCCCACGCGAAAAAAGGGTTCGGGTACGTTTTCAGCGGTCATTACGAGGGTGATCACTGGCTGGCAACCTTCGCGATCTATCTTCAAGCCGGGGTGGGCGTTAACGAGAACCGCCGCTGAGTCTTTTGCCCGGAATCGATGCAAATCACGTATCAGGCCGATTAATCGGAACCGTTTCGGCGTGTGAGTGTTGAATCAGTGGCGGAATCAACGCTGGTCGCTAGTTGACTGGTATCCCATTTGGTTCTGCATCCTTATAATTCATTGCCCAGTTGGCGGAATGCCGACAGAACAAGTAAACCGATTCTCGGCTTTAATGAAAAGAGCTATTTCAATGTCACGTTTGATTGTCGTTCCGATTGGCTGCATGCTGGTCGCATCGTTTGTGTTGTCGTTCGGCGTCGGTCAATTGACCGCTCAAGCACCCGCCACTGCTCAAGCAGCACCCCAGCCTGCTCAAGGTTCAGCTACTCAGGGCTCCGATGCGAAAGCTGCCGGTCAAGCCACACCGGTTGTCCCAACGGCGACGGTGGAAGAAGAGCCAGATCCTGAAACGCTGGCTGCCAAGGCCAGCTACATCCTTGGATACAACACGGCCAAAAAAATGGTGACCGATCTTGGTCGTCAGGGAATTGATGTCAACAAAGAGCAGATGCTGGTCGGTATTCAAAACGCCATGGGTGAAATGCCCAGCAAGTATTCCCCGGCAGAAGTGAAGACGATTCTGGGTGCATACCAAAAGTTGTTGCAGAAGCAACAGCAGGCGAAAATGGAGAAAGAATCCACTGAGAATAAAGCTGCCGGCGAAGCGTATCAGAAAGAGTTCGCGGCAAAGGAAGGCGTGAAGAAGATCGACAACGGGATTCAGTACGTGGTCGTCAAAGCCGGTGACGGGGAAGCTCTTGATCCAGCCGAGAAGGTCATGGTTCACTACACCGGAAAGTTTACTGACGGGACCATTTTCGATACGTCGCTCGAGCCGAAACGCGGTCGCCCGGTGGCTCCCGTTCCAATGGCGGTTTCCGGCGCACGGTTGATTCCTGCGTTCGGTCAGGTTCTTCCACTGATGAAAGTTGGAAGCAAGTGGGAAGTCTGCATCCCGGCAGCGCAGGCCTATGGAGTTCGCGGTTCTGGTCCGAGAGGCCCAATTGGTCCCAACGAGACACTCGTTTTTGAAATTGAGGTCTTGGAGAAAGTCAAAGCACCAGCAGCGAAAGTTGTGAACCCAGCAGCAGCCGAAAAGGCGGGATCTGCCGCGAAGTAGATTCTCGGTAAACTCGCTTGAACGAACTAACCAACTAATAGGCGATCGAGGTGCCCGTGAAGCACTTCGATCGCTTTTTTGTTTTCGCCCCCGCCCGGTACGATCAGATCCGCGTGATCCTTGCTCGGTTCGACGAATTCGAAAAACATCGGTCGGACCGTCAGGTGATACTGACTTAACACGGATCCGATATCACGGCCCCGTTCTTCGCAATCGCGTAGGATTCTTCTGGACAAACAAATGTCCATCGGCACGTCGACAAAAACTCTCAGGTCCAACTGCTTTCGCAGCCAAGGATCGTGCAGAATCAAAATCCCTTCGACGATCAGAACCCGAGCCGATTGCATGGTCACGGTTTGGTCACTGCGGTTGTGAATGGCGTAGTCGTACTGTGGTACTTCGATGGCCCGCCCCGCTTGCAGCTCATGCAGATGCTGCGTCATCAAATCGTGCTCGAACGCCGACGGGTGGTCGTAGTTGATCTGGTTTCGCTGTTCGAACGTCAGATCGTCTCGCCGCCGGTAGTAGCTGTCCTCGTGCAAGATCGCGATGTCGTTCGCCGATCGATTAGCCCGGACGCGTTCGTGCAGTTGCCGCGCGAGGGAGCTTTTTCCGGCTCCAGAGGCACCGGCGATCCCAATGATGGTGGTGGTAGCGGACATGATCGTGCTGGATGGATTCAGGTCAGTTGAGTTTCAATTGCCGACACGAGATAATGGCGACCGAAGGTTATCACAAAATCACCCCGGACGCTTCCCCTGTGAGAAAAATTGAATCGGTCTATGAGGACCCGTTGTCGGTGATCTGGTTGGATCTGACCAGACAACTGGGCATTGCTGTTCATCGAGACGATGAAGTTTTCGCGGCGTGGGACGGGAACGGGACGCTGACGATCGGGAAGGACGAAACCTTAGATCCGGACGATTCGCTGGCTCAGATGATTTTCCATGAGCTTTGTCACGCGTTGACCGAAGGAGAAGCTGCGTTGTCGCTGCCCGATTGGGGGCTCGAAAATGACCGACCCGATCACGTGATTCGCGAGCACTCGTGTCTGCATCTGCAAGCGGCCCTTGCAGGAAAGTATGGGTTGCGAGAGTTTTTCGCGACGACGACGGATTTTCGAGAGTACTACGATCGACTGCCGGCTGACCCGTTGGCCGATCAATCGGACGCCGCGACACGGATCGCGAGTGAGGCTTGGACGCGAGCGACGGAGGGCCCTTGGTCCAAGCCGCTGTCCGAAGCCTTGGAACGCACTTCTGAAATCGCAACGATCATCAAAGCGGTGGCAGGCCAGAAATCGCTGTGGAATCAAACACAAGCTTCGCCATTGAGCGACACGCAATCTTCGCCATGGAGTGAAACGCGACCATGAAAATTCTGACCATCGAAACAACTTGCGACGAAACGGCCGCTGCGGTCGTGACCGGTGATTTGGAAGTGCTGGGCAGTGTGGTTGCCACGCAGGACCAGTTGCACGAAGAATTTCAGGGCGTCGTCCCCGAGATCGCCGCGCGGGCTCATGTCGAGAGAATTCTTCCGGTGATCGATCAGGCCTTGAAAAAGTCGAACGTGACTTTGGACCAGTTGGATGCGATCGCAGTCGCCAGTACGCCGGGCCTTTCCGGTTCGCTGCTGGTTGGAGTCACCGCGGCGAAAACGCTGTGCATGGCGGCATCGAAACCGCTCATTGCGATCAACCATTTGCACGCCCACGTGTTCGCGTGTCAGTTGGCGACCAACAAACAAATTTTTCCATGTGTCGGCTTTATCGTCAGCGGCGGTCATACGCATTTGTATCGCTACGAAGATGCACTCGGTGGCGAGTACCTTGGCGGGACGATCGATGATGCAGCGGGCGAAGCGTTCGACAAGGTCGCCAGTATGTTGGGTCTGCCCTACCCCGGCGGCCCACACGTTTCAAAAGTTGCCTTGGAGGGCGATCCAAAGGCGTACAAGTTCCCGCGTAGTTTTATCCGCGATGAGCGACTTGACTTCAGTTTTAGTGGTCTAAAAACGGCAGTCCGCTACGCGATCGCGGGGCCCGGGAACGCGGACGTTCATGCGGTAAAGCTATCCCAGCAACAGGTGGCCGACCTTGCCGCGAGTTTTCAACAGGCAGTTGTCGACTGTTTGGTCGCCAAGTCATTGCAGGCGGTCAAGAAAAGTGGACTGTCCACGTTGTGCGTGGGCGGTGGCGTCGCTGCCAATCGCGTCTTTCGTGCTCAGTTGACCGATGCCTGCCAAGCTGCGGGCGTCGATCTGCATATCGCTCCACTTGAGTACTGCACCGACAACGCCGTCATGGGCGCGATTGCGGTCGAGCGTTTCAAGGCCGGCTTGTTTGAAGAACTTGACTTGGACATTGCGCCCGGGCTGGTGCGAATGTAGGTGTAAGTAGCCATCACACTCCGTGTGATGTTGGGCATCGATCATCACACGGAGTGTGATGACTACTTACATGTGATGGCTACTTTGCGCACAAAAAAAGCCGGAAGCATAGCTTCCGGCTTTTTAGTTTGTCGATTGTGTCGCTTGCTTGAAGCGAGTTGCACTGGCTAAGCGCTGAACGAGCTACCGCAGCCGCATGTCTTTTTGGCGTTCGGGTTGTTGAACTGGAAACCACGCTGCTCGATGCCTTCGTAGTAGTCGACCGAAGTTCCTTCAAGGAACAACGCGCTTTTGCGATCAACGACAACCGGTACGCCGTGCTGAACAGTTTTCGTATCGTTGTTTTCGTCGTAGTCGGTGGTGATGTTCAGGCTGTAGTTCAGCCCGCTACAACCGCCGCCGGTGACGCCGATTCGCAGGACTGCATTGTCTTCGTAATCGCCTTCGGAGATGAATCGTTGCACTTCCTTGGCGGCTTTTTCGGTTACTGTGACACTCATCAATTACACTCCGGAAATTCTTATAAACTCAAACTGAGCAAATCAGACCGAGCAAAACGCTGACCCGATAACGTCTGTCCTTATTCTTCGTCACTCGACGATCGCTGTCCAGAGCCATTGTGGCCGGGGCAGCATGTTTTACCGACGTTTTACACAGGATTTACGAATCCAAACACTCGTCCGCTCCATATTGACGCATCGATTCGACCGATCTTACCAGTAAATCCACCGCCGAATCGATTTCGTCCAATGTCGTGAACCTGCCGACGCTGATCCGCAAACTCGACTGGATTTCGTCGTCGGACAGTTTTAAAGCCGCCAAGACGTGGCTGGGTTCGGGATCGGCTGACGTGCAAGCACTGCCGCTGGAGATCGCGATCTCCGAGGCCCCGGACATGATCGACTGGCCATCAATGTTGGGGAACTGGCAATTGAGATTATTCGCAAGGCGTAGACCGGGCGGTGTTAACGAAGGCCCGTTAAGCGGCAGGTCACCGACTCGACTTTTCAATCCGGCATACATCCGATCACGCAGTTCACGTCGGCGCCCGTCTTCCGTACCTTCCTGAATTTCTGCGTGGCACAGATTGAGTGCGGCGGCCATGCCGACGATCCCCGGAACATTCAGGGTGCCGCTGCGGCGGTTTTCTTGTTGACCGCCTCCATCGATCTGGCTGGCCAAACGGACGCGACGATCGGTGCGCCGAACGTACAGTCCGCCAATTCCCTTGGGGCCATAAAACTTATGAGCAGAAAAGCTCATCAGGTCGACGCCCAGTTCGTCGACATCCACCGGCAGGTGACCGACCGCCTGCGTCGCATCGGTGTGAAGCAGGACGCCACATTCGTGGCAGAGGTCCGCGATTTCTCGGATCGGTTGAATGACTCCGATTTCATTGTGAGCCACCATGACGGAGACGAGGATCGTGTCTTCCGCGATGGCATTCTTCAATTCGTCCAAGTTAATCAATCCCGCATCGTCGCTGCCGTTGGGGACGACTTTCAACCGAGTGACTCGGAAGCCCTGCTTTTCCAATTTTGCAATCGGATCAAGCACCGCTTTGTGTTCGGTCTCGACCGTGATGATATGGCCCGATGTCCGCTTGCGCAGGCAAACGCCGCGAATGGCCAAGTTATTACTCTCGGTGGCACCGCTGGTGAAGACAATTTCACTACGACGGGCGTTCAGGCAGGTGGCGATTGACTCGGCCGATTCCTCGACCAAGTCACTGGCGGCAAGTCCTAACTCGTGCGTCACGCTGCCCGCGTTGGCGTACGATCGATCGAACACCGGCAGCATCGCTTCGACCACTCGGGGATCGACTCGCGTGGTGGCTTGATTGTCGAGATAGATGATAGGAGGCATTTAAGAAAAAGTTGTCACGTAGGGGACCGTGGACACGAGTCCTTGGTTGTTTAGCTGTTGATGCAATTTAGTGGCATTTTGAGTTCCATGCCAAGTATTGCGTCGACCCCATCCGGGGTGTTCGGTTTCGGTTCTACATTTTCTCAGGGCTTCCGCCCTGAGCTAACTGAGTCGGCCCCATCCGGGGCGGCGGTGGGCAACTGCCCCGGACGGGGCCAGCGTCAGTAGCTCGGGGCGGAAGCCCCGAGACAACCGTCGATAACCAAAATCCACGCCGGATGGGGTCGGCGTGTAGCGGCTGCCACGAAATTAACCGTTGAACCTTTTGGTTAACGCGACTTATAGCTTCGCCCTCCCCCAAATTGCGTTGAACTTCACGCAAAAAGAGCCTTGAGACAGATCGACGACCAAGTTTCGAACCCGTCGATATTCTCTAGCAGTTCGGCGACGGGGCGAAAGCCGGTCTCGCAGATGTCTTCTTCGTTGGGCTGGATGTCTTGAGTGTCGACGGTGAACAGATGGACGACTCCTAGGTGAACTTTGCCGACCTCGGTCTCGTCGTCGTTGATCAGACCGACCAGCTTTTGAGTGAACGGCGTGTTGATGACGATCTCTTCTTCCAATTCGCGCCGCATGCCTTCGTCATAGGGCGAGCTTTCGCCCGCGTCGAGCGTCGAAATGTGGCCACCGATGCCAATGCTTTTTTTGCTGTGTAGACGTGATTCGCCCTGCCCTTTGCCTCGCGTGTACTGAAACACGCTGACGTTCCCGGCTTCGTCGATGTGTTGAAAAATGCAGTAGGGGATCAGTTGCTTGAACGAAGGATCTTCTTCCATTTGGGCTCGTGGCAGGTACTGCGTTTGAGCCGGGTCGAGCAGTTGGGTCAGGTACTTTTCTGAATCGGGCGTAAAGCCTTGAAAGTGGCCGCAATCGTGAAATCGTTCCGTGGGAACCACCATCACTTGTTCTTCTGCCGTCTGTGCGTCCATCGTGGTCATGTTTGTTCCTTTTCGAAAATCCGTCTAAGCTTTGGGGACACAATCCTCTTGTTTGCTAGCAGAAGTTTAAGCGATTCGGCTCGACTTGACGACCAATCAGAGAGTTCAGCGCAGCAAAAAGCCTCTGTGATGCTGGCAAGGTGCCGGCCCAGAGGCTTATTTTGATCGATCGAATATCCGCAGCCTATTCGGCGGCAGCTTCTTCTTGTTGCTCAGCCATCACAACCCGGCCCATGTAGTAGCCGCAGCCGGGGCATACAACGTGTGTTGGCACTGTCGTCGAGCACTTAGGGCACGATGTCAGTTGCTTGCTGGTCAATGCGTTGTGGGCTCGGCGGCTGCCGGATCGAGCGTTGGAGTGTTTGCGCTTTGGAACGGCCATCAGACTGAATCTCTATACGTTGGTTGATGAAGTCACCAGAAAAAATGTGATCGCGGATTGTAGTCGGTTCCGCCACATATCTCAACGGCTGAAAATGGGTTCGATCCCATTGAAACAAGGTTTTTCGGCCAGATTTTCGCTATTTGTGAGCCAATGACAGTATTTTGAGTCAAAGGGTGGCTCTGATCGAGTGTCGAGGCCATTAGGAGTGGCGCGAAACACTGAGCGAACCGCTTGTCACAAAATGAAACGCCCGTCACAAAAATCAAAGCCGCTATCAAAGCCGCCTGTGGTTTTCAACCACGAATCACACCAATCCGACGAATCCCGCGCTGCGAATTCGTTGGATTCGTGGTCCAGCACCGTTCTCCGTTCTTCTCGGGGCGGTGATTTTTAGAGAGCAAGGTCGTAGAAAAGCCTTGAGGCTTTGGACTATCGTTTTCAAGCGACTGAAGCCGCTACTACGAACGGTGCGAACGACTTGGTGAACCGCCTGTCACAAAAAATCAAAGCCGCTTGTGGTTTAGGACTCGGCCTGCTTGCTCTGGACTGCCCATTTTATCAGCCAAGCTCAAATTGACTCGACTGACGGCCGCCGATGATAAAGTTTACGGATTGGTCAAAGTTTATCGGTTGAGCTGCCGATACCTCAGTTGTCGGCATTTTTCAGACGCAATGCGCCCTGTGCGTGAGCAGCTGGTGAGTGCAGAACCGGGGGGTTCGATGGCAAATCGACATTTTTGCCAAAACGCGTTCGTGGCCTGAGATGGCTCGGGCCACGATGCGTTTTTCATTTTAACATCCATCAGGATATGGAAGTCCGATGAAGTGCAAACCCTCCAAAACGTTGATCTGGTTGCTGGGCGTCAGTTTTCTGACGACAGGCTGTACTCCAACGCGTCCGGTTTACCTGAATGAATCAGGTGACCTGAACTATTACTTGGAACAAGCAACCAAAATCGAGTACCCAGATATCGAAACGCCGACCTTGGACGAGGTCACACAGGCGCACGAGCCGATGACGGTGATGGATCCGGACTTCGAATCCTATGAAGACATGACACTTGAGGACGCCGTTTCGTACACGCTGCAGAACTCGAAAGTGCTGCGTGGTTATGGAACACCCGGTTTGCAGGGAACTCGCGTTTCACCTGGCGTCGACAACTTGGCCAATGGCCCGACGGCTGCCGGCACGATCTACAACGTTGCCGTTCGCGAAACAGAGCCGGGCTTCATTGGCACCGCCGGACAGATTGCATCTCCAAGCGGACTGACCACCAACACCGCGCTCGACAGCAACCAAGGCGTCGAAGCAGCACTCGCCGACTTTGACGCTCAGTTCACCAGCGGCATTACGTGGTCGACAACGGATCGACCAAGAAACATCAGTGCGTTGTCGTCGAACGATCCAAACTTTCTGTTTGCTCGTGGTGATCAAGTACAGTGGCAGGCAGAAGTGGCGAAGAAATCCGCCAATGGTACGCAGATTTTCTTCCGCAACGTCAACACCTACACAGATACAAACAATCCGCTTAACGATGTGAACATCAACCAAGGAGCTAACAGCTTCTATCAAGCGAACTTCGAAGCGGAGATTCGGCAGCCGTTGCTGCGAGGTCGAGGAGCTTTCATCAATCGTATGCCGGTTGTTATCTCGCGAATTGGAACCGATCAGGAACTGGCCAACCTTGAGGCCCAGCTGCAGAACTCGGTTACCAACGTCGAGATCCGCTACTGGGACTTGTACTGTGCTTACCGGAATCTTGATGCGGCCAAAACAGGTCGCAACGCGGCTTTGGAGACTTGGCGAATCGTCAAGGATCAGTTTGACGAAGGAGCTGACGTCAACGTTCAGCAAGTCGCTCAGGCCAGCGAGCAGTATCACTTCTTTGACGCTCAAGTGGTCGATGCCTACAACAACTTGCTAAATGCCGAAGGAGCTTTGCGGTTCCTGCTTGGTTGGTCGTCAACCGATTGCCGCATGATTCGGCCAATCGACGAACCGATCATGGCTCCTGTCGAATTTGATTGGTGTACGTCACTGTGCGAGGCACTGACCTATCGTCCAGAGCTTCGCCAAGAGCGTTGGGAGATCAAAAAGCGTGAGCTGGCGTTGGCTTACTCAAAGAATGGCCTGTTGCCTGAATTGAACGCGACTGCTCTATACCGCTTTCTTGGTTTAGGCAACCGATTTGGCACCAGCGGCGACGCAGCATTTCCAATCGGTGAGAACCAAGCAATCGAGCCCGGTCAAAGTGGTGCGTTGAATTCACTCTATGATGGCAACTTTCAAGAACTGCAGTTGGGTTTGAACTTTGGCATTCCCGTCGGTTTCCGCCGCGAGCTTGCCAACGTGCGAAACGCTCAATTGAAACTGGCCCGTGAAATCGCCCGGATCGAGGACATGGAGCTGGACGTGACGCGAGAGCTAACCGAAGCAATGCGAGCGTTGGCTGCCAACCAGATGATCATGCGATCGTCGTTCAACCGCTGGAAAGAAACGACGATCGAAGAAGAGCACTTCCAACGACTGAAGGACGAAGGCGTCGAAACGTTGGACGTGGCCTTGGATGCTCAGCGACGTCGCTCGCAAGCAGAAATTGCTTTCTACACGGCTTTGTGCGAGTACAACAAAACAATCGTGTTGATTCATCGCCGCAAGGGAACCACGCTTCCGTACTGTGGTGTCGAATTTAGCGAAGGACCATGGGCCGGTAAGGCGTATGTTGATGCCCAAGAGCACGCCCGCCGCCGAAGCGCCAGCCGCGAGTTGAACTACGGTTGGACACGACCTCAGGTGATCAGCCGAGGCGAAAACTGGCCAACGGGTTCGAACAACGGTGCAACTCACGCCACCGACGGTTCGTACTCGGATTCGATGATCTACGACGATGCAACGATGGTGCCCAGCGAAGGCGAAATCTATAACGGGCCTTACTATGAAGGCGAAGTGATTCAGGAGCAGCCGATCTACGATGGAGCACCGGCTCCGACTCTCGCACCTCCGCAGGAGTTCAATACGGTGCCTCAGGGTTCGGGGTCACGTATCTCCCCTGCTCCACAGGGTTCAACTTCACGCGTCCATCGTGATTCGAGTATCCGCCAGGTCAGCTACGAGAAACCGGCTCGGGCAACCCAGAAAGTGTCATCCCGATCAAAGGGGAAGTCAAAAGCGAAAGTGAAAACGGCTCCGAATAAACGGTCGCGATCGACTGAGCCAGCGACCATTCGCCAGCCGAAGCGTGACTACAGCGAGCGTCCGGTTCAACGACTGCGAGCAACGACGCCCAAGCCAAAGGTTATTGAAATTCGCGACCAAGGTAACAACGGCAACCAAGCAAGTCGCCCACCAAGTTCACCACTGCGGAACTCGCGGGTGCAAAACAGCACGCGATCGCAAGTTGCACCAGTAAGTCACACGGTCGAGGCGAGTTCAACGTACTCAGGTAGTCGCGCTTTGGAACAGCTAGGGGTAGGTCGTTCTGCTCACGCAAGCGTCCGTGCAGGTCAGCAAAGCAACCGAACGGTCGCTCGGATCAAAACGACTGACTCGTCCGTCGTCAACGATCTTCGCTGATCCAGTTTAGAGACAAAACGAAACACGAAAAATCATTTCCAATTCCAGTTGAGCGTAACGCGTTGTCATTCAAGCGGGTTGCATCAACGATTTGAGATTGAGTCACAAGGAACAAGTCATGTCTAACCGAATTTTCCTGACGATAGCCTGCCTTGCTGTCATCGTCTGCTGCGGTTTGACTGGCTGCAGCAGTTGTTGCGGCCCGTACGACTACCACTATCCAACGTTCGGTGGGAAGCATCAGCGAGTCGATCCGACTCACGGTCGCGTGGGTTCGATATTTTCAGATCCAAATGCAACTCTCGGTCCTTCTTCGGATTCGAATCTTGAGCCTCATCCGGCAATCGAAGCACCAACGGTTCCGGCGGACGATGACCTTAATGACGAGCTTGACGACGATCTTGATGATGATCTGGAAGAGCTCGACGCAGACGACGAGGATCTTCGACCGTTGGATCGTTTCAAGGATGATGGGGACCAAATCGACGAGCTACCGAGTCCGGATGACAGTGAGGACTCAGAGGTAACGGCGTCACGACTTTGGCGACAGCGAGCCATGCGTCGCAGCTTCGAATACCGGTAGTCGGGCAACCTTTTGAGCCCCACCTCTGCCTGTGGCACGGGCTTGCTTTTTGGTTCTTCCGGTTGTCAGAGGCTCGCTAGGCCAGCTGTTTCAGATACTTAGTCTAAAGCGTGCGGGTGCCATGCTTCACGCTTGAGAAGAGCAAGTGTATCGGCCAAGCAATCGCATTCTTACATGAGCGATTTCGTTCTGGAAAAGTCGCGTGAGCATGTTTCGTAGTGGCAATCCGCAACCAAAGTTCCGAAAGAACCAAGGATTTGAAACACAGAGCCACCGAGGACACGGAGTTGTGTATGTGGCAGACTTTGTGTGCTCGGTGCCTCTCCGTTTTCTTTTCAGCTTGGTTTGTAATCGTGCGAGGCAGATTTAGCTTGGTGTCTTTATCTCGTCACGTGGCAACAGAAATTTTAGACAGCTACCGACGACGCAGTAGCGAAGCAGTCGCGCCTAAAATCAACAAGTAGCCCGCTCTTTGCTTCGGGATGGCGTCGGAAAACGGCGAACCCGTTCATCGAGTCGATGTTTTGCGGTACGTTCATGGTGAAATGGTAGCTACTCCCTAAAACGACAGACCCGCGGTGACAAATCATTCTTCTGAGCAACCTGTGCCACTGGCGATGACGGCTTCGACCGATGGTGGAGATGAACAAGCTGATCTGGCCCAGCGTGTCGATGCGGTGATGGTTGAACTAGAGTCGACCCAATCACGTGCGGGTTCGAGTTTACGCTCCATCGCTTTGTTGCTCGGCTCGGCAGCCCTGTTTGTTGTGATCGGGGCGTGGTTCTGGTCGATGGAAATCGTTTTATACCTTGTGCCGATTTTGCTGTTTCACGAATTGGGGCACTACGCCGCGATGCGGTACTTTTCGTATCGCAACGTGAAGATGTTTTTCTTACCGTTGTTGGGCGCGGCTGTTTCTGGGCAGCATTTCAATGTTCCGGGCTGGAAAAAGGTATTGGTTTCCTTAGCGGGACCGCTCCCAGGTATCCTGCTGGCGATTCCGATGGCCGTGATCGCGATTCGAACGCAAAACGAACTCTGGCGCAACGCGACCCTGATGTTGGTTGCGATCAACGTCTTCAACCTAATCCCACTGTTGCCGCTGGATGGCGGCTGGGTGGCTTATGCTTTGTTCTTTTGTCGGCAGCCGTGGTTGGACGTTCTGTTCCGGTTGGCCGCCGCGATTGCCATGATCTCTATTGGAGTCACTTGGCAGCTGCATTTCTTCACCGGCTTCGGCGCCTTGATGCTGTTGGCTGTTCCGGGGGCGGTTAGGAGTTCGAACATTGCGAAGAGAGTGAACGCGGAAAAACTTGATCCGGTGCCTGCCGATATTACTGCGATTCCACGTTCCATGGTCGAAAGAATTGTGGCTCATTTGCCCACGACCGGTCCGGCCGCATTGCCCAAACCACTTGCTCAACAGACACGCCAGATTTTCGACGTGCTCAATGTTCGTCCGCCGAGCATTGTAGCGACTGTTCTGTTGACGCTGTTGTACTTGGCAGGTTGGGTGATCTCGTTTGGAGTGCTGGCGGCAGTCGTGATGTGGCCTCAGTGGCAACAACGTTGGACCGAAGCCCCGGTTGTGGTTGTCTCTAGGGATTCGAATATTCGTGTTTATCGCGCTGATCAGCAGCCGGTGGATGATCACGCTAGTCGCTACTTGGTTCAGGGGACTTGCGAAGACGAAGCGGCGGTCGAGTCGTGCGTTTTGAAATTGCAACAACACGTCGACTGTCGGTTCGCGTTTGCAACGGTTGGGAATTCTGTGTTGTTATCCGTCGATGTGGACGAAGCGGAAGAAGAGCTTGGTTCGGCGATGATTGCGGATTTCAAGGCATCCGTTCGTTCGCATCGTTGGTGCGAAACGGATGCCGTGTTTCATGTCCAGATCGAGTGTACCGCGACCAACCCGCAGCAGGCTGAACAGATTGCGCACCAAGCCAATGAGATGCTGATGTTCGGGAATGACTTGGGGCTGATCGAGCCTTGGTCATCCGAGCATGAAATCGTGGCCGAACAGCTTGACCGCCGGGAAACGCGTCGAATTCTGGATGCTCCGTTCGATGCCGCCAGCGATCCGGTATTGCTCGCGTTCAGCGAAGCGTTGGATCGTCCAGTTTCGGGATTGGCTCTGGATGAAAATATCGAAGCCGGGGGTGAAGACTCAAGCGATCCGGTTCGGCAGCGAATGGAGCAGTACGACCTGATTTACGAAGAACGTTACGAAGCGGCGGTCGAGCGAATGAAAGCAGACGAGTCTGGAAAGTACGATTCACTGGTGCTGAAACATTGGGATCGTCGTCCGGGTCGTTTTCAAGACGAGCGTTTGAACACGCGAGCCAACACGATGGAAGAGAAGTCGTGGCGATCCAAGCTGGCCGATCTGTTGGGGCGGATTCCCGGAACGGTACCGGTCGGGATCGATCAAAGCGACGATTTGGATGCGGCTGCTCGTTCTGCCAAACCGTTCAAGTACTCGATGACCGCCGGTGTAATTTCATCGGATGGCCGCCGAGTCCAGTTTCAATTCGCTCATTTCCGGAATCCGATCACGGGGCTGCCAGCATTGCTGCAATGGCTTCGGAAAAACGGCTGTGACGATCTGCAGTTTCAGATTCTGGAGAATTTGGATTTGAGCTCACTTTCATTTGGCGACGAATCGTGAAGTGATGATTGAAACTACTTCGATGCGAACTCGCAACGCGAATGCCATGCAACGGTTTCGCATGACGCACATCCACCGTTCTCTTTGCAATAACTCAACGCAGGGGGGAAGTCGCGATGCTTGGTGGCAACGAAGTCGAATGAATGGTGATGAAAGGAGTGGATTTTGGCTTAATTGATGGTAAAATTGAAGGATTGCCGGCTGCCGCTTCATGTCACCGAATGCCTTCCTCCAGCGAGAAATCGGAACGATGAATCTTCGACTTCAACCGTTCGTTATCATTGCGATTTTGTGTTGTTTTTATCCTTTGACCACTGTTTGCGGCCAAACGTTTCTTGACCGGCAGAATGAGGATGATTTTCGAGTCGTCTCGTACAACATGTTTTGGGATGAGCTGTTTCGTGACGCGGAAGGCCTGATGGAACTCGAGCGTCTGATCGACGCGGTTGATGCGGATGTCTACAACTTTCAGGAAGCGGCAGAAACCTCGGCGGCTGACGCGACGGCGTGGTTTAATGCGTTGGCACCCTTGCCCGATGGGCGGTCGTGGGAAGTTCACAAGGGAAGGAATCAGCTGATCATCAGTCGTCATCCTCTGTCGATGCAGCAGACGAACGTGCCCGGAGGAATTCGAGGCATTGCGATGGCGTTGGTCGACTTACCAGACTCGTTGTTTGAGAATGATTTGTTTCTGTTGAATAACCATTTTCCCTGTTGCGATAATGAGACTGGGCGGCAAATTGAGGCCAACGCGATTGCCGATTGGCTTCAAGACGCGATCACAACGGGAGGTAACTTTGATCTGCCACCCGAAACGGCGATTTCGGTGCTGGGTGATTTGAATATTGTGGGTGGGCCGGTGCCTCTCGATACGCTGATCGACGGGAACAACGGACTTGCTCCCGACTGGGACGGGACCAGTTTGGTCGATGCCCGACCGGTTCACAACGCCACTGGAGTCGACGAATGGACTTGGCGAGATGATGGCTCAGGTTTCCCGCCGGGGGTTCTCGATTTTGTCCTGTACACTGACAGTGTGTTACAGGTGAGCCACAGCTATGTGCTGAATCCGTCGACGATGCTTCCTGCGGATCTGCGGGCGTCGGGATTGTTTGAAACGGATTTTAAGTTGAACAAGTCAGCCTCGAGCACAAGATACGACCACCTTCCATTGATCGTTGATTTTTCGCCGAACGCTGCATCCGCATTGCCCGGCGACTTTGACGCAGACGGGCAAGTGGATGTCGTTGACTTGGATCAATACAGCGGTCGAATTGGCGAACAGGCTTTGGGTGACTTGGCCCAACTGGATTTGTTTCAGGACGGTGTTATCGACCAGAGCGACGCGGCTTACCATTACGAGTTCCTAATCGAGACATCCAATGGTGGGACCGGAACGTGTGCGGGCGACATTAACCTAGACGGGAACGTCGACGTTTTGTCCGACGCATTCACGTTTGTTGCGAATCTTGGTCAACCGGCGACCAGTTGGTCTCAAGGCGACTTTAACTTCGACCAAGTCGTTGATGTCCTTGGTGACGCTTTCCTGCTGATCGGAAATTTGAGCAAAGCTGACAGCTTCTAGTTGGACAGCGCCAGTTTTGCAATTTCACCGTTGTTTTTGCCGCAGTGTGTCGTCGGGAGGGCGAGGCTCCGTCCGAGCCGCGCGGAGAAAAAAAGCTCAACCATCCACATGGGGCGGACGGAGTGTATGTGCCGGAGACATCGGTTTCATTCATCGAAAGTGGCGCTGTCCAACTAGTGACCAATCGAATTGATCACCTCACTACCGAATTTTCGCGAGAGTGCCGAATCAGCATCACGTAAAATCACGCCGCGCGGCGGAAGGTTGGATCGAGCAAATCGATCGTTCTTGGGTCGACCTTTTCGACTTCGTCTTGCAGCTGCGGTGGTTGCTGTAAGTCTCGCAAAAACGCATGCGTGCAAAAGCGTTGAAACGCGGTTTGCCACGAGATTCGGACCCCTTCGATTCCATCAAAGATGGATCCTTGCCAGAAGTACTGGATCGCAAAATGGTACAACGGCGAGACTAACATTTTTAGAGCCGACGTTCGTTTCCCTTGGTCGTACCACCGCTGCGCGTTGGTCGCTGCGTCGGTGGTCAAGCACGCAACCGCAAGTTCGAATCGCCAATCGGGTTTGCGATCAATCTGGTTGGACAACTTACCGACGTTCCCAGACTGAATCTCGATCGTTTTGCGGGCTCCGTTCTGAACGCATAACACTTGATCGGTGCGAAAAAGCCGAATTCTTCGCGAGCCGCTTGTGTTGGGGGCCTCAAGGCGTTTCCCGTTGACGAAGGTGACTCGGTTGATCGCGTAGGCATCAAAGGTTGCACCACGGCTGAGGACTAATTCGATCTCATCGATCAACGCCTGACTGATCTGCTCGTCCGCATCAAGCAACAAAACCCAGCGATGCTTGGCTTGCGAAATGGTCCAATTGAGAAAATCGTCCCGCCGGATTGGCTCGTGGGGCACGACAAGAATTCGCTCGTCCCGCCGCGCCACTTCGTGAGCGCCCGAGTTTTCGACCGATTCGGCGATCAGAATTTCGTCCGCCAGTTTTAGGCAGCGATCCGCGCAGTCTGTCAGACGCTGAGTATCATTAAGACACGTGATGATGACGGTGATCGGTTGCTTCATTGCTGACCCTGTTTTTGGCGACTCATAATGAAAAGAGCGGCACAGGGGCACCCGTTTCGACAGCCGAAAAGGCGTTTCGCTGGCCAAAAGCCAACTTTCGTTCGAGAGTGTGCTAGCGTTGGCGTTGCTTCTGGGCGGACTTTCGATTGATTTCCCATAACAGCATGTATTTGTTCAGCGTGTAAATGCCGGCCTCGAAGGCGATGATCAGTCCAAGGCCACCGCTGAACATGCTGCCGTGCAACACGTACTCTCGGACAAACGCGAATGCGGAACGAGCGTGAGCACCGATCAGGGTCACTTTCTTACCCGTTTCCGCTTTCATCAACGCCCAGTCCTCGGCGTAACGCAGTTGCTTTTTCTTCAAGTGGTACAGGCTCTCGCACACGTGATGAATCAACGTGCCACGCAGGACGACCGACTGTTTGGGATCGCAGTTTAACGATTCATGCACTGCCTGATTGTGGAATTCAAACGTATCCCTCGCGTACAGTCGATGGAGCCTTTCGCCTCGCCCAAATTTGTAGGCGAAGTGTCCACAGTAAACGTTCCGCCGCCGAATCGCGAAGGCGTGGTTACGTTCAATGGGTTGTTGCAGAACGTTTTTGATTGAGTTAACCAACGTTTTATCCAGCCGTTCGTCAGCGTCAATCATCATAACGTAATCGCATGTTGCATACGACTGCGCGATCTGCCGTTGACGACCAAAGCCCTGCCAATCGGTGTTGGTATAAAACTTGGCTCCCATCGACTCGGCGATCGCTTGTGTCTCATCCGTGCTGCCCGCGTCCAAGATCACCACTTCGTCCGCCACCGATTGAACACTCTCTAGACATCCGCGCAGCCTGTGCGCTTCGTCTTGGACGATCATGACGACCGAAAGCGTCGCGCGGTTGTCAGAGTTTGAGGGTGTCGTCATTTTTTCTGCGCCAAGATGCAATAACTCATGACGGCGCGGTTGTAAGCATCTTGGGCGGCGACCGAGCAGGCGATCAGGCCTCGCCGACCTCGTAGAAATTCTGCTCTAACGAGACCGGTATACACAAAGGTAAGAAAGTAACGACCAACCGCGCCAAATCCTCCAGTTCGATGGCCGCTGTCAAAGCGTTCTTTGGCTATTTGATAAGCATCGTCAAGCCGCTGGTTCAATTCCCAAGAAAGATCGCTAGGACAGTTCAGATCCGTTTCTTTGCTGGTGCTGACTTCGTGTTTTATTGACATTTGAGAACCAAGATCCCGGAGCAGAAGAGAATAGTCTAGCGGGTTTTGCGACGGAGTTGGACCCGCGATGGAGATCCGTGTCGTGGCGGTTCCTGAAGAGTGCGGTCGCACGGAAAAGTCAATCTTGTCACATTCGCGTTCTTCAGAAGTGGAGCGGCGGCAGTGGCTGGCTGAAATTGGTGCTGTGCGATAGATTGCGGTTGCGGTCGAACCGTTGAAGTTATGTTCACTGCTGGCAAATTGACGTGGAAACTGCGCGTCGCACGGCGCAAAATTTGGACCTGAACAATGGAAAAAGACAACTCATCGACACCATACCAAGGCGCTGGAGGAACTTCGCCGGCCAGTTCAGCGAATGCACGAAACCGTTTTCCAAAGCGGATGATTGCGTTTTCGATTCTGTGTCTGGCGGTGATTCTGGTCTTGCGGTTTGGTTACGACTATCTGAACGAGTCGCTGAATCTGCCCCCGGGCGGCGCGAACCTGATTCAGTTGGTCTTGATTGCTTTGGTTGCGATCGCGTGGAATGTTTGGATTGCGTTTTTTAGCGGGTGGCGTTGGCCTACCAAGCTGATCGGCGTGGGCTTGCTAGGATTGCTTCCGTTGGCCGGTATTGTTTTCTTTCAACCGATCTTCGATGGCGCACTGGGGTTGGTCCGATTTGAGCCTCGGTTTGGTTCGGTGGCGAAAGAATACGCTCAGCAACAGCCGACGACGGTCTCTAAGGATGGCGATGCTGATCGTTTCAAGCAAACCGAGTTCGATTTTCCTCAGTTCCTTGGGCCTAGCCGAAATGCGAACGTCACGAATGTCGTGTTGGCAGATTCGTGGGATAGTCAGGCTCCGGAAAAGGTTTGGACGATCAGCGTCGGTGAAGGATGGTCCGGGTTTGCCATCGTTGGCGATCACGCATTCACCCAAGAACAGCGCGACGATCAGGAGTTGGTGGTGTGCTACGACATAAAAAATGGCACGCAGGTGTGGGCTCACGCAGAGAAGCGTCGGCATGAAGACTACACCGCGATGGGGCGAGTCGGCCCGCGAGCGACTCCGACCGTTTTCGAGGGGCTTGTCTATGCCGTGAGTGGCACCGGCGTGCTTGATTGTTTGGATGCGAGGACAGGTGAACATCGATGGGCCGTGGATGTTCCGGCGCTCGTTGACATCGAGCAAGTGATGCGGGTCAACGGTCGCGGTTTGGAATACACGCAGGAGAATTCGAGTCTCGCTTGGGGCCGAAGTACCTCACCTTTGGTTTACAACGATCTGGTCATCGTACCAGCCGGTGGTCCTGTTGGCGGAGATGCGATCACCATGATTGCGTTCGATCGTCAGACGGGAGAAGAGCGATGGCGCGGGGGAGAGCACGCGTCAAGCTATGGATCGCCAACGTTGATCAACATTGATGATGAAGTTCAAGTGTGTCTAATTGCCGAAGATCATGCCGTCGGGCACAACCCGGACACCGGCGAAGAACTTTGGGCCCACCCGTGGACCGGTAATAGTGATTCCAACGCGAGTTGTTCACAGATCACACCGATCGATGACTCGCTGCTACTGTTGTCCAAAGGTTATGCGATTGGCGGGCAAGTGATTCGAGTCACACGCGAGGATGACGAGTGGCAAACGGAGACGGTCAAAGCGAATTCGCGGGTGGTGAAGACGAAGATGACGAATCCCGTGATCTTGGACGGCTACGCGTACTCGCTGTCTGACGGGTTCCTAGAATGTACTCAGGTTCCGGATCTGAAAAGAATGTGGAAAAAACGTGGCCGGTTTGGAAACGGCCAGTTGTTGCTGGTGGGTGACAAGCTGTTGGTTCATGCCGAGTACGGCACGTTGCACTTGGTGGCGACCAACCCGGAAAAGTTTCAGGAGCTGGGCAAGTGCGACACGATCGACGGCGTGTGTTGGAACACGATCGCTCTTTCGGGCGATCGCTTGCTGGTTCGAAGCGAACTGGAAGCCGCCCTGATTCGGTTGCCGTTGGCGGAACGCGAGCAAGATTTTGGTTCTAGCGAGTAAGTCAGCTCGCTTTGAGTTTGCTATCGATTTGGCCATCAAAAATGCCCTCCTTGATTTTTTTATCGCCACGTAAATAACGAGAACTCCGGTTCCACTGCGAACCACGAAATACACTAAACGCACGAAAATCGTGCTTGTTCAAAAATCTTGATGGTTGAACCGAGTTCTATTTTCGAATCTTTCGGCCGTTTCGTGGTTGGTTAACAACGTCCTTTAAACACCGCCAGCGTGGGCGACTGCCAGTCACGCAAGTCGTAGCTTGCTAGGCCAGCCGACGGCCTAATTTGGAGTGAGGTTGAGGCGGGGAATGAAGTCGCTAGGCTTTCACTCAAGCGGCATTTCATCAATCAGCGATTGGTTTTCAGACGGCTGAAGTTCCTTCGCGGCGATGACGATTTTCTGACGGCGGATAATCCACGGACCGAGATACCTCGAGGTACCTTTTTCTTGCCCTTCCAAAATATGAGCTGCGTCCCCTTTTGGTTTTCCGCAATCGCCGTTCTGGCGGCGGCCCAGCACTGTTCACCAATTGACTGGCTCACCAGTTAATCGAGTTCTTTCGGTCACAATTTCCAGACTTTCAAACAACTGCCTGTTATTCGGTACGTGCCGATAATCAATCGCATCGCCAGCAAGTTATCAAAACAGGCGATCGGGATCGTTCTCACCGAAGATCTGCCTCTGTCAGCTGAGCAAGGCCGCGATTGTGAAGATCCGAATTCCATCTGAGCTCAATGAACGTTGAGATCTTTTTAAACTGGGTGGCCCCAGCTTGCGGCCCCAGCTTGCGGCCCCAGCTTGCGTTACTCCAGCTTGCGTTACTCAGAACTCTTGGATTAAACGTTAAATCTGCTTGTGGCCAAGCGCTCGATCAGCTTGGACTCTTAGCGTTTGACTGCTGCAACAGAACTCATAGAAAATTAGCACTGTTCTTGGCTCTCCGGCACCGGCAGTCCCGGAGAGCCTCGCAATACGCACTCGCTAATTGTTTTCAGATATGCTTCCGACTCGTAAAGTGCGAACAAGGTACGAACCGACTGCATGCCCGGTTAATCCAATCCCAATTAATGGAGGGATTGAAACCACCAGCAACACGTGGTTGAAATTTCCCTCGAAGTCAATCCCTTCTGCTGACAACGGGCGGGGAGGGAACAGCTCATACAATCGTAGTAGTAGATAGTCAGGGTAAGGAAACCCCCGTGGGTATACTGTGTCAAATCCCATTTCGCACCAACGGAAACGAACTGACACCAACACTACAGCAAGGGAAAAGGCGAAGATGGGGTACCAGATACTACACTTTGATAACAACTGCCCACCAGCGTTTCCTCGCCAAACAACGAAAAGCAGGGCAAGAAAAAAACACGATGCGTACACCAACCAAAAATGATTTAATACTACAGTGCAGACGGCTTCATGAAGCGAGATCAACACGCCCAGAGCCGCCATAAGTGATAGCAGAGAGTGGATTCGGTACGTCGGTATGGTTGGCTTTTTAAAACTCCACATCCAATCGATCCGCGATTCTTTCCCTAGCTTCCGGTGAGAACGTGCCGCCAACTTGTCCGACTCGAGCATCAATAAATCCATCATCGTGATAGTGGTCGGTTACGTTGCCTATCGCATGCAATCCGATTTCGTGAGCGATTGCTGCTGCAACGGCTGCATCGAGTGTAATTGGCACTGGACTTAGTGCAACAAGCCTCTGAATAAACCCAGGGTTAAGCCCTGCTCTGAACCTGCCGGGTGCAGCTTGGCCCGGGACACCAGCCAATAACTGATCGTGTACCGCCACAGTTACCTTCGTTGGGTTGGCCCCTGTCACGAACGCACCTCCAGAGTATCCCAAGTCCAATCTATCCAATTCTAGCCTACTGGCTGCCCGCTTCCAAACGATATTCAACGTGTGTTTTACAGTAGCGTCATTTTTTGCGTTCCTTGTCATTAAATCTTGAAAGATCCTGTTGACCTCTGCTTGCACTGCTGCTGAGGCAGTCAAGGTTCTAAAGTGATAGTTGATCTCGATGGTTACTGTTTCAACTCGAGCTTGTGCGGGCTGCATCGCCACCAGAGAATTCGACACCAACCCAGTGATGGCACTCTGGACAATTGTGTCCGTTCCGCTCTGCAAACTGGCCAACGCACCGATCAGACCATTGCCTTGGTTAACCTCCAAGCGACTGTCCGATATCTGTTGCAACGTGCTTGCACCTAAGTCAGTAACGAAGCTACTCACATCAAACAATTCCGCGACAACTTGGTCGCTACTATCAAGAGTCGCTCCGCCTACAACAGCTTGAGTTCCATTTCCGTTTGCCACAAAAGCGCTTTCAAAGTTGGCAAAACTTGAACCTGCGTCACTCAGCACCGCGGAGGATGGAACAAGGCTAACTGTCAGGTCTTGACCTAGTGCTTCTGAAACCGAACTGTTAGCCACGATCCCCCGAGCTTCAGCAATCGAAGCAGCAGTTGATACTGGCAGCGTAAAGCTGAAATCGCCCAGCATTTGAAAGCCTGTGCCAGTTTCTTTAAATACGAATCGCTTTGTGCCAAGTGTTATAACATTGAGTCCATCAACGAAGACTTCATCGCCAGATGAAGCAAACTCGGTAAGCTCGGACCGAGAAAAAGTCCCCCGTGCGACCTCAGAAGTCAGGGACGCCAATTCATCTACTGATTGAGCAACTGTCGCCGTTGTCGCCTCGTTGACGTCCCGATGACGAAGAGCATCAATGCCATCTACGAAATCAAACGCATCGAATCCACCGTCTCCCCAAAGTTGGTCGACGTCGATATCCGTTCCAGCAAACAGTGAATCATCGTCAGCCCCGCCATGGATTTCGTCTGCTCCGGCATCACCAAACAACTGGTCGTTGTCTATTCCGCCATGGAGATAGTCATCCCCTTGGCCACCTCTAATTATGTCATTGCCGTGCTCGCCTTTGAGGACATCGTTCCCCAGTCCTCCAAAGATTGTGTCGGGGTCCCTGTCGCCTTCAATGTAGTCATCACCCTCGTTGCCTTCCAATAAATCGTTGTGCCGACCACCGTAAATCGTGTCATTGCCTAGCCCGCCTCGAATATGATCGTTGTCGTCATCACCGTAGAGAGTGTCATCGCCTTCATTTCCTGCGATGAAGTCGTTGCCATTGCCTCCACCGATTAGATCATTGCCTTCACCGCCGTTGATCTCGTCGTCGCCGTCATGCCCGCCAATCGCATCGTTACCTGCGTTGCCACTGAGTACATCGTCCCCGCCACGGCCGTGGATACGGTCGTCTCCGTTCCCGCCACTCAGCCAATCGTTACCGTTACCGCCTTCTACATAGTCGTCGCCTTCGCCACCAAAGGCACGGATGGGAGTAGATACCTCGCTCTCATAAACATACAGTTGGTCATTGCCAGCATTTAAGTGAACGACAATTTCATCGACATCCGAGGTGGCGAACGAACCGACTTCGCTGTGAAAGCGTTCAATTCGGATCGTGGTTCCATCGTTGAATTTGTCGTCGATATGATACTTGTCATAGCCATTCGAACCCACGACGCTGAGCGTGCGGCCATCGAGTTCGATCGAAGGCCCAAGCGGCCCTGCATAACCAGTGAATGTCTCCATCCCAAAGCGATCAAGGACTTCATCCACGCTACCGTTGCCGATTTCACCCTGTACCGAGAAGGTATCGAAGCCAGTTCCACCGCGAAGCCGGTCGGGGGAATTGTCCGTCCCACCAACGAGTGTATCGTCTCCCGTGAACCCGTTCAGTTCATCGGCTCCGCTGCCTCCAGCAAGTGAGTCATTGCCAGATCCACCATTGACGTAGTCGTCTCCGCCCTGGCCATCCAGCGTGTCATTGTCGCCTTGCCCCCAAAGCTCATCATTTCCAAGCCCACCTTCAATGATGTCATCACCACCGGCACCGAAAATGATGTCATCGCCCGACGCACCAAGTAGTTCATCATTTCCATCGTTGCCGTAGAGCGTGTCGTTTCCGTTTCCGCCAGACAAGAAGTCGTTGCCGGTTTCACCCACCAAGGTATCTTCGCCTTGGTTTCCCTCCAGCGAGTCGTCGCCGTCACCGCCGTTCAGGTTGTCATCGCCATCACCGCCAGTAATCGAGTCGTTTCCGGTGGACCCTGTCAGCGTGTCCGCTCCAACGCCGCCATTGATCACATCATTTCCACTATGCCCGTTTATCTGGTCATCCCCTTGGTCGCCAGAAAGCACATCGTTGCCGAGACCACCGGTGATGGTGTCGTTTCCATAACCACCTGAAATCGTATCATCGTCATTTTGCCCATTGAGTACGTCGTTGCCCGTGCGACCGAGGATATCGTCGTTCCCGTCACCGCCATTGATAATGTCGTCAGCGTAACCACCGCGCAACGTGTCGTTGCCACCTTGACCATAAATAACGGTTGGAACTTCGAGCGTGTTGGCGACAAAATCGTCTCCGTCACCCGCGAACACTGTCACCTTTGTGATTTGATCATTTTGAAAAGTCTGGGTAAGCAAAGGCTCGCCAGCAACGCTTACAGTAAATTCAGGCGAATTTGTATTACCAATCAACGAAATGGTATCGTCGGTTGGATTGCCTTGAATGAGCAGTTCGGTACCACTAAGCGAGACTGAGGCGAGCAACTTTCGATCCTCCAAACGCTGGAAATCAAACTGAGAGTTTGTGGCTTGCCGTCGCGGCCTCGATTTCGACCGGTGTGTTAGTTTAGCGGGGGGGGGCGATTCTGGATCGGTTGCGGCGATTGGGCATCGTGAACTCGCTTTGCTACTGAGAAGTTCGGAAGTGAAATTGGGCGAATGTTCGGTTGCAGGGAACAGAGCATTTTTGCCTTTTACGATTTGTTACCCATTGGCAGCGATAAGTCAAGTGCTTGCTCACAAGAATCACATTTGATTCGTTTGATGTTGCCGTGTCGTGCTGATTGAGATTCGCACGAGTTACGCAATTTTTCCGCCGAGGTCACGGAACAAGCTGTCGATATGCAGGTTCCCTCTGTGCTCAAGTAGACGAGCAATATCCAGCAAGACATCAAGCGGCTTTTTGCCGGTCAGCGTTTGGTTCAGACAACCGGAGTTTCTTCGCCGCTGCATTGATTTTCTGCCGAGAAAGACGCGCGACCTTTGGATTGCCGTCGAACGATTCGATCTCCTGACGCAGCAATCGCTCGACCGCCGGCGCAACACGGTCGAAAACTGCATCAAGCACAAGGCTTGATTCATTGTGCAAGGCGGGAGCCCAGCAGGCCGTGTTGACTTTTGAAAGTAGCCGCTGAACGTCACGACTGGGCCAGTCGATTAGAAACTCAAGCGAGTGCTTTGATTTTGGTTTGCCAGTTTGCTTCTGTTGCTTTCGCGAGCGTTGCTGGTTCTTCCAACTTGCGTTGCCGAGATCTGGCTGGACTTGAACTGAGTCGGTTTGCAACTGCGAATTGGCGTGCTGTAGGTCGGCTCCCAGTCGCTTGCTGGCTTGATCAAGCTCGAAGACGGTCGGCGTTTTTTTCGAAGCGGTGGCAAGTAAACGTTGCGCGTCTTCTGTCTCCAGTCGCGAAAGCAGCTCGATGACCAAGTCGCCTCTCAGCGCCGAGAAGATCGCGGCGGCGTCATGAATCGTTCCCGTTTCGTTCATTGGTTGTCTGCGTTGATTTTGAAAACGAGCGGTCGGTTGCTGGCGTCAAGGAAGCGAAATTTTCCATCAGAACGAGCCAGGCATCCCAAAGATTCTGGGTGCCGGTTGAGGCAGGTCGGCGGCTGAGTCGTTAGCTTCGTTGGACGCGACTGAAGGAGTAACGGCTGTCCCGTTGGGCTCTGCTGATTGGTTCGGACGAGGAAAACTGTTCTCTGTTGGTGCTTTGAATGGGGCCGGGTTGGCGGACATTTTTTTACCCAGCGATGGCGGTAAGCTGAATGTTGTCGTTCGTATCCCTGACTTCTTTCCCAAGATATCGGTGTTTGCAGAAACTTGAGAAATGTGGCCGTTGCTTTGTTCGGCAATTGGCTGCTGAAAAGAGGCCTGAGCCACAAGGTTTGGCGTGTTGGTGATCTGGCTGCCGTTGGTGCTCGCATTTGCCGTCTGTGGAGTTCGGCCTGGCAACACGACTAACGATTGGCCACATCGAAGTACGTTTCCGCTTTTCGTTTTGAAGATTGGGATGAGTGTGATCGACTTGCGAAGACCGCCAACTTTCTCCCACGGAATCCAGACGCTGTACGAAGCACCGAGATCCGAGTCGCTGAAGTGATGCTGGAACTTGTCACTAGGAAAGACGAACTTCTTGTCCGCGCCGGTATGGCTTCCATCAGAATGGATGGGGTTTGATTCGTCGTAGCCATAAACAATCAGTTCGCCATCTGACTTGATTGGATTGTTTTGGGCATCGTAAATGAAGAATCGGCCACCGAATCCTTTCACGGACGGCACGCCCGGTTGTTCGTAGACGGAATCCTTCCAAACGACAGCCATCGAGGCCGGTTCAACCGGCGTTTGGGATTCCTGCGGCGCGGATAGCGGCTTCAATGGATTCCAATGGTTGCCTGTGGAACTCAGACTCGAACAGCCTGTGCCGGTCGTGAAGATCAAGCACAGGCAACCGATCGCAGAAAAAAGCTTCATTCTATTGCTCCACGAAGTCGGCGTTGCGGACGTTTGACCCACTTCTTGCGGCTTGTTCATCAAATGATTCTCGAAGGGCATTTGGCCGAAACCTATTTCTCAGTTGAGCAGATGCTTGCCGGATTTTTTCGAGCGAGTTGGATGGTGGATTCGAACGAGTTTGTGATCCGGCGGGTGATGGCTGCATCTGCGAGCCACCTCGATCGATCGGGCGTTGTTGACTTGAGAACGGTACGCCAGGAGCGACACCGGCATCCAGCTGAGCATCTGGGTAGACGCCGCGAGGATCGTAATCCGGGTAGAAGGTTTCCGGTTCGGCCACGACGGTCTGGCCTCCGTCGTAGTCGGTGTTGCCGTAAATTTCCGCAACATCGCTTAAGCACCAGTGCATTCGATCGATTTCGTCACGGTTTTGTTTTTCGAGCGAGGCTTCGTCGTTCACCAGATAGGGTGTCATCACGATCAACAGTTCGCTGCGTCCGGCGGCGTCTTGTTCAAACTTGAACAGAGGGCCGACGACGGGAAGATCAGACAGGATCGGGATCCCTCGGACGAAGTTCGACTTATCTTCTTGGATCAGGCCGGAAAAAACGGCAGTTTGGCCGGATCGAGCCATCACCGTGGTTTGCGCTTGGGTTCGAAAAATTTGCGGGGCGTTAAGCACCTGCCCGTCGGTCACTGAAATTGGAATCCCTGATTCCGGCGGTCCGAGAGCCGATTTTTCGATATTGACTGCCATCACAATCATGCCGTCCGGGCTGACTCGTGGAGTGATCTCCAGAATCAGACCGACTTCTTCGAACGTGACGTTGTTGGTGACACCAAAGTTTGTTTGCGTGGTTCCTGAGATGCGAGGGACGCTTGCTCCCGAGACAATTCGCCCTTGTAGGTTTTCAAGAGTCACGACGTGCGGCTTACTCAAAACGCGCACACACTGCTTGTCCTTGAGTGCTCGCAGCAGGATGTTGATCGAGTCGCTACCGGCGGAAAGAACCAGTCCGCCGTAACCGAGCGACGTATTGATTCGCCCAGTTGATAGATTGGTCAACGCTTGGCCAGCAAGTGATTCAGGACGAAATGCATTGGCATTTCCCACCGCGGCCGTGTTGAACGGAAAGCCAATGCTGCCATCGCCGATGGCCCCATCTGCACCAATCGAAGTTCCTCGGTTGAACAGTAGTGAGTCCTGAATGCCGAGCTCGACACCGAATTCCTCCAAGGCATCCAGATTGACTTCCGCGATCATGACTTTCACCTTTACCAAAGGTGGGCGACGGTCGAGCGCTTCGATGACTTGCTGTAGTTCGGCGTAGTATTCGGGCAAGGCACTGACGATTAGGCTGTTGCTGACAACCTCTGGTACGACGATGACCTCGCGGTTGGTCTGGTTGACGCCGCCCAACGCACGCGGGTCTTCGTCATTGACGGTGCTGCGAGTCTCCAACCAAGTGTTAATGGCATCAGATACATCCAAAGCGGGCGCGTTGCTTAGGCGATAAACGAACACACGACGTTGATTGGCTTCGGCTTCATCAAGACGGTTCAATAGGTCTTCAACCACTTGCAAGTCGCCCGCCGGTCCGGAAGCAATAATCGTGTTGGTTCTTGGGTCGATGCTGAACCGAAGGTTGACCAGAGTTCCTCCATCGGTTGCCGAGGCACCCTGCAAAGGTAGATTGTTGAGGTTGCCGGCGGTTTGTCCTGCTTGAACACCCGCTTGCTGTTGGTTCGAACTATTGAACAAGTTCTCCAACATGTTAAGCAAGGTTTCAGCGTCGCCGTTGATAATTTGAAAGACTTTGATCTGGGTTTCGGCAGCGGGTAACGTGTCCAGCTGATCAATCAACGCTTCGATCAGTTCCATGCTTTTTTCAGGTCCAGTCACAACCAGCGAGTTGCTATTCTGATCAGCGGTGACTCGGACATCGAACATAATCCCGCCAAAGACGTCTTGGCCATCTCCGTTGATTGTGCGTAGCTGCAACATGGCAGACCGCAACCGAGATTGATCGGGAGAGACGCTGGCGTCGGTCGCTTGAACGGCTTGCGTTTGCTGATTGGGGTTGAGTCCCGCGCCGGCATTGGCTTGTTGTCCGTTGATCGCATCTTGCAGAACCAACGCCATGTCCGATGCCAGTGTGTTGCGGAGCGGAAAGACGCGGACAACGTTGACTGCTGCCGTATCATTAACGTCCAATTCGGCCAGCAACTGAGCGGCTCGTTCGATCAGCTGAGGTGCTCCCCGAACGATCAGCGAGTTACTACGAAAGTCAACAATGGTCGTAACGGGCGACGATGGAAGCTGATTTTCTCCCGATCCTTGATCGGCCGCTTGACCAAAGTAGGCATCGATTCGGACTTTTGCGTCAGCCGCGGCAATGTATTGCAGCTTGAATGTGCGAAAATCGGAATCGGCTTTGGCTCCTAGGTCGACGTCGATCGTCTGAACAAGTTTCCGAACGACCTCAACAGCGTCAGGCTGGCCGACGACCAACAACGCGTTTGGAGACTCGAGCGCCGTGATTGTTGCTTTTCCACTCCCCGCCGCATAGTTTGCATCGTACAGCTCTTGCAGGCTTTCGGCGATCGCGGCGCTTTGCACGTTCTGTAAGGGGATGCTTTGTGATGCTGGTTGCGATCTGGCGGCGTTGGCCGAGAGTTCGGCAATGGCTTTCTGTACTAATTTGACATCATCTTTGTCACCGACCAGCGTGATGATTCCTGTGTCGGGATCCACATCGACTTTTACCGTCCCTTTGATTCCGGGAACCGGGTTGGCGTTGCTGCCGGGCTCGAGCGTGGTCGACTGTTGAACGTTGTCGTCCGGTGGAAGGATCGCGGTAGATTGAGTCACCTGCCGTCTCGGGAACGAAGCACGCGTCGTTGGTGGAAATGAGCGTGTGGCGGACGGACGCTGCCCAAGGGTTTGCGGTCGGACGGCAGCTGCGGAACGTGTGAACCGGTTTTGGTTACCGTTTGAGCGATAATAAGGTGCTCGCGATTGTTCTTTGGACTGCCGAACCTCGCTGATTGACCGGTTTGAACCGGGAATCTGCAGTTGAGCCACAGCGCGACATTCCTGACCGAGCACCATCGTCAGCATTGCGACGAAGGCAGGCAAGATTCGATTCGATTGGCGGATAGCGAGCATTTTTAGTCCTGCTGGGCCACAAATGGGCGTCTCGTTGACCGACGCGTTCGACGAAGCGAGCGCGAGACTGGTGGTTTGTCACACCATAAAGTTCGGGTTGGCGAATCGTCTTGTGTTTGAATTTTGGAGTTTTACCGAGGTGCCAACCCGCAATTTAAATTTCACAAACCACTAGGGCGGGATTCCTAGTCCGGACGGTTCATTCATCGACAACCTTTGTCCAGTCGTTTCATGTTTATTCACCCGTAGAAACGGAATAACAGGAAAACTTTAACAAGCATGTTAAAATGGGAGGTCTGCATGTGGTCTGCTTGTGGTTGGGTGAAATGGTTGACGGACCGATGAAGCACGCGTAGCCTGACAGCATGATTGCTTTAGCAATCCAAGTTTTTGGGCTTCGCAATACGGTCATTCAGCTCGGTATCCGTGCCGATAACGAACGATCTGGCAACCAGCGCCGATCCTCGTGGTTTTCAAGCCTCGTGGTTTTCTGGTCAAAGCAATAAGTTGACGATTCGAAGAGGTTCTTATGAGTTTTGATTTTCCTTCCCAGCCTCAGCGGCAGGTTCGCCCCCGTGGCGGAGGATGCGGGCGTCTGCTTTTCATGATGATGATCATGTTTGCTGTCTATTACATGTTTTCTGGTGGTCGCGCTCAGCAACAGAAACCAGACCGTGGCCAAGGTGGTCCGGGCGACATTCTTGCTCCGCTGCCAAGGCAGAATGATCGTGAAGATCTGAAACAAGAAATCTTTGGGGACGGAACGGTGGGTTCGACGATCGATCGTCAACCATCGGGCCGGCAGATGCCGTCCACGGGGCGTTCGGGTGCGGAACGAGGTTGGCAGATGGACGAAGTGGAGCCTGCCACGAATTCAAATAATGACTTTCGAAACGACAGTCGTTTGCCGGCTCCGACAAACTCTCAGCAACGATCCAAAAATGATTGGTCGATCGGTGACGCTAACGATCTGAAGGCCGAAGCCGTTCCAGCGGGCCGCCAGCAAGCGCCGCTGAAGAAGGCCGAAAGTGGCTGGAAACTGGAAGAGGTCGATTGAGTCTGATTTCGAGTTGATTGACTCCGCGTCTTGAAACAACGCCTTCGTTTGCGTCGGTTCGTTCAATTTACATTGGGCATAGCTGATCAATCCGCTCAAGCTCGTCTTGGTCGAAGTCCATGTTGTTGATTGCTCCAACGCAATCGATGACCTGCGATGGTTTACTCGCGCCGATGATGGTCGTCGTCATGCGTGGATCACGCAACGCCCATGCGAGTGCCATTTGAGCCAGCGTTTGCCCTCGCTCGTTGGCTAGGTCGTTCAATTGGCTGACGGTATGGACCAACTGGTCCGTGATCGTTTCGCTCTTTAAGAACTCGCCCAACGCCGCGCGGCTGTCGGCAGGAATGCCGTTCAAGTATTTATTGGTCAACAGGCCTTGAGCCAATGGAGAGAACACGGCACACCCGCATCCAATTTTCTCCAACGCGTCTAGGCGGTTGTCTGTTTCGGGGTACCGCTCAAACATCGAGTAGCAGGGCTGGTGGATGACGCACGGGGTACCTAGGTCGTTGAGAATTTTTGATGCGTCGATCATCTGTTGGCTAGAGTAGTTGGAAATGCCGACGTACTGTGCCTTGCCTTGTCGGACGATCGCGTCGAGTGCCGACATTGTTTCGGCCAAGGGCGTCTGTGGGTCAAACCGGTGATGATAGAAGATGTCAAAGTAGTCCAGCCCCGTGCGTTTTAGGCTCTGGTCGATGCTGGCCATCAGGTATTTTCGGCTTCCCCAATCGCCATAGGGGCCAGACCACATGGTGTAACCTGCTTTCGAGGCGATGATCAATTCGTCTCGGTATTGACCAAATTCGGACTTGAGCATCTTGCCGAAGTTCTCTTCCGCCGAACCCGGTGGCGGACCGTAGTTGTTGGCAAAATCGAAGTAGGTGATGCCTAAGTCGAATGCCGTTCGAGCGATAGTCAACGCATTATCGTAGTCGTCTTGGTGCCCGAAATTGTGCCAAAATCCAAGCGAGATCACCGGCAGATTTAATCCGCTCAGGCCACAGCGGCGGTACTGCATTGAGTCATAGCGATTTTTGGAAGCGGCGTAGGTCATGGCGGTGGATTCGATCTCTTCGTGACGTATTTTGTCTACCAGAGCAAATCTTACCACGTCCGATCCTCATGTCTCCAGCCCCGCCCTGCTGACCAGAGGGCTGGAAACGCGATTTGTTTAAAGCAACATGCTCTAGCGAGTCATCGAGACCATTGGCATCTGCCGGAATTGAGCCATGGCACTGTCGACTCCGTGGCGTAGCGTCCATGCCCGATTAGTCGCATTGTGATTGTGTTGGGCGCGACTGAGTGTGTTTTGAATCATCGTCATTGTGTGAGCTGGCACTCCTTGAACGCCAGTTCGGTTTAACGTCTGCAAAACTGCCGTGTAAGTATCGCAGCAGGCTTGATGATGTCCCGAATTGAATTGCGGAACACCTTGCATGACAGCGGCGTTCAACATCTCCACCGCTTCCCCGGGAGACAACACCTGCGCAGGAGTCACTTGGTCGCTCGGCAGCAACACGGAATCGATTGCGTGAATGACGCCGTTGGACGCTTCCATGTTTTTCGCCACAATTTTGGCGTCGTTGATCGCTAGCCCTTGCTCGGACACGGTCACTCGAACGCTCTGGCCAAGCAGCGTCGACGCGTTGCCTGCCTTGACTGCTTGATCGTCGTAGACTCGTCCCGCCACAACGTGATACTTCAGAATGTTCACCAACTTTTGACGGTTGGCTGGCTGCAAAAGTTCGTCAACGGTCCCGGCAGGGAGTTTTTGAAAGGCATCGTCGGTTGGCGCGAAAACGGTGAACGGTCCAGCTGATCCTAGAGTCTCTGCTAGGCCGGCTTCGGTTACCGCTGCAAGAAGCGTCTGAAACGTGCCCGCATTTGAAGCCACCGCAGGAATTGTGTCTTCTGCCGGGAGTAAAACTGAATCGATAATGTGAATCACCCCGTTGGAGCACTCGATGTCCGTCTTCACGATGCTTGCTCCACCAACGTTGGGTGAATCGTCGTCGATGTTCAGCTCCAAGCGTTGCCCGTTTACCGTTTTGGCGAACGGCAGCGAGTACGCATCTGCCGCGCGGACCGAGCCCGGCACGACGTGGTACGTCAAAACAGCCGCCAGCTTGGCTTTGTTTTCAGGCTTCAGTAGGTCTTCGATGATGACCGGATTCACTTTGGCGAACGCTTCGTCCGTTGGCGCAAACACGGTGAAGTTGCCTGTCGCGAGTGTGTCTGCTAATCCCGCTGCTTTGGCGGCCGTCAGCAAAGTGTTGAACTGTCCCGCAGCGGAGGCAGTTTCGACAATGTTCTGTTGAGCAAAAAGTTGTCCCGATATCGAAGTCAGCGATACAATCGCGGCGATTAAGAAACGCGTCATCGTCACACCCTACTATTCAGTTTGGTTTATTGGATTTGGCGGCCCACGCACTCGGTCGCTGGGGATCAACACGCATCGGCACCTTTTGCTAACCGACGAGCCCATCGTCACAAAACAGAAAATGACGGAAAATGCGGCGAATGCTCCGTCACGAAGCCCTTTTTCGAGCGCTCTTTCGCGGCCCGCAGTTGGCGATCAGTTTTTCACGGTTAGCCAGATTCCAACCAACGCGATGATGGTGCTTGCTAGGGCCTGCCACGTTGCCCGGTGTCCGTGAAAAATCCAAACGACTGGGATTGCGAACAGCGGGCAGGTTGAAAGGAGTGTTTGAGCAATCGCCAGATTGTCGCCACTGTAGGCGACCTGACACATCCAGATGCCGAGCCACGTCCCTAGCGTGGTAGCCAACAGCAATTTTTTTAGGTCGTTTGAACGAAACAATGACAAGAACGCCGTTCGATGTTTCGACCGAGAAAGCAAGACTGCGGAGGTGATGATTGCCGCAATCAGCAGTCGGATTACGGTTGCCTCGAGCGGATCGCAATGTTGCAAACCCCGCGACGAAAATAGTCCTCCAACCGCTTGGCAAAAAGCGCCACCGATTCCACAGGCCACGCCAGCGATAAACTTGCCGGGAACCAATCCCGGGGCTTCGACATCGCCTCGCTTATCGGCGACCACCGCAATGATTCCGGCCATCGTCAGAGAAATTCCTAGCATGACGGTCCAGCCCAGCTGTTGATCCAAGAACTGGTATCCCAGCAGTGCCGCAAACAGTGGACTGAAACAGGCAATGATGAACGACCGCCGTGCTCCAAGGATCTGTAGGCTACGAAAATAGAGAGTGTCGCCAATGACAAGGCCCGCCACGCCGCTCAAACCGACCCAGCCCCACGCGGCAACGCTGGTCGTGAACTGAAAGTTTCCCGTAACCGTGGCAAAGACCAACCAGTGGACGACCAAGAAAAGGAAACCAACACAGTTCTTGCAAGTGTTCAGCGTAAGGGCCGATAGCTTGATGTCGCCCCAAAGCATGGCCGAGAACGTCCACAGCAGTGCCGAGCACAATGCGGCGACTTCACTTGTCTGCATAGGTGGTCCGTCTCGTCGCGATGCGCGGCAGAAGTTGAAAGGTGGTGGCTGCTGTTTGTTAACTTCGCGTCAGTGCGACGTCGCCCATTTTGGCTTGTTCAGGAGCGCCCGGACCGATCCGTAGACCGCCCTGCACTGTCAGAGGTTTGTATCCCGCTGCGGCCACGACCAAACTGTAAGCCATCCCCTTCGGTAACTGATCGGGAAGGGTGAAACTTCCGTCGCTGGCGGACTCGGTCGAGGTCACCACGTCGGATTCCTTGCGGTCGTTCAAGAATGAACGCAAGGAAACGTTTGGCTTGACCACAATAATCAAACCGTTCTTGATCGGTTTGGAGTTGACGATATCGACCAGTCGCCCGGACACTTCTGCGTCGGATTCATCGACCAGTTTGCCGACGGTCATTTTTCCTTCGAGTGCAACTTCACCCCGAATACCGATCACCAGCTGGTATTCGCCATCCGGAACGCCGCGGCGATTACTGATCTTGACCGTTTTTCGCCCCGAGTCTCCATCGTCCCATTTCTCAATTTGTTCGATGATGACCTCGCCATCATTCATCCAGACGGCACTCCATGGCGTCCCGTTAGTAAAGTTGTCGTAGTCGAACGAGGCATAAACTTCGTCGACTCCTGTTGGAATCGACAACGTCGGATTGATAGGGCGTCCGTCGGCCGCCACCTGCGTTGAAAACAGCAGGTTGGAGAACGTTGGTTTCTCTTTTCGGGCGGATGGATCGAAGTGCCGGATTGGCTCGACGCGTTGGTCGGGCAGATCGTCGGAGTCACCCGTTCGATCTTGCGCGATTCGCATGCCGGCCTTTTTGAGCAGCGGAATTGCTAAGTTGACTGGCCGCAGACCGTTAATGAAGCCACCGATCGCCATCGGAGTGTCTCGCTGATCGACTCGGCCGTCGCGGTTGGTATCCAAAACCGGTCGAGCATCCACCGGCGTGACTCCGGAACCGGCTGCTGCTTGAGTCGGTACGCCAACCAATCTTCCGTCTTCATTGACTCCGGTGCCACCACTGTTGCCACCAGCGATCGTCGCATCGGTTTTGACCCACGCCCGCGAAGCGTTAACGCCTCGCTCTTGCGAGAAGCCAGAAACGTTACCCGATGTGAAGGTAACCGTTTCGCCTCCGATGCCCGGGTACCCAAAAATCGACAACCGATCGCCTAGCTCCAGCGTGTCGGAATCTCCCAACGCGACCGAAGGAAGTTTCAATCGCCCCACGGGCTTCCCCTTCACGTCGTGAGTAATCCGAATGACAGCCAGATCCAAATCTGCGTTGTAGTTAACCACTTCAGCAAAATAACTGAGCGCCGGAGCGCGGTCTGAGCGTTCGGTGATTGAGATCCCCAAGCGATCCGCCGGAGGCGATGACATCCCCATCGCTCGCGGGTTGGCGACGTGGCAATTGGTCAGGATGATTCCTTGAGGATGCACAATGGTGCCGCTACCGGTCCACGCAGACGTCATGCCGCCCATGAAACCTTGGCGGAGTGCGACGATTTGCACAACGGATTTCATCACGTCGCCCACACCGCCTCGCCCGGGTTCTGGCAGCGGATCAAGCTGAGGGAAATTGGTGCGACGTCGTGAGCTGCTTTGGCCAGAACGTCGTTGGCCGCCAGCAGATCGACTCTGGTCATGAGCCTGACCGGCCTGATTTAAAATGGACTCGAAAATGTCAAGCAAACCGGGCATGAGTTTAACCTGTTGTGAAAGGTGATCAGAATGAAGTGGTTCGCTTTTGCTTTCTAAAATGCAAACTTAAAAAAGCGAACCGGCTGTCGAAACTTCTTCGTCCGGAATCGACCGTTTGGTTCATGCGAAAAAATGCAAATGAACCTATGATGTTCACGGGCTCGGACAGCCGACGCTATTTTATACGGGCAACAACAAAGGCAGCAACACGCGTGGCCATGAAAATCAATATCTGCTCCGGTTACTCGCTGGATTCGCCCAAAGGGAACACCGTCACTGCCAAGCGAATTGAACGCTTGCTTCGTAAGGCGGGGTACGACGCGACGGCCATGCACACGGATTCTCCTCCGCGCGCGGACGTACAGATTTGTCTACATGCCTTCAAAACGGCGGCGGCTTCGATCTCGTTCGCAGAACAATGTCCTGACGGTCGATTGTTTGTTTTCCTGACAGGTACCGATTTGCATGGAGGGGTTGAGCAACGGCCGGAACTGGCGAATCGAGTGCTTGATTTGGCCGAACGATTGATTGTGGCTCAGCCAGCCTGCTTGAGTGAGATGCCTGATCAATGGCGTTCGAAGACGACGGTGATTTATCCAAGTATTGAATTGCCCGATTTGCCAACGGTCGAAACGCCCCAAGTTCCGCTGTTCACCAACGTCGGCCATTTGCGAGAAGTTAAAAATCCGCATTTGATGTACCGAGCGTTGCGGACGATTCCTGATCCGTGTTGTGCGGTTTCTTTGGGCGTTGCGCTTGAGCGGGTTGAGGGTCAGCAAGCGTTGATTCACCAGCGACAGGATGCGCGGTACCTATGGAAAAGCGATTTCGATCGCCCGACAGCGCTCGCGTGGATGAAGAGTTCAATCGCAACGATCAATAGTTCGTTCTCCGAGGGCGGTGCGAACAGCGTGCTCGAAGCGATCCAATTGGGCGTGCCGGTTCTGGCAAGCAGCATCGCGGGCAATCGCGGATTTCTTGGTGATGATTACGGAGGCTACTTTGACTCGGACGATGCGGATGAGTTGGCCAAGTTGATGAGCCGATGCCTGAATGATGACGCTTTCATTGATAGCCTGAAACAGCAACAGGCCGTCCGGCAACCATTGTTCGCGACGGACAGCGAGATCGATGCTTGGAATCGCTTGATAGACAACAGAACCTAAAACTTGGCACTCGGATCGGGGCAGTCTCAGTCTTGAAGGGAAGCGACTCGTGCGTGCAAGTTACCGCGTGCGAGCAAGCACGAACTGGGCGATGGTGCGGAGGGATGACGAGTACGGGCTGCTGTCAAGCGAGTCGGTGAACTCGATTGCCCGAGTCGCATAGTCGGCGGCAGTCTTTCGTGAGTACTCGGTTGACCCCGTGCTTTCCAAAATTGGAATCACGGCGTCTGGTTTTGCTTCGCCGGATCGCAACAGTTCAAGAAAAGATTCTCGTTGGTCGGCAGTCAGATTGGCTAGGCAGTGAATCACCGGCAGGGTCGGTTTCTGGTTAAGCAAGTCGGTGCCCAAGGTCTTTCCGACGGTGTCTGCTTCGCCGGCTACGTCCAGCAAGTCGTCAACGATTTGAAATGCGATACCAATGTTCAGACCGTACTTGCGGAAGCTTTCAACTTGTTCAACGCTTCCGTCGGACAGCAGTGCTCCGACGCCGCTTGCACAGGCAGTTAGCTCAGCCGTTTTATCACTGATCATCTGGGTGTAGTCAGCCTCGGACAGATCGAAGTTTCCACGCCACGCATTCTGCCGCATTTCCCCTTCACAGACTCGGTTGCTGGATGCGGCCAACATGCGTACGGCTGCGGTCGATTCCGAGAAGCTGGCGACGTGAAAGGAATGAGTAAACAAGTAATCGCCCAACAACACACTGACTTTGTTGCCCCATTTCGAGTTGGCCGTTGGCTCGTGCCTGCGGGTGTCGGCTTCGTCCAGAATGTCGTCGTGAACCAGTGTTGCGGTGTGAACCATCTCCAGCGCGGCAGCCATCTGCAACGCAGGTTTTTTGATGGTGCCCAGACAGCCGGCTGACAGCAGCACGAACGCCGGTCGCATTCGTTTTCCGCCAAGCAACCAGCTATGCTCCAGCAATTGGTCGACCCACGGCGTCTCGCTGCTAAGTTCGGTACGAAGAATCTCCTCAACCGCCGCAAGCTCGTCCTTGATCGGTTCGTAGACGGATTTTAAGTCGACGGCGGGGGCGCTGCTGTTGGGGTTGGAAAGAGGCACGGTTGTCGCTCGAACTATTTCGGGTTGGCTGGTTAAATGACTCAAGGTTAGCCTCAACTTTCTCTGAAGCAGATGAAGCACGAAGGTTATCGATCAGGCTCGTTGAAACGAGCCACTCTTTCCACCGGATTTCTGTTCGAGCTGAACGTCGGTAATCGTCATTGCTCGGTCAACGCTTTTACACATGTCATAAATCGTTAGAGCGGCGGTCGTGACAGCTGTCAGGGCTTCCATTTCGACGCCGGTTCGATCGATCGCCCGAACGGTTGCTTGGACTTGGATGCATGCGTCGTTAATCGGTTTGAATTCAATGTCGACCGAGATAATTCTAAGCGGGTGGCAGAGCGGGATCAGGTCGGGCGTCCGTTTGCTGCCGGTGATCCCGGCGACTCGTGCGATTCCCAGCACGTCTCCTTTTGAAATCTGCTGATTAAGAATCATGTCCAACGTTTCTGGCTTCATTCGGACCAACGCGGACGCGACGGCGGTCCGATCCGTCTCCGGCTTTTGCCCAACGTCTACCATTCGGGCGTTTCCGGATTCGTCGAAATGAGTCAAGTCAGTCAATGGAATGTCGGGCCGTTTGAGCCGATAGAAACCGCGATGATGAGCATCTGAAAGGGAAGCGATACAGCGTTGGGTGTTGAACTGTTCGCACCCACCGAAATTAACCTATTTCGCGATGTTGAAGTAGGGTTCTACGCGAGTTCTAAACGACGCATTAGATTTGATGGGTGACGTATCTGAGAAAAAGGCGCGAAAAAGCCAGCCCAAGCTGGTTCGGACTGGCTGGTTATTAGAAGTCGAGATCTCAAAAGGAGGCATGGCTTGGACCGAGGAAAATATATTCTACTGGTCGTTCATTTTAAAACCTGCTGACTTCAGCTGACGGACGACGGCGGCCGACATCGCGTCACCTAAAGTGGCTTCGCCGCTGGCGTTTGCCATTTCTTTTCGCTTGGCGGCGATGAATTTGGCACGAGCCGCGGTTGCTTCCTTGATTTTCGCTTGGATTTCCTTGCGAGCAGTCGCTTGTTCCATGACATGAGCTTTTCGTTCCTCGACGGTCATCTGCTTCATGTTGTCGGGCAGTTCGGCGTCGTCTAGTTCGTCGACAACCGATTGGTCTTCTTCGAACGTGTCGACGAGGTCGCGGCCAACGTTTTTGTAGACACTGCTACCTTTTGATTGCGCTCGGCTAAGCGATGACATTGGACTGGCCTCAGCGGCGTTGCGGTCCTGTGCGATTTGATTGTTTGAAAAACGACTCCGCACTTCCGCTCGCCCGTACCACAGATAGGTTTTGTTCAATGCTGAATTCAGGCGAATGATGATCTCGTCGTGCGGCGTTTCGATGTGAACCGTCTTGCGATCTTGGTCGATATTCATGTATTCGCCTTCGGCCAGATCAGCACCATCTTTCCACTTCGTCGAAATTCCCGTGTCGTAGTTGCCGCAGTGGATCGTGTTGACGACGACGCCTTTTTCGATGGCGGATTTGCACGACTCGCGATAGTCGACCGAGCCTTGCGTGAACGGTTCGTTGCCCGCGATGAAAATCGCTTTGTAGCTATTGTCTTTGTTTGACCAATCCAGTCGTTTGAGTGCTTCGGAGATCACGGTTCCGCAGTATTCATCTCCGCCGTTGGTTTTCAGCGAGAAAAGTGCCTCGGAAACATTGTCTAGGTCGTCAGTCAATTGAACGACTTGTCGAATGTAGCCTTTGGACGCCGGTAACCCCGAGTTTCCGTACTCGAACACGCTAACACGCAGCGAGGGTGTCTTGCCATTTTTCTCGGCACGGGCGAACTGCTGAACGATCGTCCAGAGTTGCGTTTTCGCCTGATCGATCAAGCCATCCATGCTGTTCGACGTGTCCAGCAGAATCGCAACATCGACGGCCGGGCGAACGCCTTTGAATGGTGGATCCGGGTCGGGTTTTACTTCGGCCTCTGCTTTGTCATCGGATTTGATCGTGATGGTGACATCTTGAGCAGTCGCGATTCCCACCGCGGAGACAAGCGTCAGCAAAAGTAAAACAGCAGCCAGCAAATTAAAATAGTTCTTCATAACATTTTCCCGCAATTGAGTTTTTGCCCCGTGTTTACGCACGCATGTTGCCAAACGCTGCCGGCAACATCCTTGAGACGTAGGTCATGTCAGGAAAGTTCCAAAAAAACATTTTGTTTGGCTTTGTTGGTTGCTGGCCTACCTAGTCACGGCAAAATCAAGCCGGCAAACGCGAGCGTTACTGAAAAGCTGGAGGACTTTTCACAACCGTATTTCCAACAGCAACGCGTCAGAGGAAACTGCATGCGTCATCCTTACCCGCTGCGTCAACGAGGGATCGATCTCTGGCTGACGTGTCGGCGTAGAGCTTGTTGGGGCAGGACTTAAGGTAATCTCTGCAATTTGCTCTCACGCGTCGAGTCATGTTTGAATCGCTTCGACTCAACTCAATGACTCGCCGTTTTGAGATGCCTCCAGTTGAAATGTCCTCCAGTCGAATTCCTGAAGAGCGCCGCAGTCAGCCTTCATATGGTCGACGATGCCAAATGTGCAGCAATGCACACGCAGGACAAGTCGGAGTTCTTTTCGTTGCCATCGAGACGAGGTGTTGTACAATGCCAAAAACCGCCCGTTTCAATTTTTTGTTCGAACAGATAGCTGAATTGATGCAATGGAACTTTCTTGCACTGCTCGTTTTGCTCCTTACCGACCAACCTCTCGTCGGCCAGAACATTGATTTGAACAATGTCGTTGCGGGCGATGTCATTGATAACAGCACGCCAATTCCTGACGGTGCCGTGATCAACCTGAATGGCGGATCGATTGCGTCTGGAACGGTCTTCAGCGACGCTGATTTTCCAAATGGTGTCACGCTGAACGTCAACGACGGGAGCATTGGACTGGGGGTCGAGATTCACAATTCGATCATCAACATCGCTGGTGGACAAGTCGCATTGGTCGCCAGTAATTTGAGCGAAGGCGTGAACAACCTCGACAACACTGTCACCGTGACCGGCGGTGATGTTGGAGGTTTCTTTCAGCTGCGAGGAACGTCAACGCTCGAGCTGGTTGGTGGAACGGTCGAGAGCTTCGGAACGCTATCCAATGCTTCGGCGACGGTCACTGGAGGATCCTTCACGTTAGTAGACAACAACGGGCAGCTGAATATCTCGGGTGGGGACTTCAACACCTTCCGTTCGTTTTTTACGGCCGCGGTGAATTTGTCTGGCACGGACTTCGCGATCGATGGAGTTCCGATCACCGGTTTGGCCGTTGGCAGCCCGTTCGAGATCGTCGATCGGAACGTGACGCTTTCGGGCACGCTGAGTGATGGGGCCACGTTTTCGAATTTCCTCGATTCAACGACTCCGATTGGTGATCTAGACTTTGGGCCTTTCGCATCGCAAGCCGAACTGGAGGCCGTCCCCGGTTTTGCGGCAGCTGGCCCGAGCGGCACAACGGTGACGGTGACGTTGGTCGCACCTACGGTTTTGGGTGATTTTGATGCAGATGGCGATGTGGACGCAGACGACATCGATTTTTACAGCGGTAACATCGGATTGGACGCCTCCGGTAGTCTTGGCCAACTGGATCTAGATGGGGATGGCTTGGTTTCCCTTGCGGATCACGATACGCACATCATGACATTGGTGGAGACTTCTAACGGTCAGACTGGGGCGTTCATCGGTGACATCAACCTCGATGGGGCCGTGGATGTTCTCGATGATGCTTTTTCACTTGTGTCGAGCCTTGGTAGCCAGTCGGGCGGCTACGCGAATGGGGATCTGAACGCGGACCAGTTGGTCAACGTCTTGGGCGATGCGTTCCGTTTGGTGTCGAATCTAGGTCGAACGAACGATCCTTAATCGTTAGCTCGCTGGCGGGGGACTTGTTGGGTTCGTCGATCGCTCACCGCGTGCAGTGCCGCGTGGGTTGCGATGAAAGAAAGCCCTGCATCTGACCGATGCGACGGCGAAGCCAAGCTGGCTACTGTTAAGAACAGACTGAATCGCTGGGGATAGTTTGAGTGTTCTCCGACAACCGCAACATTGTCTTACGAAGCAGCGACACCTAATGCACAAAAAAACCGCCATGGAGAGTCATCCATGGCGGTTTGAGCGAAAGACGGCGAATTGTCTCTTATCAGAATCTTGAAAGGGTTTTGGGTTAGACCAATTCTTTCAAGCTACCGATCAGAGTGCGAAGTCGCTCTGCCAGCAGGCTGGCGTCAAACGGCTTCTTAAACGTTTCGTTGATCGCCGAACGATCGAAGGAAATCGGATTTCCATCGTCGGGCAGCAACGCGATAAGAATGGTTTCCGTAAAGTCGGAATTCTTACGCAGGTTTTGACAGATCTGCATCGCCTCAACTTTACCGATTGAGAAATCAGTAATGATGCAGTCTGGGTGGAAGCTTTCTGCCTGGATTCCAGCTTCGAATCCGCTGGCAGCAACAGCAACCTTGAAAGATTTTTCGGGAGGTAGCTCCCGCTTAAGATTTTCGATAAGTACCTGATCTTGAGCGACAATCAGAATTTTGGCCATCGCTTCATCTTCGAGATCTCCAAGAGGCATACCATGCTCTTTGAGAAATTTGATCAGGTATTCTCGTGGGATACGACGGTCTTGCGATCCGGGGATCCGGTAGCCTTTGAGGCGTCCCGAATCGAACCATTTGCTGACCGTGCGCGGGGCCACTTTACAGATCTTGGCGACCTGTCCAGTTGTGAACACCTTCATCGCAGGCTCTCCATAAACACTTTGAATCGTCTTTCGCTACACGGGCCTGCCAAATCTGATTGCTCAGAGTCAACCCTCCGCATGTAACTGTTTGTTCCGTTCGCCATTTCAATCGTGCTTCGGTTGAGGAGACCGTCGCTGATTGAGCTGACTGTCTGGGTCAGAACAAACTAGTAATCGCTTTTCTAAGGAATGAGCTCGTTTCCGTACTTGCTCGTCCTGTGACAGTATCGGCTTGTCTTGATCGTTGGTTTGGCCAAAGTCGTCACAATCGTGCAAACGCTAGGTCAGCGTGCTTACAATCGTTAAACCTTTGCCAAAGTCACAATCAATGTGACCGTCGGGAATACTGTCGCGAAGAGAAATGCAATCGCATCGCATCCGAATGGGTCGTGGATACAACGCAATCTTCAACCGCACGGCTGTGCGGTTACTGAATTCCCCCCCAGGTCCGTTACTTGACCAACCGTTTGACAAATCTGAATGATGGCACGAATGCCAACCTCATCGTTCGGTAAGTAACTTTCCTGCCTTATGTTTCGTTTATCCTAGGGGTGTTTCTTTAGAAAGTTTCTCCAATGATCCGGCTAGAACCTGATATTGGGAACGCAGCGGCGGCAACAGTCGTGCTCAAAAGGCGCAGTTTGCCTTGAAATTGGCTAAAAGTGGGCCAGCTAGGAGGTGTGGTGGCCGGTCAATTATTGTTTTGCTCGCACCGGTTTCCTATCAAACTAGAGGGCCACTGACCGTGATCAACACAGACTGGCTGCGAAGGATTTCCGATTGGAAGATCATTTCCGGATCCAGCCCGAGCGCTTTTTTGCACTTCAAGAAAAGTGGTTCTATCCACTATGCGAGGGGGGGCGAATGGTAAAACAGAGTCTGTTGCAGCGAATGCAAGAAGTTGCAGACAGGACAAGATGCTGGGTGGCGAGCCATTTGGCTTCACCGTTTGAGCTGGTTAGCTTTTCCGGTTCGTCCACGCAAATTGGCCACGCTTGGCCAGCACTAAACGATTTGGAACTTGCCAGCGGGCTCGAACGCATGCTTGAAGTGCTCGATCAAGGGTGCCTGATGTTTGTCGGGCCAGATGATTGAGATCACATCGAAGCGAAACGAGCAATTGACCAACTGCTTTTTGGCCAAAAAACTGTAGCCGGCACGAGTCAAATGTTGCTGCTTCTGCTGCGTTACGGCCTCGGTGGGGTGACCCTTGCGATCAGAGCTGCGGGTTTTTACTTCCACGAAAACGATGGTTTGGCCATCGACCGCGACCAAGTCAATCTCTCCGCCGCGAGCCGTAAAACCGCGTTCGACAATCACCCAGCCTTGTTTCAGAAGAAACCGCTCGGCCTCCTTTTCCCCTTGAGCCCCGAGAGTTCCCGGTCCGGAAAAAAAGGCTTTCATTCGGTCATAGATGCGTGGTAGCACACCTCCAAGGGCGATTTTCCAAGCCACGATTCGAATCATTTGGCCAGCGTCCATGAATTAGTCAAACACTTTCTTGGCGGAGAAACTTGATGGCCGGTTTGGGTAACAAACTAAGTCTAGCGATTGCCGGGGCGCTTTTCCACGACGGAATTCAATGACGAGTGAATTATCCGACTGAATTGCACGACCGGCACAACCTGTCCTCGGGGCCGCGTGGACTCTGTCAATCCGCCGCTCTGGATACATCACCGGTGATGTTGAGACCTACGTTGCTGCGGGAGCTGAGTGCTTTATCAAACCAAACCGTTTGGACCGGCCGCTCGATCTGCGTGGAACGAGCAACAGATTTATCTCAGTGTGACTTCCCAATTTCCGCCTTCGCCGCAATTTTGAATTTGAAAATGTCATCTCGCAACGACAATTTGACCCAACCGGTGCATCCTGACTCCAATCTGTCGGGCGCGTCGCTGGTTGCGGTGCCCAAGTCAGTGGAACTTGACACGCGTATTGAACTGGCATCGTGGAGTTTCGCTCAAAAGGATTTTGAACTGGCCACTCAGCATGCGGAGCAAGTTTTAGAAGAAGTCCCCTGTGACCCGAGAGCTCTATCGTTGATCGCTGCGTGTCAGATTCTGCTTGGAAACCTTGATGCGGGAATCGTTCGGTTGAATCAGGCCATCGACGGGGCATCCATCGAGCGTTACGAAGCGGCCGCCGAGGAAGCTTACGAATATCTCCGGTTCTGCGACGATGATACCGTCGAAATCGAATGGAGTGGGTTCAATGAGTGCATTCAGTTTTTGTCTCAGCCTGAGTTCGGCAGTGACGAAGAAGAACGAGCTTGGGAGATCGCGTTAAAACGAGCCCGCGCATGCGTCGCGTTGTCGCGAGGTGAGGTTTCGGATGCGATTTCGGATTTGAAAAATCATCTACGCCGATTTCCGAGAGACGTCGAAGCTCGATTCGAGCTTGCACGTGCCTATTTTAAGAATGAAGACTACCGTATCTGCACAGAACTGCTTCGGCAGGTGCTTGATGAGAAGCCCGAACACGTTTTCGCGTTGAGCATGATTGCTCGCGTAAGGGCGTTAAGTGAGGATTTTCAGGAAGCGATTGAGTATGCGACTGAAGCGTTCGAGCTGAACCCGCAAAGCTGCCGGATTCGGTTGGATCTGGTTGAGTACTTGTTTGACTCGGCCGAATATGAGCAGGCACTCGACGTGATGTCCGATGCGCCTAAGTGCAGTTGCGGCTGGTTTCGGTTTCTGCACGCGAGGATGCAATGCAATCTTCAATTGGAGCAATTTGACGCCGCGATGGCTTCCTGCCAAGAAATGCTCGGCTGTGAAGAATCGGAAGTGGATGCAGAAATTGACTTGGCGGTCGGGAAACGAATTGCGGCTGCTCATGACGTATTGCTGACGGCAATTGTTGATAGCCTCGAGCACGCGATGCAGAAGTTGGAACAGGAAGCTGATCGCCTAATCGGTGAAAAGTGGTTCGCGCTGGAGACTGCATCGCTCTATCGCGAGCACGAGCAGTTTGATCTTGCCGCGAGATTGATCGAATGTCTGTCATACGAACATCCGCACGACGTCGACGTAACATTTGCTCTTTCGATTGCCGAATCCGAGATCGGGAACAACGAAAGCGAAAGGTTGTTGCTCCGACAGGTGGTCGGACAACTGAAAGACCCTGCCGCCGCGCCGTTGCGGCTGTCGAGCTCTTACGAGCGTGAAGGCTTGTTTAAGGAGGCGCTCTATTGGGCTTTTCAAGCTCATCTGGCCGGTGACTCTCAGGGTCGAGTCGAATACTTGGTCGCCCGCATCTATTGCCAACTGGAGTCGTTCGAAGTCAGCCGCCAGTTTCTGAATGCCGCGATCGATTGCAATTCCTCGTTTCGAGGCCGCGCAGAAGCGGACGATGTATTCGCCCCGCTGAATCTTTGCGGGTGAACGGTTTTGGTCGCTGCGATAGCCGCTCTAGCGAGTCCAACTGGTCTCATGCTCACGAGGAAATTGCATGGCTTGCCGTAGGTCTTTGTTCAGCAAATCCTTATCCGACACGTAAGTGAGGAACGATCCCTCGCTGCCGCAACCGGTTACGATGACCAGTTCAATTTCCTCTCACGTGTCGGGTTGGGAGACACGGTTCTGAAAGGTCTGATCGTTTGCTCAGTCTGAGCATGCAGCACCCGGTTCGAAATTGCAACGTAAAAAGTTTCGTAAGTTTCGCTGGGATGGTCATTTCCATGGATCTTATTAGTAAGAACCGAATGGTCAGAGTCATCAGTTGCTGTGGATGGGGAACCGTTGCGGAGAGGCGGCGGGTGTGCGGGTTTGAAAAACCGTCACTGGGGCGTGGCCCACACCGAACGACCAATTCGTGAAACTTCGCTGTTGATTGTCGAGGTTCCGTGCGGTCTGAGTTCCTAGCGGTTGAGCCAGCAATCAAGCAGTCTCTGGAGGTTCGTTTCCGCAAGCGGCGGTCATTTTCTGCTCTTAAGGCTTGCAAAAGCAGTGACAATCTCCCAACATTAATGAATCATTTTACCGACATGCTCAGGAAAACACATGGCCGCTAACACAAGCAGCGTTGAGAAGCAAATCGTCACGTGCAGAGACTCCAAGACGGCACCCGTCGTTACAAAAATGCCGTTGTTAAACGAAGGTGACGTAGAGTCAAAGCGGCAGGAAGTGTTGGAGTACTTCCACAACTCGTTCACGCTCTACGAAAGCTTGTTTGAATGCCTTGCCGGTGATGAAGCATATTATCAGAGAGCCAACAACCTGCGGCAGCCGCTGATCTTTTATTACGGGCACACGTCGGTTTTTTACATCAACAAACTGAACGTCTCCAAATTCATCGACCAGCGAATCGACCCAGCCTTGGAATCAATTCTTGCGATCGGCGTTGACGAAATGTCGTGGGACGATTTGAACGATGCTCACTACGATTGGCCGACACCCCAGCAGGTAAAGGCTCACCGTGATGCGACGCGTGAGATCGTTGATAAGTTTATACGCGAGTGTGATTTCTCATTGCCGATCGATTGGCAAAGCCCATTGTGGATCATTTTGATGGGTGTCGAGCATGAGCGAATCCACTTGGAAACGTCATCGGTGCTGATCAGAGAGTTGCCGATCGAAATGGTTAAGCCTCATCCAGTTTGGGGGCGGATTTGCAAACAGGTTGGCGAAGCACCCGAAAATGAACTGATTGATGTTGCTGGGGGTCTGGTTGAACTGGGCAAGTCAAAATCGAATTCGTTGTACGGGTGGGACAACGAGTATGGCTACTCGCGAGAGGACGTTGAATCGTTTCAAGCGTCCAAGTATCTGGTTTCCAACCGCGAGTTTCTGGACTTCATCGACGCAGGTGGCTATCAAAACCGATCGTTGTGGACTGAAGAGGGATCGAACTGGCTCGACTTTAGTCAAGCTCAACATCCGGTTTACTGGATTAAGTCAGATGACGACAGTTATCGGCTTCGAACGATGCTGGAAGTGATTGACATGCCTTGGAACTGGCCGGCGGAGATCAATTACTTAGAGGCAAAGGCGTTCTGCAACTGGAAATCCGAACAGACTGAGACCCACGTTCGCATGCCGAGTGAAGCCGAGTGGTCCCAACTGCGTACTGGGTTAGACACCGATCAGCCGGTGTGGGATGAGGCTCCCGGGAACATCAACCTTGAACACCACATGTCGCCCTGCCCCGTGGACGAACATGAGTTTCACGACGGTTTATTCGATGTCATCGGGAACGTGTGGCAATGGACGGAAACCCCCATCGATGGGTTTGACGGTTTTGAAGTGCATCCGACTTACGATGATTTTTCAACACCAACATTCGATGGCAAGCACAACTTATTTAAGGGCGGCTGTTGGATCTCGACGGGAAACTACGCGATCAAGGACTCGCGTTATGCGTTCCGTCGCCATTTCTTCCAGCATTCAGGCCTGCGGTATGTCGTGGCAAAACCTCTGCCAGAACCCGAGGTCAGCATTTACGAAACCGACCAAATGGTGTCTCGTTACATCGAGTTCCATTATGGGGATCCGGTTGATGGAACGCCGAATTTTCCGGTCGCCTGTATCGATCAAGTGTCAAAGCACTTGAAAGACCGGGCTTGTGGAAAGGCGTTGGATGTTGGTTGTGGTACCGCGCGGACGGCGTTCGAGCTTGCGAAGTACTTTGACGAAGTTCAGGCCGTTGATTTGTCAGTTCGCGTGATTGAGCCTCCGACAAATTTGCAGAAAGTGGGACGCCAGCGTTACGTTTGCGTGGATGAGGGAGAAATCAACTCCTTCCATGAGATCCAACTGTCTGATTTTAAAGGTTACGATGCGGTCAAAAACAAGATCGCATTTATGCAGGGAGACGGCTGCAATTTAGTTGAGAAGTATCACGGGTACGACTTGGTCTACGCCGGGAACGTCATCGATCGTATGTACGACCCGGGTAAATTCCTGAAAGACATCCAGTCGCGGATCAATGAAGGTGGCTTGTTGGTGCTAGTATCACCTTACTCATGGGATGAAGAGTTCACGCCTCGCGATAAATGGCTGGGAGGGTTCAAAGCGAACACCGGTGAAAATTTCACGACGCTGGAAGGGATCGATCGAATCCTATCGGGGAGTTTTAAACGGCTGGGCCAACCAGTCGACATTCCGTTCGCGATGCGTGAGTCAACACGCAAGTCGCAGCACGGTGTTTCAGAGCTGACCGTTTGGGAAAAACTGAACGATTGAGAAACTCCATTCGCGACAAACATTGACTATCAGCATCATGATGGAAGAAGATGTCTCTCGCCCCGTCTTAGAGCGTCCTTAATTCCCGTCTACATCGAGAAGTATAGAAGTATTAACCGCAGCGATCGGCTTGGGGATCATCTTCGACAATGTCCCGCACGAGCAGCCGATTTCTGTGCGTTGCATCGGTCACGCTGTTGATTTATTCGACATTGCGGGGCATTCTCCTACCAACCAACTGATTTCGGGTATACTGGCGAACTCGTTTGGTTAAGACATTCACCTTCGCTTGAAACCTAGGAAGACAACAATGCATTTTCGACAGAATCTAATGAAGGCCGCGACACTCATTTGTTCGGTTCTTGTTTGTGTCGTGGCCTTGGCGTCCCCCGCCAAAGCACAATTTACGCTCGAATTTGGCATTGGTGATTTTACGACGAATCCACAGTTCAACACGCTTTCGACGTTTGATTTCTCGATCGAGGTCAATGAGCCTTTGGTGGCCGGCGGGGTCTACAACGACCCGGCTCTCAGTGTTGTTGATTATGACGTGTTTGGGATTTTGAATGACCCGACGCCGTCCGGGTTTCCCGCGTTCAATCTTCAACGAACGATCATTGGCAACGAGTTCTACACGCAAGGAAGCTCGTTGAGCTTTTCGGTGCTCGATTCTGCCAATCTGTCCGATGGTTTGCAGGTGTCAGAATTGGCGGTCGATGCGAGCGGCTCGATTTTCACCTTCAACGGTCGTGAAGTTGGCACTGGGCGTTATCACCCTGCCCTGTTCGAGTTGTTTGCGGATAACACCGGCCGTATTCAAAACAGCAATAACACCGGAGGAGTCAATCCCGGCAACAACATGGAAGTCGACGTGACCTTCGGCGAAGAGTACATCGTTGACCTTGCGTTTTCTCCATCGTTGACGATCGGAACGGCGACCGTTCCTGAGCCATCAGCCTTCACGTTGCTTGCAGCAATCGGTGTGGTAGGCGTTGCACGGCGTCGACGGTGAAACGAGCTGGGAGTAACCAGCGATCGAACCCGAGTCAAATTCCCGACTTCGATTCGTTTTATTGATCTAATTTTTTGAAAGCAGTGCGAACTATCGAATCTTTGGCAGTCCAGACTTCTCTGTCGCAGCTTCACGCGTCTGATGCGCCCGATGCATGGTTGTTGGCGCAGTATCCAAGCTCCAACAGCGATGACACGATCTTTCAGAATCGAACGATGTTTCAGATTCACGATCCGTTTCCGCCACCGCCCAAGGAACTGCTGCAAGTGTTGGGGCCGCACCACCTGATGTGCGCTTGGGGTAAGGACATGGTGGTCACCTCGCAAACGCAGCCTGATGCTCGGTTGCTGCAACATTGGGGACGCGTGCTGGGCGATGATTGGGTGCCCGACTGGAAACCGTTTGACTCAAGCCAAGACTTCATTACGCTTTTCCCACATGAATCGCTGCCCGCCGAACGTCAGCGGGTGCCGCCGGATGTGAACTATCGGCTGCACTCCAAAGAGATCATCGAATCGATCGATTTCTCACAGGCGAAAGTGCTTGACCAAGTGACTCCACCGTGTGTTGCAAAACTGTCGCACGGGTACGCGGGGTTGGGGAACTTTTTCATTCGTTCATCGTTTGATGAGTCGATGATGCGGGAGCAAATCGCGCAGCAGTGGCCCAATGCGACATTGGTGATCAATGAGCTTATCGAGAACATTGTTTGCGACACCGGCATTCAGTTTTATCTTCGCAAAGATGGTTCGGTCGTGTGGCTGGGGCTGACTCAACAGCAGTTCAACGCGAAGGCACGCTGGTGCGGCGGCATTTTTTCCGCCAGTGATCAACACGATGGGCAACAGCGTTACGAGGCTGCGGTGCTGGCGACCGCGAACTGTTTGCATTCGCACGGTTACTTTGGCGTGGTGGGGATTGACGTCGTGACCGACACGGCAGGACAGCAGTTTCTGGTGGATGTAAACCCAAGGCTCACCGGCGTCAGTCCGTTTTTGATGGCGTCGCGAAGGTTTACAAATCAAGGCCTGACCGAAGGCATCTACGTCGCAAGCCAAACATTTGATGGTTCGTTGGTCGAACTTTATTCTGCGGTCGAAGCAATGAATGATGCCAATCGCCAAGCGATCGTCTTGGTGCTAAGCGCCTGTGAGAAAGAGGACGCGGCCACTACAATCTGCCACCTTTCGGTCAGCTCAACGTCTCAGGCCGAAAACCGGCAGATTTTGCAGCGGTTAATCCACGAGTGAATGCCAAAACGGGAAAGCTACCTCAGACGCGAGATCTGACGACAGGATCCATTCCGCTTCACATTCGTGATATCGCGTTGCCGTCAAGCATCGGTTTGTTTTTTCAAACCATGTACAACGTGGTTGATTCTTTTTGGGCCGGGCAACTATCAACCGTGGCATTGGCGGCGCTTGGCCTGAGCTTCCCCGTTTTTCTGCTGATCATCGCGACCGGCGGTGGGCTTTCTCGCGGCGCGTCTGCGTTGATTGCCAATGCGATCGGAGCTGGCGAGCCAGAAAAGCAAAAACGGTTCGTGGCTCAAAGCTATTCTTTAGGCTTGGTGCTGGCCATTGTTTTAACGGCGACCGGCTTCCTCGTATCGTCGCCAATCTTTCGAATGATGGGAGCCGAGGGCGAGTATTTGGAAGCGGCTCAGGCTTACATGACGCCCATCTTCTGCGCTTCAATCTTTTTTATCGCCGCCAGCTTGAGCAACGCGATCCTGATTGCGACCGGAGACAGTAAAACTTACGGCAAGGTCTTGGTGTGCGGCTTTCTGGGCAACCTGATTCTTGACCCGTGGTTCATGTACGGCGGATATGGTTTGCCGGCGATGGGAATTGCCGGCGTTGGCTGGGCAACCTTGGTCCTAATCATGCTGGGCAGTTCATGGATGGTGTGGACGGTCATTCGCCGAGGCCTACTCACATTCGATCCGTGGCAAAATTTGCTGCCTGACTGGAAAGTCTACGGCGAGATTCTGCGGCAAGCCCTGCCAGCCAGTTTCAACATCATGTCAGTTGCGTTGGGCTTTTTCGTCACGACCTATTTTCTGAAACAGTTTGGAGAATCGGCCGTCGCGGCATTTGGAGTGACGACTCGGATTGAGCAAATCGGTTTATTGACCACGGTTGGTTTGTACTCGGCCATCATGGCGTTGGTGGGGCAAAACAATGGAGCCGGCAATTTCGCTCGCGTTCATGAAACGATGCGATGGTGCAATCGAATTGGTTTGGTGATGAACGTGACGATCTCGTTGTTGATGTTCATTTTTGCCGAGCAGTTGATGCGGGTCTTTTCGTCTGACGAGGAAGTGGTCTCGATGGGCGTGACTTGCCTGCGGGTCATCATGCCGATCGAGTGGTCTTATGTGATGACGTCGACTCATTTGGCAATGCTTCAGGCAGTCAAGCGGCCGATGTACGGCTTATTCGAATCGATCCTACGAAAGGTGCTGCTGCCATGGCCCTGTTTGTGGCTGTGCGTGATCGTTTATCAGTGGGAAATCGAATGGGTCTGGTACAGCGTCGCGGTGACGAATGTGGCCATGACATTCGTCACGGTGGCTTACGCACAAACAGTCTTGCGGCGACTGAAATGACGCGGCCGGTAAAAAAGTGAGTTGAGTTTGTCGCACCGTTGAGTCAATCGTGTGATTTTCGTATCCTGTTTGATCATCGAGTGGAACGTTTCTCAGGTTTTGGTGTATGCCCAAAGATTTTCTCAAAGGCGCGGCGGACGAGTACGACGTGGTCGTGATTGGCAGCGGTCTAGGTGGACTGACCGCCGCCAACATTTTGGCACGTGATGGCATGAAGGTCATGCTGGCCGAGCAACACTATAAGCTTGGTGGCTTGGCGACATGGTTCAAGCGGCCCGGCGGGCATATTTTTGATATCTCGCTGCATGGATTTCCGCACGGCATGGTCAAAAGCTGTCGGCGATACTGGTCGAAAGAGATTGCCGATTCAATCGTGCAGCTGGAGGGCGTTCGATTCGACAACCCGATGTTCTCGCTGACGACGTCGTTCGACCGCAAAGATTTTACTCAACTGCTGGTCAGCCAATTTGGCATTGAAGAACAAAAGGTCAACGAGTTCTTCGACATGGCCCGCGGAATGAATTTTTATGACGATCAGTCACTCACCACCGGCCAGCTGTTCGAAAAATTCTTCCCCGGCCGCGAAGATGTGGTTCGCTTGCTGATGGAGCCGATCACTTACGCGAACGGGTCGACGCTTGAGGATCCCGCGATCACCTACGGCATTGTTTTCTCCAACTTCATGTCCAAGGGCGTGTTCGTGTTCCAAGGTGGAACTGACAAACTGGTCAAGGCGATGGAAAAGGAGATGAAGGCCAACGGCGTTGACGTGCGAATCAACTGCGACGTGGAATCGATTAACGTGGGGGCCGATGGAGTCCAGTCGGTGGTGATCAATGGCCGAACGATCAAAGCCAAAACGGTGGTCAGCAACGCAAACTTGCGATCGACGATCTTCAAACTGATTGGCGAAGACAAATTTGATGCGGGCTTCATCGACGACGCCAAAGCCGTTCGTTTGAATAACTCTAGCACGCAGGTGTACATGGCCATGCACCCCGACGATACGGTGCCTCGTGAAACCGGCGACTTGCTATTCAGCAGCACGGCCGAGCGATTCCAAACGGATCTGTTGCTCAGCCGCGACATCACCAGCCGCACGTTCTCGTTTTACTATCCCAACACGCGGCCCGAGGGCAAAGAACGGACGCTGATCGTGTCTAGCACGAACGCCAAGTACGAAGACTGGGCGGGCCTGTCGAAGGAAGAATACGAAGCCAGCAAAGCCGATTTGGTCGAGACAACACTTGACGCGCTGGAAAAATATGTGCCGAACGCTCGCGAGCGGATTGTCCACGCCGAAGCAGCGACTCCGTTGACGTTTGAGCACTACACCAAACACTTGGACGGCGCTTCGTTTGGAACCAAGTTCGAGGGCCTGACGGTCAGCCGAGCTTTACCCGATCAGATCCCCGGTTTGTATCACGCGGGCAGTTGCGGCATCATCATGTCGGGTTGGTTGGGCACCATCAACTACGGAGTCATCGTTGCCAATGACGTGATCAACTACATCAGTTCGTCTGCGGCGACATCGCCTGTGTCCACAAGTTGACCTCCGCTTGTTTGTTTCACACTTTAATACAAGCCCGACGCGCGAGCGAGGGAATGGGACACGCCGTAAAAATCCACTCGCTTGCGCTTCGGGCTTGTCCTGTTGTGCTTGCGGAAAACAAAACAATTTTTCATTGCCGAAACTTCTGATCACCCTTAGCAAACACTATGACCATCGAACAAATTCACGCCGCCATTCCTCATCGAGCCCCCATGCTGCTGGTGGATGAGATCGTTTCGCTGGAGGAAAAGTCGATCGTTTGCAAGAAGTCGTTTCACGCAGACGAGTACTTTTTTCAGGGGCATTACCCAGACCAGCCGTTGGTGCCCGGCGTGATCTTGTGCGAGTGCGTCGTTCAATCGGGCGCGGTGTTGCTGGCCGACATCATGAAACAAGCGAACTCCGACGGCGTACCTGTGTTGACTCGGATGTCCGACGTAAAATTTAAAAACATGGTCAAGCCGGGCGACTCGATCGAAATGCATGTCAAACTGGATGACGTGGTTTCAACCGCTTACTACCTGACCGGACAGGCCAAAGTGAACGGCAAAACTGCGGCTCGATTGTCGTTCACCTGCACCGTCGCGAGCACGTAGTTCGTCTTTTGAATTTTTTGCCGCCCTAAAGCTTGCGTAGCCAATAGTGTAGAACAATGGTCTCGATTCTTTGCAGGTGTGGGCTGGCTCGGCCAGCGTAACAATTGGGACAACTGTTCGACAATCAGCGGCTCATCCTGAATTGCCACGTCGAAAGGGGCACCGTTGGATTTTTTAAAACTTAGAGACAAAACGATCGTCGTGTTCGGCGTTGCCAATAAAAAAAGCGTCGCGTGGCACATTGGCCGGACGCTCGAAGAGGCCGGCGCGAAAGTGGTCTACGTCGTGCGAAGCGAGCAACGGCTTGAATCGTTGAATCGACTGATGGCCGACCGCGAAGTTTACGTGTGCGATGTCGAATTCGAAGACCAAATTGATGCGGTGCGAGATCAAATCGCGACCAAGCACCCGAAGATTGACGGATTGGTTCACTCGATCGCGTTCGCAGCGTACGACGAATCAGGCATCAAGCCGTTTCACGAAACCGGCAAGCAACAGTTTTTGCGGACCATCGATATCTCCTGCTATTCGTTTGTCGCCATTTCGAACGCTTTCAAAGACTTGCTGGCCGAGGATGCGTCAGTGATCACGATTTCGATTTCGACCACGACGATGGCCAGCGAAAATTACGGCTTTATGGCTCCCGTCAAAGCGGCACTCGATAGCAGCTTGGCATTTTTGACAAAGAGCTTCAGCAACTTTTCCAACGTCCGGTTCAACGCCGTTGCCCCGGGCCTGCTAAAAACGTCGGCCTCGGCTGGCATTCCCGGTTACGTCGATGCGTACCTGTACGCCGAACAAGTCATTCCTCGCGGCAAAGCGGTTTCGACTCAGGAAGTCGCCGACGCCGCCTGCTTTTTGCTCAGCCCACGATCGTCCGGTATCACGGCTCAGCAGTTGGTGATCGATGCGGGGATGGCGATCAACTATTTTGACAACTCAATCATCAAGAAGGTCATGAACGCCGAGTGATTTGCAAACGCTGAGAAAATTGAGACAATGCGAGATCGTTCGAGCGACCAACCAATTTTGCGACCAATCAATCAAGTGAGTCAAATCATGCGTTTTCAAGTGAGTCAGATCATGCGTTTCAAACTAATTGGATTAAGTCTTCTCTTGTTGGCCACCGCTGTCTTCGTTCTCACCTCGCTTTCCAGCGATGCCGTGGCCCAAGAAGGCTCGACCGCCAAGGCCGGATCAGCAACCAAAGCAGAACCTGCCGCGAAAGAGGGCTCGGCAGCCAAGGAAGCCCCAACCGCCGAACCAATGGAATTCACGTTGGCAGAGGATCAACTGGCGTTTGTCGCACCGGGAAAGTGGCAGCGTGTCCAGCCACGAAGCAGGATCTTGGAAGCCGAACTGAAAGTGCCTTCGACGGAGGCCGATGTCCAAGACGGACGGATCACGATGATGCGTGCCGGAGGTTCGATCCCTGAGAATGTGGCTCGTTGGGAGGGCCAGTTCGCCGGATCGGAAGGTGCCGAAACGGAGAAAGAGGAGATTGCCGGCAAGACGGTTCACTTCGTCAATATCACTGGGACGTTTCAGGACTCGATGGGACGTGGTCCGTTTGCCGGCGGGAAGAAAGTCTCGCGCGAGAACTACCAAATGCGTGCGGCGATCGTCGAAACGGGCGATCACGGGAACTACTTCTTCAAATTCATCGGCCCCAAATCGATCGTGGAACCCAACGGAGAAGCATTCTCCGCCATGATCCGCAGCATGAAGATCAAGTAGCCTCGATGATGTTTGTTCGGATAGCAGCACGCAACTGTCAGAAGCAAATAGGTAGAGACTCGGGTGATGTGTTGGTAGAGGTCTATCGTTTCCGCTTCGCAGATTTTACCAACTGTTGGTGAAGCATTTGGACTTCGAGACTGAGCGTCGGCTCCAATTCAAGCAGTCGCTCGGGGATGTCCATGTTTGCGTGAAGCACTGTTAAGACGAAAATTGCCTTGGTCTGGATGTCGCAGACAAGCAGGTGCTTGTTGACGCGATAGAAGTAAAGCGAGTTGTGCATGTCTGGCTCAGCCCGCAGCAAGTCGGGGTTGTCTGACAACCGCTGTAACGCCGATTCAAAATCGCCCATATAGCGATTAGCAACCCTCTTTCCCCACGTCGCGATTGAATGTTCTTCAATGGCAATCAGATCCTGAAGCGTGCGATCGGTAAGGTGCACGATGATCTTTTGGCGTGTTCGTTTGCTGGCTCGCTTATCAGTCAACGCTTCGCCTTTTTCAACAGGCTCTGAAGGTCACCATTGAACTTGACGGTGCGACCAGCGATCGCGTCTTGATAGCCTGCCAGTATCGAATCACGAGCAATGGCAGCTTCTTGGCGATTCTTTTTCTCTCGCAACAAGTCACGAACGAACTCGCTTGGTGTCGCGTAAACCGTTCCGTCTCCAGAATTTTGGTCGACGAAGGCGCGAAGCTCATCGGTAAGAGAAAGATTGAGTGACGATCCCATCAGGCTGATTCCCTCGCTACACACAGTTTTCAAAACCAACTGAGTGAACGATACCCGGCATGACGCATATTGTCAATATTTGCCATTTAGATTGGCTCAAGGATATGCTTTGTCACCTCCCAGCGTTTTTGTTACGCGGATCGGCGATAGACCGAGGGAGACGGCGAAAGAGATCAACTTCGATATTCCTTCAACGCGGCGATCGTGGCTTGGATGTCATCGGGCATCGGTGCTTCGACGGTCATCCGTTCCCCAGTGACCGGGTGATCGAACTCGATCGATCGAGCATGCAATGCCTGCCGGTTCAGCAGCGGCGCGTCATCGGTTGGGCTTTTGGAAAAATCTTTCAACGTGACGCTGGCTCGACCACTGTAGAGTTTGTCGCACAAGACCGGGCAGCCAACATGAGCCATGTGAATGCGAATTTGATGCGTCCGCCCGGTTTTCGGTTTGACTAAGACCGTTGCAAAGCCTTGGTAGCGGTCAATGACTTCGTAAAACGAGACGGCGTTACGTGAGGAAGAATGGTTTTCACGGATCGCTTTTTTTTCCCGCTGGTACGGATGATCGCCGATGGGTTTATCGATCTGATCACGGTCGCGGTCTGGAGCCGGCGTCACGATCGTCAGATATTCCTTGTTCACTGTCCGAGCTTCAAATTGTGACGATAGCGCCGAGTGAGCGTGATCCGTTCTGGCGACAAGGATGACGCCGCTGGTGTCTCGATCCAGCCGGTGGACGATACCGGGCCGAGTCGGTCCGCCGATCGTGCTAAGCGTTTCAAAATGATAAGCCAATGCTGAAGTGAGCGTGCCGGCCCAGTGCCCCTTGGCCGGATGGACGACCATGTTGGGCGGCTTATTGATCGCGACAAAATGCTCGTCTTCATAAAGAATGTCCAGCGAGATCGCCTCGGGGATCGGGGTCTCTGGCGTCCTCTCAGGTGGGCAGAACCGAACTGTTTGGTCGGCCTTGAGCCGCAGCGATGACTTCGCTTTCTTGTTGTCTACCAAGACAGAGCCGTCCGCAATCGCACGCTGAAGTTTGACGCGACTAAACCCTCCAAAATGTTTGACCAAAAAAGAATCGAGTCGCTGACCATGTTCGGAGGATTCAACGATGCAGGTCTGCCAAACGGGCTCGGGGTTGGTTTCGCTCAAGAGACAACTTGTTGGTGGAGACAGATAGGGAACGGAGGTGAGCCGAATCGCGTTTGTGAAAATACGGACTGGATAGCCGGCAGAGCCGGTTACAGAACTCACATTCAGCACGATTGTACGCATTGCGCGTGTCTTCGATAAGTGATTTGCCCAGTTTTCGCTGGTGTGGCTGTGCCGGCATGGTTAAGCTATAGATCGTGCGGCAAGCAGGCCAGCACGTTGTAATCCAGCAGGATTCACGCGGAACACGGAGTCGGTTGTGGCGAAAACGGAAAAACTTGGCTACTGCGAAAGGTGCGGGGAGAACACTTGGTTCCGACTCGTTGACGCCCAGTTTTTGCGTCGACCGCTGGCTTGGGGTTTGACGCGGATGTCGCTAGGCCCATGGTTCTGCCATCAATGTCGAGGCGAACGTCAGACGGTTCACCGGCCCTTAAAATCAAATGCCGACGATGTCCATCGAGCTGAAGCCTCGGTGTCCGTTGGGAATTTTATTCGCGGCGAATCCAATCTGGTGATGCAAAGCACTCGATCCAGTCGGTACACAGAAAAGTTCCGAGCCGGCGTTGTGCAGCGAATTCTAGACGGCAAACAAACTCTGTCGCAGATCGCGGAAGAATTGGATGTTCCTCAGCCGGATCTTCTAGTTTGGATCGCGCAACAATTTGACCAGAAACAGCAGCGGATCGAACAGCTGTCACGAACCGTTCGGCAGCTAGGTGAACTGGCACCTGAGCAGGCAAGGCTGGAAACGAAGGTGGAGCTGGAATCGAGAGCGAGTGATTTTGCAGCGGATCAGGATGTGATCGATGGTCGAGTCAATCGCAGCTAGATTCAAAAGTTCAGCTGCAGCTGAGACTGTAGCGTATTGCCAGAAATGATGCGGTGAGTTCTGATTGTTACCACCGGCAAAGGCGAACCTCTGAAAATGGAAAATATTGACTCAAAAGCTAGAGTTTCTGGCGTTCGTTGGTTAGACTCTCATGTGTCGAGATCGAGTTTGCTCTGGGGCGAGTATGGACAAACAAGCTAGAACTGGTTACTGCGTCGGTTGTGCTCATAATACGGAGCACAATCGCTACGTTGGCTCTGTATTGATCGCGGCTATGCATTCGGTGATTCGTTTGTTTGCTAGCCGGGGGGGCTACGGACCTTGGTATTGTGTTCAGTGCCGCCGAATTTCTTCGTTTGCTCAGGATCCGTTCATCGGGCGTAAAGAGTATGCGGAAGGAGGTGCCGATTACCCTCAAGCTGCCGATGTCCGCCAGGCAGTGGGGCTTGTCCCCGGTAGTCTAGGAAAAATGCAGGAGAAGTCAGTGAGTCATTACTCCGAAAAATACCGCTACGGTGTTGCTAGGCGAATTGTTCGCGAAGAGGTGACGTTTAAGCAAATCAGTGAAGAGATTGGCGCGCCCAGAAGAGAGATATGGAGTTGGTTGGTCGAGCTTTTTTTGAACGATCAACGACGGATCGAACAGCTAAAACGACGAGTCCGTTATCTTGAGGACGCGCTAGGAAAAGGTGTTTTGGCGGGGGAAGCTGCTGAAAGGCATGATGAGTGGAACGAGGCTGAGTCGTGGTCGACCATTGTCGTGGGGGTTCAGGTGGAGGAATTGCCACATGTTTCTTCCTCAAAGTTCGCCCGTTAGGTAAAACCGATTTTAGGTGGTTGTTGTTCCTTGCTGTTTGTTGACTGGATTTGTCTTTAGATGCTCACTTACGGTTGGGCAAGTTAACTATGAGATTTATTGAACTGACAGGTCGACAACTAGAAGTTGTGATTAACGACGGGGAACTGCACTCAGCGGATCTCGGTGCCGCCGGCGTTTCTGCCGACTCGATTGTAAGAGTCAACCAGCAAGGTGATATCGAAGTGCGTCGTCCGAACAAGTGGGCGGTGATCGGCGGTTTGCTGGGTAACTTCGAGGAGCGGATTCGAGAAACGACAGGCTGCGATTGGGTCTGAAATCGTGCCTTCCAAGCAATCGTTTGAGTATTTCTTGGTCGGAGCGACTCGATCAAAGATCAAACTTCGTCGCCGTTGCCCGGCTTCAGTTCCAACAATTCTTCGATCCAGAGACGAATGTCATGGTTATATTCCATCGACATGTCGGTCTTGATTAGCTGACGGAGAATTGCCGACGCTCCCTCCGATGCTAGGTTGGCCGCTTCAGCACTTTCGAAGCGGAACTCCGGGTCGGGCGCGATCAGGCCTCGGCAAAACGACATCAGCAGATCGTTGCGAGCAACATCTTCTGGCAAAATGTCTTCCAGACGATTGATCAGGTTTCGTTTGCCTTCGATCAAACTGTTCAGGTCGTCAGATTGCCTTGAAAGAGTCCGTCCGGACAGTAGTTCGATGACCACATAACCTAGGCTGGCCAGATCGCTTTGTGCCGTGTTTGCGCTTCCGGACAGAACTTCCGGTGCGGCGTACGCTGGCGTGCAAGAGCGTCGTGGCGGCGCTTCTTCAATATGAAACGCGGTTCCAAAGTCAATCAGTTTGGAGTACCCACTGCTCTTGAGCATGATGTTGCCGGGTTTAACGTCGCCGTGAACAAGCCCATTGCGATGCATGGCGCCCAATGCCGCGAGGCATTCGGTCACGATGGATATGGCAACACCGGTCTTGAAACGAGGATGCTCAGGGCCCGCGGTGACCAGCGTTTCATTGACGTGTTTCCACCGTTTTTCGCTGAAGCGCTCCTTGATGATTCCGAGCATTCGCGGCGTCAACAGTCGTCGGAGATCGAATCCCTCGACCCACTCCATGACCATCATCCGAATACTGTCACGATCAAGGAAATTCTCAACCACCAACAGGTTTTCGTGCTGGATCCGAGCGACGCTGGATGCAACCTCGGCCTGCCGACGCATGTCTAATTCGTAATCGTCGATCGAGCGATATCGTTCGGGCGAGAAAATCTTCAACGCGACTGGTAGCGTGAATCCATCAGCGCCCCGTCGTTCTGTCAGGAAAACAACTCCTTGGCCGCCGGCTCCTAGCTTCTTCTGCAGCGTCAGGTGAGAGGTCCAGCTTTGGCGGTTACGGCCAACGACCGATTCGTAAACCTTCAGCAGTTCCGAGCATTCCTGCGACGCGTCAAACTCTTCGCGCGTTACCGTGGCATCAAGGTCGTCTTCACCCGAGGTCGTGAACAGGTGAAGTCGAGACAGGTCCGAATTGTCTGCTTCATTGACTATGGCTGAATCTGTGCTGGCTAAGGTTGTCAGGCTTTGATGCCTTGACTCGGGCAATTTCGAATAGAGAACAATGCGGTTTCCGCAGCAGGTAATCTGACTTCAACACCAACTCCTGTCAACTCGGTGCTCAGGCCGCGGGAACCCCAGCGGCTTGTCAACGAGGTTCAGCGGTGTCTGATTGTTACGAAATCGATTGAGGTTTTCACAGAACAGGTCTATCGTCACCGGTATGCGGCGTGAGGACTGAGCCCCCACATGGGGAGTAATGATGACGTTGTCCATGTCCCATAGAGGGCTGGATGGTTCAATAGGTTCAGGGTCCGCCACGTCTAAGCCCGCTGCCCCAATTTGGCCAATCTGAAGGCTTTGGACAAGCGCATCTTGCTGGACGACCGAACCTCGACCGACGTTCACAAAGTATGCACCTCGTTTACACGCAGCAAATTGACGATCACCAAAGCTGTGCTCGTTGGTTTTCGATAACGGTAGCGTGATGATCACAACGTCCGCGTCAGTTAGCATCTGATCAGTTTGGGTGTCCGAAAAAATCTGGTCGACCAGCCCGCTTTCGACATGCGATTGACATGCATCTGGAAAGCAATCGCTGGCAACAATTCGATCAACCATCGGACGGAGCACTTGGGCGATCCGCTGCCCGTTTCCGCCAAACCCAATAATGGCAACGGACTTGCCATACAGGTCGTCAGTCGGACGTCTGACGTATTCGCGAGCTTGTTGAGCGTGGAAAAAAATGGGCAGACGCCTGACCAATCCCATCAGTAACGCCATCGTCGTTTCGGCAACCGGATTCGAAAACAATGCCGAGCATCCGCTAACCATGATCGGCGACGCAATGACTTCCGGTACTAGGCAGTGGTCCAGTCCTGCGGCGGACGATTGAATCCATTGCAGCCGACCTTGCTTGACGACTTTCGCCCAGTCGACCGGTGTTTTGGCATGCCCGCAGAAAATGTCTGCGTCAAAAATGTTTTGACCGATCGTTTCTTGGCTGGCAACGATCACTTTGAAGTCGTCTTTGGACGCTTCGCGAATCTGCGCGATATGAGGTTCTTGCAGCGGAAAGCACAATACGATGTTTTTGGTTGACATCAGGTTCAGAAAAGTTTTAAACAGGAAAAAAAGGATCGGTGATTGCCGTCACTGGCAGCAACATCGAACCCGGACGTTCACGTTACGTGTCTCCGGCCGATGTTCAGCGAGCCACCTAGCCAGACGCAAACCGACTTGCTGAAACCAGTTCCTTCACGGACAATTGAGCGGAGTATCATACCGCAATCTTCCGTCTGGAACATCTTGTCTTTGCTTTACGCTCCTTGGTACGCCGGTCGATCGTGCCGATGCGACCGCCGGGCTAATCGTTGAACCTGTTTTGTTTGAGGCATCCTGAGTTATGACCCTGCCCGAATTTGACGCTTCCGCTTTGACCCTCGCGGATGCTCAACGCAAAGTCGACGATTGGATCAACGAGGTTGGCGTTCGATATTTTTCAGAATTGACGAATCTTGCTCAGTTGGTTGAAGAAGTGGGAGAGCTTTCAAGGATCGTATCTAGAACTTATGGCGAGCAAAGCTTCAAGCCGGGGGAAAGCCCGTCGGACCTGAGCGGCGAGCTGGCCGACGTATTGTTTGTGTTGATTTGCCTTGCCAATCAGACGGGAGTGGATCTAACCGAGGCGTTGAACAGAACCTTAGAGAAGAAAACGGCTCGGGACCGAGACCGTCATCAGAACAACCCAAAGCTGCAATCCTGATTCGTGTTTACCTGCTGTGCCGCGTTTACCGAAATCAGTGAAGATTTCGGGTTGGACAATTTGTTCACGGACGCGCATACTCTTGGGTCGTTTTAGGATTTTCGTGTCAGAACGCGTTCTGCACTTTCGCGGCTGCTCGGTCATCTTGCAGCCGCTCTTTACGATCTGTCGGACCGACAAGGCGGATCAATGTTGAACAGGAGAATCGAGTGAGTATTACCGTCATGCGAAAAGTCCAATTCTGCGCCGGGCATCGCTTGCTGGGTCACGAGGGAAAGTGCGCCAATTTGCATGGACACAATTATCTGGTCGAGTTTCACGTGACTGGTCGCGAAGTTGATGAACTTGGACGCGTTGTAGATTTTGCGGTGATCAACAAATTGTTCAAAGGCTGGATCGACGACAATTGGGACCACGGCTTCATCGTTTGGGACCAAGATAAAAACGCAATCGATGCCCTCAAACAGGTCGAACCTAATAAGATCTATCAGTTGCCCTGCAATCCGACCGCAGAAAACATGGCAAGGTATCTGCTGACAGAGATCAGCCCCAGCCTGATTGATAACATCGAGGGCTATGATTTGCAGATGACAAAAGTCGTCGTTTGGGAAACGGAAAACGCGTACGCGGAAGCAACGCTAGACGCAAAACCTGAGTCATTGCCCGAAATGACTGACCAGGTGCGGAACGCGATCTACAGCTAATTCTCGGCGAGCCGTTTGAGGAAGCTAGTTGGACAGCGCCACTTTCGATGAATGAAACCGATGTTGGAAGGGGAAGGCTCCGTCCGCCCCATGTGGATGGTTAAGTTTTTTGCTCCGCGTGGCTCGGACGGAGCCTCGCCCTCCCGACGACACACTGCGGGAAACTCGGCAGCACTCAGATTTCCACGCCCGTTAGGTGATAGCGACAAAAAATGCACAGGCTGCCAATATCGAGAGACAGACTGAGCAAGTGGGCGATCACCGGACTACATCGCATCTCGCTGCGGCGATAGAATCAGGGCATGAACAATGATCAAATTGCAAAATCGTTAGAGCAGTTGGCTGATCTGCTCGAATTCGCTGGCTCGAATCCCTTCCGCTTACGAGCGTACCGCAACGGAGCACGCGTGATTCGTGATCTGCCTCAATCGGTTGCGTCGCTGATAGAGTCCGAATCTGACCTGACAAAGCTGGATGGGATCGGGAAAGGCGTTGCTGAAAAATGTCACGAACTGGTTGCCTCGGGGCGGCTGTCTCAAATGGACGAGATCCTTGAGACGGTCCCCAAAACCGTTCTGGATCTATTAAACGTGCCCGGTCTTGGGCCAAAAAAAGCGGCGACTCTGTACAACGAATTGAACATCGAAAATCTGGACATGCTGAAAGCCGCTTGCGAGGCGAATCAGGTTCAGACGCTGCCAAAATTTGGAGCCAAAACCGAACAAACGATTCTGGACGGCATTGCGATCGCGGCGGCATCCAACGAACGAATTTTGTGGGCGACGGCCGACAAACTGGTGACGCGGCTTCGTGAGCACATGGTTGGATGCAAAGCGATTGAGCGATTGGAGTTTGCGGGAAGCTACCGACGCGGAAAAGAAACCGTCGGCGATCTGGATTTATTGGTTGACTCGACGGATGCCGAAACGGTGATGGACCACTTCGGTGAGTTTCCTGAGATCTCGTCCGTGATCGCGCGTGGCGAAACGAAAATGTCGGTGCGGTTGGAGGACGAGTTTCAAGTGGATTTGCGAGTCGTGCCGGCCGAATCTTTTGGGGCAGCGCTTCAGTACTTTACGGGATCCAAAGACCACAACGTTCAGGTTCGAGGTCGAGCCAAAAAGAAGGGGCTGCGAATCAATGAATGGGGTGTCTTTAAAACAGAGGAAAACGGTCAGCCGATCGAGAACACCGATCAGCAACCATCGATTGCCGGAAAGACAGAACAGGATGTTTACGCGTCACTCGGTTTGCCGTGGTTCGAACCAGAGTTGCGAGAAGCTCGGCGCGAATTCGAACTCGCTGAAACCGATTCTCTGACGCCGCTTATTCAGCGCGAGGACATGCAGGGCGATTTGCACATGCATACCGTTGCGACGGACGGAAAAAACACGATCGAGGAAATGGCTGCGGCGGCGAAAGAGCGCGGGTTGAAGTACATCGCGATCACCGATCACAGCAAAAGAGTCACGATGGCCAACGGACTGAACAGCGATCGACTGCTGGCTCAATGGAAGGCGATTGATGACTTCAATGCCGGTTCAAACGATGATTTCGTGGTGCTCAAAGGGATTGAGTGTGACATCCTTGAAAATGGTGACATGGATTTGCCCGATAAGGTACTGGCTCAAGGAGATTGGATCATTGCCAGCCTACATTACGGGCAGAAACAGCCACGCGATCAGATTACCGATCGAATCCTCGGCGCGATCGCGAACCCGCACGTTTGTATGATCGCTCATCCGACCGGGCGGTTGATCAATAAGCGAGAGCCGTACGACGTTGACATGGACGCCGTTTTTCAGGCAGCGGCAGAGCACGGAAAGTTCTTGGAACTGAATGCCAATCCGCGACGCTTGGATCTGCATGACGCTCATTTGGCCGCGGCAAAGCAGCTTGGTATTCCGATTGTGATCAACACGGACGCTCATAAAGTGGCCGGGCTGGACGATATTCGGTTCGGCATCAAGCAGGCGCGGCGGGGCGGACTGGCTGCGGCTGATGTTGCCAACACTCGGTCATGGAGCGAAATGAAGTCACTGATCGGGAAACGTTAATTCGCGGCTGCCGCGCCGAATCGATTTGTCTTTTGTCATTGAGTGGAATTGGGGATTGCTCCCGATGGAACATTGTGGCCAATGATGTTGTAACAATGCATCAGATTGCGATTTTGCAACGTTGGGCTCGTGGGATGATGCTGAAATGAAACAACGCTTTGTCAAACGTCGCGAAAACACGGGAGTTTTCCCAGTTTTCGTTGATTGGCACGGTCATTGCGAAATGGCTTATCAACAAACAAGTTCACCTCCGACGAACTTGGATGATTTGAAAACGCCCATGATGAGACGGGCTCAATTGACGAGAGAAATTATGCTGACTTACAAAAAGCTGTCGACTGAGAAATATTGGAAAGATTCCGTTAAGCAAGAGCTGAAGGCTTATCGCAAGTTGCAAAATCGTGACGCGATTCGAAGTCTGTTCCAATTCGTTTTTGCGGCAGCCATGATTCTCTTCGTGATGTTCGCTGTCGAGACGATGCCAATTTGGCTTCCTACCGCAACAGAATATGTCACGGCAGAGCTCGATCGTGTCAACAGCTTCATGCAAGCTCAGTCGACTGGAGCGATAGCGACTTCCGCTGCCGCCGGCAACTAAGATCCTGTGTCAATTCAAATCAGAAATAGGCCTCGTGCGTGATGAACGCACGAGGCCTATTTTTTTGCGATTTGCTATTTGGATCGAACTGCTTACGCGTGACCTTCTGCTTCACGTGCCCGTTGAGCCAGTAGCTTTTTCTGATAGCGAGTCTGGATGACGTCCACTGCCACCATGATGGCGATCACAAAGTAGAAAGTTGATTTGGCCATCGGCGCGATCGGATTGCCAAACAGGTGAAGGTGAGCCAAATGACCGCCCTCAGACACCAGCATCACTCCGACGATCAGCAGGATGAACAGACCTAAGACTTCGTACATGCGGTTCTTCTTCAAGAAGTCAGAAACGGTATCGGCAAGGACAATCATCAGCACGCCACTGGCGATGATCGCCAGCGACATGACCCAAACGTTGTGGGTCAACGCGATCGCACTGAGAATACTATCGAACGAGAACACGAGGTTCATCAATACGATCCACGCGATCGTCGTGGCAACGCTCCGTTGGCGTTTGTTCTCTCCATGGCCTTCCAAGTCATGCACCGCGAGCATATGAGTGATTTCCTTAAACGCAGTGTAGATAATGAAGATTCCTCCCAGCAGCGTGATCAAGCTGTGGACGTTGAAAGAGCAGGCGAGAATACCGCCTGCTTCGTTTGGTTTGCGCATCACGTGGTGGGCAGCGTGCGATTCGTCTTCATCGTGATCGGATGCGTGACCGTGTTCCAATGCGGCAGCAGATTCTTTTGCAGGATGTTCTTGCCCTTCTTCGTCGACGTGAGCCGCAACCGGAGCAAGTCCGCACTCAAAAATGGGGGTTTGAAGTTTTCCGATGGCGATCAGTAAGACGAACAACAAGACGATCCTCAAGATGATCGCCAAGCCAATTCCCGTCTTGCGGACAAACGATTGTTTGTCTTCGCGGACCCGTTTTGACTCCAAGGAAATGTAAAGCAAGTTGTCGAATCCCAGCACCGCCTGCAGGATGACCAGCATCGCCAGCGTGAACAGGTGCTCCAAGGTGAACGGGGCACTCCAGTCAATTCCCATGCTTCATCGCTCCAGCAATTATTCGGTTTCCAATGACCGGCGGCAGAATCCGCCGTCGTTTGCCCGATAGCTTAAGAATTCCAGCCAATAATGAATAGACGAATTTGTCGATTGTACGAATTACGCAAAGCAAAGACTCGTGGGAGCGGTGTTCTGGGATGAAACAAACTCGATTCCGGCAACGGCTACATGGATTCAGGATCGAGTATTTTTGCAGACCAGATAGACTAGGGGCTCAAGAAATCACTAACTTCCTATTGAATCAGATTTGATCTCATGAGCATTCGTCGAGCCGTCGTCACGGCTGCCTCTCCTGCGGAAAAGTCACTGCCGCTTCAAACCCTTGTCGATCAGCAGGGTGAACCGAAAACGGCACTCCAGCTGATCGCTGACGAAGCGGTTGGGGCTGGGGTCGAGGAAATCTGCGTCGTGATCTGTCCGGGTGAAGCCACTAACTATGAGAAAGCAGCTGGCGAGCACGCCAATCGGCTGACCTTTATTGAACAAGCGAATCCTCGTGGATACGGCGATGCTCTTTACCGGGCTCGTGATTTCGTTGGCAACGACTCGTTTCTTCATCTCGTTGGAGATCATGTTTACATCAGTCAGCGTGAAGAAGGTTGTGCGAAGCAACTGGTGAACCTGGCAAATGAAGAAGCGTGTGCCGTGTCCGGGGTGCAAGCGTCTCGCGAAACGCTATTGCCCTATTTCGGTGCCGTTGGAGGACACCGGACCGGATCCGGCAACGATCTGTATGAAATATCCAAAGTACTGGAAAAGCCGACGCCAACCTTGGCGGAACAAGAGTTGAACATTGCGGGTCTGCGAGCCAGTCATTATCTATGCTTGTCCGGAATGCACGTGCTGACGCCAATGGTGATGGAGCTGCTTGAGGAAACGATTCAAAATTCGAAATCAGGGGAAACGATTCAGTTGTCCCCTGCTCTGGACACGCTTTCCAAACGCGAGCGTTACTTGGCTCTAGAAATCAAAGGGCGTCGTTACAACATCGGAGTGAAGTACGGATTGTTGAAATCGCAATTGGCTTTAGCACTCTCTGGTAAGGATCGAGACGAAGTGCTGACCGAGTTGCTGGACCTTGTCGCGGCAAAGAACGAATCGGATTCTGCGGTCGGAAACGGAAGGTAGGTCAGCGATGAACGTAAATACTGTGGCGGTAAACCCGCTGATCGACACAATCGTGTCGGACGATGACGCGATCAGAAACCGCTCGCTGGATGAACTGTGCCGGGGGGCTAAGCTCGAAGACTTGTTGCGTGATGCGGAAACGTTGGATGCCTTTTGGCGGTCGGCTGACAATCTGTACCATCGCGTGCGATGCCTGTTTTTTCTGTCTGGAATCTATCGGCATCACGTTCCGCCGTTCTTGGCGAATGAAGATCCCGGATTGATTCCGTTCGACAGCTATCGCCGTCTGTTAAATCGACGCTTCGTAGAAGCGATCAATTCGCTACTTCAAAAACAGGCGGAAGATGGACCAAGTGACGGCTTGTCCAGCGCGTTGGCTCATGCGTATCACCAGTTAGCATTTCAAACGCTGGCGGATCAGGTTCGCAAAAGTGTACGAACAGTTCGTGGCAATCAGTGGATGTTCCGCGCGGGGCATCCGGCGGATCACCCTTTGCGGCTGCACCAAGATTTGCTGGCTCGACAGAATGACAGCCCGTTGTTTCCGATTCTCTCGGAGACGACCGCCGTCCGGATGGATTTTTCGCACAGCGGATGGAGCGACATCTTTTTCCTTGGTATGGACTACCCTGCGGGCGCTCGAGTGATCAATGCATCGATCAATTTGGGCGTGACAGGACGAGACGATAAGTCTCAGCCTCCGATCGAATGTTATCTGCGAGTCATTGACCGCCCCGTTCTGCGTTTGGTCAGTTTGGATTTGAAAGCTTCGGCGGATGTGACCTCGATCGAGGAGGTTTTCGATTTCGCACGCGATTACTTGGGGCTGTTGAAAGCGGCGGTTATCGCGGCTGGACTCGTTCCACCAGGAATGGAGGGTTGCGGCCAGTCGATGGAGTCGTTGCTGGAACGAGTTATCGGCAAGCCCGGGCTTGGCTTGGAGATCGTCAGTAAAGTCAATGACATTCCAAAAGGGTCACGGTTAGCGGTATCGACCAATCTGTTGGGGTCCCTAATTTCGATGTGCATGCGCGCGACGGGGCAGGTGTCGTCGCTGGATGGTGAATTGAACGAAGTCGAGCGACGTGTTATCGCAGCCCGTGCCATCCTTGGCGAATGGATCGGTGGCTCTGGCGGAGGCTGGCAAGATTCGGGTGGAGTTTGGCCCGGTATCAAGTTGATCGAAGGAGCTGAGGCAACGGCAGATGATCCCGAACATGGCGTCAGCCGCGGAAGGCTGTTACCCAAACACAAAGTGTTCTCGTTAGAGGAAATTTCTGCGGACACGCGGCAGAAGCTTCAGGATAGCTTGATTCTGGTGCACGGGGGAATGGCTCAAAACGTCGGTCCGATTCTGGAGATGGTGACCGAGAAGTACTTGTTACGTTCGCCTGCCGAATGGGAAGCTCGTCAAGACGCGATCAAGATTTTGGATCAGATCGTGGACGCGTTGAATCGAGGTGATATCAAGGCGGTTGGGAAATTGACTCATCAAAACTTCTTTGGCCCGCTGCAAAAAATCATTCCGTGGTGTACCAATCTGTTTACGAACTCGATGGTGAAGCAGTGCGAAGACAAGTACGGCCAGCAGTTTTGGGGATTCTGGATGCTGGGCGGTATGGCTGGCGGCGGGATGGGATTCATCTTTGATCCGACCGTGAAAAAGGAGGCTCAGGCGTGGCTGCAGACAGCGATGGTCGATACGAAACGCCAGATGGAAACTCGGTTGCCGTTTGCGATGGATCCGGTTGTTTACGACTTTGAGATCAACGACCGAGGCAGTTGGGGCTCGTTCGATCGCGATGGCGTGACGAGGATGCCTGACAGCTATTACATGATGATGTTGCCGTTGTGGCTGAAAGAACCGGCACATGAATTGTCGATGGCTTCTCGATTTGAACTGGAGCAACTAGGCACCGATTTCCGTAACGAAGGGGCATCGGAAACATTTCAAAAACTGTTCGAAAGCGTTCTGCCTGGGCGAAAATCGAATCGTGCGAAGATCGAATCGTTGGATGAGTTGCTGACGCGGATGGGCTTTGATCACGAATTGCACGACCAGATTGCGACGGATTTAAACTCGGGCCGCTACGGGATGGCTCAGAATCGATTGCCTGCCAATACCTCCATCACCGACGTGAAACCAGATGACCTGATCGATGCGAGAGCGGGGCTGTCGTCCGAAGTGACGGCGGTCGGAGAAGCGGCGATTCGTGAGGGACAGGTCGGCGTCGTGACGTTGGCCGCCGGTGTGGGAAGTCGCTGGACGCAAGGTGCTGGCGTGGTGAAAGGTTTGCACCCGTTCTGCCAGCTTTCGGGCAGCTACCGAAGTTTTATCGAGACGCATTTGGCTAAGAGTCGCAAAGTGGCTTCGGCTTTTGGGACGTCGGTTCCTCACGTGATCACGACCGGATACATGACGCATGGCCCAATCCAAGATCATTTACAAGGCGTCGGCAACTACGGATATCCAGACACTGACATCGCTCTTTCGCCTGGCCGATATGTCGGCCTTCGACTGATTCCGATGGTTCGTGACTTGCAGTTTGCTTGGGAGCAGATGCCGCAGCAGAAGCTGGACGAACAGCAAGAAAAAATGCGAGAGAGTTTGCGAGCGGCTTTGATCGGTTGGGTGCGAAGTATGGGCGAAGGTGGCGACTATCGCGACAACCTGCCGATGCAGTGCCTGCACCCGGTCGGGCACTGGTACGAATTTCCAAATATGTTGCGCAACGGTTTGTTGAAGCAGATGCTGGACGATCGGCCTCAGCTGAAGTACCTGATGTTGCACAATATTGATACGCTCGGGGCGAACATCGATCCGGGCTTGCTGGGCCAGCACATCGTTAGCAAGAAATGCCTGACCTTCGAGGTGATTACACGTCGCTTAGATGATCGGGGTGGCGGATTGGCTCGAGTCAACGGTTGGCCTCGACTGCTTGAGGGACTGGCGATGCCTCGTGAGAAGGACGAGTTTAACCTGTCCTACTACAACAGCATGACGACTTGGATCGACATTGATGCTCTGCTGGACGTGTTCAAGATTTCTCGATTGGATCTTGCAGACGAGCAAAAAGTGGAGCAGGCGGTTCGCGATCTTAGCCAACGCATGCCCACGTACATCACGATCAAGGACGTGAAGAAACGTTGGGGCAACGGACAGGAAGACGTGTATCCCGTTTCTCAGTTTGAAAAACTCTGGAGCGACATGTCAGCGTTGGACGACGTCAGCACCGGCTTTGTCGTCGTCCCGATTCAGCGTGGACAGCAATTGAAAGAGCAGGCGCAGCTGGATGGCTGGCTGAATGATGGCTCTGCTGCGTACGTCGATTCGTTATGCGAGTGGGGATAATTTAGTCGTATTATTCAGGTGCGCGTTGCTTGATGCCTGTTTTGTACTTCCATCTTTGTCGCATTGGCCAAACCGAGTAAATTGTCGGCATGAAGTCACTCAAGTCATGTCACTGCTGCGGATTGATCCAGCACGTTCCGCCGCTTGCGAACAACGAAGCGGCGTCATGTGCTCGCTGCCGAAGTCGTTTTGCCGACGAAAAAGACCGGGCGAAATCGGCCAATCGTACTGCTGCTGCCGCGATGGGCGCTCTGGTGCTGTTCTGGCCGGCGGTGCTGCTGCCCATCTTACGCATCGAGCAACTTGGGCACTCGCATCAGTCCAGTATCTTGTCCGGGACGATCGAGTTGTTTCAACACGGATCGTGGCTGGTTGGCGGCGTTGTGTTTCTGTTTTCAATCTTGTTCCCTCTGACCAAAATTGTTCTGCTGCTGGAACTTAGCTACTTCGAACTGCTGCATCGACAGCATAAATCGTTTACGCTGCGATTGATGGAGCATCTTGGCAAATGGAGCATGATGGATGTTATGCTGCTGGCGTTTCTGGTGATGCTGGTCAAGTTGGGAGACATGGTTGAGTTTCATCTTGGGCCGGCGGTAATCGCGTTTGTTATGTGCGTGGCAATGAGCATGCTCGCTTCAATCTCTTTCGACCCGCATTTGATCTGGGATGGCGATGATGACACCCTCTGAAAAATCTGATTTGACGCCTGTTAATTCTACTTCGTTGCCGACGGCGATCGTTTCCAAAAAACGCGGCCTGCTGCAGTCCAAGTTTTGGATTCTGACTGCGTTGGCATTGCTGTTGGCCTTGGGCTTGGCGTGGTGGACGACGCCAGAACAGGGCATAGAAATTTCAATTCATTTTCCCGATGGTCATGGGCTTCACGATGGTGATCCGATTCGGTATCGCGGGATTAACGTTGGTGTGGTGCAAGACATTCATTTGGCGAGCGGTGATGGCGTCGATGTGGAAGTCATGATGGATCAATCTGCCAAAGGGCTGCTGCAAAATGGAGCGAACTTCTGGATCGTGCGACCGCAATTGGCTTTAACGGGGATCTCTGGGTTGGAAACAGCGGTTGGTCCAAAGTACATTGCGGTTGAGCCCGACTCGCTGAGTCTTGAAACGATGCCGCGTGAATTCAAGGGGTTGGCGGATGTGCCTCAAGGAGCCGGCGAACGACGCGGGACCGAGATCGTGTTTCAAGCGGACGAGCAGTTCGGTGTGAATCCCGGTTCGTCGTTAAGCTATCGTGGTTTTGAAGTTGGAAAGATTCTGGACGTGCACTTGTCGGACGATGCGAGGCACGTGAACTTTCAGGCTGTCATTCATCATCCTCACGAGCGACTGGTGACTTCCAAGTCTAAATTCTGGGCTAACAGCGGCATCGATGTCGACTTCAGTTTGCGGGGCGGTTTATCGTTGGATACCGATTCATTGGAGACGATTGCACGTGGAGGGATCTCATTTCTGACCGTCGGTGACGGTGGTACCAAGATCGCTCCGGGCCAAGTATTTAAGCTGCACAAACAACCGGAAGATCAATGGTTAGAACAAGCGAATCAGGTGCGGTTGCCGACGGTGGATCTCAAAGGAGCCGTCACATTGGTGATCAAGACAAGCCGATTGGGGTTGCTTGGAAGGAGAAGTGTCACTCGACTCGCTTCAGCGATCCCGGTCCGAAATAGCAATGGCGAAACGGGGCTTCTGATTCCTTCTGATGTGCTCGCTGAGTTTGCAGCCGAAGATTCTTCCGTTGAAAGCGTCTCGATCGACGATTTTTCAAGTGCAGACTTCAATCAGCAATTGGAAGAAAGACTTCGTCAACTCGCGGCAACGTTTGAGGCGGGGCAAACGGCCGCTAAGATTGTGATGTTGCCACTGGATGCGAACGTGAAACTGCCTTGGCAAAATCTGACGACCGCTGAAAACGTAAGCGGCGTGATCGCCGTTCGTCGCCCTGTTGGAGCAAAGGGCGACGTGTATGTGCATCAGCCAATTTCGGCAGAGCAGTTGACGGAAACTTCGGATGGTCCTCTGGCGGTCGAAGGATTTGTGGGCGATCACGATCTATGGAACGGGTGTCCCATTCTGAGCGCGGACGCGGGGGAGGTGATCGGGGCCTTGGTGGCAGATGGCCGCCAAGTGATGATCATCCCGGCGAACCAATTATTCAACGAGTGAGTTCAGGAGGTTCGCGATCCCCGCGATTGATCCAACGGTCTGGCTCAGTTTTTGACCGCGGCTGGCTGCCACTTCCTGTTGCTTGATTTATCGGCCGTCGGGAAGTCTTCGGGGATTGGGATCGTGACTTTGCCGGTTGCCGCCCACTCGGTGCCTCGCAGAAAAGTTGTCTGGAAACCCACGCACTCGAACGAGTAATCCTCGTGGCCAAGGGTTGAATGAAACACTCGCCCTTTTTCGTAGTCGATGACCATTAGCATTGGCTCGTGTCGCCCCGTGCCTTTCTTTTTGGGATCTGCAAACGCTGTGGCAAGAATTGTCACGTTTTCCGCTGGTCCTCTGAGAGTTTGGTAAAGCTCATCTTTCGTGTGCATGAATTCGACCGGCAAGCCTTTGGTGATTGGATGAGTCGTGTTGCGGACAACGAGAGCAAACTCGTGCCGTGGGCCATGGTCTCCGCCTAATCCGTCTGAGTCATCGACGACTACTTTGTCATCTTCGTCGATGTACAGATAGTTGTCACGATTTTCACGTCCATCCCAACCACCGATACCAATCATGCGGTTGTATTCTTTCCAGTTGGGAAAGCAGTTGTCTGCCGCATGAATTGAAACGAAGCCGCCGCCGTTTCTAACGTATTCCTCAAACGCGGTGTTGGTCGCTTCAGGCCACGCAGCTGCTTTGTAGCCAAAATTAGAGATCACCACGTCGTAGGCAGAAAAATCAGGAGCGAAGTCCGGGTCCGTTTTCGGCTTCTTCAGGTTTTCATAAGTCTTGCCGTCATTCAGTGGAAACTCCTTCGCCAAGTCTCCCCTCCAAGTAAATTTTGTTCGCTCAATGTCGACCGTGAATTTGCCAGACTCGATTAAGTAGTCTCGCATCATCAGTGTGGATTTGGGCCACGCCGTGTGGTTGTTTTGTCCATCGATGATCAACGCGCGGATTTTGTGATCGGCTTCAGTTTGCGAATCTTCCGTGGTTTCGACTTTTTGGGGTTTGTTCGAACTTTGGGCCATGCACCCGACTACAAGCAATACGGACAAGGACCAAATTGTGGCGAAGGGAAACAATTTCATGGCTTTGGTGGCCTTTCAAACGGTCAGGTGGAAAATCAAATGTCGCGTGGAACGCTTCACCTAAGTGTATCCGATCAAAGACGGTTTGGCACCCAATGTTCAAACTGTTTCCTGCCGCTTGGATCGAAACAGCTTGTGATTTCAACGCGATAGTAAGTGAATCCTTAGTACAGTTGGTGACCGTCGGAATTATTGATGCGGCGGTAGCAAACAGGCTACTCTTTGAAATCACGTTGCGGTATTATTGCGAGAATCAATTCAAGTGAATTAACGGTAAGGAAGCGAATGATGTCGAACATGAAACCAACCAAGTTATCGGTCTTGTGGCTCTCTAGTTTGGGGGGATTGATCGCTTTGGCGTCTTTCCTTGGTGCTGGGATCGGAACCTACATGGCTCAACAGCGTCAGGCACCTGCCATTGATCTTGAACCGCTAAGGCTTCAGGCGGACAGTGCGGCTCGGGGCAAGAGTATTTCACTAGCGACGGGTTGGATCGACGAATCGGTGGAAGGCATTTACATCCTCGATCATTTGACCGGAAATCTTCAGTGTTGGGTGTTGAGTCCTCGGACGGGAAAGATCAGCGGGATCTATACGGCTAACGTTAACGTGGGCCTTGAGGCGGACCGTGCTGGAGAAAAGGACTACGTGATGTCGACGGGGCTTTTCAACTTTACGGGCGGTGCGGCCGGTCAGAAAATCCCAGCAAGGTCGGTTGTTTATGTTGCGGAGGGAAATTCTGGAAACGTCGCCGCGTTTGGCTTGCAGTACGACAAGAACGTCATTCGGCGTGGCAACGGTGTCGACAACGGCACGCTTGAGTTGATCGGAAAAGCTCCTGCACGTGGTGACGAAGTCACCCGCGATCAGTAACGGACGTGGACGAACGGTTTCCGGTTCTAAGGCAGAAGGCGAGTTTAAACTTGCCGGTTAGGACTTTTGGTACAAGGACAAATTTCCTCTATCTGCTGGAAGTTTTTGGTCTGCCGCTTGCCTAACGTCCCAGCGAAGCTGTTTTTTCTGAGCCATCGAAGGGTTGGCCTCGGCCAAAGGTTTTTGATTTTCCCTCGACGCTAAACGTGGCTTCGTCAAGATCGATCGAGGTGACTTTCCACGTTTCCCCATCGAGTTTAAACGATTCGCCTTCTTTTAGTTTAAGTTTCTCGCCTTTGGTGCGAACGTTGATCCAGACTTGCCAAGCACCGGTTTTGTCTTTAACAATCGCGGTGATTCGAGTTTCACGACTGTTCTTGAACTTAGGCTTGGGAGGCTTTTTGGTTGGTGCTTTTTTCACGACCTTTTCTTTGACGCTGATCGTAAACTCAGTTTCACTTGACTTTGGCGGTTGGCCGTCATCGGTCACTCGGACTTTGAATGTGTATTTACCTTCAGGCTGTTTGGGAACTGTCAGATAGGCCCGGCGGTCGGTCGGTTTCTTGTGTTCCAGCTTCGCCTCTTTAATTTTCGGATCCACCAAGCTGAAGACTAGCTTCTGGTTTTTATCAGCATCTTTGGCGTTAACTGGGATGCGAAGATCCTTGTCCGAATAATACGATGCCGACTTCGTGACAGAAATCGTGGGTGTGTTGTTGGCAGGTCCGAAAATGTTCCGCTTCAGAATCGAGTCTCGGTATTCATCGGCGGTCAGTTCAAGTGCTCGGAATTGTTTCAGAAAATCACCACGCTTATCGATATTCGCATCAACCAGCGACAGCACTTCAATTTCAGCCGACAAAGCAATTTGCCCGGTGCGGATGTTGGCTCGCGTCCTCGAGGTGCCCGATGCTTTGGGGACTAGTTGAATCGACTTGATTCGGTGCAACAGATCAAGCTCATAGAACTTGGTTAGAAACTCGACCATTTGCTCCAAATCGGTCGTCGCCAGCAACCTGTACGATTCTGTCCGGCCAATCACTTCGCCCCCGAACTTTAGCTTTGACGGTGCTTTTGGGGTGAGGCTGCGATAAGTCATCCCGACATCGTCGCGAACCAGTTTCTTGATCCACTGCTGGTAGTCGTTGGTAGCGTCTTGAAAGTTCGACGGTACGCTGATACTGCGATAGTACAGACGTCTTTGGTTTGCATCCAATGCTTCTTTGACGCGTTCTTTTTCAGTTGCAATCTGTGAACGAAGACCTTCGATCTGAGCACTTCGCGCACTCTGCTGACCGAAAAACCAGATCATCGCCATCACCAACAGCGCAAGAGGGACCAACGAGCCTACGAGGCCAGCCAGTACTTTTTCGCGTTGTGAGAGATTGTCAAACATGTTGTGTTGATCGTTCGAAGCGGTTCGCTTGCAGTCGAATTTTCCGATGCCAGTCCGTCAAGTTCACGTTATGGAGATGCCTCGGCGGAGACGGCTTGTTGTTGGAGCTGCTGCTCCTGCTGTTTTTCAAGAAATTCAGCCGCCCGAACATTGATTTCTTGAATTAGCGCCGTCATGTCTGGCTGGTAGGAAGCTCGCAGATTTAGTCCCAAGGGGTAGTCTTTGTCAGATTTTTCTTCGGATCGTTCGGGGGTGAGTTGATAAGGGCGACCACCAAGCGAGGCCAGTAGTTCGTTCTCTTTTGGCACGCTGGCGACACGACTGTTCATGTCCAATTGCGGTGTGCCTCGCCCTGCACTGGCAGTCAACGAATCGACAATGATGTCATCGGGCGTGAGCATCCGATCGCTCAGTTGTTTCAGCTCGACAAGCCAATTGACATCTTTCAGTTTCCATTGGTCGATTGCGCCGACCTCGCCCACAATCTGATCAACTCCCGGACGTTGGCCATCGCCCGCATTGTTGGTCGAGTATCGATCTAGCGTTTCGGTTAGTTCATCAATTTTTTGCTGTTTGCTACTTAGGCTGGTCCAGCCGAAAATGATCAGCAGTAACGACGCAGCCAGAGCCAAACCACCGATGGCCAGCCAACGATTGCGTTCGGGGTGCCGGACAACCTTCCGCTTGGGCGAAAGAAAATCAACGGCGTGCTTTGCACTCGTGTTCTGCGACGCCAAAGAGCCAAGCACGGCCGCGAAATCGGCTGAATGTTCTGGACGTACAAACTGAGAAGACAACGGCAGCAAATCGAACGCGTCTACGAAATCGACGGTGAAGCCAAGGCCTTTGGTCAGGTCTCCACCCAACGCTTTGAAGCGTTTCTCGTGCCCCAGCACGGTGGCATGTTTGATCGGCGTGTCAAGGATCGGGCTGGCTGCGGCCAACGTTCGTCGGGATTCACTGATCAGCAGCGAAGATCGTTTCTCGGCGGCCGCGTCGGGCGCAAAGCGAATCGATCGAGTGATCTTCAGGTTGCCGTTCACCGCGATCGAAAGGTCGGCACGATCGGAGGATGATCGAATCAGCAGTTGAGCGATCTGCTCGCCCGCTTCCTGCTTATCTGAAAACAAATTGACGATCGCCAGCGGTTGCAACACGATATGTTTCAGCGTGATTTCTGCTGCTCGGCAGATCGCCCGAATGTGCTCCAGCATCTTTGGAGAAATTGCCGCCGCGAGGACACGATGCGGACCATCGTCCGGTTGGTCCAAGCGGATGTAATCCAGAGGCCATTCTTCGGTCAAGGAGATGAATTCATTTTTGGCTTGAAAGCGAACCAAGTCCGGCAGTTCATCATCGGGCACGGGTGGAACGGTGATCTCGCGGATTTCACTTTGCCACCGACTTAAAACGACGGTTGCATCCGCCTTATTGATCCCTTGGTTCTGAAGTTCCTCTTTGAGTTTCTGCCCGATCAATTCAACATCGCCATCGATCGGAATCTCGAACGTACCCGTCACGCGAAACTGGCGGTTGGGGCGTTGGCCAACCACGGCGCGGAGGGTCGAGTCGTCGAATTCGAAAGCGATGATGGACATGAAGTGAAAAGGTTTTCGGTGTGAGGTTTTCGGTGTGAGAGCCGCCTGTCCGCAGCCCGCGTCCTGTCGTTTTGCGTTAGCTATTGCGCAAGGCCGATTCCCAGCACGTCGACCGAGTAACCGGAGGGAAGGTGGCTTTTGTCCCTCCAGAATAGTAGCCTCGGCTCCGCTGCAATAGTATCTATCACTCCTTCCGCACGCGAAGTTCCAATCCCATCGGGAAAAAAGCCAATGATCTCGGCCCGGAACACGTCACCACCGGTACAGATGTACGGCAGCAGGGCGCTCATCTCATCTTTGCTGCTGATTATCGGGATCAGCGGGGCACCCTCGGCCCAGAGCCATGTTGGATGAAGACGCAAGACATCAACGCTTTCAGGTTGATCCAATTCAAATTCCCGCCGCGCGATAATCAAATCGATTTGCTCTTCGGTGAGTCCCGGGATCGTGTTGAGTACAATGCGAGAGGCCTGCATGATGTTGATTCGGCCGGGAATTGAGCTGCCTTCAAAATGAGTCAATTCGTTCATCGTGTTGACCAACGCCGGACCAAATTCTTGCATGGTCTCGGGCGAGAGACCGGGTTCCGGTAACGGTGAATTCATAATCACATCGTTTCCATCGCCATCAACTCCCGGCAAAATGGCCCCCGCCAAGTCCAAGACGTTTCGGAACTTTCGCTGGCTGATGACTGCATCGAAATCAACCGGCACTTGGTTCGCCGGTAAGGTCGGTGCACCGGGGACTAATTCTTCGTCGCCCGTGGTTGATCGCCAGTGAATGATGAAGTTTGCCCAAGTGTCGTCGAAGCGGCTCCGCAAGTCGTCATAAAGCTGTTCAAGGTCATCGTCGTTGATATTGATTCGAGGAAACTGGTCGACGTTCAAGTTCGATTCGTTACTGTACAGCGTTACGTAGTTCGCCCAGCCAAGCACCATGTTGGCGTCGACCGATGAAATGTTTTCTGCGGCGGCTTCCGATTCATCCAAGACTCCGTTTCGGTTGGTGTCCAAACCGAACAGCAACTCAGGTGTGATGCCACGAATTAGCAATAACTCATCCCAGCTGTCCAGCGGTCCGTTTTTGGCTTCGTACGGTGGAGACTGCGAACGATAGTAATTACTTTCCGCGCCGAAATCGCGACTCTCGTCATCCGCGTCTAGCCAGTCGAGAATGGCGTCGGCGATGTCGTCGGTCATGCCGGGCAACGCTGCAAGGACCTCTGTTCGAACGTCGACCTGCTCGTCCCAGAACGGCAACACGTTAAGATTGAGTTTGCTGCTTTCGTCGATCAAGCCGTAGCGAAAGCCTTCCGGGTTTGCTTCGTCGTCTAGGTTGGAGCAGATTAGCGTGAACGCACCGACGTTGGCAGGATCGTTTACTCCGGCAGCAACGGGGACGCCTTGGAACTGCTCCGGGTTGTCCCATCGACCTCCGACCTCGCGAATCGAAGCTTGGTCTCTAGCCAAGAACTGCCGTGTGTAGTCGATTCCGGAATCGACCAAGTACTTGGATTGCATTCGTCGGGTAATCAGCCGCGATGCCTGTTCCTCCGTTTGCATCAGCGCGGTGAAGGTGTACGCCGACAGCGAAAGAATGACCACGGTGACCAACACGATGATCAGCACCAAACCGCGGCGGCGTTGATTGCCGCCGTTTCGTTTTTTGTTGAGTTCAAAAGATCGAGGCGAGCTTTTCATTCCTCTTCCTCCCGAGGTTCTGCCAGCGGCAGGTGAACGACGCTACGGTAAAACGTCGGCTGAGCCTGAGCGAAGTCGTTCGCGATTTTGGCGACGGTGCGCGTCGGGTCGACCGTCAGTTGAATCTCGACTGCGGTTGGAAGGCCACCTCGTTCGTCAAAATCCCAGCTGGTCCACCAATCGAAGCCGTCGAAATAGCGGAAGCGGACCGCAGCGACCTCGGGAGCCAACAATCGGGACACGGAATCGGGATTCGTACTCAGACCATCGAGCCCCGCGAAGGACGCGATCGCTCGATCGACTTCGCGTCGATACAATCCCCCCGGCGCAATCGATGGGTCCAGTTGGGCTAGTGGTTCGCTCACTGATGGCGAGGTGCTAAAAAAGTAGCTGATTGACTTGATGTCAGACGGTGTCGATGCAACTGCTTCGCCGCCGTTTGCGCCGAAAGATCGATACTGGTCCAATCGCGGCAGTCGACTGATGTCGAATTGAATTGAACGATCGCTGCCACGAAGCACGGGGCGGTAGGATACGTCGTCTTCTTGGATCAATCCTTCGATCTCCTCGTCGGGATCGATTGTCGTTTCTTCCGAATTACCGGCCGCCTCAGTTGCCGCCGCTGCTTCTGGATCCGAAAGCAAATCACCCACCGTAATCCCGCTTGTTCCGCCTTGCTTGAGCGCCGTCGCACGAATGTTTTCTAAACCCGAATAGTCAGTGGCTCGATACAAAACGGCGGACCGAATGTCGGTTCCAATCGTGGTCAGTAGGTTCCGCGCAATTTGACGCTGTTCAATTTTCAATTGCTGTTGAGCGATCGAAACTAGGTGCAAGCGGATTCCAGCCGCGATCGCGGTAAAGATCACGACGGTCAGCCCAAGTGCCAATAGAACTTCTAGCAAGGTGTAAGCAGACCTGTCTGCCAATCGAATTTTGACGCACTGCTTCATTGAGCATTCTCCACGATTTGGTTGGGAATGAAGCGAGTGATCGAGAGCGAAACGGGAACCTGTTCGCCTACCGTCTGGACGATAACGGTCGCTACCTTTAAGCCCGGTTGGTCTCCGTCGTCAATCTTGATTGAGTACACCCAACCGGGAGCTTCAGCGATGCCAGTCTGGCCGGTGCTTTGTGGTTCAAGGATCCCGGCGACAAGCTCCGCCATCTTCGTGTCCGCAAGAATGTTGGCCTCGTTTCGCAATGTCGCTTGCGTAGCACTCCGGGCACCGAGGAAGAACAATTGTCCAATTGCGGCCATCGAAATCCCAAGGATCGCCAACGCCAGAATGACTTCCAGCAGCGAGAGGCCTCGACTTCTGTTTTTGCGTGGACGGACAATCATCGAATCACCTGGTGTCGCGATCTTACGGACGCGGTTCCAGTCAAGCCTCGCAAGGTCACGTCGATGAAACGTCCTTCTTCATTTTGGAGAGTTAATCGAGCATCCTGAGAAGTGCCATCGGGGTAAAACAGGATCGTTCGGAGGCCAGACGCATCGGCGCCCTGTTCAGAGGCATCCAAAGCGCGAGCGTCAAAGACCGTTTCCCCGGCGACAAAGACGACTTTGCCAGGCAACAGATCGTCGTCATAGTTCGATGTAAGTGCTTGGTGCTGTTGTTGCAGGCGACGTCCGGCTTTCGAGGCAATCGTCTGAAGCTGATCTAGCGAGGCCACATCGATCCAGCCTCGCCCGGGCAAATAGCCTACCGCATGGATCTGCCCAGTGCGAATCGCTCGGACTCGAGCTTGCCCCATCGACACTCGGACGCGGTCAGCTGCTTTGGCTAGGGACTGACTTGAAAACGATCGGGTAACCGTTGGCAGAGCGATGGCGGAGATAGCGATCAGGATTCCAATGACCAGCATCAACTCCAGCAGCGTGAAGGCCGATCTAGTGCCGGCCTGGCATCGCCTTGGTGTCGCGTTGGAGCGTGATCGATGCATCTTTGCCACATAAATTGGACATCTGTCTGAAGCCAAAGTCCACAAGCTTAAGTCGTCGCCCGCTTGCAGTACGCCAACTACCCGTCCGCTTGCGGGACATCACTATCCGTCCGCTTGCGGGACATCGTCGCTGGTGTTCCGTTGACCGTCAGGGCCGTTGGAGGTGATTCGCACGGTCTGGGCGACATTGTCAGGTGCGTAGTTGTACGGCCTGTTCCACGGATCGTTACCCACCGGTTCTTCAAGGTAAGGACCGCCCCATTGAGCAGGAGTCATACCGCTGGGTAACGCGTGCAGATCGTTTAGGTTGCGAGGAAAACTGCCAACGCTCAACTTGTACATCGTGCAAGCACGCTTCAATGTTTCAACTTGAATTTGTGCCGCTTTCTGCAAGCTGCTGCCTTGTAGGTTCACGACCGCAACGGTCGCGAGTGAGGCAAGCACGACCAAGATAGCCATGACCAGCAACAGTTCCAAAAGTGTGAAACCGCGACGCTGAGCTGAGCGGTGAGAGCGACGTGTGAGAGAAGAACGCATCAAATAATCTCCGAGGTAAATCGCCCTTCATTGGGCGGCAGTCTTTGGGTCTAGTCTAGTTTAGTCCGCCGGGGCGGATGATTCAGTCAGTTCGAATTAAGCATAGCGTTATTGCAGGACATTTCCCATTTTCATGATCGGTAATAGCAGTGCAACAACCACAATCAGAATAATTCCCGCCATCACCATCAACATCAATGGTTCAATCAATTTAACAAACAAATCAAGCCGACGGATCGTTTGCTTTTCCAAGCCATCGGCAATACTTACCAGCACCGAATCGAGTGTATTGGACTCTTCGGCGACAGCAATCATTTCCGTCACGTTTTTGGGGAAATGCCCGGACCTTTCAAGTGGCCGCGAGAGCGATTCTCCTGAAGTAATATTTTCCGAGGCCCTCGCGATCGCGGCTGAGAGAACTCGGTTTCCCGTCGCGTCACGGCTGATATCAAGTGCTTTCAGAATCGGAACTCCGTTTTTCAACAGCGTTCCAAGCACACGGCAAAATCGAGCCACCGCCAAGTCTAGAAATATCTTCCCCATCATGGGAATCTTGATTTTTAGCCGGTCGGCCAACTCCCGTCCTTTTTCGGTGTTCAGCTGCATCTGGATCGCAACCCACCCAACTACCAACACGAGTGCCAGTACCCAACCGAATCGCCGTAGGAAACTTGAAAACGCAAGCAGCCAATCGGTGACCGCCGGAAGTTCTCCAAGGTCACGAAGCTGTTGGAATAGGTCTTCAAATTGGGGGACAATGAAAATGAGTAGTCCAGCGACAACCAGTGTTCCAATCCCGGCCAGTACCGCAGGGTAGATCAATGCACCGATCGTGCGGCCTTTTAGTTCCGCCTGTTGTTCGGTAAAAATCGCAACCCGAGTCAAAGCGTCCTCAAGGAATCCGCCCTCTGCTCCGGCACGCGACATGTTGATCGCCATCTCCGAAAAAATTCGAGGGTGCCGCGCAAAACTGTCCGACAGCGTTTCACCGTCTTCTACTTTGCTGATGATGTCGGTCAGTGCCGCTTCAAATTTTGGGATCTGGGTTTGGTCTCGCAGGATGGTCAACGATCGAAGCATGGGAACGCCATTGGACATGAGCGATGCCAGCTGTTCGTAAAACACCGACAGCTTTTGATCATTGATCGTTTTGCCAAACGAAATTCCACCGCCGGCCGCTTTCTCCGTGGCGACCTTAACCGGGAACAGCGATTGACCCGAAAGCGCGTTGATTACATCGCGCTCAGTATTGGCGGTCATCGACCCGGTGATCAATTCACCAGATAGTTTTCGAGCTGTGTAGGTAAAGTCAGGCATGATTTCAATGCGGAATGCGGATTGTGGAATAAAGACTGAGCCCGGTCATTCCGCACTCCGCATTCCTACTTCCGCACTCGTTAACTCACTCGGTCCCCCTTGGTGATACGCACAACCTCTTCGATGGACGTGTGGCCGGCCAAAACTTTTTCCCAGCCGTCGTCACGTAACGTCAACATTCCGCCGGCGACTGCCGCTTTTTTGATGTCCCAAGTGCTGGCTCGATTGAGTGCCAGTTCGCGGACTTCTTCGGTGTTGACTAGCAGTTCATAAATTCCCAAGCGGCCCGAGTAACCCACGTCGCGGCAATGCCGACATCCAACTGGTTGATAAATCGTTTGGTCGGTCAATTTCTCCCACGGGAAATCCTCCGGAGCGTCTTCTTTTTGCAGTTTCATCGGCTCGCGGCAATGAGTACAAAGCCGACGCACCAATCGCTGAGCCATGATTGCTTCGACCGTGCTCGAAACAAGAAACGGTTCGACACCCATATCACCCATTCGGTTGAATGCACCGGCGGCGTCATTGGTGTGCAGCGTGCTAAATACCAAGTGACCCGTCAGCGATGCTTGGATTGCATTTTCGGCGGTTTCTAAATCGCGAATCTCTCCCACCAGCACCACGTCCGGATCGTGACGCAAAATACTTCGTAGGGAATGAGCGAACGTCAGACCGATCTTCGGGTGGACCTGAATCTGGTTGATTCCCGCCAGTTGGTACTCGACCGGATCTTCGGTCGTGATGATCTTCACGTCCGGTTTGTTGATCTCGATCAGCGAGCTGTACAACGTTGTCGTTTTACCTGATCCGGTCGGGCCGGTTACCAAGATGATCCCGTGCGGCAGCGCGATCAGCTTGCGAAACGTTTTGTAAGTCGCTTCGGACATCCCCAGACTTTGAAGCTCGAACTTCATCGCGCTCTTGTCCAAAATCCTCATCACCAAGCTCTCGCCATGGATCATAGGAATGACGGAAACTCGGACATCGACGTCGCGACCTTTAACGCGTAACTTGATCCGGCCATCTTGAGGCAATCGCTTTTCGGCGATGTTCAGCTTGGCCATAATTTTCAGACGGCTGATGATCGCGGCGCGGAAATGAGTGATTTCGGGCGGCAGCGGTTGACCGTGCAGGATGCCGTCGATTCGGTAGCGGATGACCAGTCCGTCTTCTTGAGATTCAATGTGGACGTCACTTGTCCGAGTCTCGATTGCTTCCAGCAAAATCTCGTTGACCAGCCTGACGACGCTCGCTTCCTGAGCCTGTTCGGATAGCTCGCTGCCGTCAATCTCCAGCTCTTCCAAAAGCTCCACGCCGTCGGAAAGCTTCTGCTCGATCAACCCGTCGATGGTTTCGCCACCGACGCCCATGTGCGTTTTGATTAACTTGGCAATTTCGGATTTTTCAGCCAGCACAGGCTCGACCGCCAGCCCCGTCGCGGAACTGATTTCGTCCAGCGGATAGAAATCGAGCGGGTCGCTGGTCGCGACGATCAATGTGTCGCCGTCACGCCGGATGGGGAACAGAATTTGGCGGTAGATGATCTTGAGAGGGAAGTTCTCCAGCAGCGACAGATCGACATCCATGTTGCGAAGGTCGACGAAGTCAACGTGAAGTTCGTCCGCGATGACTTGGTGGGCCGCCAACGAGTCCACGTGGTTCAGTTGAATCAACTGAGCCACAACGTCACCGCCAGCGGCGCGGGCTTGAACCAATTGGTGCTCTTCTACGAGCCCGTGATTGAGAAGAAGTTGACCTGTTTCCATCGTTAAAAGCCAGACGGCGAAATAAACGTTATGAGGGGTTTGAGTAGTCGGCTGGGGTCGACCATGTGGTGTAAGCAAGTTGCCAGAAACTGATTAGGATTTTTCACCGTGTTCTCGGGTTCCATCTCCCGTGCAAGTGCGGCGTGATTATATCAACCTCTGCATAGTTAGTCACAGGATGTTGGGTGTAGGCGCGTTGCAAACAGCATGGCCGATGAAACATACAAGCACGAAACGCCCGCAATCGAAAAATGGAATAGCCTCGGCGTAATTTCACTCGCCAGCGCTTCGCGTTGTACGGATCAATACTGGTTGCACCCATCGTTTTTGGTTGAAAACCGTGCTTGACTCGCTGCGAAAGCGGCGTCCTTGCTGACGCACACTTAGTCAAAGACGGCGTCGAGGGACGAATGATTAGGCTCCGTCGTCATCACCTGACGGACGGCCGCCACGATCACCACGGCCGCCACGATCACCGCGACCACCACCTTCACCGCCGCGTCCGCCACGTCGACCACCACCGGCTCCGTCTTCACCCCGTCGACCTCCGCCACCGGCGCGGTCACCACGATCACGTTCTTCGAACGCAAACGATTCTCCCGCAAGTTCGCGGTACTGGGCTTGTTGTTCGGGGGTCAGGACAGACAGAAGTTCCTCTTGAGCTTCGGCTCGGATAGCCGCGATCTTCTTTTCCATCGATTCGCGAATCTCCAACGCCTTTTCCTTCATCGCCTCCATTTGCTCTTCGGTGATGTTGAGCTTTTCGGCCATCGATTCGCTGGTGATAAAGCGATCGGCTCCTCCAGCCCGTCGAGCCTGAGATTGAAACCTCAGCTGCTCCCAACGAGTCACCTGGTGCGGCAGCAAAATCTCTTTGGCTTGGTTAACATAGTTGTCACTAAGCGCTTTCATTTCTTCGCGGATTTCTTCCATCGCACCCTGCCGATCCTCGCGGGACATGTCACGGAACTTGTCGCGCATTCCCATGAACATTTGGCGCATCTCGTCTCGCTGGTTGGATTGAATTTCATCCAATTGTTCTATCTGATCGTCAACCAGTTCCAGTTCCTGCTGAACGCTTTCGGTGTTCAGCAAACGCAAGCCATCGTCCGAGCCGAAACCACCACGTCCTCCCCCGCGTCCGCCCTGAGCGTCGACCGAAGTTGACATGGCCAATGCCACGCCCAACGCGGCGGCAACATGAATGAACGATGAGATCCTAGAAGCGGACATTGAAAACTCCGTGTCTTGTTTGAGTCAATCAGTTTTTGGCTGGCCCCGAACCGACCGGTGGCCGGGGCTCAACCAGACGACACGCAAGAAGAGAAGTTTGAGGACAGCGACCCCAATTTATCGCCATTTTCCGCTGTATACCGCGTCTTTTGGGTACTCGATCCGCTTCCTCATTTGTGCGATGTCCAACTGGCGGGACGTTTTGCCCAAGCTTCCCATGTTGCCTAGGTAGCTGAGGAGTTTTTCGCTTGGGTCAGACACGGTGATCGTTTCGGTGACGCTCGGATCGGTTTTCGAGCGGACCAGAATAATCACTTCCATGTCCGAGTCCGGCCGGCCGATGCCGTGTGGATGACCCGCCGCATTCGACTGCCGCTGGAAACTAGCGCGAGAAGTTGCAGGCCGGCTGAGACTGCTGCCGGCGACCAATTGTTGCCGAGGAGTAATCCGTTTGCGAGGAATCGACGATCGTTGGCCCGCCATCGCCATTGCAAATTCTCGCTGCGATTGAGTCTGTTCATTGGTCTGGTCGTTATTAAATGACGCAAATCGATCGGCTTCAGGAGAGGTCTTGGAGGCCACGGCGGAAGCGGGACTGAACAGGTCGGTCAGATTTGTCTGCGCGAACTGCCAGTGAATCGTATCGATCCCTGAGTAAATTCCTTCATCGACTTCGACGGCTGCCGCATTGCACACACCAATCAATTGCCCGTTCTCGGTGAACAAGCCGCCGCCACTGCGTCCATCGACCGGCCGACCAAAAATGTCGTACTTGATTTCGCCGTCGTACTTCGCGCGGTTCTTGATGGCCGTGTGTCGGATGGTGGGTGATTCTCCGTGGTCACAACCGATGCTGAACGATCGATCGCCCAAAGCAACTGTCGCACCCGACGGCGCGACGTCAACGGGAATCAACGTTCCCTGTGTCTGAATTGCTACCAAGCCGATGTCGCGAGCCTTCGCGTCGTAGTGGATCAACTGCCCGGGAGCCGTTTTGATCGCTCCGGTATCGAATCCGTATTCTGCCGTGATCACGCCTTTGCCTTGAGCGTCCCGGAATACATGTCCGCAAGTGAGCACCAGTGCCTCGCCCGGCCTCGCGTGAACGACGGTTCCAGTTGCGTACGAGATACCTTCCGGATCCTCGACTTTCAGTCGAACGGTCGCCGCCATGGCTCGAGCCTCGATCCTGTTGGCCGGCCGAGCCGTGCCTTTATGCATCGTGGGCGAAGTAAACGCGTTTGCGGTGCGTGTGCCGGCTTCGCTAAGAGCGACCTTGGTCCCCGGCGTAGCGCGGGTGGTGGTTGATGCGACGGCAGATCGAGCATTTGGTTGCTGTCCGACGGCGGCGAACCACTGCCGCAGCGTGGGCAAGTCGATTTGTCCTGCGTGACGACCCGTGATTCGATCTCCCGTGACCAAAATCACGGTCGGAGTCCGATCGACAAGGAAGCGATTGGCCAGCTCAGACTGTCGACTGACGTTAACGGTCGAAACTGGAAAACCCTCTCGGTGCAACGATTCGATCGCGGGCTCCACATGCCGACACGGAGCACAACCATCGCTGGTGAAAAAGTACAAATGGCTTTGTGCGGCGGCTTGAGCTTCAAGCGACTGCGGCAAAGAAAGCAGCACCAGCAAAGTGGCTGCAACAATTACGGTGACTTCGAGTGCACGTTGACGCATCTTGATCCCTCCATGGATTTGGCGAACTTCCAGTTCAAGTCGCTGCCCGCACCACAACAACGGATGTCGCTGCGGAAGTCCCACGAGTCTGTAAGTCCTTCACAGTTACTCGCTGGCGTGTAATCTTTTCACAATTTTTCAGGGTCAGAAAATGTAGCCAGCAGGCGGGCGACCCGTCATTTGGTCACCTTTGCAAGCGATTCGCCGTTCCCTGCCGATCGTGAGCAGGCAGTCGCTCGAATTGTTTTGCACCTTTTGTGCCAATTCGCTCAAGGATTAGAATGCAGATGCCGAAAGGCGCGAACCTCAATCGATTTCGAATCCGACGACTCAAGGCAGCACTCAATGCTAGCGTCTTTTAAAGCTCTGCTTGCCCCCACATTTCTTGCGATGACCTTGATGGCGTTGTCGCTATCCCAAGAAGTCAAAGCACAGGATTCGGTGCCCGATGCGACACGTGACCGGCCGGCGAAGGTGAGTCGCCCCGTCGTGATCGAAATGTACGGCGAGATCGACGGCAAACTGACCACTTACTTCAAGTCACGATTCGAACAGGCCAAGTCTGCCAATGCGGATCTGCTGATCATCGATATCAACAGCCCCGGCGGTTTGAAAATCGAGAGCCTAGAAATGGCTCGAATGCTACGCGATTGCGAATGGGCCTACACCGTGGCCGTCGTGACGAACGAAGCGATCAGTGGCGCGGCATTGATTTCGATCGGTTGCGATGAGATCCTGATCGATCCAAACGCGAAGTTTGGCGACATCGGCGAGATCCAGTTCGATATGGAAGAATTTGCTTGGCGACTGATCGAGCCAAAGATCGAGTCGTATCTTTCGCGCGATGCTCGCGACCTTGCAGAGTCAAAGGGCCGCCCGGCGGATTTGGCCGAGGCGATGGTCGACAAAGAAGTTTTGGTCTATCGCCGCCCAAAAGAAGGAGTCGAGGGCGAGTTTGAATTCACGGCTGCTCGTACCGACGAGGAAATTAAACCGGACGAGCCTTGGGAGTTGATCCCAGAAACCGGGCCGGAGCGATTTCTGACCGTCAGCGGGCAGCGAGCCAAAGAGTTGGAGATCGCTCAGGGCTTCGCTTCTTCGGTTGACGAATTGGCAAAGGAGTTTGAATACGATGCGTCGAAGCTTCGGCGGTACCATTTCACGGCGACTGATACCTTTGTGCATTCGCTCAACCAACCGTTCTTTACTGGATTGCTAATTCTGATTGGCTTGATCGCGATTTACATTGAAGCCAGTGCACCGGGGATCGGAATCGGAGGCTTGGTTGCCGGGCTTTGTGCCGTGCTGTTTTTCTGGAGCCGTTTTCTGACGGGGACTTCGGGCTGGCTGGAGGTCATTTTATTCCTCGCCGGCCTGACGTTTATCGCGTTGGAACTGTTTGTGATTCCGGGGTTCGGTTTGCCGGGACTTTCGGGGATCGTTTTGGTTTTTGCGAGTGTACTGCTTGCCAGCCAGAGCTTTATCGTGCCGGAAACGGCTGTCCAGTGGAACACGTTAACGTCGTCGGCGTTGGTAATGCTCACGAGCGGCGTTCTGTTTCTAATCGCGGCGGTGTTCATTTCGCGAAGGCTAGGGACGTTGCCGTTTTTGAACCGGCTGGTGCTTGCTGGTCCTGATCCGTCAGCGGTGGAAGGCACCGATCAGTCGGTTGAAACTTTGAGCGTCGCACAGGAGCTTGGTCTTTCGGTCGGTGACATCGGTCAGGCCGAGTCCGTTTTGCGTCCCGCTGGCCGAGCGATCTTCAAGGATCGTAGCGTCAACGTGGTCAGCGACGGTTCTTATATCGAAGTGGGCGAACGCGTGAAGATCGTCCGCATCAGCGGCAACATCATTCAGGTCGCAAGTGTGTAGAAGCGTTTAATGAGGAACTGCCCCAATGTAGCACCGCCCAATGTAGAACAGCCGTCTCGGCTGTTTACAGCTCCGTTTCGAAAGCAGCCGGAACGGCGGCTCGACACTGGCAACAATGGTTACTGTGGCTTTGCATTATCAGCAGCCGGGACGGCGGCTCTACCATGGCTGCCGCAAATTGGTCGCTCGACTGCCGAAACTTGGGCTGTTCCGCAATCTTGTCAGTTCGCGATACTCGGCAATGTGCCGCTCAAACCAAGAGAACCGACCAAACTATTGCGAAATAGCCACCAATAGGCCGGTTCAATGTGGTCCGAGCGATCTTCGTTGATTGTGATTCAAGAACTTGTGGAAATTACCCAACTTGAAATGAATGTCTGCCGAAATAAAGAAGGCTTCCGTTCCTCGACTCGCTGAGCGAACGAGTGGCGTGGTTTGCAAGGTTGCGATGGAATCGTCCCCGTTCCGGGGAAATGCCCTTCCCTGATATCGCAAATCAACTAAGATTACGCGTCATTTATTGGCGGAAATGTGGGATCTCACGAATCCGCCAATTCGAGTTCAAGCGGTTCGATTTTTATGTCAGACGTGGCTTGAATTGTCTTTGGCGTTCAACGCTGAACGTCGGCGTTTACGAATGAACGCGACAGGAATTGGTTTCAACTGGGAATCGTTGTACAGGTGTGTCGCCTGGCGATGACGATTTTCGATTATCAGAAGTTGTTGACGGTATTACGATGAACTTGAAAAAAGTGCGGAACATTGGAATTTCAGCTCATATTGACTCGGGCAAGACGACCCTCAGTGAGCGAATCCTGTTCTACGCAGGTCGTATCCACAAAATCGAAGAGGTCCGTGGCGGCGGCGACGGTGCCACCATGGATCACATGGAACTTGAAAAAGAGCGTGGGATCACGATCACCAGTGCCGCGACTCAGGTTCAGTGGGATGGCCACACCGTTAACTTGATTGATACGCCGGGCCACGTTGACTTCACGGTTGAAGTTGAGCGTTCGCTGCGAGTACTCGACGGAGCCGTTCTGGTTCTGTGTGCCGTCGGTGGTGTGCAGGCTCAATCGTTGACGGTCGATCGTCAGATGAAGCGTTACAAAGTTCCTCGTCTTGCATTCATCAACAAGATGGATCGCACTGGAGCCGACCCGTTTAGCGTGGTTGAGCAGATGCGAGAAAAATTGGGCACCGACGCCGTCTTGGTTCAATTGCCAATCGGCGAAGGCGAATCCTACGAAGGTGAAATCGACTTGGTCGAAATGAAAGCCTACTACAACGATGGCGATAAAGGTGAAGTCGTTCGCGTCGAGGAAATTCCCGAAGCATACGTCGAACAAGCCAAGGAATACCGAGGCAAAATGCTCGAGTCATTGTCGATGTACAACGACGAAATGATGGAGAAGCTGCTGTCCGAAGAAGAGATCGACAACAAACTGATCTACAAAGTCATCAAGGACGCGACTCAGGCGGTCAGCGAAACCTCGTTCACGCCAGTCTTCATGGGCACGGCGTTTAAGAACAAGGGTGTTCAGACTTTGTTGGACGCGGTTGTACGTTACCTGCCGTCTCCCGACACGCGTGAGATCGTCGCCAAGCAGTGGGACAATCCCGATCAGCCATTCGAATTGACTCCAGACAAGGACAAGCCGTTTGTCGGCATGGCGTTCAAGATCGTCGAAGACACCTTTGGCCAGTTGACTTACATGCGGATCTATCAAGGAACCGTTAAGAAGGGCGAAACGTACTTCAATCAGCGTACCGGTAAAAAGGATCGTTTCAGTCGCGTGCTGCGAATGCACTCGGACAAGCGTGAAGAGCTGGACGAAGCTTACGCCGGTGACATCGTTGCCATCATGGGAATCGACTGTGCGTCTGGTGAAACATACGCTTCGGAACACAAAATGTGCTCGCTGGAAAACATGTACGTTCCGGATCCTGTGATCAAGGTTGCCGTGAATCCGGTTGATCGCGGCAGTGGAGAAAAACTTGGTAAAGCCCTTCAACGGTTCCGCAAAGAAGATCCAACGTTCAGCGTGTTCACCGACGAAGAGACTTCGGAAGTGATTATCGCGGGGATGGGTGAATTGCACTTGGACGTCTACGTCGAGCGGATTCGTCGTGAGTACGGGATCGAGTGTGAAGTGGGTGCCCCGAAGGTTAGTTACCGGGAAACTCCGACCGTCGAAACTTCATTCGATCACAAGCACAAAAAGCAGTCGGGTGGTTCTGGTCAGTTTGGCCACATCAAAGGGACCCTTGGGCCGATTGGTGAATTGGAAGAGGACGACGAGAACTTTGGCAAGGATTTCATCTTCGAAGATTCGATTGTTTCGGGCCGGATTCCAAAGCAGTTCATCCCAGCTGTCGAAAAAGGACTGGTTACCTCAATCGAAAAAGGAATTCTTGCAGAGTACCCAGTGGTCGGTTTGAAGTGTCACCTCCAAGATGGTTCCTATCACGATGTTGACTCGTCGGAGATGGCGTTCCAAGCAGCTGCCAAGGGAATGTTCCGCGAGTACATGACGAAGACCAAACCAATCATCCTAGAGCCGGTGATGGCGGTTGAAATTGAAACCCCCGAGTCCTTCCAAGGCTCGGTTGTGGGTGACCTGAACGGTCGTCGTGGCATCATGGAATCATCGGACATCAAGGCCGACGGCAGCGTCACGATCATCTGCGAAGTGCCATTGAGTGCGACGTTTGGTTACGCAACTGACCTGCGAAGTATGACTCAGGGTCAGGGAACGTTCAGCATGGAGCTAAAAGGTTACCGCCCG
>CALFUT010000010.1 GCA_937929805.1 uncultured Pirellulaceae bacterium
TCTTTTGATCGGTCGTCATCTTAACACTCCTTTGAAGTTCGAAAGATTTTGGGGCGAATGAAAAAATTCGCTTGGCGCGAATTTTTTCATTCGCCCCAAAATCAATTATAAAGAATGTCAGATTAAGTCGCGACTAATTCACCTTAGAACTGAAACCGAGCGCCAATTAAAACCGAACAAAAAAGTCTCACTTCCCGCTGAAACAAATCAAGTTTCCTTACCTAATCGTCAGCTGAGTTGAGAGGTGGTTGTTTCGCGAGTGCTAACCTGTAAGTCTCACTCTTTTTGATTCGCGAGACGTTTCTGTGGACCAATGGTATTCCATCAGCGGGTTCAACGACCCGATGAGTTCGATTTCTCACTTGGTGGGGCTGGTGGTCTACTTTGTGCTGGCTTTGTTTATGCTGGCCAGTGCGTGGCGCTCACGTACAAGGTTTTGGTTTGCGATGGTTTTCTGCTTCACCGCCGTGCTGATGCTCTCCATGAGCTTCGTCTTTCACATGTTCGAGCCCGGCCATACAGCGCGGGCGGTGATGCTACGGTTGGATGTCGCCGCTATTTTTCTACTAATTGCAGGTACCTTCACACCGATACACGGCATTCTGTTTAAGGGTTGGAAGCGTAGCGGTATTTTAGGCCTGCTTTGGTTGATCGCTGTAATCGGGATTACCTTGCGCACGATCTTTTTCGAGAGTATTCCGGACGTGGTGGGCATCGGAATTTTCCTCGCGATGGGCTGGATTGGCGGTTGGTCCGCATGGCTACTGTTTCATGAGTACGGTTGGCCCGTCGTCAAACCGGTCGTGGCTGGCGGCGTGCTGTACTCGATCGGAGCCGTTATCAATGCCCTAGGAGCGCCCGTGATTATCCCGATGGTGTGGGGGCCGCACGAGACCTTTCATCTGTTTGTGCTGGCGGGGTTGGGCGCTCATTGGTCTTTGATCGCGAAGCTGGCCGACGGATCCTTGCGGCCAGATTGGATTCAGGACTGAGGGTGAAACCGAGGGCTGGTGGATGCTGGTTGGTCACAACTCCCGTTCGCGGAAAAACTGAAATCGTTTATGATTCGACTTTTGCGGCGTGCCCTCACAAAACCAAGCGCACACTCGATCGAGACGATTCATGCGACGACCGAAATCAGGCGGCGGCTGGCCGGCAATCTGGTACACGTTCAAAAAGGGGCGTGAAGCTGGCGGCCTCTGGAAAATGTGGAAGGCGTTGCGCTCTAAAAACGCGTGTAAGACCTGTGCCTTAGGCATGGGAGGGCAGCAGGGAGGCATGGTCAACGAATTGGGCCACTTCCCCGAGGTCTGCAAAAAATCGCTGCAAGCCATGGCGGCCGATATGCAAGGCGCCATTGCAGATGACTTCTGGTCGACCTATTCGATTGCTCAGCTGAAGGCGTTTACGCCTCGGCAGCTTGAATCTTGCGGTCGGCTGGTCAAGCCAGTGCTGTACGAACGCGGGCAGAACTACTACCGCACCATCGAGTGGAATGACGCACTGAGCCGAATCGCTCAGCAGTTAAAGCAAGCGACTCCCGACGAAACGTTTTGGTACTTCAGTGGACGGAGTTCCAACGAGGCTGGGTTTCTACTGCAATTGTTCGCGCGGATTTACGGAACGAACAACGTGAACAATTGCAGCTACTACTGCCACCAAGCCAGTGGGGTAGGTTTGTCCAGTTCCGTCGGCAGCGGAACAGCGACCATCGTGCTAGACGATGTGGAGCACGCGGATTTGGTGTTTGTGATCGGTGGCAATCCATCCAGCAATCATCCTCGTTTGATGACGACATTGAAAAACGTGCGTCGGCGCGGTGGCAAAGTGGTCGTGATCAACCCGTGTATCGAAACGGGGTTGGTGAACTTCAAGGTGCCCAGCGACCCGGCCAGCTTGCTGTTTGGAACCGAAATCGCCAGTCATTATGTTCAGCCCCACATCGGCGGTGACTTAGCGATGCTGACTGGAATCGCCAAACGAATCGATGAACTGGGCGCGGCGGACGATGCGTTTCTTCAAGATCATTGTGACGGCCATGAAGAATGGATTGCTGGCCTACGCGAAATGCCGTGGTCTGACATCGAACAACGCAGTGGAGTAACTCAGGCGGAGATCGACACCATCGCGCAAGTCTACGCCAAAGCAAAGAACGTCGTGTTCAGCTGGACGATGGGGATCACACATCACGCTCATGGCGTCGAAAACGTTCAGGCGATTGCTAATCTGGCACTGATGCGCGGCATGGTAGGACGAAAGAACGCGGGCCTGATGCCGATTCGTGGTCACTCCAACGTTCAAGGCATCGGCTCGGTCGGAGTGACGCCGAAGCTAAAGGATGCGATTTTTGAACAACTTGAAAAACATTTTTCGGTAGATCTGCCCACAACCAAAGGCATGGATACGCTTGCCTGCATGGATGCGGCTCATGCAGGGAAGGTTCAACTTGGTTTTTGTCTTGGCGGAAATCTTTATGGATCGAACCCCGACCTGAAATACGCTGACGAAGCGCTTTCGAAGTCGAAGATGCTTGTCTACTTGAACACGACGCTAAACACGGGACATGCGTGGGGTTTGGCCGATCAAACGATCATCTTGCCGGTGTTGGCTCGGGATGAAGAGCCCCAGCCGACGACGCAAGAATCGATGTTCAATTTTGTTCGCCTGAGCGAAGGCGGAAAACGGCGGCACGAGGGGCCCCGCGCCGAAGTGAGCGTGATCTCGGATCTGGCCAATCGAGTGTTGGGGGAATCGGGCCCGATCGATTGGGCGTCGATGGAGAGCACCGGTCGCATTCGGGAAGCGATCGCCAAAGTCGTTCCGGGCTATGCGGAGATTGAGAATATCGAAACGACGAAGCGAGAGTTCCAGATCGAGGGCCGAACTTACCACCAGCCGAAGTTTCCGACTCAGTCGGGCAAGGCCAAGCTTCATCGTCACTCGTTGCCTGAGCTGAAGGGTGGCGGCGATCAACTGCGGTTGATGACCGTCCGCAGTGAGGGGCAATTCAATACGGTCGTTTACGAAGAGCATGATCTTTATCGAGGTCAGGATCGCCGTGACGTGGTGCTGGTTCACCCGGATGATGTCAAGCGATTAGGGCTCGCGCATAACCAACGAGTTACCGTGAAAAGCACGACCGGAGAAATGAAGAACATTTTGGTGCGCTCTTACACTGACATCCGCGCTGGCAATGTGTTGATGTACTACCCGGAAGCGAACGTGTTGGTGTCTCGCGATGTTGATCCTCAGTCACGAACGCCGGCGTTCAAAGGTGAGTTGGTCACGATCGAGTAGTTGGGTCGCGGTTTGGGCGATGCGTTCGCTTTGATTACCAATCTGAGTATCGGCAACGTTCCTTGATTTTTTCAATAGCGATTGTCGCAGTTGGAATCGAGGCGGATCTCAAGAAAGGTCTCTACTTCCACGTCCGTTTTTTTGCGAGCGCGGGCAGTTTGCCGGAAGGTGGTTTCCTTGAGGAATTGAGTATCGTTTGCGCAATGTCGCTAAACTTTAGGAAGTCTTTTCCGTATCAAATTCTGGTATTTGCTCGTACAATCTCTCTCGGGCTTTTGCCTTTCAGGGAGTGCGATTCAGCTTGAAACCTGCCTCTGTGGTACCCGCCTATTTTTCCTTCCGCCCTTGTATCCAGTCAAATTGTTTTCACATTTGGCTGGCCAGTCTGTTTGGAGCTATTGAATGTTTGATTTAGCGTTTCGGATCCTTTTGCGGTCCGTGATGTGTCTGTTGCTTGTGTGTTGCTGCTCGGGTTTGTGGGCACAGCAAATTGTGTTCGTGGACTTTGACTCAGCGACAACAGCGGGCGAACATTTTTATACTGCTTCCGAACGAGCACAGATTCTGACGGAAATTGAAAATGACTACGCCCGCTTTTTGTTGCTCTTTACAGAAGTTGAGCCGACTGGTGGCGACTACTCGACCGTCACGGTGAACGACGGGCCAAGCTTTGGGCTCGCCGAGACAATTGATTTTCGCAATTTGAACAATAACGACAACGCAACGATCAACGTCAACGACGGAGCAACGACCAGCGCCCAGTTTGTGACTTTGACAGCCAATGTGTTATCGCACGAACTGGGGCACTTGCTTGGGCTGAGGCACGGAGATTCGTTTGGCCCTATCGGTTCTGGGATCGATAGCGATACGATTGCTTCAAGTAACTTTCTTCCATCATTTATGGGGCCTCAGGCTGCGTCTGAAACCCGGTTCCATCTTCAAGAGACGGACGCAGTGTTTATCGAAGATACGGTCAACCAATTCTTCAGCGAACGATCGGCGATTCGATTGACGTTCAATGAAATTGGGACAGTCATCGCTGAGGAGCCGGGTGACAAGAGTTCGCTCGGGACGGCTCAGAGTATCGAGCTGGTAAAGATGACGGTCCCAAACACGATCGAAGTGGGAGATCGTGCCGACTTAGCGGACTTTGATGTGGACGCCTTGGTGGTTACCGGTAGCCTGAGCTCTGCCGGGCAAGTGGATCTGTACCGACTTGAAACAGAAACGGGAGCGTTACTTAACATAGAAGTGATTTCAGATGTTATCAGTGACCGCCTTACCGATTCGATTGATCCACAACTGACTGTTCTTGATGAATCTGGTAACCCAATCGACTACTATGGCGCCGATGCGTTTAATGATGACGAGTTCGAATCCTTCGACTCAATTTTAATTGATCTGATCTTGCCGGAAGCCGGTGTCTACTTTATTCAAGTCAACGCCTTCGAGGAGGATCCATCCGAGCCCATTGATACGGGCAGCTACGAGTTGTTCGTGCACCAGTTTAATGGTGAGATCAGTTTGAAGGGAGACTTCAACGATGACAACGTGGTTGATGTTGCCGACATCGATTTCTATTACTTGGCCATTGGTTTGCCAGCCGCAGGGCAACTTGCTGATTTAGATTTGAACACTGATAGTCAGATCACGCTGGAAGATTTTGAGCGACACGTGACGGGTTGTGTTCAAACTTCGAATGGGCAAACAGGCACGTTCCTTGGAGATGTGAACTTGGACGGAATGGTCAATGTGCTAGGAGACGCATTCGCTTTAGTGGCCAACCTAGGCGGTTCGGCTTCAAGTTATGCCCAAGGAGATCTCAATCTTGACGAAACCGTCGATGTGCTGGGAGATGCGTTTATACTTGTCGCAAATTTGGGTAGCTCTAACGAACCTTAGGGCCGACCAGCTGAAATCGAAAACGGAACAATCGATTCAGGGTCGTATGGAGCTGATTTCCATGATCCATGCTCTGAACGTTGCGACCTTTGCTTGCATTGCGATCGACGACGAAACAAGCGTTCAGTCGATCGACTACGAAAAATTGAAAACGGGGCTGCGGGTGGACAGCAAATTCTTGAGAAGGCACAGATGCTACCGGACCCTCGAAAAAAGAAGTAACCCCTCGGCGAGAAACTCTCGGGTAGCTTGAAACGGTCCGGCAGTGCGAAGTCTGTGAGTGACTTGCTAGGAGGTAAATCGCGAGCGGTTTTACTTCAGCTCTTTGATGTAAAGGTTCCGAAAGCGATACGTCTGACCTTTTTCGCCATGGTGTTGGATCCCGATAAAGCCTTCCGAATCTGTGTCGTCTCGTAGGTCCGTGACTTTCGCGCCGTTAAGCTCGATCACAATCCTGTTTCCACGGCAGGTAATCTTGTAGCGATTCCAATTGTTGCGATTGAGTGCGTTGCGAATTTCGGGCTGAGCAAAGAATGCCAGTGATTCTTTTTCGTAGTTCAGATGTTCCTCAACCTTGCTGCGCCCTTTTTTGCTAGGCCAGACCCAACCACGCCGCCCTTCGTCGTAAAGCCCGGCCGACCAACAACGATTAGAACCATCGCATTCCGCTTGATAGCCGTAGACCTTGTTGGGTTCCACGTGGCAGCGAAACATGACCCCAGAGTTAGCCCGGCCTGCGGGCAAGTTGATATCAGCAATGAGAATAAAATCAGAATAAGGTCGCTCGGTGACCAGAAAAAACTTTTTGTTGGCCGTCAAATGAATTTCGTTGTCTTTGACCTTAGCCTCGCCATGATCGTATGGATTTCGCCAGCCGTCGAGGTTTTTTCCGTTGAAGAGAGGCGTGAACCCTTGGTTCTTTATTTGTCTAGTCAGTTCCTTCAAGTCACTGGCCAGAGTAAATGCTCCGTCTGTTGCAAGCGCCCAGTCATCGGTGCGGAAGATCGAGGCTGGTAGCCCACCCGAGTTTACAAGGTTGGCGCCTTGCGGGTTGGAGGCCCATGCGTAGCGAACGGCCATCGGTTCAGGTACCTCACTGCTGCTTACTTGAACCGTGTCGGACGAGACAATTTTAGCTTTTGCCCAGTGCCACCTATGGTCAGCGCCGGCGATTTCGAATCGCTTCAGTTCACCGCCGTCACGAGCTTTCAATCCCGAGCCGACATGATCGAAGGTTACCATCACATGGTCGTCTTTGATTTCATGCGATTGATAAAGCGGCGACGAGTACACGGCCGGCTCTTTTCCATAATGCTGCTTCAACGCCAGCAAGGAAAGCCGATAGCCGACATCTTTTTTGTTTGTCGGATGAATGTTCTTCTCTAACCCAATGTCGTTGATCACCGCGATGCCACAGTTGGGAACGTTTTGAGCGACTTGCAACTGAACGTTCTGCAGTTCGGCCCAATCGTCTGGCGTTCCCGGTTCATCACTGATCGCTCGGTAGTTTGCCAGTTGAACGATGTAAAATGGAAACTGGCTGTTCCATGTCGATCGCCAGTCCTCAATCAACGCGGTCAACAGACTTTCGTACTGCACCGCACGACCGGTATTGGATTCGCCCTGATACCAAATGGTTCCTGCGATTGCGTAATGGGTCCACGGAGCAACCTTTTGGTTGTAGATGGCGGCGGGACATTGGGAGTCCAGTTTCGGCTGCCCTTTCATGGTCGGACGGCGAGGCAATTTTGGTTTCTTTCCGGGCTCGGCCTTGGCAAGAATCTGATCTCGTTTCTGTTCCCATTTTTCGATGGCTTTCGCATGGCTTGCCTTTGCCGCTTGCGGGTCGTATTTGGCGTCGATGCTGTCCCATTCTCGCAGTAGCGGCTTGGCCGCATCGACTGTCAACAGTTTCTCTCGACTGGTGAAAGCTTCGACTCGTCTTCCACCCCATGATGTATCGATCAATCCAATTGGAACGTTCAGCTGTTCAGAAAGCTGTTTGCCAAAGTGAAATCCAACGGCAGAAAAGTTGGCGGCTGTTTCAGGGGTCGTAACCTGCCAAGTGCCTTCGCAGTCAGACTGAACGCTGGCCGCAGTCACACTTTTGGTGGTAAATATCCGCACCATCGGCAAGTCTGCATCTTTGACCGCCGGGTCTTTGGCCTTTGTAAGGCTCCACTGCATGTTGGATTGTCCCGAGCACATCCAAACCTCGCCAACAAGAATGTCGTTGACACTTAGAGTACTTCCGTCGGAGCAGGTGACCTGAAGCGTCGCAGGTTCACTGGAGGTAGCGACAGGCTGCAAAATTGCCCTCCACTTGCCGTCTGCGTCGGTTGCGACATCGACTTTTTGATCCCCGAATTTGACCGTCACGCTAGAGCCGGTGGCGGCTGTGCCCCAGACGGATGTTGGTTTACCTTGCTGCAAGACCATGTGGTCAGCAATGGGTGCCGCCAATGTAAGCGGCTGGGGTTTCTGTTGAGCCTTGCAAATCGCGGGCAGTAGAACCAGAGCGGTAATCAGCAGCATATTTTTCATCGAGGCTTCCAACGGGAGTAAGCGGGAAACCAATATCGTAACCCAAAGCGGAATCTTGCGGAAACGATGAGCATTCAATGCGAAAAGCCCCTGACGATGCAGGGGCCCTCGATTCTCTTATAGATGTTGCAAGCTCTCGCTTGCTTGGAAACCGGGCGAGGCTTGAATGTCCTCGCCCGATTCCAAGTTCCACTCAGACCAGACTAGAAGTTCAAAGTTGTCTGCAGATAGAAGAAATCAGCATCCGTGTCGCCGATGATTTTGGCTCCACGCCAAAGGTGAGAGTATCCAGCAAGGACGCTTAATCGTGACGTCAGTTTGTAGTTGGCGATGAAGTCAAGCTCGTTACCAAAATCGTTTGTATTCAAATTCTGATTACTTGGGACCGCAACACCTGGGATGGCCGAACCAGCTTCGTCTGCATCGAAGTGGTAATACCACAACAACAGATTTAGCTTATTCGTCGGCGTCATCGTGAGACGAGCGTTCGGAGAAGAAATGTTCGACCGAGCAACCGCATCGATGAAGCCCAAGTACTTGTGAGCCAATGGGAACAACTGATTGAAGCCATTAAAATCAGGATCCCCGGGATCGTTACCCGAAGCGAAGTCGTAGAAACCCCACAGGACAGGATTCCATGGGTGGTTCTTGAACTTGTAACCAAGCCCGCCTGTCCACATGTATGCCTGATGATTGCCACTTTGAGCTGCTGCGTTGGTTCCCGTTTGGTAAGCACCTTCGGTTTCGTACAACAGGCCGTTCGCGAACTTACCTTGGATTCGACTTCCATAGGTTTGAATATGGCGGCCGACGTTTTCGTTGTCCGAACCCAAAACGTACATGTCGACGGTCGCGTCTTTTATGCCGCTGAAGGTCGCGTAACCACCGTAAAAATTGTTGTTCTCGTCAGGGTTGTCGAACGAGTCGAACACAACTGGAACAGCCTGAGTGTAGAACATGTCAAGCTGCATGTTGTCTGTTTTGGTGATCGTGCGAACACCGTCGAAGGTACGGCGGGTGTTGGCCCAATCCAATGGAGAAACCAAACGCTGAGCACCGAACAACAATTCCTGACGACCGATACGAGCGATTGTGTTTTCTGTCAAAGCGATGTCAGCGAACAAGTTGAGGAAATCACCTCGGTTGCGATCGATCCCGCGAGGAAGATACTCATCGTTGGCCGCAACATCGGCGTAGATGCCTTCCGCGTAGAAACGAAGATCTTCGTTGACTTTATAGTTCGCGTACAAACGAGCACGGAACAGGCTGAAATCGTTCTGCGTGTTTTGAAAACCTGAGAAACCAGCTTGGCGTCCCATGCCTTGCTCACTGTGATAGCGGTGACGCAATTGACCACCGATGCTCAGCTTGCCGCAGCGACCAACGTCCATCAGCTTTAGGCGATCGCCCAAGCAATTTCCGCAGTAATCGTCCTTGCCCAAGTAGCTGAAATCGTTCGCATAGAACAGGCCCTTGTGGCTACCTGCACACGGGTTTGGCTTTGCAGCAGGCTTCTTCTTTGGCTCGCGGCACAGGAAACCACCACACTTTTTCTTGCCACAACCACAAGCAGCAGTTGCACATCCAGAATCGCACGGGACGACTTCCGGTGCAGGCTCCGCTGCAGCACAGCCACAATCAGCAGGGGCGGCTTCAGTCACAACAGGTGCAGCGGCTGCAGGTGCAGGCGATGCTTCCGTGACAACAGATTCCACTGCGGGCTGAGCCGGGGCCGTGTCACCAATCACGTAGGACGGTGCGGTTACTGGGTCTGGGTAGCTTTGCTGGCCAATCGCAGTTCCTGTCATTAACAGGTAGCCAGCAGCGATTCCGGCAGTCACGAGTGACCTCGGCGAAATTTTCTTAAACATTACTGTCACATCCTTGAAACGAATCGAGTTTTAACGGGCGCTGGTCAGGGCGGAAATCAACAGGTTTATGGCAAAGCATTGTTCGTTGAACACGCATTCACCCTGCGATACGTAGAGGTTCGTCGTGTCCCACGGCTCAAGCCGAATGTTCGGCCTACAACCGGCACAGCTTCACGCGCAGATGGTCGACATGTGCTTAATGCAACGTGACGCACCATTGTGACGGTTTTCTGGAAATTCATGCTCGAAAAACCGGCTTCCCCTTCCCCCCAGAGTGCTGGGGACTCCCCCCAGCAGAGCTGTCGATTACCTTCAGCCATGTGCAGCGCCCCGAGATTTATTCTCAGAATAAAAAGTGACAGCACCTTTACATTAGCTACAGCCCGCAAACTTTGACTGTGCACGAACGCTGCGTTCGGCATCGCAGGTCACCGAAGCAGTTAAAGCAGGGGGGTAAGTTTTTCGATCTGCATCAATTTTCAGCAACCTCGTTGGAGTGATGGCTTAATAACGCGGCACGCTTTGTCGCGTGTTAATCGTACGAGCTTCCACACGAACCGTTTTTGCACTTAAGCCAAAATCACTAAGGCTCTGCTGCTTCCTACAGGAAACTTCTGTGGAAGACCTGATCCCTTATTCTCAATTTTCATCGGATTTGCGTTAAGGAAAATATCCATCGCTCAGAGCTTGGGAACACTGTTTGCAAAAGTCTGCGAAAGTCTGCAAACGGTTTGCAGCAGCGACCAATTACCGATCTCCCTCATAAAGGTGGTAACAATTGATTGTATCGGATTTTGTTTAGCATGTACTACGACCTTGGACGCCCTCTATGCTGACTAAGCCCGCCCGGGATCACTATGTCACGGTTTCAACCAACAAATCGAACAATGCGCCGGTCAAGACTCAGCAGCTAGTTATCGTTGGCGGTGGAATGGCGGGATTCGGTTTGTGTGATCGACTTGTCAAACACCCTGTCGAAGGGGCTTACGACATTACACTCTTCGGGGACGAGCCTCAGTTAGCGTATGACCGGGTGAATCTATCCAAGTTGTTCTCTGGACTTTCGGCTGAAGATTTGCAATTGGCCGATCAGCAGTGGTACCAAGAAAAACAGATCAACGTTCGGCCCGGCAGACGGATCGTTTCCATTGATCGGAAACGGAATCAGGTCGTCGACGACCGAGGAAATGCGACTGACTACGACCGGTTGGTATTAGCAACCGGCTCACGAGCGTGGGTTCCTCCGATTCCCGGCAGCGATCTACCCGGAGTGTTTGTCTACCGGACAATTGATGACCTGCTGGCGATCCAACAGCAAGCTGATCAATTCAAAGCCAAATCCGCGGCCGTGATTGGGGGCGGATTGTTGGGGTTGGAGGCGGCCAAAGTCATGCTGGACTTGGACGTTTCGGTTTCAGTCATCGAGATGGCTCCGGCGCTGATGCCGCGACAGCTAGATACCACAGCAGCGAAAGTGCTCAAGGAACGCGTCGAAGTTTTGGGCGTGGAGGTCCATCTGACGATGCGGACTGAGAGCATTGAGGCTCTTGAAGGCGGTCTGCGGATCAATTTTGTCAAAGACGATCCGCTGGATGTTGACATCTTGGTGGTTGCTGCCGGAATTCGACCTCGCGACGATCTGGCTGAGGATGCCGGGCTCGGCTTGGGTAAACGCGGCGGCTTTGCGGTGAATGATCGCTTACAGACAAATGATCCAGACATCTACGCCATCGGCGAGTGTGCTTCGATCAATGATTACACCTACGGTTTGGTTGCTCCTTGCTACCTGATGGCCGACACGTTGGCCGACCAGTTGATGGGAATTGACACTCGTTTTGAATCGGCGGACGAATCGGCGGAGCTGAAACTGCTGGGAGTTCCCGTTGTCGCCTTGGGGACTGCGATTGGTTCCTCGCCCGACGGAGTGATTCTCACTCATCAGGACGAACACGGTTATCGAAAGATCATTGTTGAATTCGGAAAAATCGTTGGTGCAGCAGGAGTAGGGCAGTGGGACGACATCGATACGGTTCGGATTGCCGTTGGGCGGCAGCGAAGAATTTCTCGGCGCGAGCGAAAGCGTTTTGTTAAAACTGGACGGCTAAGTCCACCCGGCCAAGCGTTGACGGTTTCCCAATGGCCCGCTGACGCGACGGTTTGCTCATGTTTGGGAGTGACACGTGGCCAACTTTCGATTGCCTATGACCAAGGAGCCATTACATCGGAACAGTTGACTCAAGTCACGGGTGCGGGAACAGGTTGTGGAAGTTGCCAACACTTGGTCTGTGCGATGGCAGGCGACCGTTCCGCACTGCCCGAAACGATTACGGGAATGGTGGTGCTGGTAACGTCGGTGGTGTCGTTGATCCTGTCATTGTTCATCTGTTTAGTCCCGTCCAATCCAATGGCCGACAGCATTCAGTCCGATTGGCGAAACATCGACATCATTTGGCGTGACGAAGTGCTGAAGCAGGTTTCCGGTTACTCGCTACTGGCCGTGTCGATCTTCGGCATGATTTTCTCGCTGCGAAAGCGAACCAAATTGGTCAAGGAAGGTAGCTACGGTTTTTGGCGAGCAGTCCATACAGCGGTTGGAGTGGCAACACTTGTCGGCTTGATCGTTCATACCGGCGGTAGACTCGGCGCCAACGTGAACATGATGCTGGGTCTGACATTTCTGGCACTGACCTTCGTTGGTGCGTTTGCCGGAATTGCTAGTGGACTTGAAAATCGACTGGCAGGAGAAGCCGCGATGTTTGTCCGCGATTGGCGACCGAGGTTGACGAAGCTGCACATCTGGTTGTTGTGGCCACTGCCGGTCCTGATCGCGATTCACATCATTTGTGTTTATTGGTACTAGGAATTCCTTTTGTCCCGAACGATTCAGCAATGGTCTTTGTTTCTGGCGGTCAACTTTGGGTTGGCCTGCTGGCTGGGCTATGCGCTGAATTCACCGGCGTCGAGTGTGAAAACGATTCTGCTGCCCGGAAAGACAACTCATGGACATTACCAGATTGAACTTGATTGCAGTGCCTGTCATGCGGAAGACGGGAACCGCGAGTTCATGGAAAACGCCTGCATCAATTGTCACGGCGAAGACTTGAAGCAAGCCCGTGACACTCACCCGGCAAAAAAGTTTAGCGATCCCGTTCATGCCGAAACCTTGGCGGTCCTCGACGCGACAAAATGTGTCACTTGTCATCAAGAGCACGTCGATCATCGGACGTTGGACATGGGCCTGACGATGCCCGCAGACTATTGTTACCAGTGTCATCAGGAAACGCTCAAGAGCCGCCCCAGTCACGCGAACTATGCGTTTGATTCGTGTGCCAACGCTGGATGCCACAACTATCACGACAATAACGCGTTGTACGAGCGATTTCTATTCCGGCACTATGACGAACCGGACTACCGCGAAAAGATCAAAACACTTAAGCGAGAGGTCGTCGAATTTAGAGAAGGAGTTTCGCTGACGGCTGATCAAGCCAATGGCGTTGAGGGTCGGCTTGAGGGAACGGATTCCCCGGCCACCTTTGACGCTCAGATTGTTGACGATTGGGCGACGACGGCTCACGCTCTGGCGGGAGTCAACTGCTCTGGATGCCACTTGGTTTCGTTGCATGAAGAATCATCGGATCAGTCGACAACTGGTTCCTCGGCTGACCGGACCAAGCCGTCCGATGGTGACGGCGATGGAGCAGAACAGCAATTAGTTTGGAGCGATACCGTTTCGCATCAGGTTTGTGCGACATGTCACGGCACTCAAGTTCAAGGGTTTGTCAAAGGACGTCACGGCATGAGGCTGGGCAGCAACCTGCCCGCGATGACGCCCTCTCAAGCTCGACTAGACATGCACTCTGTCGCAGGGCATGAAAAACTCGATTGCTCTGCCTGCCATTCGGGCCATCGATTCGACACTCAATATGCGGCAGTGGATGCGTGCCTGAAGTGCCACGCTGACTCGCACAGCGTGGCGTTCAAGAGCACCAGCCACTTTGCTTTGTTCGAAGCCGAGACGTCGGGAAAGGCGGAAGCTGGCACCGGCGTCACTTGTGCGACCTGCCACATGCCTCGCCTTGAAGATGAAGATGACAACGTGTTTGTGCAGCACAACCAGAACAACAATCTTCGCCCGAACGAAAAGATGATCCGTGAAGTTTGTTTGGACTGCCACGGCATGCAGTTTTCTCTCAACGCGTTGGCTGACCCTCAGTTGATCGAACAATGCTTTGGCGGCGAATCAGAAGTCTACGTCGAAAGCATCGACATGGCCAAAGCGTGGTTTGATTTGAAAGAGAAACAGAAGCAGGAACGAAACAGAAAGCGTGCAGAAGCCCGCGCCGCAAAGCAGGCCGCGGAAGAAGCGGCTAAGAAAGTCGCTGCCGAACAATCGTTTTCCTTAGAAACCCATTGACCCGGCAGTCAGTTAGAACATCGGAACATTTTTCATGATCGAAATTACTTAGGAGAAAAACTCAATCGACTTTGCTCTGCCGTTGATCACAAATCGGTAGCCGTCACTCGAAACGATTCGGGGCCGGCTTTGACTCAGTCGTCTTTATTGAAACAGAGAATTTGCGATGAAACTTACAACGAAAAATGAACAGCTAATTGCACGTACAACAGGATTTGGAATCACTTCTTACGTTTTGTGCACGACGTTGTTTGCAACCCTGATCGGTGTTGCGGTAAACGGATCGGTGGCGACAGAACCTACTGCTCCAGCGGAGCCCGCAACGAAGCCTGCCGCGCCGGTCGCCGCCGAAGGAGGCGTTTCTTACAAGGCGTTCACTGACGCGGTGCACGCCGTGATGATGGCTGACCGGACGGTCTACGCAAAGAAAGTTGTCACGCGCCTCAAGAAGCAGGATGCTCCGGTCACGCCCAGCGAATATTGGGAAGACGAAGAGCACACGATTCCATTGCCCGCACAAATGTTCCGGATGGGGGCTGGGTTGGTCGACGAGAATCCGGCCGCTGGATTTAAGTATGGCTTGAAAAGTAGTTGGCCTCTGAACGAGCAGAACACACCCGGTTCTGAAGTTGAAAAGCAGGCGCTCAAGCACATGGAAACGACCGGCGAAAACTTTTACGGCGAAGAAACGCTGGGTGGCAAGAAGTACTTCGTCGCTGCCTATCCAGATCGAGCCGTCGCAGAAGCGTGCTGGGTTTGCCACAACGAGCACTCGAATCGCAAGGATGAATATCCCGAATTCAAAAAGGGTGACGTGATGGGTGGCGTAATCGTTCGCGTTCCCATGAAGTAGTTTCTGAAAGACTGACGACGAATGCACCGTTGACGCTTTCGCAAGCTCGTTTGCGCGAGCGTGACGGTTGCGTCGTTTGCAGTCGGTGTCGCGACGCAGGTGAAGGCTGGCGTCGTCCCAATGAGTGTCAGTGTTTCATGAACCAATAAGAAATATTCGAATCAAAAACGACAAGGAACCAGCAATGACTCCGGAACAAGTAACCGCAGTGAAATCAACTTGGGAGAACGTGAAGCCGATTTCGGAAAAGGCGGCCGAACTATTTTATGGGAGGCTGTTCGAGCTTGACCCGTCGCTCAAGCCGCTTTTCAAAACGGGTGACATGAAAGAGCAAGGCCGAAAGCTGATGGCGACGATCGGCGTTGCGGTTTCATCGCTTGACCGCTTGGAAGAAATCCTCCCCACCGTTCAGGCTCTTGGTAGCAAGCACGCTCACCAGTACAAAGTGCCCGACAGTAGCTATGCAACCGTCGGTCAAGCATTGATATGGACGCTGGGACAAGGGCTGGGCGATGCGTTTACTGACGATGTCAAAGAAGCGTGGACGTTGACGTATACGACGTTGGCGGACGCGATGATCGCCGCCGGTAAAGAACCGGCCATGGAAGCGTAAGCTGGTTTTGCGATGGCTTAAGTAATTCTCGCGACAAGTTTGTGTTGGTCTTGCGTTGCGTTGGGCGGATGTTGCGGATGCGATGCATCCTCAAGGTGCCATGTCTCACGCTTGCGTGACATGTTGGCGAAAACATGCTGGCGAAAACACGTTGGCGTGAGGATGTGAGTGTCGGCACGTTGACGCAAACATGCCGGCGCGGGCATCTCGCTGAGATTATCGCGTTTCGGCAAGCCCTTTATTCCCACTCTTTTTTAGCAAGCAACCGTTGCGCTTGGTGATTTTTGTCGCGAAGACTTGAGCGATTTGCCGCCCAACGGATTCTGCGACGGGTGGAACCACCGCGTTACCAAATTGCTTGTAAGCCTGAGTGTCTGACACCACGATTTCCAAGTGGTCGGGAAAACCCATTAGGCGCGCTGCTTCTCGGGGTGTGAGTCGCCGCGGATTCTTGTTTGGGCCGTTGGGGATCAGGACTTCGGACCCATCCTTGTAATATCGCGCGCTTAGGGTGCGGCTGACACCTTCCAGATCCGTCATGCCAAAACCAAAACCGTTCCCCTTTTTTCGATGGCGTTCGGCATACTTCTGCAAGTAATTCCAGAGCTTGTCCGTCAACGTGTACTTCGGGTCGGGGGCGTCTCCCAGAATGTCCTTGAACTTTGGTTGCGGGCCAACTGGTGGCGGCGTGAACTCAAATCCGGACTTACCTTTGAAAAGTTTGCGATCAAAGCCAACGATGAAGACTCGCTTGCGATGCTGAGGAACAAAATCGGCCGCGTTGATGACTTGGAAATGAATTTCGTAATCCAGTTTGTCTAGCGTGTCTTGAATCACCTGCCAAGTTTTGCCTTTGTCATGAGACATTAGGTTCTTGACATTCTCCAGCAAGATGACAGGTGGGCGCTTAGTTTCAATAATCTTCGCCAGATGAAAGAACAACGTGCCCTGAGTCTGGTCCAAAAAACCATGTTTCCGGCCAAGGCTGTTCTTCTTGGAGACGCCCGCGATGGAAAAAGGCTGGCAGGGAAAACCGGCGGCCAGTACGTCGTGGTCCGGCATCGTGGCAAGGTCTAGGTCGCGAATGTCTCCATGCGGCAATTCGCCAAACCACGCTCGATAAGTTCTCTGCGCGAACTTGTCATATTCACACGAGAACACGCAGCTGCCGCCAACCGCTTCCAATCCTAGGCGTATTCCGCCAATGCCGGCAAACAAGTCGCAGAAGGTGAACGGGACCTGCGTTCCACTTGCTGGCTTTGGTCGCTCGGTTGCCGGAACGGAATCAAAAAGTTCAATCTGACCCTTGTTACCTTTTCGTGCGTTGTCCAGCAGGTCGATTAGGAACGCATTCGTTGAAGTGCGAGCCGAATGGCTTTGATCATCGATCCAGTTTTTCAACTCTTTGGGGATTTTTCGGATCAGTATATCGGGCATTGGCTTCCTGCTTGCTCGGACATTTTGATATCAACGCTATCAAGTATTCCCGGCGGTAGCAACGCTTCTCATCCTGACGCGCTGGGTCTCGTTTCGACACATTTGGCAGCCAAAACCAGAACCAAAGCATCATCCATTGAGGAGGATAAAAATTGCGTGACGGAATTGGCTCGTCGCCCGATCAGGAATCTTTCCCAGTTTCATCGTTGACTCTGCTCCTGAATCGTCTAGATTGGCAGCACTGAATGAAACCGGTTTCACTGTTTCGGTTCCCGCGAGACCTCGTCAACTTTTGCCAAGCGTTCGTCAGCATTGCTGAAAGACGAACGGAATGGAAATTTTCTGACGGTGGATTCGCTTCCAGATCGTGGTCGCGATTGTTCCTCCCTGTCCTGAGTCCACTCTAGGTGAATACGATGAGAATAATCTTTTTGCTGACCGCAGTATGCTTTGCAATTTTGATCGCTGCCAATCCGGCTTACGGCCAGTCGTTGGTTGAGCTTGTTTCCAATGGCGACTCAGAAACTGGTGATACTTCCGGGTGGGATTATTTCCCAACAGGCGGCTCAACATTTGATGTGGTTAGTTCTCCGGCAGAAGATGTCTTTGCCGGATCGTTCTCGACCAAAATCGAGAACCTAGCCGAAACATCCAATGCTTTCGTCAGACAAACAGGGATTGGGGCAGGCATCGTTCAGCCGTCAGCGCAAGTGAATATTTCATTCTGGGCCAAGGGTTCAGCGGAGTTGGGTGGCGTTCACTTTGCAGAGTTCTTTTCTCTTGGAGAAAGCGGAGTTACTTCTTCGGAGATCCTTGGTGGTGCACCTTTGTTTCTGACGGACACGTACGAGTTTTACGAGTTTACCGTGACCGCTGCCAGTGATGTTTCTGGAGGTGTGACGTTGCAACTGGGGGCAACGACGGGAGCGACCACCGGCAGTGCGGCGACGTTCTTTTTCGACGACGTTTCGGTCACCACTCTGTCTGATATCGTCGTTGCGGTGCCGGGCGACTTTGACGCCGACGGAGATGTTGATGGCGACGACGTTGATTTTTATATCGGGAACATCGGACTGGCCGCCACTGGCGAATTGGCTCAGTTGGATCTCGATGGAGACGAAATGGTAACCTTGGACGATCACAATATTCATGTGACGACTCTGGTTCAAACGTCCAATGGCGTCACGGGTGCATTCCTAGGAGACGTGAATCTTGACGGAAGCGTTAATGTATTGGGCGATGGATTTTTGCTGGTTGGGAGCCTGGGCCAAACCGTAACCAGCCGTGCCCAAGGCGATCTCAATGCGGATGGCATGGTCGATGTTCTGGGCGACGCGTTCATTCTGATTGGAGGCCTGGGCCAGTCGACCGATTCGCCCCAGTAGCTCAACCTACGGATCGTTGGTGCTGCCCAAGTTGGCAATCAAGGTGAACGCGTCGCCAAGTACGTCTACGACTCCGTCGAAGTTGATGTCCCCGGCTGTGTAAGTCGAAACGGCGTTGCCAAGGCTGCCGATCAAAATAAAGGCATCACCCAAGACATCGACCGTTCCGTCACAGTCTAGGTCTCCACGAAACGTTCCCGTTTGTCTATTGGATGTCTGCACCAGCGTCATGATGTGGATGACGGCATCGTTTTCGTTGACCTGCCCGTCTTCGTCCAGACCCAGCGAAGCCAGCGATCCAGTTGCCGTCATGCCAAGGTTTCCGGCATAGGCATCGATGTCATCGCAATCGACATCGCCGACTCCATCAAAGTCGCCCGGCAACGGCGGCGTGACTGAAGACAGGATCGCTGTGACAGAAGTGTCGCTGTGTTCAATCGAGTCTGATGTTACGTCGATACGACGGCTCTTTTTAGCACGCGACGAAAACGTTGGAAAAGCAGTGACGCAGGGAAAAATGAAACGATGAACCGCGGTTTGAAACAACGGCGGGGCTGGCAAGAACTGTTTAAACCCGAGAACTTTTCTGATCGATCGTGTCAGATTGGTGTCCGCTGTAACGGGCTTGCGACTGTCGAAGCGCCCCCGCTTTTTCTATGAGAGATTCAATCGCGGCGAATGCGTTGTTCTTCCTATTTCTCGCCCAACGAGGGCATCGCGGTAACAGCCTACGGCGCATCATTGGGTGATAGATTTAGTGCTTCTGTTGGTGCACAAGTGAAGCTCTTCAGATGTACTTGGCGACGGCTTAGCCCACTTGGCATTAAAAAAACCGACCTGAAATGAATCAGGCCGGTTCTAGTGGGGATGACAGGAATTGAACCTGCACGTCCGTAAGGACACTAGATCCTAAAAATAATTCTGGAACGGTGAATCAACCCGTTATTTGCTGTGTGAAGTCTACATTTAGCATCGGAATTATCAAGTGCAATCCGTCGCACTTTCTCTCGCGTTTTGGCGGTATGCACCACGACTCGGTGAGCAAATTATGTATTTACACATTTTGCTTCTCGCGACTGTTGACCACTGCAATCGGGTAGCGAATGATGCAACTACGAAGGGGGTGGGTGGGGTAAATCGAGAATCCGCATCGCGGATATCGTTTATGTACAATCTGGAAATTCTACGGGGCAAAATTTGAGATGACCACGACGACAGACCGACAGACGACAGCCTCAATCTTCCCCTTTGACCCGATGCAATTTCCAGCACCAAGTTCCGTTGTTCCTACAGCAGAACAGCAGGAAGAATCGGCTGCACAAGCACCCGTGAGAGGCAGACCGTTCAAAAAAGGCCAGAGCGGAAATCCCAAAGGCCGTCCTAAGGGAAGTCGGAACCGACTAACCGACAGTGTGTTGCGAAAGATTGCCGCCGACTTCGCAACGCATGGCGATGAAGTATTGGAGCGAGTTCGCAAAGAAGAACCCGCGTTGTATTTGAAGTTCATTATCTCGCTGTTGCCGCGTGAACTTATTATGCAGTTCGAGCAGCATCGGCCAAGCGAAGCCGGTTCACTTGAGTATGAAGAAGTTATTGAGTTGGCTGAATGTGGACAACGACAAGAGTTGGTCGAGCAGGTTTATCAAAACCGACCACCGCAAATCGTCGGGCGGTAGAAGATCGGTTTTTAACGAGCAAAACATGGAATTTCGATCGAGGTGGAACATCGAATTCCTGATCACGAGTCGCAATATGGAAACTGCGTGCATCCAATGTTATAAAAGCTGTCTTTCGTGTCAACTAAAAGAGCGAACGACGAACGATGCAGCTCAAATACGTTAAGATCAAGAACTTCAGGTCCATTGAAGAAGCGAAGATTGAATTTGTTCCTCGATGCCGAGCGCTGATAGGAATCAATGAATCTGGCAAAACGAATCTGCTTGATTCACTCTCACTTCTTTCTGACGACATTGAACCTGACATCCATGATGTTCGCGAGCCAAGGCGTAACGAAAAAGAGATCGAGGAAGCACATGTCTGGTTTGCTTTCAAACTAAGCAAATTAGATCACCTCAGAATACTCAACAGGCTCAAGAAGCAGGTAGTGGCTAACTCTTTCGACTTGCCAATCACTATAGACGGCCAGACTACACTCGCCGATTGTGTTAAGGAACATGTTGAAGGACTTTACTGCGTAGATCTTTTGACACGGAAAAAGCACGCATCACGGTGGCGGAAAACGGAAAAGACTATCGGTAAAGATTGGCTTTCACTAAAAGCGACTACGCCAAAATTGGACGTTGAAATCAAGGGAGTGAAATCGTCGGTTACTGGTAGCTGGATCGTAAATGCCGACCAACTCGACGAGGAACAGCTTGAGCACTTCCAGCCGCTGACCAGCAGGAAGCTCGCTTCAATTGTCGGCGATATGGTAAATGATCTCGTTTCAGATTCATTGCCTAAAGCTGTATTGTGGAAGTATTCAGATCAACAACTCCTTCCATCTTCTATTGAGATCGAAGAATTTTGTAGCGCTCCTGAGAAATACGAACCGCTTCGACAAATGTTTGCATTGGCTGGCCACGAAGATGTACAAGAGGAGATCGAAAAGGCCAGACAAAAAAACTCTGGCATGCGAAACCTCTTGCGCCGTGTCTCAACGGCGGCCACCAAGCACTTGAGAGGTGTGTGGAAAGAATACAAGGGCATATCGATTAGCGTTGAGCCAAATGGAGAAAAGATTGACGTTAACATTCAAGACGAATTTAATCTTTACGACTTCTCTCGACGAAGCGATGGATTCAAGCGTTTTATCTCCTTTATTTTCTTGGTTTCGGCAAGGACGAAAAACGGAGAACTCAAGAACATTTTGTATCTTCACGACGAGCCTGACACGGGGCTTCATCCAAGTGGATCGCGGCATTTACGTGATGAGCTTATTAAAATTTCTAAAGACAATTTTGTTGTCTATTCGACGCATTCGATTTTCATGATTGACCGACGCAAGATTGGTCGGCATCTTATCGTCACGAAGACGAAAGAGAAAACTGATGTCACACAAGCTGACCATTCGAACTTTAGAGACGAGGAAGTGTTGTACAACGCGCTTGAGTTTTCAACATTTCAAATCTTGCGTGAGTCGAATCTGCTATTCGAGGGATGGAAGGACAAAAGTCTCTTTCAGATTGCTACTGCCGGAAAGGCAGCTGTCGGCACTCAGCTGAGGGAGAAGGCATCCGGATTTGGTACTTGTCATGCGCAAGGCGTGAAGGACATTCCAAAAGTTTCAGCAATGCTTGAATTGGCACAGCGGAGCTGGTTGGTCGTGAGCGATGGTGATAAAGTTGCGAAAGAGCGGCAGGCGAAATATTCATGGAAAAAAAGGTGGGTGCGATACGACCAGTTGGAAGGTTGCGAGGAGATCGTAACGATGGAAGATTTTATTTCTGAACAGAAGTGCGGCTCAGTTCTTAAGGGCGTTTGCAAATCAATGTCTGTTACACTGGACCCAAAGTTCAAAGTGCCGGAATACTCTAAGTTGACCGCAATTAGGAACGAATTGAGGGCATCGAGTGTTGATGTTGAAACAACAAAAGAGATCCTCGACAGCTTTAAGGACGAGTTGCTGGAAGCGGTTAAGGTGAGTGATATTAAGCCGATCTATTTCACCGCAATGGTCGCACTACTCAACGCGCCTCCCGCCGAAGATAAGGTGGCGGCGATTGATGGATGATAGCACAATTTTTCTTTTTGAGTAGGAAATGGCATTCAGATTCAAAAGTTATCAGGACTACAAGTCGTACGTCGGCAGAGTTTCAGGGACGTATGATTTAATTGAAATTGGAGCCAGAGATTTGCAAGCTCGTTTTGGTTCGCCCGTGTCCGGCGAGTCGTTGCGTGATCACGGCAAGCAGTATGGATTGAATGTTCATTTTGAGACGTGTCCGGAACTTGCCCAGACGGTCATTGGGTTGAACATCGTCGCTGGTCAGGACGCTTTCGATGGTTTCTTGCGAGATTTTGAGCAAGAACATAAAGAGTTGCATCCAGGAGCGTGGAAGAGTTTTGATAAGAAGTCCGCGATCTACACGGCAATCCAGAATGTTTGCGATTCACAAAAGAATGGAGTGAAGCAAATTGGTGAAGCGCCAGTGGCCGTGTGCAAATACTACCGGTTGCTTCGCAACAGCATAGTTCACCGAGATAACAAGCAGATTGAATTGAGGCGCGAATTCGAAAAGTTGCAAAGTTTGAAGTCTGAGATTGTTCAAAAGTACGAAACTGTTGTCTATGCTCCAAGTCTGCCCGAAGAATTGAATCGAGATGATCTCCAGTTGAGTATCCGGGGTTCGTTGGATGTTGCATGGAAGCTGAGTAAGCTCTCGCAGCCTAGTCACGACAGGTTTGTCGAAATTGCGAAGGATGTGAGGGCAAGGTTTCTGAAAATCTGGCCAACAAAGGAGAGAAGGGTTCGATCGGCATTGATCGGCTATTTTACTTTCACATTCGGGTTTTCCAGAACAGAGGCAAAGCAGATTCTAGACGGAGCCTTCTAGCTTATTGGTTAAAGCCCTTCCTCGTATGCGCATGAAATTGCGTGCTCGTATGAAGGAGGAGAATTTGGTTCGATTCCAAAGAAGGCTGTTCTGGTATGGAGAGACGCCGCTCGATAGTGTTTCAAATTGCACATTGAAGTTTTACCTAGGCGGGGCGCAATGCTGGCATGGCTCGTATGCACTTATTGCACGGCTAACGGGATCGGTTGCTTGGATTTCCGTAAGTGACCGCATGAGCCACGGTGATACTTCTTGCCGTATTCGGTGACGTAAACTGAATTAGTCGCGACTTAATCTGACATTCTTTATAATTGATTTTGGGGCGAATGAAAGAATTCGCGCCAAGCGAATTTTTTCATTCGCCCCAAAATCTTTCGAACTTCAAAGGAGTGTTAAGATGACGACCGATCAAAAGATTATCAAGAACA
>CALFUT010000011.1 GCA_937929805.1 uncultured Pirellulaceae bacterium
CATGCCAAGACCCGAAACGAACTTAAGGAACAAATCGACAAAAAGTGCGGGAAAATCTTGAGCAAATACAGAGAACTGGAAATCAAATACGACAAAGACACCGACCACGGAAAAACACAAGGGGCACGTTTGCGTGTTCCGCCACCGGAGGAAACTGGGGAATAACGCTTCATTGGAGTCAAATACGGGCTAACGTGTCGAAACAGATTGAAGAACACTCAGTCCGGCATCGTCATCGCGAACTTTATCCGGAAGTTTAGGCCGCTTGCAAGTCCGGTAACTTCATCCGTTTTCTCCACCATTAACCAAACAGGACCGCAATAAATTGAAACGCTTCCATCCGCTTAAAGCTCTGTTACTTGGATACCTCGGGTATATCGGTTTGGGATGGATACTTCTTTGCCTTCCGTGGAGCCAACGGGCCGAACAATCAGGGGCATTGGACCATCTTTTTACGGCGACTTCTGCCGTCAGCACTACTGGACTCGCGACGATTGGAACGTCAGACAGCTATTCCTTCTTCGGGCAAATTGTGATCCTCGCCCTGATCCAGATGGGGGGTATCGGGTACATGACCTTGGGATCGTTTATTCTATTGGCGAAGAATCGTGATCTGCCGGCCGAGAGAAAAAGTATCGCTCGATATGCATTCGTATTGCCCCAAGGTTTTCAGGTAGTCCAATTTGTACGAAACGTCGTTCTATTCACTCTGTCAATTGAAATTCTGGGTGCGGTCGGATTGTTCTTCGCGTTTCGGTCTGCGGGGGTCGACCAGCCTCTTTGGCAAGCGGTGTTCCACTCGGTCAGTGCGTTCTGCACAGCGGGATTTAGCCTGTTCCCTGATAGCCTTGAACAGTTTGCGTCGAATTTCTGGGTCAATATTGTGATCGCGATGCTGAGTATTTCGGGTGCGGTAGGATTTCTGGTCATGAGTGACCTATTTGGCTCGCTGAGCGGAAAACGGGAGCGTGTCACGCTGACAACTCGAATAATTCTTCACGCCACTGCATGGATGATCTTTGTTGGATGGATAGGTCTATTCTTGCTTGAGCCAAGCTATCAAAATCTATCGAATGAAGATCGTCTAATGGTTTCCGGGTTTCAAGCCATGTCTGCACTCACAACGGTTGGCTTTAATTCAACGCCGATTTCATTATTTGCACATGCACCGGTTTTTTTGCTGTTGTTGATGATGATTCTCGGCGCCGCGCCTTCCGGAACCGGTGGCGGACTAAAGTCAACTTCTGTTTCCGCCGCCGTTGCCACCGTTTGGTGCACATTGAGGGGGCGTTCCAAGGTAACTTTTTGGGGCTGCGAAGTTCCGGATCACCGATTAACGATGGCGTTTTCCTCCGTTGTGTTCTACGTCATTGTTTTCTTTGCTGGAGGTCTGGTCCTTCTCTCAATGCAGCCACAATCAATGGAAGACATCTTGTTTGAAACTGCTTCCGCTTTAGGGACCGTCGGGCTTTCTCGCGGAATCACCGGAGATTTGACGCCACTTTCCAAGTGTGTAGTGATTGTCTTGATGTTCATTGGGCGGATCGGTCCGGTCACGTTTGGGTTGGCTCTTTTTTCTGGCGGATCAAAGGCATTGAAGAAGGATGATTTGGCGGTCTAAATCATTTTTCAAACAAGTCATGTTGGTCAATTGGCGTATTGCGAGAACTGATACCAGCAAACTCAAAATCGAATGTGACAAATCAGTGCACCCTAGGTTGCTAATCCGAACGTGTATTCGATACCTAAAGGGTTGTTGATCGCCAAGTCTGCTGAGGCAGAGTCAATATGAACACTTAGTGCATCTGGAACTCCAGTCAAATCGGCTCTAGGCGAAGAGTGATGACTCAAACCGAGATCTTGGAGCTTGTGGGGCACATGGATCAGATTAACCAGCACTTCGCATCGCTTTACGGTACAACGCCCGGCGACCGCGACTTTATCATGAAAATCGAATTCAAAATTACTGCGGAGATAGATCTTGCCATCAAGCAGGCACGTCCGTGGGTTGGGTGGCGCCATAATTGTCGCGTTGTTTAAGTAACGCGCGGCCGGGTCTGAAGCGTTACCACCGTCACAGGATCTCAAATTGGCCTCAATAAATCTGATCGGTATCGAAAATAACTTGCCGATGCAGCAAGCAGAGACTCGATTCGTCGTTTACCATGTACGGTGTAGGGTGAGACACTTTGCCCAAAATGAATCTGTAAATTCAACGAAAAGGAAACGGGATGAACTTGATCAAAGGTCTCATGGCCGGAATCATTGCAGGCGTAGTCGGAGCTTTGCTGTGGGCAGGTATTGCCTACTACGCGAATGTTGAGATTGGATACCTTGCTTGGGGCATCGGGGCTCTCGTGGGATTTGCTATCTCGGCGGCGAGTAGTGGTGGAGGAGCAGCGCCTGGACTTGCAGCAATCTTGATCACTGTCCTGTCGATCTGTGGTGGCAAGTACGTTGGAAGCTACTGGATGATGGAAGAGGTTTTCTCGGAAGTTGCCAACATTGGAGCCGACTGGACCGACACTCAATATGTCAGTGCGATAGCCAACAATGTTTTGGAAGACGAGCAAAACGAAGGCAAATACAGCGACTTTCAATTCAATGAGGAAGCGGAGGCTGCGGACTATTACCCGCCAGAAGTTTGGGCCAATGCGGAAGAGCAGTGGGGTGCGATGAGTTCAGCGGAGAAAGAAACCTTCAAAGTAAACCGATTGAGTGAAGTGAACGACGCTGTTTCGGCAATGAGAGGTACGTTGGCTTGGGAATCGTTCATGGCAAGCTTCGGTCCAATCGACATCGTGTTTTTCATTCTGGGAGTCGTCACCGCTGGAAAACTAGCGTTTTCTGACGTCATCGAGGAATGAATTCCCAAGACGGTCCTTCGGCCAACCTAGTTCACGCAAAAAGGGTTCTCGACCACGCAGGTCGAGAACCCTTTTTCGTCATTGTTTCGCGAGAAGAATTCTCTCTAGCGGCGACGCTCTTTCAAGCGAACTGCCTTGCCCACGCGGTCACGTAGGAAGTATAGCTTGGCTCGGTGAACGACCGATGATCGCTTGACTTCGATTTTATCAATGCGAGGCGAGTGAACTGGAAACTTTCGCTCGACGCCCCGTCCGGCCACAATGCGGCGAACAGTGAACATCTCGCGAGCACCCTTCCCACTGCGGCCGATGACGGTACCGGTGAAAACCTGAGTTCGACTTTTTTGGCCTTCGTGAATTAGGCAGTGCACATCAACGGTGTCACCAACGTCAAACGAAGGAGTTTCTGATTTCAAACTGGTCGCATCGACCAGATCCATAATTTCTTGGCTCATTGGAATACCCTTCTTTTCGGCCACTTTCGTGTCTTAACGAAGAGGTGGCAAATCAATTGTTATCCTATTTTCGATCGCGGCGGCAGGATCAATCGTCCAGCAAATCGCTACGTCGTAATCGTGTTTTTTCCAAACTCTGTTCGTTCCGCCACGTTTCAATGGCTCCATGATTGCCGCCCAACAGAACATCGGGAACTTCATGTCCCTCAAATTCTCTTGGCCGAGTGTACTGAGGATACTCGAGCAATCGATTCCCTCGCGAAAACGAGTCATCAACATTACTCAGTTCGTCCCCCAGTACTCCAGGAACCATTCGCACTAGCGAATCGATCAAAACCATCGACGCCACTTCGCCACCGTTGAGGATGTAATCTCCAATCGACAGTTCCATCGGTTGGAGAATATCAATCACTCGTTGATCGAAGCCCTCGTAGCGGCCACACAAAAGGATAAACCGTTTGTGAACCGCAAGGTCTTCGACCAATGGCTGGCAGAGCCGTTGGCCTTGCGGCGTTGTCAAGATAAGCGTCCCGGGATCGGGCGCCATCTTTTGAACGTCGCGAACGCAATTGACAACAGGTTCCACCATCAAAATCATGCCGGGGCCGCCCCCAAAGGGACGATCGTCGATCTTGTTGTGTTTGTCTGTTGACCAATCTCGCATGTTATGAACGTGGATCTCAACGAGCCCGCGTTCGATAGATTTACTCAAAATGCTCTGACTGAGGTAGCCGGAAAACATCTCCGGGAACAAAGTCAAAACGTCTAGCCTCATTGCGAAATCGCCTATTCGGCTGGCTTTTCTTCAGCAGCAGCTTCCTCGGCGGGAGCTTCTGCTTTCGCTTCTTCCGCAGGAGCCTTGGTCTCTTCTGCAGGAGTTTCGGCGGCTGTTTCGGTTGACTCGGTCGCTTCGGCGGCAGGTGCTTCACCTTCCGCAGGAGCTTCGGACGCCGGTGCTTCTAGAGCAGGCGCGGCAACTGGTTCTGGGATTTTCACTTTCGATGCCGCGTCTCGTGCCGAGGCGATCGAAGACGCCCGACGGTCACCCAAGCGAGCAATCGCTTCGTTCTGAGCGTCCAAGTGAGTTCCTTCAGCACCGTACTTTTTAATTAGTGTGCCAACCTTCTGAGTCGGCTGAGCTCCAACGCCCAACCAATAGTTGATGCGATCGCCTTTCAGGATCGCTCGTGCGTCGGTCTCGGGAACCATTGGATCATACGTTCCAAGTTCTTCGATTACGCGTCCGTCACGAGGAGCCCGTGCGTCCATCGCACAGACACGGAAAAATGGTCGATGGGTGCGGCCCATCTTTTTCAAACGAATTCTTACTGCCACTTTGTTCTTTCTAAAATCAAAAAACTAAAACGTACTTGTTCCGACCAACCGATCACTCGCACAAAATGCACGTTCAAACAGTTAGCCTCTTCGCTGGGAAGATGAACCAAGTCGATTTAATAAAGTGGGCAATCGGAGTTGCCAACTCATTAGCCATCGCCTTGGTTTTTCTTTTCGCGTCGACGCTGACGCAGAAGCTTTTCACGCTCCTTCGCCAACTTTTTCTTTTGCTTGGGAGTGAGCCGTTTACTGGCTCCCTTGTTGCTGACGCCCGGCATTTTACCACCGGGGTTCATCATTTGGCGCTGCAAATCTTGGATTTGCTGCATCCGATCACCCGCGCCCATGCCCGCCATACCGGTTAGCATCGGCTTCATCATATCATATTGTTTGATTAAATCACTAACCTGTTTTGCTTGCAGGCCAGCACCCGCCGCAATGCGCTGCTTTCGGCCGACATCGACTAGCTTGGGGTCTTTTCTTTCCGCAGGGGTCATGCTGTCGATGATTCCGACCATCTGACGGATCTGCTTGGACGTGTCGCCGTCCCCCATCATCTTCGAAATCTCACCCATGCTGGGCATTCCGGGCAGTAGGCCCATCATTTTCTGCATCAGCCCGGGCTTGGCCATCTTGACCATCTGGTCACGAAAATCCTCGAGCGAGAACTGGCCTTTTTCCAGTTGCTCCTGCATTCGCTGCTGTTCTTTTTCGTCGACCAGCTTATGCGCTTCGTCGACCAGCGCCATCATGTCGCCCATGCCGAGGATTCGGCTGGCCATGCCTTCCGGGCGGAAGTAATCGAGGTTGTCGATGTGTTCGCCAGTACCAATGAAGCGAATCGGTACTCCGGTTACATGTTTGACCGACAGCAGCGCACCGCCGCGAGCGTCGCCGTCAAGCTTGGTCATGACCACGCCGTTCAGCTCCAACGCTTCATGGAACGCAGCGGCACTGTTGACCGCGTCCTGCCCCGTCATGCCATCCACGACCAAGAAAACGTGATCTGGCTGAACTTGCCGATCAATCGTTTTCAATTGATCCATCAACTCGGTATCGATTGCCAGTCGGCCAGCGGTATCGAGGATTACGACTTTGTTGCCGTTGGCTTTCGCTTGAGCCACCGCCGCGTTGCAGACCGCGATCGGATCCTGAGTCTCACGATCGCTGTAGACCGGAACGTTCAGACTGTCGCCCAAAACGTGCAATTGGTCGATGGCTGCCGGACGCTGGAGGTCAGCGGCAACCAGCAAAGGCTCAATCTTATTCCGTTGCAGTAACTTGGCCAGCTTGCCGCAGGTTGTCGTTTTACCGGCACCTTGCAGGCCGCACATCATGATCACGTTAACCGGCTTGTCCAGTCGCAGCGTATCATCGACTGGGCCCAGCAGGTTGACCAGTTCCTCGTTGACGATACCGACCAGTTGTTCGGCCGGTTTGAGCGAAAGCAGAACTTTTTCGCCCAAGGCCTTTTCGCTGACGTTCGCCATGAAGGCTTTGACAACGTCATAGCTGACGTCCGCTTCCAACAGCGATTGTTCGACCATCTTCAGGCCGTCGCGCATGTTGCCTTCGGTCAGCTTCCCTTTCCCTCGGAGGGACTTGAAAGCACCTTTTAGGCCGTCTTGGAGCGAATCAAACATACTTATTAGAAATTAGCGAATTCGAGGAACATGCGGACCAAATCGACTTAGCATTCGCGAAACAATAAACTACCGACTTGAGTGACGGTTAGGCAAGGAAACATTGTGGTTTCGGTTGCTCAAATTGGCTGTTTATTTGTTAGCAATTGCTTAGCGAATGTCCAGAATGAAGCGGGGAACATACACAAAACCCGCGATTTTCGTAAGCCCTGTCGGCTTTTACGCTCGTCCGTTCTCGGTTGTCGTCCGAATGCATTGGAAAACAACTTGCATGTCGTGTACTTTGGCATGGTCGCGTGCACAACTTAACTTGGCAATCGCCGCCACCGCCCACCCTTGATTGAGAAGAGAGCCCCAATGACAGATCAACAACCCAAATTGGTAACGTTGACCAACGTCGCCAACGAAGCAGAAGCCAAATCGTTGATCGGTTTGTTCGAGGAAGAGGGTATCTCGGTTTTTATGAACGGAGGAGACGACCTTTCGCTGTTTGGCGAGGACTTGGGGGACGTGATGTTGATCGTGAAGAAGTCGGACTACGATCAAGCGGCCAAGTTGCTGCAAGAAATCGAGGCCGAAAACACAGAGATCGATTGGTCTCAGGTTGATGTTGGAGAACCCGAGGACTGAGCAGGTTTTAGCAACTAACGCCAGCTATTTTTACCAACCCGTCATGCCCCAAGGAGTGTAGACCTTATGGATGAAGTTGGCCAACTTGGCGGTGAACTATTCCCAACCGGGAAAATCTCGGCTCTTGTTAAGTATCTTGACCGCCGGGGCATCTACCTCCACGAGGGCATAAACGGGAGTTTTGACGGAGCGCGTGGTATAATGACCTTGCCGAAAAACCCAACCCGTTTGAACGTGAGGCACGAGCTTTCTCACATGCTCGATTACAAAAAGTATGGCGACGCCTACTACATCAACTTCACTCCGGCGCAACGCGAACAAATGGTGCTGGATCGTCTCAAAAACAACCGCATTTGGGACCGGTTGAACGATCTTGAGAAAGAATGGTCACTTAATTACCCGTCAACGGGTCAATAAAATAAGGAGCTGAGTATGAGTACGATCACAAAAATTGAATTGGCCGTTGAGCTTGCCGAACGGATGATGCGAACGGAAGGCTATGGCCACGGGGTTTGCCTTGGTGCAAATTTGCAACAAGGCGAAACAGACATTTGGTGTATCGAATTTGCTTACGAGGGCCTTGACTGCCGAAGTGAAACGACCGACCCGCCGTCGATCGTTCTTTCCGTTAATCTGAGTTCTGAGGAGGTTCGATCGATTGAATTAATGTAGCGTAGCCACCAACAATACAGCCCGCGTTTGCAAGACCGGCTACTTCTCTTCTTTCAGGCCCGGTGCACCCAGTGGCGTTTCGGCGGGCTTCTCCATCCGGTACGGCTTGCTTCGCTCGTAAAGCTGCAATCGAGTCCTCAAACCTTTCTTCTGGGCATCGGTGTACGACTCCACCGCTTCGTTCGTTCTGACCAAATCGATCGCCTTGTTCTGATACTCCTTCGCCTGGTCAAAGTCACCTTTCTCCGCCATGATCGCTGCGTAGATCTCGTTGTAGACGCCCGACGTTTCTTCAAATATTTTCATGTCGGGTTCAACGATTTCGAGCGCGCGATCTGGATCGCGGAGCGTTTCGTAGGGAGCGGTCGCCAACATCCACGCCAAAATTTTGCTCAGACGTTTTCGGTTGGGCTCTTTCTGGATAACTTCCTCGCAGCGTTGGACACAGTCCTCGTAGTTGCCAGTCAGGTAGTACGCTTCGGCAAGCAGGCGGCGAACGTTTTGGTCGCTTGGTTGCAGCCGATTGGCAAGCTCTAGAAACTGAACGGCACGCGGATGCTCACCAACGGTCAAATACAAAAAGCCTAAATCCCCAGCAACGAACGGCAGCGTTGGGCGTTTCTCAAACGCTTCCACAAGCCACTGAGCAGCTTCGGAGGTCTGCTTTCCTTGAAACAGCAGCCGACCAATGATCGCATGAATTTCATATTTATCCGGCTGGAGTTTGACGAAACGTTTGAGTAACTTAATGGCTTGCCCGATCTGCCCCGCATCAATCGCGAGATTTGAGCGCGCAACGATCGCTTCTACGTTGGTCGGCTCAAGCTCAAGGGCGTAATCAAGATGAATGGTCGCCTTCTCTTGAAGCTCGTTTCGTTGGTTGGCGGATTCTGCTCCTTGTCCGATCACCTGAGTCGCCTCACGCCGGAGTACTTTCGCTATGCCAACTCTTGCCATCGGAGATTCGGGGTCGAGTCTTAATGCTTCCCGAAAAAACTTCTTGGCTAACTCGTACGATTCGATCGACAATAGCTCAAATCCCTTCGTCGCCAATTCGTACGCGCGAAACGGAGAACTGGCCTCGTGCAATTCCTTCGCGGCATCTTGCTGGCCAAGTTCGGCAAGCCTGAGCGTCATGCGATCGGCGACTGAAAATCGATAGGGAGCAAACCAACGGCCTTGGGTCGGCATGATCTTGTCCCAAATTCTTTCAGCATCTAGCCCCGCGATCGCCACGTCTTCCAACAAATCGGAATCATTGATCTGGTCGAAATCGTAGAACACAACCGCTTCACGATCCTTGTTAAACAAAATGCCGAACTGAGTCCGCGGCATCTGTTGTGATCCAAAAAAGTTGCCGCACCACAGCGAGACTCGCGTTTTCGTGTCTTCGGTTGCCAGGCCCCAACGAAAGGGAAAGCCGACCTCGTCCATCATCGACTTGCCTGCCGAACGACTAGACGGTTCCCCCGCTTCCAACGAATCGGTAACGACGGCGATACACTCAGCGTTCTTGTCATCCCAAGAATCGGCCGCGTCAGAGATCTTTTGCAGCAAATTCTTGGCCTGTGAGCTCTCGTCAACGACCACAATCAGCGTCGCATCTTTTGGTTTGATGCCCAGCACGGGGTAGGTCTTTCCGTCGGTCTGAATCATGGTCAACTCAGGTACGAGCGCCGGTGGATTGAACAGGCTTTTCTCCGCGGGCGGTAATTGTTCGCGTCCCGGATGAGTCGTTGCGGCCAACTGGACGTCCAACCGGTCGGACGGCAGTTCGGCAGCCGTGTCCCGTCCCTCGACCATCCGATACCGCCGATTTGGGCGAACATCGGTAAAGTTTTGTTTGGATCCATCTGGCCAGACAATCGTCAGTTTCTCGATTTCCGCATTCTGCCCCAGTCCGAAGGTCAGGCTTTTGCTCGACTGACTTAAGTACCCTGATCCGGCATTGACCGTCTTAATAATCGGATGAGGTTTATCTTTCAGGAACACGAGTGCTCGCGTCCCGATCGCGTCGGAATTCGACTTTGTCCCGACCATGGTCAACTGAAGGAAATCATTCCCTGAGTCTAGCTGGTTGCACAGGATCCTGAGTCGACATCCATTCCTGCTGGTAAGAATCACGTCGGAGTCACCGTCATGATCCCAATCGGTCGTCGCAACGCCTCTTCCGTCTTGCAAAAAGTCGATCCCGGAAGCCGCAGAAAAATTCGCAAATCCCAACTGCCCAATACTCAAGAAACACTGATTCCGCTGCATCCCCGCAAACGAGTACCCCGCGCGGCACATATCGGTTGTCTCGCGAATGACTCTTGCCACGTGCCCCGGGGAAGGTGAAACGCTTGCCACATCAGACTGGTCGTCTAGTTCGCCACCGTCTGCGAATTCGTTAAATAGGCGGCGGTACAGCATGTCATCAACTTGGTCGGTTGAAAATCGCGTCAACGTTCCGTTGGTCACGATAATGTCATCCAGTCCGTCGTTGTTCAGGTCCATCGCAACCGAACCGAAAGCCGAATGGCTGGAAAACAGTGGGGCTCGCATCGAGAACGGTCGCCACTGGTCAGAATCCTCTTGGGCGTACCAGATATGACTGTCGCCGGTCACCGTGTCACGAAAATCGCGAGGCTCGCTGCCTCGATTGACCTTGCCGAAGGAACGTTGGACTGAAAACGGGACGTCCGTCGCCACATAAAAGTCACTTCTTCCGTCGTGGTTGAAATCACCACAGGACACCGTGCGGTGCCGCGCGACTTCATTGATTCCGACTCCATCGGTCACTTCACGAAACCAACCATTTTGATTTTCAAAAATTTGATCGGTAGCAAATTCATTAACGACATATAAATCCTGATCACCGTCTTGGTCGTAGTCAGACCAAACGGCAGAACGAGTGAAATAGCTGTTCTTCGCAGTAATTCCGGCCTCTTCGGTCGCATCGGTAAATTGAAAGCTCTCGTCATTTCGAAGCAGAACATTGCGTCCTCCATCGTTCGCGTTACCCAACTCAACCGGCAGCACGATCATGTCATCTCGTTTGCGAACTCCCTCGTATTTGCAAAGAAAGATATCCAGATCACCGTCCCGATCGAAATCCGCAGCACAAATGCTTCGCGCAGAACGCCCGACAGGCAAGCGGTGTTCGATTTGGAACGCTCCCTTGCCTGTGTTTGAAAAAACGAGCAATGTTTCGTCGGTTGAAACAACCAAGTCTTGATCTCGGTCGTTATCGAGGTCAACCATGAGAGCAGCGTAAGACGAATCAAGCGCATCGACTTGCCATTTTTTTCCTAGTTCGTCGCACGTTCCATCGGGGTTTTGAATCAGTAGCAGATTGGGCAGTCCGTGCGGTTGGCAAACATAGATGTCATCGATCCCGTCGCCGTTGACATCGCCGACCGCCAAACCGTGCTCGCCCATCAGATCGATGCCCGGGATTCGCCGCGCCCATTGATCAACGCCGTAATCCAGTTGTTCCGGCAGGCATTTGCAGCGTTTGAGCACCGATACCGTGCAATCGGCCAGTAGCTGATCGGTCTTGAAGGCAGTTGCCAATTCTTCCTGCGCCACCACTTTGACAGATTGGAGCAACGGCATTTCTTTGGGCGACTCAGGTCGAGTCCAAACGGTTTCCCAAAGAGAAGTCGCCTGCCGACTGGAGTCATCGGCCGATTTGCCAAACGCACTTGCAACAATCGTTGTCCGTGTCGACGCATCTTGTTCGTCGATCGTGTAAATCTTTAAATCTAAGCGAAAAGGTTCACGACCGATCCATGGCTCGTAAGCCGATTCGCTGAACTCCGTCACGGCGTCGGTGCCGCTTGAGAAAACAGGGGCTGATTTGGCGTGACTCCAACGAGAAACGGATACCAGTGAGTCGTCGAGCCTTGACGCAAATCGCTCTCGATCAATTGCGATCGCTTGAAAATCAGACGCGAATAATTGCTCAACATTACCGGCGGTTCCAGGTGAGCGAACTGTGCGCTCGACGGATTTACGCAATCGTTCCAGCTGACGACGGACGTTATCCGTCCGCACGTTGACTCCACTAAGCGATTGAAAGATCTCTGTCGCGGCCACGCCAGACGCCATCTCTGGAACCGTCGCTACGGGAGCTGGTTGCGAGGATGTTTGGGCACTGCGTTCGTCAGATTCAGGCTCTCCTAGCCATCGTGAGATGACTAGTACGATCAGCATCAAAGCAACAAGGCCCGCAATCAATCGCGTTGGGCGGAGCAAAGGTGAGCGCTGATCGACCGGCATATCATCTTCGAGCCCGTGATCCGCATAATCTTCATCCGTGTCGAACGAATTTTCAGGGTCGATATCGTCCATTATTCATCCGAGTTGCCTAAGCTGTTTGACCGAGAGAAAAGAATCCGCCAGGGTACGCCGTGAACGACGTGTACCGGACGTGAGAAAGCAAGGACCGCTTTTCGGACAGAGAGTCCATCCAAGGCCCCAGATTTTTCTGCTTCTTGCTAAATCAGTTTCTACGCGGGAGGGTTAGTTCTTTGCCGGTGTTTGGCCGGCGACCATCTGATAGAAAACATTGAACAGATACTGACTGTCGTGCGGTCCAGCTGATGCTTCAGGGTGATACTGAACGCTGAACGCCGGATGATCGACGTGTTTCAAACCGGCGATCGTCCCATCGTTAAGATGTTTGTGAGTCACTTTCAAACAAGCGGGCAGGTTATCTGGCGAAACGGCAAAGCCGTGATTCTGTGACGTGATCTCGATCTTTTCCGTCTCAAGGTTCTGCACGGGCTGGTTCGCGCCGCGATGACCAAACTTCAGCTTGTAAGTTTTCGCCCCGCAAGCCAACGCGAACAACTGATGCCCAAGGCAAATGCCAAAGATTGGTGCCTTGCCAATCAATTGCTGGATTGTCTCAATCGCGTAGGTCAATGGCTCGGGATCGCCCGGACCATTTGACAGAAAGATGCCATCGGGATTTAGCTTCAGTACTTCATCGGCCGACGCGGTTCCCGGCAAAATGGTGACTCGAAATCCTTGATCGAAAAGATGGCGAGCGATATTTCGCTTCATGCCGAAGTCTAATGCCACCACGTGAGGTCGATCAGCATCTTCGCCTGTTGCACTCGACGCGTCTTCCGGTGCATCTTCGAACGCCCACCATCCGCCAAGGCCCTTGCTCCATTGCGTTGACTCGGATGGCACGACCTCGCGAACGAGATCTCGTCCGACCAACCCGGGACTTGCCTTCGCTTTCTCCACCAAAGCCGCATCGTCCAGAATTTCAGTCGAGATCACCGCGTCCATGGCTCCTTTACTTCGAATGTGGCGAACAAGCGAACGTGTGTCGATGTTGGAGATCCCCACGATTCCGTGTTCGGCCAGATAGTCTTGCAACGAACCGGTTGAGCGGTGGTTGCTAGCGACCCCGCTGACATTTCGGACAATAAACCCAGCAACTTGTGGCTTGGAGCTCTCAACGTCGTCCAAGTTGACTCCGTAGTTGCCAATTTCGGGGTAGGTCATGGTGACCAATTGGCCTCGGTAGCTTGGGTCGGTCAGGATCTCCTGATAACCGGTCATCGAGGTATTGAAAACTACCTCGCCCGTTGTGGTTCCGGCCGCACCAAAGGAAACCCCAGTAAAAACGGTCCCATCGGCCAGCGCAAGCTTCGCGACGGTAGGTTTCGACTGGCCTTCAGAATGGTGATTGGCGGCTTCGGCGATCATTGGTTGCTCCAATTAGTTTCAAAATACAGGGGTCACGGCTTTCACACGCCGTTCGAGCTGCATTTACAGCGAACGCCCTATTCTACCGAATGCCGACATTCCGAGAACACGGGGTAACCCCAAGGATGTGAAGGCGAAAAACAGCGCAAAGCATACAAGTTAACATTCGACTTTAACTATTGTAGTAGCTGCCACTATCAGTTTTTTTAGCTGCGGGCAGAGCAATCGGCCACCCGATAGGACAACTGGCTGTGGGTCTCCGGCTGGAACTTAGGTTCCGTGCCGGACAGCCAACTATCGAAGGGTCTCAGTAGCGGCGAGCTGAGGCCCTTCACTTTTGCGCTAAAGCAAAGCCAAGCCAAGCCAAGCCAAGCAAAGCAAAGCCAAAACTGGCTTGAGAATCAAAAGGGAAGTCGAATCCGTCGACGTTGAGCTATAAATTGCTTCCCTTGCCCCGGTCGTCACGCATAATTTCAGTCGGACAAGTCGGCCGGCAACACCGAAGCAATGGCAACCGTTCACTCGCGAGGAAACGTTGACTTCAGCTCATCAATGACTTTCTGCTCAGAATCCGAAACTTTGTTGCCACGCCCCAGGAATCCGCCAGCGGCCTCAGCAGCCGATTCGGCCCGACCAATGACCTGATCGCGGATCTTGGCCAAAGCAGGAGCATCCAACGTTTCAACCAACGCGCCCGCATAGCTTTTCCACGCATCCAGAAGGTCGTCGCCCGGCTTTTCCGCAAGCCAGCTTTCCAACAAGCCAAAGCTGGCTGAGCCTTCTTTCACGCCGACGCCGTCCGCTGCTTTCGTGATCGCATCACGTTCGGCAGGTTCCAGTACCCCGTCTGACCACGCGACGGCGACCATCGGGATCAACCCAATCAACAGCATCGTCTGTGGTTTAATGTCGTGTTCGACCAACGCATCGAGTGCTTCCTTATCCTCGATCCCAATCGCTTTCGAGAGCGCGGCCCGAGTTTCTTCGCTTTCCATTTCCTCGCGCAGCTTCGCTAGAAGTTCTTGATCACGATGAGCGAAAAACTCATTCTCCAACGCTGATGCTCTTTCGTGAAGCTTGTCTGCCATCCTCGGGTCTCCGGTTGAAAAGGACCAATTCAGTCGCTTACTTCCTCCGTCCGTGATGGAGGAAAACGGCCCTGAACGCCGCTCGTTATTCGTTGGTTCCATGCTACGAAACCCGAATATGTCGCGAAAGGGGCCAGCCGACAGCACGCGAAGTTGGCAGCCCAGCAAATCGCCCACAAGGCCCCTAGCTGGTTGCTCGTGCAAACTTGACGCGCGGGGCGGAGGAAGGTTGCAACCCGGTTTTCGATCAGTTTTGTGCCGGATAACTGGAAATCCCGCCTCCCGGAGAACAAACAATGCCGAACTGCCGGAAAATTCCGAAGCGACGGTAGCCATTTCGCAAAACGTGAATCACAATTCTGGGAGTCAAGTTCCCCCCGATCAAAATTTTTCGCTGCTACCTATTTGATGTTCAACATGATATCGCCACGTCTGACGCTAATACTTTTAGCATTTGTATTCTCACTTGGTCACACCGCCCAAACTGTCGGTGCGGATTCAGCAGAGGACCTGCAGTGGTCCGTACGCCGGCTTAACACTTGGTTAGGAGGCAGCAAAGAAGCCACCGGCTGGCGAAAATACCTGATGCTGAACATTCTCGAGTCCCAAGCAGTCAAAGGGCATCAAGCAGATTACTCGACGCTTAGCTCGGTGCGTAGTCGTTTTGCCAGCGGAGTTCCAGGCACGGAACACCCTGCGTTTGTCGATGTCCTTCACGCGATCGACCGGCAGTTGGCCAGCCTGACCAGTAGCTACCACGGCGACAAAGCGAACATTTTGATGCACCACGTGGGAGGTTTTCGACCGATCTCGAAATGGGACTTCGAAAAATCGCGCAGCTTGGCTTTGTACAACCTGCAAGTCTTGAAGAAATACTATCGCTCAACGCTGGCCAGTCGCCCGCGGGCGGAGTTGTTTTACGATCTTCAACTTGATCCGCTGATGGAGTTCGTCGAATCGATCGATTTTTCAAGAGCCCCAGAAGTTTCGGTAGGCAAGCTAAGCTCGATGATTGCGGCGAAGAAGAAGGAGCTCTTGTCGATTACTCGAAAGATTGACGCGCTTCCGGACGAGGAATCAGAAGGACCTGTGCCGGATGACGATGACAATCCAGTCACATTGGATGATTCGGAGTCGGATACCTTAGACGACGGCCCAGTCCCGGATGATTCGACCGATCTTCAGGATCTCAAAAGGGAACAGGCCAAACTGAAAGCGATCATCGAAGAGATCAGCAAACGACGCAAAGAAGTTCTCAAAGCCGACCGTCCTCGTTTGGTGAAGCGTCGAGACACGCTGCGGCAAATGCGAAAGTTCAGCTTGCGTTTTGAAGACGTGGCCCGCAAGCAATTCGACCCATATTTTGTCTCGGCTGCTCGATCGTACGAATCGTTTATCCAAACCTATGCCAACGGGACGGCCGACAACCTCCAAGAGGATATGCTGCGGCGAGTAGAAACGCTCGCGGAAGAACTTCCACGGTTGGGGCTTCCCAACGAACGCAGGGCAGCGGGGCGACTCGGAAATTTGCTTCAATGGTTTGAGAATTCTGGACAGGTTCCATCACTTGTTTCAGCGATTCGACGCGACTATTCGTTGCCCAATGTCTATCTAAACGTTTCCTCGAACCTGATCAATCACGCGACGGCTCGGTCCGCCACCGAACGCCGTGTTTTGGATGAAAATATAGACGGGCGCCTGATTCGAGGATACGCAACGACAAACTCGAATGTTCACATGGAGCTTCACAATGACCCGAATCAGGTTCACATAAGCGTTCACTTGCAGGGTAGTATTTTGTCGAGCACTCGATTCCGCGAAAGAAAATTTTATGGTTTCGTTAGCGCGAACGGACAGTTCGAAGGAAGTCGTGATTTGTTCGCCAACGTCGGGGGCTTGTTTGCGGGCGACACGAACGTCGACGCAAACGTCGGAGCTGACTTTCTTGGCCTAACGACCACGTGCAATCTGATCCAGCGGTTGGCGTATAAACAATTTTACGAAGGCAAGTCCAAAGCGGATGCTGGCGCATCTGATCGAGCCCGAATAGAAGCTTTTGAAGAATTTGACAGTCAGACGACCGCCGCAGTTGCTGGAGGGCAGGATGCGATATCTAACGTTTCCGGACAAGCCGCTGACTACGCAGCTTGGATTCCAGACTTGTTTCTGCGATCGACTACCGACTTTATCGAAGCCGTCGGGAAAATGGATTCATCAGCAACGCTTGCGGCTCCAAACTACCCGTCTGCCGCTTCCGTACCTTCTGACGTGATCGTCCGACTGCATGATTCCTTGCTTAGCAATTTGGTGGACCCAATCTTTGCCGGCAAAACGTTCACCAACGAACAGTTGGCGACTCGCGCGGCCGAGCTAACTGGAAGTTCGGTGGAAGCGGCAGAGGAAGAAAGTGAGGATGAACCGTTCAGTATTACCTTCGACAATGTACGGCCGATTCAGTTCGAGTTCGACGGAAATGCGGTAACGGTTTCCATTTCTGGGAAACAGTTCTCTCAAGAAGGCCGTAAGATTGACGCCGGGTTGCAAATTAAAGTCCGTTTCAAGATCAAGCGAACTGCTACCGGTTTGCAGTTGGCTCGTGATGGGGATGCCGTCATCGACTACAATGATCCGGATAAGAAAGATGCAAAGATTGTCGCCTTCAAGTCATTCCTTGAGGACAAGCTGAACTCCAAAGAGAGAACCACCGCCGCGATTGATTTGCCAGCGAACTTGCTGCCGGTCGATCAGGTGGATGCGTTAAAGTCGAACAAGATTGCACGTGAACTCCAGTTGGTTCAGTGCTCGATCGACGATGGTTGGTTGTATCTCGGTTGGCGGCACGTGCCCGGTTCGCAGGGGTCGATAGGCTACACCACCGATTTTCGCGGCATTTGGAACGAAGTCATTGTTGACCAGTACGAGACGAACTTCATTGATCAGCCGCAGTCCATTCTTTTAAGTCCAGAAGTTGAGCCACCAGCGGCCGCGATCGAAGGCGAGATTCTCTTGCAGTAGTTAGTTATCAACCTCTAAAACGACTGGCAGCCAAAGCGGTTCGGCAGTGCAATGAGGTCAAATCACTGCCTGTTTCTATCAATTCGTTGCAGGCAAGTGCGATGCTGACGTAGTTGCATTTACCGCTGCGAACGCGAAGCAAGCTCTAGCTAGCACATTTTTCGCTGTTCGAGCGATCGTTATAGGACGTCTGCTGAATTTTCGCTAATCTCCCGCCAGATAAATCAAACTCTCTGGTTTAGGGACCTGCACATGACCAAATTACGATTCACATACTTGTTGGCTTTTGGCGCTTTACTGACTTTTGCTGCACCGGTTGATGCTCAAAACGCACCGATTGTCGGTGCCGTCGAGTCCGGCATGACTGCGTCTTCTGTTGTCGAGCCAGCTCCGTTTGTCCAACCAGCGCAAGGCTACCAAGCAGCCCCAGTGGTTAGCTCAGCGGGTTGCACCAGTTGCGGACAGTCGGGTGCATTCACCCCGGCACCACAGATAACCGGCCCGCACTCCAAACCATGCAATGGTTGCTGCCTGCCAGGTCCAACCCAGCAGCCAGGGTTTCCTCAACTGCCTGTTGAATCATGCTGTGGCAACATTGGTCGGCTGAACATTCCACCACTGACAACTCCGTTGCGTTACGACACGCCGCCCGTCGGACGTTCCGTCGGCCGACCCATTTTCGGAGCTTGGTCCGGATATTAAGACAGAAGGCAGGTTTCAACCTAGCGCTACTGCTTTGTGACTACTAAAAATTTGGGTTGGCCTTGGACAGAAACTATTTTGATCACCATGCTAACGATCACCGGGCAACCCGAAAGTTAAGGTCTGACAAAGCACGAAGGAATCAAAAACCTTGACGAAATTGCCTCGTTGATTGGTGCATCAATTCTGGCACTTGCTTAAGCCGCGTTAACAAGCGAAAAACGAACCTTTGAGCCCGATTCTTGACTGAGTCGGGCTTTTTTTCATTCAATTCGCAACCGGAACCAACGCTGTATCATCCGCCTTCGAACTTGGCGTCGCGACATCAGCGTCTCCAGACACCAGCAAAGTAAAGTCGTTTTCCTGATGCTTGAACTTGTTCTTTGCGACCGCCGCCGAGTATGACGAATCGCCAAAGCGCTGGGAAAACAATCGCAGGGTCAAATGAGACGACGATGAGATCGAAATTGGCTTAATCTGTTCATGCGGCCATTCCGATTCACCATCCGTTTTCAAGTACGGCATCAGCACGTCGAGTCCCTTTCGAAGTCCGCAGCCGTGATCGGGCGTGTAGCCCCAAATGTCCTCACCAAGCTGGTCGCCCACCCTTGCCAGCCGCGAAAGGGCGGTCAAGTTGAATAGGCAGTAGTGAAGCGAAAGGGTCCGTTTGAGTTCGGCGGCTTGGTTGCCATCTCCATCGAACTGTTCTCCAATCCGTGTCTCGGCATCGGCAAGAATCTCGCGAGCGACGTCTTCTTTTCCGGCAAACAAAGCGTACCGAGCTCGTTGAGCAGCGTACCAAGAACCGTGATTGTTCATCGCACGTTCTTCGTGTTGGCCAAGCGGGCTATCTTTGAGCCAATTCTGATATTCATCAAACCAAGTTTGCAAATTTTGCTGGTCGTCGGCCGACCAAGTTGACGCATCGAATAACTCGACGGCATCTAGGACTAAGATAAAGCCGCGTGTGTCGATGATGCCGGGGCCTCGCCCCGTCGCGCGACCGGGAACGCCTTGCCCAAAGTTAAGATTAGGGTTCATCCGAGTTGATTCGTCTAAAAACCAAGTGCGAACAAGCTTTGCGGCGTGGCGACTGTAGCGGGAATCTTCAAGTAGATAACCGGCTAACGCTAGTCGCTGAACGGCGTTACAGAAATCACCCAGTCGACCACGATCACCGTTGGAAATTAGCGTGCGATTAACGACGCCGTCTTTGCGAATGTAGGGCAGGCCATCCGGTTTGTCGGGATCCGGCCACCAATATCTAGAAAAACTGAGGTAGTCGTGAACATCGCCGCTAGGTGGCACGATCTCTTTTTCTGTCACGGAAAACGGAGCCGTCGTCAGTTCAATGTCTGCCAGTTTCTTAAGCCTACCGATTGCTTGCCCTTCCGGCGTGTCACTGGCTGGTTTTTCCGCGCGGACTCGGTCGATCTGAGCGCGATCCCAAATCACCTGAGCGGCCGTGAAATCTGTCGCAAGAAAAGCCAGTCCGAACAATACGGCAGAGCTTAACCCAATGGGCGATCTTCTCATCGCGGCTCCAAACGGCATAAGTTTCAAACCGATTCTTGGACTGGCGGCAGGCCGAGTATCTTGTCTGGCCAACCGCCGTAAAATCAGCTCGCGTAGTAAAGCCTTAGGATACCACCCGCGGTGCGAATTGCCACTTGGTTGACTTGCAAACGTGACGACGTCCGCATTTTTGGTTAGAACTTTTTTCTAACTTGCTTCCCTATCACGCGGCCACCAACTGCCGAATCGGAACCGGCATGACGTAGTCGTGAGCGGGGCGAATGGCCATGTCGGTGCAACGGGAAAGATAAAATTGACGCGGCTCTTCCCGGCTAAGGCACAAAGCAAGAAATCGGTCGGAACCCAAAAACCGAATCGGACTGACGACCCGAATGGACTCGTTTCCCTTTGAGTCGCGGTAGCAGAATTCAACGACCCAATCGTCGGACATCATCAGGGCTTGATTGACTAGGTTTCGCATGAGAAGAAATCAACGTCAGAACGTGAAGTGGAAAACTGAATCGCGACCTGAGTCCAAAACCACAGAAATCTGTGATGTCCTCAAGCCACTGCCTTATTATTGGCACCCCACGGACACGTTTGGTCCACCAAGATCAAAAATTCAGCTTTCCGCGAAAAATTTGGGGGTTTAGCTTTCTGATGCTTCGCCGTCGGTCGAAGATAGCGTGAATCGAATGAGCTCGGTGTGGTCATTGGCCACCTGTTCCACTTTGGCAGTCACGCCATCAAACTCGATCAGATCGCCCTCGCGAGGCAACCGACCCGATTTGCTCATCAGCACGCCTGCCGCGGTATCGAAGTCGTTCTCATTCAGCTCGATTCCTAGTTCGCGTTCCACCTCTCCGACCGGCGTCGATCCGGCGACCAGATACTCGGATTCTGAAATCTGTTTCACGTTCGGTTGGTCAACCGTATCGAACTCGTCATCGACCGGGCCAATAATTTTCTCCAACACGTTCTCGAGCGTCACGATTCCGATCAGCGTCCCGTACTCATCCACGACAAAAGTCAGCAGTTGATGGTGCGTTTGGATGCGTTGCAGCACCCGACTGATCAGCATGTTTTCGGGCACCTTCACCGGTGTCCGCATGATCGTCTTAAGATCGAAGGATGCATCATTGGGGTCCACGCCCAGTAGATCTTTCATGTGAATCACGCCCAGCAGAGAATCCAGCGAGCCATCACACAATGGGTAACGAGTGTGTTTGGTAGCGATCGCGTACTTCAACAGTTCTGGAAACGGCTTGTTGACGTCAAGGAAGTCAATTTCGTTTCGAGGGACCATGACCAAGCGGCAGATTAAGTCGTCAAACTCGAAAATCGCATTAAGCAACCGGTGTTCACTGCCGGTCAGGTGGCCATGGATGTGAGCCTCTCGGACGAGTGCTCGGATTTCTTCTTCGTTGTGAGGTGTATCGTGGCCGCCGTCTCCAGAAAGCCCAAGCCAGCCGAGAATCACTGAAGTGACCCAATTCAAAACGACCAGGAACGGTAAAAGCAAGTAATAGAAAAAGACCATCGGCGCAGCGCACCAGAGAATCATTTGCTTTGGACGACGAATCGCGTAGATCTTGGGCGCTTGTTCACCGATCACTAAGTGCAGGGCCGTGATCGCGGAAAACGCAATAATAAACGCGAACGTGTGCAGAAGCTGCTCACTTTCGATGCCAAGCAAATGAAAAACTGGTTCGACCAACTTGGCAACGGCAGGTTCACCGACTCGGCCCAGCGCCAGCGAGGCGATGGTAATCCCCAGCTGACATGCGGACAGCGTTTGGTCCAGACGCTGTGCCAGCCAGTAGGCCGCCTTGGCGAAAGGCTTGCCCTGTTCGACCATCTTCTTGACTTGGCCCAAGCGGACTTTGACTAACGCAAATTCCGCCGCGACGAAGAAACCATTCAAGATGATCAAAATGACGGTCAGAATAAGCATCAAAGTAATGCTGCCGCCGCTCAATGAATCAGCTGCGTGCCCGGCTCCATCAGCCGCGCCGTCTGCAAGTAAACATGGGAGTTTAATTAGGTTCGTGCAATCCATTATTGACGTGACTCGGGGTTAAGAAGCTTACACGCAGTCCGTTGACAGCATCGCGGTTGCCTAATCGGAACCGGTGCCCTCAAGCTCTTTCAATCGCGCCTGTCGAGCAGCTTGTTTTGCCTCGCTTTCTTTCGCGATTTCGACTTCGGTTGGACCGTTAATGATCTTGTCGGCTGGAATCGCGGCTTCGATTTCCGTAACCATCTGGTCAACGATCGCTCGCTCATACTTTAGATCGTCCACGACAAACGTTTTTTCAACGCCGTCGTCCGAGTAGTGGATCGTCGCAAGGCCCTTTTTCACCCATTTCTTTTTGTCGAAGGTTTGGATGTCAGAAAAATTAACGCTCTGCCCGCTGCTTGAAGTCAAGCGAGTTCCGTCGATCTCGAGCCAAGTGCCGCGATTTTTCAGAAACCACAAGCAACATGGAACCGCAATCAATCCACAAACTGCCCCGAGAAAAATGCTGAAGTTAATATTGTTTTTCAAGTCATCAGCGGTGTATTGAGGCGGCTTGTTGGGCCAACCTTCGGACTCGGAAATTTTTTGCCACTCAGTTTCACGAATCTCCGCCCAATTGACGGCGTTTTCGCCCGCGGCCTCTTTTCGCTCCTCGATATCCGCTAACAAAGTGTCGTAGGCGACCGAAGCTGGGCGTTGAGACGGATAATTGATAAACGCATCGTAAAAGCAATACAAACTGAACAAAAACGTCCCGATTCCAATTAGCAAATATTTGTACAGGAACTTGTTGTCCGTGTTCGCACGAGCTTTCATAGTGTGGTTGGCCAAACTGTAAAATTAGTAAGGAAGCAAAACGAATTTTTAGAACTAAATATTTTTGGCTGGAAGAAGCCAGTGGCTCTCGTGTCAAGTCATCTCGGTGCCTGATTGCCTGAAATTCAGGTTTTTGCATCAGGGCGATCGTTGATTCAAATCGAGCAACGAATGCTGAATCGTATTGTCTCGAGACACCAGCTCAAGAGGATAACGCTTATCGTAGCATGTTTTGCCCGCGATCCGAGAGATCACATCATGCCCCAATGTAAGTCACCATTGGCTTTTTCGGCCGGCTGAGCCCAACAAGGTGGAACATCGACGGTGGTTCTGTTAAACTTGGAGGTACGAACGAAGAACGTTTTATATCTTTTTTCCAGTGCGTCCGTCCATCGGACAACAAATTCCGTTATCATGTAGGTAGCGGCTTCTTGGCGATCAAAACGCGCCAGATTGTTTTCCAAGTTTGAGATTCCTAGCAGGAAAAAATATGTCTGTTGTTGATGTTACACGTGAAGATTGGATGCAGGAAACCGAGCGTCTCTGTCCCAGCTCACTTGCTTTCAATGCCTACGCTGATCTTGAGGAAATGATTGTCTCGGAAACCGAACTAACATGCACCTACAAGCGCGTGCCGCGTGGAAAATCATCCTACTGCACCTTTCAAGCAAACGCTGGAACCCAACTGCACGTCATTCAAGTCTACAAGGGCCAGTGCCAGCTACACATGCGAGTCAATCCTAAGTTGACGGGTGTGACAGATGAAGAACGCGAACTCCTCTTGGCGGCGTATGAAGAATTTCGTACCGAACTCAACGGGTGCGAAGGCAAGGGCTGGGAAACAGTCAAAGTCATTTTGATGGGTGAAGAAAAAGTCCATGATGCTATTCGAAAACTTGCCAGTGATTTGATTGCGGTCGTTGGTAAAGACGGTCCCGTAAAAACCAAAAAGAAAGCTGCGGCCAAGAAAGCTGAACCTGCAGTTGAAGCCGAGGAAGCAACCTCCGAAGCCTAATCTGTTGGGCGTGAAGGCGTCCGGGTTTTTCTTAAGTACGCATGACCAAGCCAGCACAAAACCATTTGGAGATTTGGGTAGGCCGGGTATCCCACAAGATCGAATCATGCGTTTCCAATCGGCCCTACCTCATGTACAGTTCGTAAATCTGCCGAACAAAGATGTGACTCTCGCTCAGCAAGCTTGGCCCTTAACTAAAGTGTTCGGAAAGCAAGGTTGCTTACGCGATTTCCGTTGATTCCTGCCGGTCGCAACCTAGCGATCTCTTTTTAAAAACCTAAGTTCCGTTCTAGGAATTCCTTCGATGCTGATTGATGCGATACCAATTGGACACTCCCCTCCCGATGACGTGAATGTCGTAATCGAAGTCTCCGTTGGTGGCGATCCAATCAAGTACGAGATGGACAAGGCGTCAGGCACGCTTTTTGTCGATCGGTTTCTCTACACCGCCATGGTTTATCCCGGCAACTACGGGTTTATACCGCATACGCTGTCGGAAGACGGTGATCCAATAGATGTGCTTGTCTGCAACACGCGAGCAATCGTTCCAGGCGCCGTTCTCGCCTGCCGGCCCGTCGGCGTTCTGGTCATGGAGGATGACGCAGGCGTCGACGAGAAGATCATCGCCGTCCCATCGGGTCGCACGACCAAACGATACGATAAGATCCTTAATTACTCAGATTTGCCGGATATCACCGTCCATCAGATCGAGCACTTCTTTCAGCACTATAAGGATCTCGAACCCAACAAATGGGTGAAGATCACGCGAATCGCGGAAGCTGGAACCGCCAAACGTTTGATCATGGAATCGATCGAACGCTACAACCAATCTGCAAATACCGCTACAAGCTGATTAATCGGGCGAATTGGAATCGTTCAGCCAGCCGTTTGATCTTTCTCTTTCGCGGCCCGGCGTATTGGCGGTTTGGCGATCTATCTTTTTCTGGCCATTTACAGGATTGGCGTAATCGCGGCGCAGCTCGCTGCTGTGTCACGCTGATTTCTCTGATCGGTATTTGTGCGTTGCGATCAACGTCACCTAAAACGAACGATAGCCCAGTTCCCAAGTTTTTCGATGTCCACCTTCGATACATCCTCGATGCTATTCGTGATCGTCTGGTCACTGGCAGCCGTTGCGGTCGGATTGACGTGCGGATATTTCATTGGCCGCTGGTACACCATGCACGCAGAGCCAAAAAGGTTGCGTCGCGATCGTGAGAAAACTCTTGCTGCGATGCTGAAACTGCTCGACAGTACCAAAGAGCTAAACAACGATGTTGATTGCCACAACACGGCACTTAATTCTGCCAAGCAAGAATTGGGTGGCATTCAATCTGAAGGTGGTTACGTCGATCTCCAGTCGGCGTTGATGTCCAACATCGAACAGGTTGTCGAATCCAACCGCAGACTCGAACACGATCTTGTGGTGTCGCAATACAAACTGAAAGCTCAAACGCAAGAGCTTGACCGTAGCCGTGACGAAGCTCGCACCGACGCTTTATGCAAAGTCGGAAATCGCAAGGCCGTCGATGAGACCCTAACCTACATGGTTTCACGGTTTCAAAGCAAGAAAGTATCGTTTGGCCTGATGTTAATCGACGTGGATCACTTCAAGCGGATTAACGACACGTTTGGGCACACCGCTGGCGACGAAGTCCTTTCCAGTATCGCAATCGCTCTCAAAGAGTGCGTGCGTCCTACCGACTTTGTCGGACGCTTGGGAGGTGACGAATTTGTAATCATGTTTGGCGGCCTAAAGTCGCAAGACGCTCGTGCAGTCGGTGCCCGAATTCGAGCCGCGATTGAACTGTATGACTTCAGCATTAATGCCAATGGGCAGTCTACCGTCGCCACGCTCAGCATGGGTTTAGCCATCGTTCGCCAGACGGATTCAATGTCTTGCATTTACAAACGGGCCGACGCGGCACTTTACCGAGCCAAAGAACTTGGACGAAATCGCCTGTTCACTGTTGTGGATGACGCAGATCTTGAACTTGACGGCAAATCATCTGCCTCGGTTACGCCAAGCACCGAAACAAAATCCAGCTTTTCAAGTTACGAGAGCTTCAAAGCGTCGTTCGATCAAGCTTGATCTCCTTAGGCTTTAAGACGCTGCCGCCACGCGTTTTCAAAGTTGGTTGGGCCGTGATGCGTGAGGCTTTATCCCGGCAAGTCGGCAAGCTATTTCCAAACGAGGCCAAAACCTTTTCGAGACACTGATGATCAAGCTTGAAAATTTCTGCAAATGTTACGGCACTGAAAAAGCAGTCGACAACCTAACGTTTCGAGTCCTGCCCGGCCAGGTGCTAGGTCTGATTGGCCGAAATGGAGCGGGAAAAACCTCTACGCTCAGAGCGTTGACGGGGATCATCCCTCCAACCAGCGGGAAGCTGTCCGTTGATGGATTTGACCTAGTTGATGATCCAATCGAAGCCAAGCAACGATCCGCATACGTTCCCGACGACCCTCAGCTGTTCCACGATCTTTCGGTCGAGCAACATCTTCGGTTCACGGCCAGCGTCTACGGCGTCGCGTCACCAACGAACAAGATTAACGGGCTTCTAAATCGATTCGAACTGACTGAAAAACGTCACTCACGTGCTTCGGCGCTTTCACGTGGCATGCGTCAAAAGCTGGCGATTTGCTGTGCTTATTTACATGATCCGAGTGCTCTGCTGCTGGACGAGCCAATGACGGGGCTCGACCCACCGGGCATTCGAAATCTTAAGCAATCGATCCGTGAGCACGCCGACCGCGGCGCCGCGGTCATTATCAGCTCGCATTTGTTGGCGATGGTGGAGGACATTTGCTCCCATGTGTTGATCATTGACCGTGGCGAACTGAAGTTTTACGGCTCGCTTGAAGAGATAAAATCTGAGACTCAGGCCAACGACCAATCTTGTAGTGAAACTTCCTTGGAAGAAGTCTTCTTTGCAGCGCTTGGTGACTGCCAAGCCGAAATTCAGCAGGCCATCCATGGCTCGACCACGGGAACGCAGGCTTCGCCATGATGTTCCACGCCGGTCCTCAAAAACTATTCCACCCCGCGACTGCCCAACTGCATCGTTTTCTGGTCCGCGCTCGGTTGAACGGTTTGCTCGAACGGATTCGAACGCCCAAACGACGCGGCTTGGTGGTGCTGAGCCTACTGCTGGGATTCGTTTGGCTTGGGCAAGCGATCGCTGGGATCGCCTTCAGACCGCCAGCGGACCCGGTCAGCATTCGATTTTGGATTCCCGCTGGGATGGTGGTCTATTACCTCTACCACCTAGTTAGGATTCTCACGCGGACGCCCGAATCGGCGTTTGAATGGACAGACGAGGAAACCGAACTTCTTCACGGCGCGCCACTCACGCGGCTTCAGGTGATCACATTTCGTTTGAGATCAATCCTAACGGCTGCGATTTTGAAATCTGCTTGTTTCGCGATGGTGATGAGCCCGGATGTTCCCTCGGTGCTCTTAGCGTTTGCCGGGATGCTAGGCGCGCTTTTGATGATCGATCTATTTCGTCTGTGCGTTGGAATGGCGGTCAACGCGATGACGGAGCGTGAACGCTGGCTGTGCCGAATCGGTCTGGTCACTCCCTTGATTGGCCTGATTGCGTGGGCAATGTTCTGCACCCTGAAAAGCATGCCGGCTGACGGATCGCCCGCTCAGTTTTCGGTAGCGCTCATTTTCAGCACATCGAAAACACTCCTAGGCTTACTGGCAACCGAGCCCGGTAGCTGGTTGCTTGTGCCATTTTTGTTGTTTACTCGGGTGATCTTCCCTGACGGCAGCACCGCCCAAGTTCTTTTGTCCGCCTTCCAAGCGTGCGGGATGTTAGGTGTCAGCCTCGTTGCGATGCTTGGGTTCGATCACCTTTGCCAGCTTCGGCTTCGAAGGTTGGAGTTCAACAACTGGAACGCCCTTAAAAAGAAAGCGGATACGAATTGCACCCGTCTCAACACGCGGGCCACGGCGAAAAGGATCACCGCACCAAAGTTCTTGGCAGGCGTTGGGCCAATCGCGTGGAGGCAATTACTAGGTGCTTGGCATTACCGTAGCGCGGTTCGGTTCGCGTTGCTAGTCCCGACAGTGCTCTGTTGCCTGCCGATGTTCGCCGACGCGAGTCCCGGAATCATGATCATGAACATTGGCGGCAGCCTAGTGTTTTATACATTTTTGCTGCTGCCTTCGGGGCTGATTTTGGATTGGCGGCGCGACATCGACCGAATGACCGTCTTTAAGTCGCTACCGATTTCACCTTGGGCTTTGACCGTTGGGCAGCTGGCGACGCCCGTGCTTTTGGCGAGTGCATTTCAGATCGTCGTGCTTACCATTGGCGTGTTCACGCAGTCAATCACGTCCGTTCAGGCCGTTCTTGCTTTTGTGGTGCTCATTCCCTTCAACGTTCTAAATTTTGCGTTGGAGAACTACCTATTCATGCTTTCTCCGTTTCGCCGAAACGAAGAAGGAGTCATGGTTTTCGTGCGTACGATTCTGACGTTCACCGCCAAAGGGATCATGTTCGCGGTCGCGTTCGCGATCACCATTGGTTGGGCGTTGCTCTCGTTCCAATGGGGAAACGCATTGGCAGTAGGCCCTTGGTTTGGCCCGGCGCTGTTTTCGCTGGGTATATGGTTGCTGGTTGGGTTCGCCGCCGCGATGTTCGCTGCGCTTTTGACTCAGCGTATCGCCAGCTTCGATGTCTCGATTGACTCGCCAGCAGGTTGATCCGATAAAGTGATCGACTGCCGCCTCGGAATGTAAGCAAAAACCAGCGAGAGAGGGCAGAACGCGAAAATCTCGGGCTCATGGATGTCCATTCGCTTGGTTCATCCGTCACGCTTCCCGTTCCTCAGTCCAATTCCTCGGCCGGCCAACGTTTTACGAGGCTGCCGTTTTGAGCGGCGGTTTGATCTGCGGGCTGGTAGGCTCGTCGGTGCTGCATCGTGGTACTTAAGCTGCCGGTGTTGTTTAACATCAGCCTGCTTTCGCCCATTTCCCAAGGCATCACGTACGCGTTGGCTTGCTGGTCGACATCGCGGAAATACGCACGGCAGGATTCGGCGTCCAGCTCCTTGCGTACAATCCGGGTCACTCGGCCTTGAATCGAATCCCAACTTTCAGCGGGAGGCCATTCATCGCGGGTGCCGCTAAAACGCTCCAGCGACATTTTTAGCTCATCGGTAACCAACGAAGCCGGCAAAGTCTGCAACATTGCCAACATCACATCAGCAAACGGCGCGACGGCAGTTGCGACAGTCCGCTCGATGTCTTGATACGGCAGTCGGATTTCGACCACGCGTGGCTTCGATGGGCAGCTGCATCCGTCGTGATGATAATACTCGGCTTGGCTAAGTTTCACCTTGCTGGATTTGCCCCGGACCTTGCGATAGCCCGGATGGTCGGTTGGCACGTTTTTGCAGATGACCAAACCTTCCCGCTCGATCAGTTCCCAGAACGCTTCGCGACAGTTTTTCGCGAGCAGAACTTCATGCAGATAGTCGCCACCCGACTGGCCGGCGACACCATGGATAACGAGGCCGAATGCATGGTTTCTAGAAACGGAAAGTGCTGTGCGTTCCGGTCCAAATGGCAGCGTCTGTTCAAGGTCGGATTGAAGTTGATTGGTCATGGTTTCGTACGTTCGCAAGTTGAACAATTTCGTCGCGGGAGGCTAATCGTAGTGAGGCTGTTTTCAATCGATGGAATCTCAGTGAGAGTCTAAAGCTTTGCCGTGATCGGCAAGCGAATCGCTCATTCCAACCATGCGTAGGAACCCGTAGACAATCAACATGTACGCGAACAGCAGAATGTTTAAGAGCGTTCCCTGAATCAGAGTCGTCAACAAGTATGAAAAAAATCGAACCGAAGGCAATCCGGAACCCGCCTCACGCGACGCCAACGGGTGCTCACCGCCCGTGATCAGGCCGGATATCGAAACGGAAACGATCCCGCAATAGAGATCAACAAAAACACCGATTGGAAAAAGAATCGAGATTCCCATCCGCGTAATGTATGCGACCCGGGTCGCTTTTCTTTTTACTCGCTGAGCCATTGCGGATTGTATTTGAGGCATGAACTCAATCGCGCTGTAGCCTGCGACAAAGATCAGGATGCCAAAAATCATCCCTAGCACTTCCGGGGCTCGAAAGCCGCCAAGTCCTCCGCCGAAGTAAAAACTAGGTCCCGCGGCAATTCCGCAAACGACCAGCCACTTCAGAATGACACGACCGGGCTTGGGTGGCGAGAGAGGCAGTTGATGTTCCAGCAAAACGCTTGTGGCCTGCGAAACAGGTGCGGCGTAGGGGTTGGCCGAGTGGTCCCCAGTTAGCTCTGTTTCATGATTCACGGCTGATGCTCGGCTTCCGTTGCGTGTGACGTTGTCCTTGCGTTGCAAGAACGTCACAATATTGAATCACTACGACTCTCACGTCAATCATGGAAACAAGATGGAACTGGATGCGCTTGTAATTGCCCCTCATCCCGATGACGCGGAGTTAGGGATGGGTGGAGCGATCTTGAAGATGTTGGCGGCCGGGAAAAAGGTTGGAGTGCTCGATTTGACCAGCGGTGAACCGACTCCGCATGGAACGCCCGAAATTCGAGCAGCCGAAACCGATGCGGCGACGAAGGTTTTAAAGCTATCGTGGCGAGAGAACCTTGGGCTTCCCAACCGCAGTCTTGAAGCAACGCTCGACAATCGAAAAGCACTCGCCAGTGTGTTTCGCCAAGTTCGGCCGAAATGGCTATTCGCGCCGTATTGGATTGACGCGCATCCGGACCATGTCGCCGCAACGCAATTGGTCGAAGCAGCGAGATTTTGGTCAAAATTATCTAAAACCGATATGCCGGGCGAGCGTTTCCATCCGTCGCGAATCTTCAATTACTACTGCGTTCATTTGAAGATGCATGCGACTCCAGCGTTTGTGCTGGACATATCTGAAGTTTGGGAACAGAAACTCGAATCGATCGCCTGCTACCACAGTCAATTTGTGAAAGGCCGCGAAGAGCTGGACCCGTCGTTCTTAAAGCAACTAGAATATGAAGCTGCCTATTGGGGGAAAACGATTGGTGTGAAGTTTGGCGAACCCTTTACTTCGCGCGAGCCAATTGGATTGTCTGGATTGGCGGAACTAAGATAGCCCTCAGGTGTTTAAGTTTCTTCGCCACGCCGTGCGTTCCCCACCATTGTCAACCAAATTCCTGTTTCACGATATGAGCACGACATGAACTCAAACGACGATCACAGTGAAAAAACTGAACCAGCGATTACTTCGATCCAGTCTCGTCGACAGTTTTTGCAACGCGGCACGTCGGCAGTCGCAGCCAGTGGAGCGCTGGCTGCCGCCGCGACGACGCCCGGATTGTCCTTTGCACGATCTGCGCACTCAGCTGGATCGGATCGGATTAAGCTTGGACTGATTGGAGCAGGTAACCGCGGCGCGGGTGCTGTCTGCCAAGCGATGACGACCAACAGTTGTCAGGTTGAACTCCATGCGATTGCGGATGCTTTTTCGGACCGACTGGATGAAACGCTACAGACGTGTCGCGAAGAGCACGAGACGAAGGTTTTCGTGCCAGAGGAAAATCGGTTCGTCGGATTTGATGGTTACCAAAAAGTAATCGAGTCAGACGTTGACATGGTGGTCCTTGCCACTCCGCCGGGCTTTCGACCGCTGCACTTCGAGGCCGCGATCGATGCGGGGAAGCATGTTTTCATGGAGAAACCGGTGGCCGTTGACGCGCCGGGGATCCGCCGCGTGTTGGCGTCGGGTGAGAAAGCGAAAGAAAAGAACTTGGCCGTTCAGGTCGGGCTGCAGCGTCGGCATGAGCGTGCCTATCGCGAGACGATTGATAAGTTGAAAGATGGCATCATTGGCAACCTGAATTTCAGCCGCGTCTATTGGAATAGCGGAGGGGTCTGGTGCAAGAGTCGATCGCCGGAGCAGACTGAGTTGGAATATCAGATGCGAAACTGGTACTACTTCAACTGGTTGTGCGGAGACCATATCGTCGAACAACACATTCACAACATGGATGTCATCAACTGGTTGCTGGATGATTATCCAGCGACGGCACAAGGGCAGGGCGGTCGTCTGACCCGCAACGGGATCGATCATGGAGAAATCTACGATCACCATATCGTTGAGTACACGTACGCGAATGGGCACAAAATGTTTAGCCAGTGCCGGCACATGAAAGATTGCTGGGGCGAGGTTCGCGAGTTCGTACACGGCTCAAAGGGATACGCGGACATTAAGGCCGGACAGATTTTTGACCTAGAGGGCAATGAAATTTTCAAATGCCAAGAAGGCAAGGGCCAGCGAGCCGGACATCAACAAGAGCACTACGATCTGTTTGAAGACCTTGCTAACGGAAAAATCCCAAACGAGACTGAATACGGTGCCAAGAGTACGATGACTGCGATCCTTGGTCGTCTTGCGACTTACACAGGCCAAATGCTCAAGTGGTCCGATGCGATCAACTCTAACGTCTCGCTGGCCGATGTTGAATCGTTGAAGTCGTTTGAAGATCAGGCTCCTGTAATTCCCGATGAAGAAATGAGATATCCAATCGCTAGACCGGGAGACTCAAGTGTTGCGGTGATTGACTGGGAACCGCGAAAGAAAACAAAAAAGAAGAAGCAGTTTTGACGTGTGCCCAGCCTGTCTCTGACGTTTCCCGGAACAAAACTTGGCCCATCAATTCTCAGCCAACACGGGAGCATTTGGCTACTTAAGCGTTCTTCCGTCGTGAATGCACGATGCAGAGGGATCTGGCAGAAAAATATTGTGTTGGTGGAACTGCCTGTTTTCGTTTGACGCTGCCATCAGGTAACATGGGTGCTACGTCGCAGTGACCGCCTCGATTATCAATACGATTTTGATTATGAAACCCATTGTTGGAACTGTCTTTGAGACCGGAAGAATCGATTTCTCGCGAGAGGATAACGCTTGGATTTTCGAGATGATCGATAGCGGTTTGAAAGACAATCAACGCGATCGAATTCGATTTGATCCTTCCCAAGCTCCGATTCAATTAAAGTCAGCGCCGATCAATGAGGGCGGGAAGCCGGACTGGATGGACGGTGTAGAGCGAACGCTAAAAACAGCGGACTCAGTTTACCTTCAGTTTAGAAAGGGAATCCTTCGCTTTCGCCTTGCAACGCACCAAGCCGGGAAAGACAAGCAGTTTGTCACTCTTGGAACGCAGGAAGAAGTTGATCAGTTCTGTGCTGAACATTGGCAAAACGTTCGCTATTTTTACGCTCTGCGGCGTGACATGTTTCAGTTTGTGGTCAACACGATGATCACTCACAAGTCCAATGCAGAACCACCTAAAGAATCAATTGAAATCTCTAGCCGTGTCGACTACCAAACCGACTCGAACCGACCGATGGTCGTATTTGACTCGACAGGTTCAGCGGCTCCGATAGACATCATTGAATGGCGATCCAAGGTCAAGGAAGGCGAAGTCGGTCGTTTTGATCCAGCAAAAACCAAGATTCTCTTCAACGTTCGCGCAGCAACTCGGCCTGTGACTTTGTTTCACGAAAGTCGAGTCGAATTTCAGAATCACGCCTACACCTTTGGAGGAGACAAGATGTGGGAACGTTTTAACCGTTTGGTCGCCAAGCGACTGAAGCAGCGAATCGCTGAGAATGATGGAAGCTGATCCAGAGACAGCGGTTCGCTTACGTGACAGTCGCATTGCAGCTTGGGTGTTGACAGCTTATGGCCACGAGTCGATGGCAGAAACCACCGGCGGTGGATCGAGATGCCGTAGGCTTTCGACGTGCTGATTGTTAGGTTTTGTCGCCTGTAACAATCGTGCAGGACGGTTTTCCCGATCAGTCAGCGTGGTAGGCGATGGGTGTGAGTAATGACCAGCAATTACGCGAAATCGTTAAATGGCTATCTGTTTCATAGCCGATTTCATCCCGTAGCAAGAGCCACCCATCGTTTCTCTCGCCACTATTTGTGGGCACAGCCCTACTGTCTTGACTTCGCCAACCCTTCCTGTTTAAGCAACCATGCTTGACCCAATGTTCACTGATAATGTGACTGCCAGCAGCGGTTTCTCAGCTGCAAGTGATGCTCCAATTGTTCCAGCATTAAGAACGAGCGCAGAAACTCATTCACTGCTCCAGCAAAACGCCGCGATCCGGGATGCCAAAATCCTGATCATCGATGACGAGGAGCTTGTCATTCGCGTCGTGCGTCGATTTCTTGTTTCAGACGGCTACCAAAATTTCACGACCGTTACTGATCCTCGCCATGCCCTTAGCGAAATCGAGCGAGTCCAACCCGACGTTGTGCTCTTGGACATCATGATGCCCAACATCACCGGGCTAGACCTGCTAAAGGTACGACAAAAAGTGCCTCAGCTTCAGCCGATCCCATACATCATTCTTAGTGCCACCAACGATAATCAAATCAAGCGTCAAGCACTTGAGCTTGGAGCCACCGACTTTCTTGCAAAGCCGGTCGATCCAAGCGATTTGATCCTAAGGGTGCAAAACGCGTTAACGGTCAAGCACCACTACGACTATCTTTCAAGGTACGCTGCTGAACTTGAGCAAAAGGTGCGAGAGCGGACTCAGCAGATCGAAAAGTCACGCGAGCAAATTATCCACTGTTTGGCTCGTGCGGCTGAATACCGGGACAATGAAACCGGCGATCACGTTCTTCGAGTTGGTAAATATTGTGCAATCATCGCCAACCAACTCGGTTTCGACGAAGAATACTGCCGCCAGATTAGGCTTGCGGCTCAGCTTCACGATGTTGGAAAGATTGGAATTCCAGATTCGGTATTGCTAAACCCTGGCAAGCTAAGCAACGCGGAGTTCGGCATCATGCAAGAACATTGCGATCTTGGCAGCAAGATAATGGAACCTCTGGCTGTGAGCGAGGCCAATCGAATTCGTCGCCACGCCGATATCGGTGGCTTTATCATGGACGGAGTTGACTCACCAATGCTGGAGCTTGCAACGACGATTGCAAAAACTCACCACGAAAAATGGGATGGCACTGGGTACCCGAATCAATTGAAAGCCGAAGAGATTCCGATCGAAGGCAGAATTTGTTGCGTGGCAGACGTGTTCGACGCGTTATGCAGCGAAAGGCCCTACAAGCCAAGTTTCCCCATGAAGAAATGCCTTGAGATCATGCTCTCCGAGCGTGGAACTCGTTTCGACCCGATCGTTATCGACGCATTTTTCAACCGAATCAGCGAAATCGAGCACGTCCGCAGCCAGCATCAAGACGTGGATTCGTACCAAAAGATCTCTGAAATGAAAAGTTGACACCTGCCCGGGCGCGACGGTGCAAAACGACTTTTGTCATTGCCAATCCCCCATCATTTCAAGGTCTGCTCGGCTTCCAATCCAGCTTAGGACATTGCTGTCGATTGCCTCTGAGATAAACCGTGCCGAGCCGTCAGCAAGACACACGTTGACACCACCGCTATGCTGACTGCCGAAACCACCGACCGCGTCGTCATCTCCGTCATCAGCGGCCGCAGCATTTCTTCGATTGCGCTGTCCGTTAGAGATCGAAACAAGCTCGCTGGTATTTCGGAGCGTAGAACGAGTCCCTGACGCCCACCCTAGATGGCCCGATTTTGGAAGCATCTCTCCAATCAGAATGGTGTTGCTCGCGCCGTCCTTGATTTCTCCGTAGGCAATCTTACTATTCAAGAACAGCACGCCATTATTGTCTTCGTCTATCGGAACCTCACTGCCGTGGTGACAACCCGCATAGTTGTTGAGTCCAACGTCAAGATCGCCAAACGACGCACGCCACGCGTACGATGGGCACAGAAAAGTGGGAATCGACATTTCTCGTGCGGCAAGGTTTTCGGGAGCATAGGCCCCTAGCGACTGGTCGAAGTTGTCGGCAATCCCTTGCTGCTCAAGGTAGCTAAGCAACTGAACCAGAAAGCCGACATGCTGGCCCTTCGCTTGATTGACGATCGGTCCGGTGGCGTTGATTGTCCCCGGAGGGAGGTGCTCATGTGCGAATTCGTAGTTATGAGTTGCCAAACCCAGTTGGACGGAATTATTAAGACAGTTCGTTCGACGTGCCGCTTCGCGAACCTGCTGCACCGCTGGCAGCAACATTCCAATCAGAATGCCGATGATTGCGATCACAACCAGCAACTCAACGAGCGTGAACGCGTTGCGGCGGAAATTTGTGGTGGTCATTTCTGGTGACTTCATGATGAATACTCTCTATTTAGGTTGGCCGCAGATACGATTACGGCTCTTGATCCGGTCGCTTCTCCAACAATGGAGAGCGCAAAGGTTTTAATGGAAACTGGAAGTTGACAGAGCGCTGAATGCCGAAATGATTCCCCGGCCGTTGAAGCTTCGCGCTGACTTGCGCTAGCTGCCGTTCTTCCGAGCCTGAAACCTTCGAAACCACTATTTCAACGACGCCGATTTGATCGTCTCGAAGGCCCTCTTCGAACTTGATCGTTTGGCCCGCGTAGCTTTTGTCTAGGCGAAGCTTTTCAGTGGCCAGCCGTACCCCCGCGTCCAACAGCCATTCGGTTTGGACAGAATCATGTTCGTTTCGTAGTTGTCGCCTTTGTTGCAGGCTTGTCCGCAGTGCACCAAACAATACGGTGGCTGCGAAGGTGAGACAAACCAGCACCACGATAAGAATGGAGCCGCTCCGGCTTGATAAATCGCTCGACAAACAACGCTTAGAAAGCCTTTTCATTCTAACAACTCCTTGTCATTCAAAGTCGATTCCGTCTTTGAATCAAGCAGAAGCGAAGTTGTCTCCGGTAGCCATCGACCAAGTGTTGGTTTGATGACCTGATAGATCCGGGGATTTCGGTCTGACGTTTCAGCCGCATCCAACGTGCTGATCGTGAGTGCCACTCGGGATTCGCTGGCTTGTTCGAAAATCACATTCGATGTGATTGGTAGCGCGAAGCGGTCGAGAGCCTGTAGCTCTCCCGATACATCTTTGTGGACAAAATGGATTTGTTGATCTTGGTGTCGATACGTGAACTGATCGCCGGTCGGGGTCGTCAGAGAAACGACTTTCAAACCAGCGAGTTTCGCCGCGTTGGACCGCCACACGTGTTTCCGAAAATGCTGGCCCAATTGAGAAACGGCCAGATGCTCTCGACGTTCGGTGCGAAACCGAGCCGATTGTTTCATCGTCTGATGAATCCAGCTTGTCACCATCACAAGCATCATGCTGGTGACGCTTGCCATGACGATAACCTCGATCATTGACAGGCCTTGGCGACCCGCGTTCGCAACACGGTAATTTGTATTTGTGATGGCGGTCTTGCTATTCATTGCTGCCCTCGCGATCGGCGGAATCAGGCCACCAAGCCGACAATTGCACTGGCCTGCCAATCTGCCCAGACTGATTTTGCCAAGTCATTGCAATGGTCAGCCGATGCCCAAAATCTGTCTGTTTATGAACGGCTCCTGACAGTTTCGGACGAATCAAACTCTCAATGCACTCGTCAGAGGGTTGCAGGTCATCGATCAAGTCTTGGATTTGTTCTACCGGCAACGCCGTCAAACGATCTAATTGATTCGAAAGCTCGTTGATTGCCACCTTTCGTTGACGGACATCTTTCCAGACGCGAGAAATACGAAAGGAAGAAACAGTCACCAAACTAATGATCGTCGTTAGCATGGCGGCACAAACAAGAACCTCAGCGTAGGAAAAGGCATGCCTATTCGGAGGAATCCTTGGACGAAGAACATAAGTGTTGCGGTTCCCGCCGATGCGAAACTGTCCTTTCTCAAGCTTGCTCATTACGTAAGGCTCTTGATAATGTGAATTAACGGAGAGAATAGTGCCACGCAGAACAGCAGCACAAACAAACCCAATACGACGTTCGCCAATGAAGTAAAGAGTCGAACCCGCATCGCTGAATTCGACTCTAACTGCGTGGACTGAGCGAATGCTATTTGCCGAAGCAGCCACGATCGAGTTCCAGAAGAACTGGCCGTTTCGAGCACGCGCGCCTCGCGATCGGAGATGACTCTCGTGATTCCCAGCGCCTTCCAAGGTGCTTGACCAGCTTCGGTCCGCGTTATCGCTTTTTGGATCTTTGTAGCCATCCGTTTGTTCGGTTCAAAGCGAGCGAGTTGCTTCAAGCCCGACGAAGCCTCGACACCTGATTCAAACAGCCACGCAAGGTTCAACTTCGCTTGAACCACCGGTGAATGAGTCGTTTGATTCCACAGAGTTGGGCTGAATGCTCGACGGACGTAAGACAACAAATCTCGCCTGAACCAAAAAATAACCATGGCCGCCAACGCGACAAACACAAACCAAAATTGGCAGAATAGTGCGGCTACTCGCATCAAAAATACCGTTGTCGCCGGCAACTCCAACCCGAACTCTTCAAACATCCCTTGGAACTGAGGGATGATAAATAGCATCACGAATGTCGTGACCCAAAAGATCATCAACCCCTTCCAAATGACGGACATGATCCGCCGCAACGGCGTTTCATCAGAGAGTCCCTTCATCGCGGGCGCATAGATTGGACGGTTGGAAATAGATTCGCATAAATCTTCAAGTTTGCCCGAATCATGAGCCAATCGCATCGCAAGAATGACCGGAGACGGAAAAAATCGTTCTGCTGATTCGAACACTTCGATCAGCGGAACATTCTCACGGCATTCGGCAGCCAGCTTCTGAACGCGAATTCTATCGAAATCGCTCAGCTCTTTAGCAAATGCCTCAAGAAACGGAGCCGGCGATACACCTTCCGAGTTTGCTCGAGCCAATAGACCAAATGCTCCAGCCTGAGTGGGCGAGCAGATCGAAAACAAGTCGTCAATTTTCTCCAAATCGACGCACGCTTGGCCTTCCTCGTGAACGAGAATCGCATCGGTGGGGCTTTGATCGCTCATCCGGTCAAACCCCCAATGATGGAAAACAGAGGCATGAACATGGAGATCATCAAGAAAACCACACTCGACATCACAAACAATTGCAGTCCATAAACAAGCCAGTGAATCCACCAATCACTGACCGTCGTCGTTCGTCGGCGGTAGCCGTCTGCAACTTCCAATAACATTCGATTGTTGGCGTCGTTTGACGGTTGCCGTAACGCGAATTCAAGTAACTCGAATCTGGGCATTTGATTCGTGGTCGCATTAGACGTCTTGTCCGGTTTTTGATTCGAAAGCCCCGCAGCAAAGCTTGCCGCCGCGAACGACTGATTGGCCGACATGCCCATGCTTCGCAATTGAGCCGCGTGAAGCGCGACATCCGCCATGACTTTTCGCTTATTCTCAAACAAATTGTTGATAAATTTGATCCGTGAAATAAATGCGCCCGGCAACAACAGCCACAGAACGCCAATCGCCAACAACGCGGCCATCATGATCGCCATCAACCACCCGAAGCTTCGTACGATTCTGGCTAAGCTGAGCAAACACTCAGTCACGGCAGGCAATTCGATCCCAAACTCTTCAAACATTTGCTCGAATTCGGGCGCGACGAACAAGGCGAATCCGACGTAGATCCCAATGCTTGCAATGATGATCACAGCCGGGTAAATCATTAGCTGGGACAAGCGTTCGATGTTGGATGGCTGACAGTTCAGCGAATTAAGGCCGACGGAAGCAGCACGCGTTAGCTGTTCGTCCGAAAGCGGATGATCGCCACCTGGCTGCAACAGCGGTTGAGTAAACGCAATCACGTCTGGTCGGACGATCGCAGCGTCGTAGCTCCCGTCGCGTTTGAGAAAATTTGATACGTTTCGAATTCGAGATCGCACTTGGCGTGGTTGAGTGTTCGCCATCCGATCGATTGTCTCGGCAAGTGAATCTCTCCGCCGGTAGACTCGCTGCCAACGTTGCTGGAGCGTGTCGTCGAGTTGTCCTTTCGGTTCCGCCAAGCTTCAAACCCCAGCAATCATTAGATCGCGTAGCAAATCAAGAATTGGCGCGAACACCGCCGCGCCGTAAATCAATGCGATGGAACCACCGACCAAAAACACCAACAATGTTGGGACGGTCGCCTTGATTCGCTCGAGGTGCCGGTCACCACTTCGCAGATAAAATGACGCGGCGCTCGATGAATCAATCGAATCAAAGCGAGATCGAGAAACCGTCGGCGTGGCGCCAATCGATTTTGCTTCATAACCAACAAGCTGAAACGCCATTTGATTGGCTTGCATAGGCTCGATTCCCGATTCAATCAGCCGCGAACACACTTCCGCCGCAGAGGCTTCCGCTCGACTGCGAACGAAATATCGTCCACCAGCAAGCATAACAATCCTTCGCGTCCCTCCAACGCAAATCGCGATCAAGGCAATCAAAGAGAGAGCCCCGAAGACCCAAGTCAGGTAGCCGATCCAAGGCAGAAACGTGTGAGAAGTTGCCACGTCCGGTCGTCTGGAAAAAAGTAGGTCAGCCCGCATCGACTCGATTTCCGGAACGAGGACAATGGTGAAGAAAATCATCCCCAGCCATGCCACCAGCAGAACGATGATTAGATATGCGATGGTCCAGCGAAGGTAGCGAATTGCCTTGCGTGACGCTTGGTTCGCTGCCGACAGAGCTCGCAACACCAGCGGCATGTCATTCGTCACAGAAAACACTTGGTGAGCCGCTAACAAACGTTCAGGAAGCGTCCGATCGTTCTCGGCAACGGCAACTCTCTCTTCAATCGCGTTCAAAGATTTAGTCGTAAGCAGATCTTCGGTCGATCCGAAAGAGCCGTTCCCGCTTTGGCCAACACCAATGGGTACACCGGCGATCACCGCTGCACGCAGGTCATTAAGAAAATGGTGCCAATTGGCTGAACTCATATGAGACTCATGCAAATGTTTGTTGGTGCGCCGAAAATGCTAACATACCATTGGTTGATTCGTAAGCTAATTGAATTGCTGCTCAAGTGTTCAGTCGATGCCGAAGTCTCGATCAGTCGGGCATTCGCAGAAATTTGAGAAAAACGCAAAGAAATATGCTCCAGCATTTCGCCAACCGCCTTGTTAGCCTATTCAGTTTGCATTTGTACCAGAGAGAAAGCCACAAAATGAACTTCAATTGGACCTGTATCCTAGCGTTGACATTGTGCACGATTTCAATTGACCTCAATGCGGAGCAGCCCGAATCGTTGCGGCTTTGGCCGGGACCGCCCCCTGAATCTTTGGGAGACGCAGAGAAAGATCAACCCAAGCTTTTACCGTTTTTGTCTGCGGCGGAAACAAAAAATGAAACGGCAATCGTGATTCTACCCGGCGGCGGTTACGGTCATCTGGCGATGGATCACGAAGGCGTTCAGATCGCCAAGTGGCTAAATAAAAACGGAATCCACGCTTTCATTTGCGACTATCGGCATAAGGGGAAAGGCTACCGCCATCCCGCGCCGATGCTTGATGCGAAAAGAGCCATTCGCATGGTGCGTTCCAATGCTGCCCAGTTTGGAATTGCCCCTAACAAGATAGGCGTGCTGGGGTTTTCGGCTGGTGGACATCTGGCATCTACCGTGGCGACTCACTTTGACTCGGGGGACGCTGATTTGGACGATCGCATCGAACGGTTTTCAAGCCGACCTGACTTCGCGATTCTTTGTTACCCGGTCATCGCGATGGGAACCTCGTTTTCTCATAAAGGATCGCAGCGAAACTTGTTAGGCAAGAATCCCGCAGAAGCAGATGTGAAAATGCTGTCGAACCATCTTCACGTCACTAAAAATACTCCCCCGATATTTCTATGGCACTGCTCGGACGACAAACCTGTCCCTGCGGAAAACAGCATCGTCTATTTCCAAGCGTTACTGGCCTCGGGCGTGCCGGCTGAGCTTCATATCTATCAGCAGGGTGGGCACGGCATTGGGCTTGCATCTGGAAAAACTGGGACTCAAAACTGGAGTGACGCATGTTTGAGTTGGATGAAAGGGCAGAAACTGCTGGAGCAAGAATAGCTCTCCAAACTCAGATTGCTGATCTTGTCGAACGGCACAACAATCAGGCACTCCACAAAAAAACACCGGCAAGTTCATGGAACAAGCCGGTGTCATGTTTGTCGCTGGATAAACCAGTGAAACGTCGCTCATCCTCTTGTTCAAAAACAACAAGGATGTCTGAGTGTTTTACAGAACGCGAACGTTGTCGGCGCGAGGACCTTTTGGTCCCTGTCCTACGTTGAACGATACTTTTTGTCCTTCACGCAATTCGTCGAAGGAGCAACCTTCAACAGCCGAGCTGTGAAAAAACATATCTTTGTCAGACCCATCTTCGATGAATCCAAATCCTTTGTCGGTAACTCGCTTAATGATACCTTCAGCCATGTCTCTAATCCAATTCTCTGAAAACCGAGCAAATGATTGGCGAACCCGCCAGCCTGCTCTAACTCAAAACTTCTGTCACAAACTTGTAGTGACAATAAAACATTCGGACGAGTCTGCCCCATCCGAGGGCACAATGTAGCAGAATCCCAGGCAAGTCAAAGCGAATTTAGTAAAACAAAATGCAAAATCGTTCGACTTGCGGTCCTGCGGTGTGATTACAAGGGCAGCCAGCGAGGTAAAACACGGCTTGAAAGCTAGGAAATGGTTAGTGGATCAGCGCCGAGTAGTGTTTTCGGCCCCGTTAAGTTTTGCCCACGTTTTGTCTAAATTTGGATTGAAGCGATGTGCTTACCGCTTTCTCGTCCGCAACACGACTGAAAAAGCAGTGAAACCTCGATCTGTGAACACAGATCAGAAAAGCGATCAGTGATCTTCAAAATGAGCCGCAAGTTCGGCGGGCAGTTTGCGAATCGGGCGGATTTTCATGTCTCGATACCAGCACTCGGCCGCTTCTGACTGAACTTGGATTTTCCCCCGAGTCAAACGCTTGCCCGCTTCGAATTTTCCGACTCGCATGTCTTTCAGGTGCATCACCGGGTGGCCATTAACAGCGAAGACTGCCTTGTCGCCCATGGCATAGATTTCAATTTGATTCCAAGCCTGCGGAACCTCGTGGTTGCCGTGTCGCTTGGCACCCCATTTTCGAACGCCCGGTCCAATCGTCTGCCATACTCCGGCGGGAGAGTGCTGGGGCGTCCCTCCGCTTCTGCTTTCATGAGCGACTTTTACCTGACATGACGTTCCCCCCAGCTGGATAAAGTCACCGCAGTCGCCTTCCTGAATTTGGCACTGAAAGCAACGCATCCAGGCATTCCAAAACGCGCCGTGTCTACCGTTGCAGTGGAGAAGGATTCCGCTGTCCCGTTTCATTTTTTTCCGTGGCGGCCATTTCTTTTCGCCCCATTTGAACTCGGTTGAAAAGTGATAGTTTTCAAACTCCTCCAACGACGTCAGCCCCGCGTATATTTCGCCTGACACACGCAAAACAGGAGCCCCATCAGTGATGGTGACCGAGTAGACATTTTTCGGATCACCCAGCCCGAACGGTTTGCCTTTCCGGCAGTCATGGCTTTGTGATCGCGGGAATCCCTTAATCGTGACCGACTTGTGAGGCACGCCGGTAAAGACTTCCCACTTAGTCAGCCGTTCATCCAGCAGCGGTTGCCATTGATCTCCTCGTTCCGCTGAAACATCCACACCGGAATCCGCCGCACCAGGCAGGGAAGTGTCTTCGTCCAGTTCCCCGACTAACTTCTCGCTCTCTTCGGACGCGGCCGACTTCGAAGGCTCTTGCGCCAGCGGGATCTGCGAATAGGTGAACGAGGCACCAAAGCCAACGGCCATTGTTACGAACAGATAGAAACACAAAACAACGACGCCTACCCGTCTAAGTTCTGGCGTTGCGCGGTTGGTGCGCACAGCGATTGCTTGGCGAGTTTGGAGTTCCATGAAGTCTTCTTGTTTGAGGGCAAGTGGTCCGAGGCAGGCTCATCCTGAGGCACGATTCTGGGCAAATCCGTGTTATTTTTCAATTTGTCGGACCTGCGTAGCTTACCAACGCCGGTGCTGAAGTCGACGATGTCATGCGTCAACGTTGTGATTCCAAGAACTTTAACCGATCGCGGGCCAATTGGTGCCGCGACAACCGCTGAATTTCTTGTGCATGTCGACTCACGGGCTAGATCGGCATGTTGTATGATTCTGCTTGGTTTTTGATCTTGAATTGGGCTGCTTGGCGATTGGTAAAATGCGACTGTTTGAGGGAACCGAGTTTGATATCCCGCCAACCTGCGATCGATGCCAGCAGCCTGAGGCCAATTGCCAATGTCCGCCGCCGGCTCATGAGTTTCTGCCCAATGACCGCCAGACGGCCCGATTGAGGCTTGAAAAACGGAAACGGGGTAAGATCGTGACGCTCGTTCTGGGCCTCGCACCGGACGAAACGGACTTGCCAAAACTGCTAACATCGCTGAAAAACACTTGCGGAGCCGGCGGAACGATTGGCGATAACGCCATTGAGATTCAGGGTGACCACCACGATCGGATCTCCAAATCCCTTGCCGAAATGGGCTACCGGGTCGCAAAATAGCGTGCCGGCTATCAGCCTTGTTTGCGCTTCCACGAACCGATACCCAAAAAAACTAACTGCTTGGACCTTGATGACTGCCCCAAAGACCAACGATACCCCATCGACGACTCTCGATCTGGAAATCAAAGACGCGTTTGTGATTTTCAACGGAACTTGGGAAACGCTGGAAGAAGAATTTGGTGAAAAGAATCTGCGGTTTCCAAAGGAACTGATCCTGCTTGGTGGTGCCCCGGGCGCAGGTAAGGGGACTCATACCCAGTTCATCATCAAGGCACGCGGCTTGACTTGTCCGCCGATCGTCGTCAGCTCACTATTGAACACCCCCGAAGCAGAGCGGCTGAAAAGTAGCGGACAAATGGTTGGTGATCGACCTGTTGTCGAGATCATTTTGCGGGAGCTACTTAAGCCTGAGTACGCTGACGGGGCGGTGCTGGACGGATTCCCGCGAACACGGGTACAAGTCGAATGTCTGAAACTGCTGGTCGCAAAGATTGCCAGCCTGCATAAGAAATACTCCGACACGCCACTGGCCAAACATTTTCGCCGACCAACGGTTCACGCTATGGTGTTGTTCGCCAGCAAAGCGACAAGTGTTGAGCGTCAGTTGTTGCGTGGCGAAAAGATCGCCAAGCACAATGCGGAAGTGAAAGAGACCGGGATCGGTGAATTGATAGAGGTGCGGTCTACAGATTTGAGTCGCGAAAGTGCCACGCGAAGATATCGCGTGTTCAAGGAACTGACTTGGGGCGCGTTGCAGTCGCTCAAGGAGATCTACCACTATCACTTCATCAACGCCGAAGGGCCGATCGATGAAGTCGAAGAGAACATCCTGAAGGAATTGCAGTACCAGAGCTCTCTGGAACTTGATCCCAAAACGTTCGATCGCCTTCGCATGGTGCCGTTGGCTGAAGAAATCACCATCCATGCGCGGCAGGAACTGGTGCGGCGACTGGACAGCTATGAGCTGGAGCACCCCGACTTGTTCACGCAAGTTGTTGATCTTATCCAAGCGAAATTTATGCCAATCATCGTGCGTCACGCGCTTTCTGGCAAAGCGGTGGTGAACACGGAAGACACGTTGCTTCTAGACGGTTTGGCAATTTCGATGTTGATCGATATCTTTTCAGAACGAGGGTTTCACGCGGTGGTCGACAAGCGAATTCGAGTCGACATCGAGTCCGTAAATCTGGAAACCGGGCAAATTGTCCAATGCGAAACTCCCGTGTTTAGAATTCAAGTGAATTTTGCAGGCTCCGAAATTCGTCGTGGATAAAGCCGCGGCGGTCAACTATTTACTAGCGTCTGATTTCAACCGAAGGTTGTGACTGATGGATTTGTTCACGATCGCGTCGATCATCATTGCGCTCTCTGCGCTTTTTGGCTTCGTCAATGTTCGACTTTTAAAACTGCCCAACACAATCGGCCTGATGATCATGGCGATTTTGTTCACCTTGGCGATCTTTGCCAGCACGCTGTTTACGGACCGGTTCTTGCTGGCTGCCCAGCAGTTCATTGGCCAAGTTGATTTTCCTGCGGTGCTGCTGGATGTGATGCTTGGATTTTTGCTGTTTGCCGGAGCCATGCACACGAACTTTGACCAGTTAAGAGTGCAGCGGTGGCCGGTTCTGGCGTTCGCCACCGTTGGCGTGATGACGTCAACGTTCTTGGTTGGGTTCGTGACATGGATTGTGTTCAACCTGATGGGGCTGGAGGTCCACTTCATTCACTGTTTGTTGTTTGGAGCTTTGATATCTCCGACAGATCCGATCGCCGTGTTAGGGATTCTTAAGAAAGCACGAGTCCCCAAAAAGTTGGAAACCAAAATTGTTGGAGAGTCCTTGTTCAATGACGGCGTAGGCGTCGTCGTCTTCCTGACCATTTTCAGCATCGCGACTGGCGGTGGTCATCCGGGCGGCCACGACGATCATCACGGGCATGAGCCACACGCGCATCACATGATGGCCGAACCCACCGGCGTTATCTCACTGGCATCGTTTGAAGTTGCGGCGATCGACAAGCCTTCTGCGGATACGGATGCGGGCCATTCTAAGCCTGAGCCTGAACTTGCTGATCCAGCCCCGGTTGTGACAAAAAGCCTGCTGGCGACAACTCAAGATGTGCTGACGCTGTTCGGTGTCGAGGTACTGGGCGGAATTGCCCTTGGTCTCATCTTGGGGACGCTCACTTACCTGCTGTTGCGATCGATCGACGACTATGAGATCGAAGTGATGATTACATTGGCCTGCGTGATGGGCGGATACTCGCTGGCGGCGGCGTGGCACTTATCGGCTCCGTTGGCAATGGTGGTTGCCGGTTTGATGGTCGGCAATGACACCGTCCGGGGCACTTCGATGTCCAAGCAGACCGAAATTTACGTCGACAAGTTCTGGGAATTGGTTGATATCCTTTTGAATGCGATCCTGTTCGTCTTGATTGGTTTCGAATTGCTAATTCTGGAGATCACCTCCAGCTTCGTTTACGCTGGCTTGGCGGCAATTGTGATCGTTCTTGTAGCACGTTACCTATCTTTGCTTGCACCGGTTCACTTCTTCGCCAAGCGACTCGATTTCGTACCGCACACGGCGACCATCATGGCTTGGGGCGGGCTACGAGGAGGGATCTCCATTGCGTTGGCGTTGACGCTTACTCCTGAAATGAATCGTGATCTGTTTCTTACAGCCACCTACGGGGTAGTGATCTTTTCGATCATCGTCCAAGGTCTGACAGTTGGGGCACTTGCTAAGAGAATGATTGGAATCAGTGACGACTCCAACGCCGAGGACTCGGCACTAGCTCATTGAACCCGCGAGTCGTCCCGTTCCCAATAGGTTCTTCCTGACCGATAATCCATCGGTTCCCTCCGTTTCTCAGGTTGACAATGTCTGCAAGTCCTTCCGATACCTCACTCCCAGCCGAACGACAACGACTTATTGATGACGAGAGCCGTGTTTCCAACTGGAAGCGGTGGGGTCCGTATTTGTCCGAACGTCAGTGGGGCACAGTTCGCGAGGACTATTCAGGTAATGGCGAGGCATGGAGCTATTTCACTCATGATCAGTCTCGTAGCCGGGCCTATCGCTGGGGTGAGGACGGATTGTTGGGGATTACGGATCGGCAAGGGCGATTCTGTTTCTCGGTCGCACTGTGGAATGGAAAAGATCCATATCTGAAGGAGCGTCTGTTCGGATTGACAGGCCCGCAGGGTAACCATGGCGAAGATGTAAAGGAAGAATACTTCTACCTCGATTCAACGCCAACGCACTCGTACATGAAGGCGCTGTACAAGTATCCTCAAGCCGAGTTCCCCTACCAAAAATTGGTGGACGAGAACGCCAAGCGTTCCAAGACCGAGCGTGAATACGAATTGAAGGACACCGGCGTCTTCAACGAAAGTCGCTACTTCGATGTTCAAATCGAATACGCAAAAGCCGGCCCGGATGACTTGCTGATTCGAATTGAGATCTTCAATCGTGGCCCTGATGCGGCGACCATCGATTGCTTGCCAACCTTCTGGTATCGCAACACGTGGTCCAATGGGCGAACGGGCGAGGGATATTGGCCTCGGCCGAAAATGGAGAAGGGCGGGGCAGGGCAGATTGTTACCGAGCACGCTTCGTTGGGCAGGTACCAATGTCTAGTCGACCAGCAATCACAAGGCGGCTTCCCTCCGCTGTTATTCACTGAGAATGAAACCAACGACAAGGTTGTGTTTGGGGCGACAAACGAACAGCCCTATGTCAAAGACGCGTTTCACCGCTACGTGGTCGACAAGACTTTCGCGGCAGTTCACCCGGGCCAGACAGGCACCAAAGCCGCCGCGCACTACCACGATGAAATTCCTGCCGGTGAATCGTTGGTCTATCGAGCTCGCATTTGCCCTTCAATGAACCGTCGCCAAGGTGATATTCAGCCCGAAGATGCTGAAAATGAGAATCTCGTGTGTGGATGTGACTTCGACGCAATTTTTCAGCAGCGGATCGATGAAGCGAACGAGTTCTATCAACCGGTGCTTGATTCCATCCCTGCTGCTCCGGACAAAGCAATTGCTCGTCAAGCCTACGCGGGCCTGATGTGGACGAAGCAATTCTACTTTTATGGCGTCAAGGAATGGCTGGAGGGTGATCCGAACCAACCTGCACCGCCAGCTTCACGGCAGCATGGGCGGAACTCCGAGTGGAAACACTTATACAACCGCGATGTGATTTCGATGCCCGACAAATGGGAGTACCCTTGGTACGCGGCGTGGGATCTAGCCTTTCACATGTTGCCGGTGGCGAAGATCGATCCGAACTTTGCCAAGCAACAGTTGCTGCTGTTTCTGCGTGAGTGGTACATGCATCCAAGCGGTCAGATTCCAGCGTATGAATTTGGGTTTTCCGATGCGAACCCGCCGGTTCATGCATGGGCGGCGTTGCGGGTGTTTCAAATCAGCCGCGATGTTGAAGGCAAAAGCGACCACAAGTTTCTTGCAAAAGTTTTCCACAAGCTGCTGATCAATTTTACTTGGTGGATCAATCGAAAAGATGGCGACGGGAACCATATTTTCTCAGGCGGCTTTCTGGGGCTGGATAACATTGGGGTTTTTGACCGCAGCGAAGACCTGCCTTGGGGCGAGCGGCTTGACCAAGCCGATGCGACGGCGTGGATGGCATTCTATTGCAGCACGATGCTATCGATTGCCCTCGAGTTGGCTCGTGAAGACTCGAGCTACGAGGATGTTGCGTCCAAGTTCTTTGAGCACTTTGTGACCATTGCCGACGCCATGAACTCGATGGGCGGAAATGGCTTGTGGGACGAAAAGGATGGTTTTTTCTACGACCACTTACACCGAAACGATCAAGATATTCCGCTACGGATTCGTTCCATGGTTGGGCTACTGCCGATCGCCGCTGCCGGAGTGCTCGACAGTGACCTCGTCGACCAGCTTCCCGGATTTAAAAAGCGGATGCTGTGGTTCTTGAACAACAAGAAACGACTTGCCAGTCAGATCACGTACCTAGAGCAACGCGGCTCGATTCCTCGGTTGATGCTGGCGATTCCTTCGCGAGAACGACTCGTGCGGATCCTCAAATACATGCTGGACGAGGCCGAGTTCCTGTCGCCGCACGGCATCCGTTCCATGTCTCGCGCGTTGTTGAATAAGCCGTTCAAACTTCACATGAACGGACGCGATTTTGAGGTGGCCTACACGTCGGGCGAATCAGACAGCGGCTTGTTTGGAGGAAATTCAAACTGGCGAGGCCCGGTTTGGTTCCCGGTGAACTTCCTGTTGATCGAGGCGTTGGAAACGTATCACCATTTCTATGGCGACACGTTCAAAATTGAATACCCGACCGGTTCGGGCAATGAAATGACGCTCGACCAGATCGCGGCCAACCTTTCCGCTCGATTGGCTGGCTTGTTGCAGCAAGACGCTACCAGTGGTCGGCCTGCCAATGGTGAAGACGAGCGGTATCTAACTGATCCGCACTACCAAGACCTTGTTTTGTTCTATGAGTACTTCGACGGCGACACCGGCCGCGGCCTTGGAGCCAGTCATCAAACCGGCTGGACGGCGTTGGTGATTAATTGCTTGGAACGGGTTCGTTAAATAGCTGCTACACCGGTCGATAATTCCCGTCGCGAAGTACACGCGAATCGACTTTCAAAGCCGCTCCAACAAAAAGTTCCATGGTGCGGTGAACCGTCTCCTCAAGCGTTGTTTCAGGCATTCTCGCTCGATGGCGCCCAACCGCAATAGATTCAACGTTCTTAGTGCACACTCATGCTGGATGTGGCCAGCGAGCGGGATGAAATTCTCGATATGGGGAGCTTATTGAATAAAAGAGCAATTATCAAAGTATTGCTGTCACAGCAAGCGCGTCTATCCGTACTTCATATATAAGGGTCTTTCTTTCTATTAGCCGACCTTTTGCTCCACCTGACCCTTACCCCCCCCCAACGTAAGCATTTACATGATCAAATCAATGAAAAGTTTTTCGGCACTCGCGATTGCGGCGATGCTACTGCCGCTGGCTCCCGCATTTGCGGCAGACCATCTGGAAGCTCCGGCTTTACAAGGGCAAGGAAGCGTTGACATCAACGATCTGTTCCTTTTTCAAGCACCGGATACTTCCAGATCGGTAATGATTCTTACCGTGAATCCGTTTGCAGGTTCCGTCAGCGGCACCACATTCAACCCAGACGCGAGCTACCAGTTCCAATTCGATAACGATGGTGACAGCGTATCCGACGTCACCTACAGCACCACTTTCTCCAACTTGGCGGGCGGAAACCAATCCTACTCTGTTGACCGAATTGATTCCGCTGGAACAACAACGATCGGCACGGGCGTCACAGGCGCGGCATCAGCGACAACGAATGGTGGTCTTGTTCAAGCCGGAACGTTTGATGACCCTTTCTTCTTTGACCTCAACGGATTTAACGACGGTTTCAACTTCACGGGTGATGACGCTTTCGCCGGAGCGAATGTCTCTGCGATCGTTCTTGAATTGCCAAGTGCCGATTTCCTTGGGGCTTCGAGCGACGTTGGAGCTCAAGCGGTGACGACTCTGTTCGGTATGCGGGCTGACCGAATGGGACGTCCTGCGATTGCCACTGCACTTCTAGCATCGGATGGCCGCGACGCCTTCAACGCTGGAGACCCAGCTGATGATCTTGCGAACTTTGGCGATGAAGTTAATGCGGCGATTGCTGGGCTAAGCACTCAAGCAAACGCGGATGCCCTGACGACGGTCCTGTTACCGGACTTGCTGACTTTCGATGCCGACAACGCTGCAGGTTTCCTCAATGGTCGCCGGCTCGACGATGACGTTATTGATGCTTCGCTCAATTTGCTTTCCGCTGGAGGCGTGACCGGCGATGGTGTCGACGCAAACGACTCCGGATTCCGAAATGTATTTCCGTTCTTGGCACCCGCCAACGTCGCGATTCCCGAACCGGGTGCAGTCGCGATCATTTCAATGTTGCTCGTCGGCGGCTTTGTGCGACGCTCACGGAACTCATAAACCGGACACTCGATTGTAAAACTCGCAAACTTGGTCTCTAACGAGGCCAAGTTTTTTTACGCCAACTCTCGCGTGGCGACTGGTTCTCAGAATAACGCTCCTCGAAAAACGTAATGGCAATGCAAAAAAAGATCGCATGTGGCTTGTTCCTGATTGTTACATTTGGCAACTCAAGCCTCGCTCAGGAGCCTTATGCTCCTCAAAGCGATGATCAAATTTTGGAGCGGCTGCCCAAGACCCTTTCTCTGAATCGCGACCGTATGGCGTCGATTCGCGAAAAGCTTGCGGCTGATCCATCGAACAGCGACCTCGCATCCGCCGCCGCGTTGGGGTATATCAAAATGGGGAACACCGAGAGCGACCCGAGATTTTATGGGTACGCACGATCTGCGATCTCACCATGGTGGGATCAGGAATCGCCGCCGGCAAGCGTTATCAAAATTCGAGCGAAGCTAAAAGAAAAAGATCACCAATACAGAGAAGCGATCACCGACCTCGAAGGGTTGCTCAAGGATGCTCCGGACGATGTCCAAGCGTCGATTGAGATCATCAATCTTTATCGAGTCGTCGGAGACTACGAATTTGCCCGTGAATCGCTCCAGCGACTTGCCACTCAACAGGACAAGAATGCAACCATGATCGCGAGCATTCCATTGATGGCGGCAACCGGAGAAGCAAAATCGGCTTATGATTCCGTTGCTGAGTTTTCCGCAACCGCTGAGTCAAAGTCAACGACAGGATCGGTCACGGATGGGATTTTACCATGGGCAACCGCGATTCAAGGGGATATCGCCGCGAGCCTTGGGATGTTTGAATCGGCAGATGCACATTACCGAAAAGCGTTGTCGATCGATGGCGGCAGCATCCACCTGAAACGGACTTACGCTGACTTCTTGCTTGACCATCAACGCCCAGCGCCGGTGATGCAACTGTTGGCGGAACACGAAAACGATAATGGCTGCTTGCTTCTGTTGGCGATCGCTGCAAATCGTTTAGGCAAGAAGGGTTTGGCAGCCGATCTCAAGTCGAAGTTATTGGTTAGGTTCAAAGAGATTCGACTGCGCGGCAGCCTACCCCACGGAAGATTCGAATCAAGATACGAACTGGAACTCAACGAAAATCCCGAAAAAGCTCTTGAGATCGCTTTGGAAAATTGGAAGCTGCAAAAAGAAGTCAGAGATGCCCGTGCGGTTCTGGAATCAGCAGTATTGCTGAAAAACTACGTGGCCGCCAAGCCTGCGATTGACTTCATCAAGCAATCGGGAAACGAAGACGTTGCTTTGGCACAGTTGATTCGAACGTTGGAGCAGCAGCAATGATTAACATACGGTCGAAAACCAAACTTTGCCTGAACCGATTGACCTTTGTCAGCACAATTGTGCTTGTCGTGCTCGTTTCTATCAGCAGCCAAGCATTTGCTCACAAGGCAAGCGACAGCTATTTGAAAATCAAAGGTGGTCAGACAGAACTCGAACTTCAGTGGCATATCGCGATCAAAGATCTCGAACTGATGATCGGTGTCGATTCGAACCGGGATGGTGACGTGACGTGGGGCGAGTTGAAGCAGAAGCAGTCAGCGATTTCTGCTTACGCACTCAGCCATGTAAGTTTTTCGATCGACGGAAGCCAACGCAATCTCAAGGTCCGCGAAATGCTGTTCACCGAGCATAGCGACGGAGGATACGCTGTACTTGCGCTCAACACAGGTGCCGCAGGGTCGTCGGAGCAATTCGAAATCGAATACAGTTTCCTATTTGACGCCGATCCGACGCATCGCGGTTTGGTTCTTTATGAGAATAATGATGCGTCAGCCACCTACGTGTTGAGTTCCTCAAATCCGTCTATCGAATTCGAAGCCGGTGACGCCAGTTTATGGTCGACATTCGTCGACTATACGAAAGAGGGCGTATGGCACATCTGGATTGGCTTCGACCACATTCTGTTCTTGATCTCGCTCTTGTTACCCGCTGTACTACTGCGTGAGAAAAAGCGATGGGTGCCTGTCGAACAGTTCAAACCAGCTTTTTACTCAGTATCGAAAATTGTGACGGTGTTTACGATTGCTCACTCAATCACGCTATGGCTGGCGGTGATGGAATATGTAACCCTTCCAAGTCAGTGGGTTGAATCTGCGATCGCGTTTTCGATTATCGTGACCGCGTTTAACAACCTCTTCCCCATTTTAAAGATTCCCGGATGGGCGATTGCATTTGTGTTCGGCCTGATTCATGGTTTTGGTTTTGCGAACGTTTTGCTGGACCTTGGACTATCCAGCGTCACGCTTGGGATCTCGTTGTTTGGATTTAACCTTGGCGTCGAGTTGGGCCAGATCGCGATCGTAGCGGTGTTCTTGCCAATTGCATTCTTGTTTCGAAAAACAAAATTCTACGAAATCGTCGTTTTAAAACTCGGTTCGATATTAATCGCCTGCATCGCGGCAATTTGGATGCTGGAGCGAATCGGGAACTTTGAGATTCTTGGCTTTTAGTGATGGGCGCATCAGAATTTGCCGGCCTTTCGCTGGATCAAATTTGCCCGAGCATTTCGCTTTTGCCAGCCACCAAACGGGTTGGACGGCGTTGGTGATCAACTGCTTGGAACGAGTTCGGTAAGCCAAAGACGGCTTCGAGACGGCTCGATCGCCCCGTTTGTAGAGCGGCTTGAGTCGCTTGAAAACGAATCCCTGAAAGCTTTACTACGAACCTTGCTTTCTAAAACTTACAGCCACGGAGCGAGAGGCAACTGTGTCGAAACTGCCCTCGGCCGGTCTCTAAGGTAAGGGCGCACAAGGTTGGGGTATTTTTGAAACGCGGAGACGCAGCGATCGCAGAGGAAATTCGTGGACAGAATCTCTGCGTCCTCACCGCCTCTGCGTTTCTATTTCTTGCCAGCTGCTACTGATGCACCACGAAGACGCGAAGAGTACAAACTTCTAATCGTGATTGGATTCGTGTGCTTCGTTTCTTTGTTGTTTCCCAATTGTATTGCAATGCGTTGCGAGCAGGGCATCATGGCTAGGCAGCCTGTCACAGCAGACCGTGGACGAGCCACGGTGCTGTTTTGCCTATCGCGGTATCTGCAACTGCAACAAAAAAATGACCGGGAGCCGAAGGAATTCGCTCCCGGTCATTTGACCAACCCGTTTCATGTGCAGATCGTTTTAGATCATCCTAAAACCCGATCCAGATTCGTGAGCTACCGCCACCGATCGAGAACCCAAGAGCCGTGCGATCAAAATTGTTGCGGTACGAATGATCGTAGTTTGATCCTCGATAGTCGTGGTAGCGACTGCTGTGGTGACTTCGATGGCTTTGACTGTACAGTCCGCTTTGAAATCCGCCCTGAACTCGGGTGTAAGGGTTTGCGAAAGACCTCGCATCTACCGCGATGGGAGGAGCATAGCGAACCGTCTGACGCTGAGCGCTGTGGCGCGGTGCGGCACAGATCTTGGCCAAGTCGTCACCCAAGTGATGAATTTCTCGTTCGAGTTGCTTCATCTTTCGGCGGAAGCGATTTGTGTTGACGTTCAAGTGACATCGTCCTCGCTCAATTTCCGCTTCGATGTGGCAAAACAGGTCTTCTAGCTGATGGAACGATCGGTCGATCATGGCGACGTCTCGTCTCAGTTGAGGAACATTGCCCTCGAAGTGAGTCACATCATGGATGTGAATCGCCGTGTCTCGAACTAGGCGAGTCTGTGCAACAAGTTGATGGTATCCGGGTGCGTTTCGGTAGTGCCTTGTCTCTTCCAATAAACGCTGGGCGTTCTTTTGAACTCGGACGGCGACCCGATCAATATGGTCGTGGTGATTGGCCGAAGCGATGGAACTCGCGCCAATCGCGAGGCTCAACAGAGTGGCAGTGAAAGCGGAAAGTGATGAAATGTTGGCGAACATATCTGTTCTCCCGGAGGGGCTCTGGTCATGCCGCGGCGATCGCGACTTCACAGGAGGAAGAATGCAGCCAGCGTGCCAAAGGAACGAAACGCCTGCGTTTGCAGTGTTTTCGGTACGAATTCATCCAAAACGCAGGAGAATCCTGCTCGTCCATGACGTCACTCTGACTCGCGCGTTGTCAAAGTGATCGCGCAGATGCAACTCGCCGCAAGTGCAGGGTGGGGCTATCGAACTGAACCACTTACCGTCGCCCTAGCGGGGCTTCCAATTGCCGAGCAGTAAATAGTCGAAGTCTGGGTCGTCCAAGTCAAACTGAGCCAACGCGTCGTCGACCGTTTCAGCCTCTAGCGAATCAAATTCGCTTACTGTTACTTTGCGGTCACGAAGAAAAGCGGTTGCCGAGTCACCAATTGAACTTAGCAAATCCATCGATTCGAATTCTTCGAACACAACATCATCAAAACCGCCGTTGCCTTGGAAGTTCGTGTTTTCCGCGTTGACCAGTCTCAGCATTTGCATCGTCGATCGAAAACTGATCTCGTCGCTGCCTACGGTCAGTGTTTCATTTCCCGAACTGCCCGCCAGCGAAACACGGTCTTCGCCTGCGCGGCCGTCAAACTGAACGTCATCAAAACCTACCGCTCGGTTAATCTGACCGTTCTCAAAACTGGCGGTCACCGAATCATGCGACCCAAAAACAGTATCGTTGCCGGCAGTGCCTTGGATTGTTGCCGTGTCGTACCCGCCATTGCTGGCCACGACGTTGACTCGATCGAAACCATTTGCCCGAGTCACACCCTCTTGAGTAACGAAGGTGACGTCACCGCCATCGGCGACCAATCGATCATTGCCAGTCGTATCCTGAATCTGAGCCACGTCATTTCCCGTGGACGCAAACGCACGCGTATCGGTGAAGTTCCACGCGAAGTTCAGGAAGCTGTCACCTTCCACGGTTTGAATGTCGCCTCGCACGGAATAGAAATCGTCTCCTGCCGAATCATAAAGACTCAATGTGTCCGTGCCGTTATGCGAGAACGCGTTAATTCTGCCAATGTCTTCTAACGTTACCGTTGCCAAGGCGGTTCGCAGCGTTGCCTCACGTGGGGCGAGTTCAAACTGGTCGCTCCCAGCCGTTCCAAGCAAATTCGCGTGATCGTCTCCGCCGTTGCCGATAAATTGAACTTCCGCAAAATGGTTCGCCGTTGCCCTGAGCGAATCGTTAACGATAAAGTTCTTGAAATCCCGCGAAACAAAGCGGTCTGCATCATGGCTGCCAATGATCACGGCCGAATCGTGACCACCGGTGGAAGGAGCAAAAACATTGTCAAAGCCGTGCCCCGTTGCGACAAAGTCTGCGGTCGTGATCGATGCCGTCATTTCAGCCGCGTTGATCTCAACTAGATCGTTGCCCGCCGTGTCCAGTAACGTCAGCAGCGTGTCACCGCCTCCATGAGTTACGTCTACCGAGGCAAACTGTCGGGCACCAAAAAAGAACTGGTTATTTCTAACGTGAAGCGAACCTTCTGAAACGACCACCGAGTCATTCGTTTGGCCAAGCGTCAACGATAGCGAGTCATCGCCACCACCCCCAGCGATCTGGATGCGATCGAAACGGCCAGCGTTAAACTGTCGGCTGGTGCCGTTGACAGACACGCGTGTCCAATTTGAATTGGAGGTGTCAACCGAAACGGAGTCGTCTCCTGCCGTGCCTTCGACGATCAGCACGCGGTCACGAATGGACCATCCATCAAAAGCGACTGGCGGTTGAGTAACTGGTGGTTGTGCAGCGATGGGACGATCGGGTTCCGGCTGAGTCGGCTCTGGCTGAGTTGGTTCCGGAGAAACATCTGGCTCAGTTGGCCGTTCTTCGATCGGTCTTTGAGGCGCTGCGGGTTCTGTTTCCGTGACCGATTCCGGCGCCGAGGGCTGCTCTGCCGGTTGGGTTGGCTCGCTAGGAGCCGCCGAATCGGGTTCTGCTTCCGATTTCATGCTCAACACAGCGTTGATTGCCGCTTCTAGGTCGATCCGTGAATAATTTTGTCCGGTAACCGAGTCAAAAATCTGGTTGGCGGTTTCTCGAAACTGTTGGTACAGCAAATCTTGATTGACTTCCGTCACGCCAATCGATTCAAAAGCTTGCCGCAGCACCGCTGATGCGCCGGCGACGTAGGGAGCAGCTTGGCTGGTACCCGATGCGCCCAGAAACGAATTGTTCCCGAATCCACCAAGCAGAAATGATGGCACGGTGCTGCGAATCGACTCGCCCGGCGCGACAAGAACTCGGTCGCTACGCTGACTGAAGTCACTGATCTGTCCATCGCTACCGTGGCTGGCGACTGGGACAACGTTTGGGCTAACTGCAGGGTAACTGAGCCCAGTCGTGTTGAACTCTTGGAACGAGTTACCTGCGGCGACCGAGATGAAAATCCCGTCTGCCTCCAGTTGAGCAAACTCATCCTCAAGCGTTGCAAACTCCGGCGTGTTGTCCGCGTTAAAGTTTGTCCCTAGAGATAAGTTAACGGTGGTGATCGGGTGTTCGAATTCGTTCCGATTATCATGAACCCACTGCAACGCCTGTTCGACCCATTCCAACTCGCCACGTCCTTGGTCGTCGAAGACTCGCAGCGCAACCAGATCGGCTCCTGAGCTAATACCCTGATATTGGCTGTCTTGGCTGCCAATGATTCCGGCCACATGAGTGCCGTGGAATCCGCCCGGTGCGTCGTCATAGGGGTCGGCATCGTTTTCAGCAAAGTCATAACCGCCCACGACTTGATTCCCAACACCAAATCCGTTTCCGAACGCGGCGTGGTCGTAAGCAATGCCAGAATCAATGACCGCAATCGTTTGCCCACTGCCGTCGAAGCCAAAGCTTTCGCCAATAGCTGCGGCTTCCGAAACGACGCTGTTAGTAAGTCGAGCCACTTGAGCGATTGATTCGACGGTAGGTTGAGCGATCAAACTATCGGCCACTTCCAGCGATAGCGGGTCGATGGAAACGTCTTGATTCGGAGTCAGCTCGACGCCCGGAAACTCGCTGGGTGCGATGGGGGCGACAAACTCTGCCGCGACTTCGGCCGTCATCGGCTGTCGATCAAGCGATAGGTCCAGTTCAGGCGTCAACGAAAACAGCGGATCGGCCGTCATCATCAATCGCTTCTCGAACTGCTCAAATCGAGCCAATCGCTGCTGCGATCGCCTTCGTTGATTTGACATGGACTTGTTCTCATTGCGCGCCGACCGAAGAGAGCCAGTCCACGACACGCGTTGCGAACGAGCCAGACCATCAATGGTTGGAAAACGCCAAGTCCCTCGGGCGCAGTGAGCTTGCCAATCAACCCGCTATCGAGCGTGCATTCGCAGACAGCATGGGCGGCGAGGCAGCCATGCTGTCTGCAAAGCAGTGGAACTCGTGTACCGGTTGATTCGCAGAGAACAGTACGTCTGAGCTTAGAAATGGTTTTGAAAAACCTGCGGATCCGAAGAAGTCCCTGGCTGGAGAACAGCCGGATGTTTGAGTTTAACGATTAGTCAGCCGAAACCGCTTGGTGAGTCGGTGCCGAACGAGCCCACTCTCTGGACTCGATCGAGTTTCAAAAAGTGTGACGGTTGTACGACCGATAACACTCATGCGGCTCATTCTAATTGTTTGGACCGATTTAGATGTGCTCGCCCTCCTGGCAACCTATTCAAGCCCCGAGACCCAAGATGAAGCCGCTCTCCACGACTCGCTTTTTCCAATGGACCATGCTGTCGAAGCCCGCTAGCGATCGGGCGATCTATCAAAAGATCAAGAAGCTGCAGGCTCGATCGATCGTGGAGATCGGTTTGGGCGACGGCGTTCGAGCCGAGCGAATCGTTCAGGTTGCTCAGAAATTTGGAGCTGGTCAGACGGTCAAATACACCGGCATCGATCTGTTTGATGGACGCTCAGAGGACCAGTCGCCTCTGAAGTTGATCGAGATGCATAAACGCTTGACAACACTTGGGGTCAAACCACAGCTGGTGCCCGGAAATCTTGCATCCTCAATTCAGCGAATCGCCAACTCGCACACCCGGACTGACCTGATGATCGTCTCTGCCGGGTTCGAACAGGCTGAGCTTGACGCCAGCTGGTTCTTTGTGCCACGCATGCTTTGTGCTGGATCATTTTTGATGCTTCAAAATGAAACCAACGGTGCTTTCAAGACGCTGTCCCGGCTCGAAATCGAGCGATTGGCTGAGCAACAGGCCAAGCCACGCGAAGCAGCCGCGTAGTTCAGTGGGAAAAACTCAGTGCGAAAAACGAGATTCTGATCTACAACCGCCGAAGTCCATCTTCGGTCATGGGCGTTGGAATTTCAGCATCAATCTGATCAATTCGCGCCAGCGTTTCTGCATCCAGTAACAATTCGTCAGCAAGCAGGTGCTCTTCTAGCTGGTCAAATGAGCTGACGCCCATGATGGTGGAGGCGACAAAGTCGTGCTGCTTGCTCCAAGCGATCGCCAACGTGGTCACGCTGACGCCCAAGTCACGTGCGATTTCCATCAACCGGCGTGTCGTTTCAAGAGACCGCTCATTCACAAATCGCTGTGCCATGCGTTTTTGACGTTCGCCGCCGTTGATCAGATAGTCTGAAAATCTTGCACCCTCAGGCAAGTCGCCATCAACGTTGTATTTGCCAGCCAACACTCCACCGCCCAAAGGTGAATAGGGCAGCAAGCTGACTCCTTCCTGACGACAGACTTGAGCCAATTCGCTTTCGCAGCGGCGATTGATCAACGAGAAATTGTTCTGGACGGAGTCGTATCGAATGAGGCCGTGGTTTTCAGACGCTTGAAGACTCTTCATCACTCCCCAGCACGTTTCGTTACTGCAGCCGGCGACACGGATCTTGCCTTCGTTCGCAAGTTCGGTCAGTGCCGACATCGTGTCTTCATAACGCATCCCGTGATCGGGCCAATGCGTTTGATACAAATCGATATAATCGGTTTGCAATCGTTTGAGTGAGCTTTCGACGGCGTTTCGAATCTGATGGCGGTCCAGCGAAGTCATGCCATGACGCACTGGCGGCACGAACCAACCCATTTCCGATCCCGTGACTTTTGAAGCAACAATCACTGAGTCGCGCGGCTTGGTTTTCATCCAGCGGCCGACGATTTCCTCGGTGATGCCCACATTTTCTGCCGACGGAGGAACCGGATAAATTTCGGCAGTATCGAAGAAGTTAACTCCCCGCTCGTACGCCGCATCCATGATCCGAAATGACTCGGCTTCATCCGCTTGCAGCCCGAATGTCATCGTGCCAAGACAAATTTCCGAAACGCAAACACCACTTCGCCCCAACCTTCGCCGCTGCATGAATCACCTGTCGTCGATTTATCGCTTTAATAACGTCGTTTAGTTGGACAGCGCCACTTTCGATGAATGAAACCGATGTTGGGACGGGAAGGCTCCGTCCGCCCCATGTGGATGGTTGAGCTTTTTTGCTTCGCGCGGCTCGGACGGAGTCTCGCACTCCCGACGACACACGGCGGCAAAAACAACGGTGAAATTGCAAAACTGGCGCTGTCCAATTAGGTACCAGCGTATCAGCTTAGGCAAAGCGCTCAACCGCAAACCGGATTTTCGACCAAGAGCGTAAATTCAAGTTGCGGCCACTGGGGCCAAAACATTCTCACGGAGCGACAAATCCGAGGTTGCCGACAAGAATGAAGGCGTCGCCAAGGACGTTGACTGCGCGGTCTCCGTTAATATCTCCTTGGGCGTAAGTCGCTCCGCTGGTCGTGCCGAGACTGGCGACCAGCGCAAACGCGTCCCCAAGAACGTTGACCGAACCATCAAAGTCCAAGTCACCCAGACGCGTGCCGGCAATCCCTTCGATCAAGCGATCACGATCGTCGTCGCCCACTTGGCCGTCAGAATCAAGATCCAGTTCGATGTCTCCGGCGGGAGTCGCTCCGTATGCTGCGTACAACAAGTCAATATCAGGGCCAGAGATAGCACCAGAACCATCTAGGTCACCCAACGCGCTGGTGACACGGACAATTTGATTAAAGAGCAGCAGATTATCCGCAACCAGTGGGCTGCCATCGTTTGCAAAGTCTCGCAGTGGAAGCGTATTAAACGCAGGCGTGATCGAACTCGCGTCAAAAATCGGCACGCCCCTGACCGCATCGATGATGTCTAAGCCGTCCCCCACAACTTCAGCAAACGCAGTAAAACCGCCGTTCTGATTGTCTAGGTTCGCGGAATTGTCATTAAGATTGAAGAACCACTGATTCGACGCGCTGTCGGGATCACCACCCAGCTTTGCCATGGCGACGGTGCCTCGAAGGTTCGAATTAAAAGGCTCGTTCAGCACAGGCGCGTTTTGATTGGTAGCGCCGAATTGCCCATTCTCAAAGTTGAAACCACCACCCTGAAGCACAAAATCGATTGCGTGACGATGGAGAAAAGTGTTCGTGTAATCTCCCGCATCGACATAGGTCAGGAAATTGGCATTCGTCAGTGGCGTGTTCTCAAACAATTCAATGTCAAACTTACCAAAGTTTGAATCGAACCTCACCAATTGAGTTTGTCCCACGCCAATCGATGGCAGAAGGAACAACAGAGCAGCAAAAAATGCAGGGCAGTACTTCCAAAAGTGCATGTTCATTGCGGTGGTCAATCAGGGAGGTGAGGTGAAGGAGACGGGATCAAGTGGATGGGCGTTGCGCCAGCGAGTTGAAACAAACAGTTGTGGGCGAGTGTTCTCAAACCGTCGACGTTGTAGAAGCCTATTATGGCTTAAGCACCGGTTTCGTCAAATATCGATCGGTCGCATGCAATCGCCCGTTTTCGAGCCTCCGTGAGTTTATTCACGTTTCGCCAGACGTATGCGCTGTTTAGAAACCCAAAGCTTAAAGCCCCAAAGCGAAGGAGCCGCATCAAAGTTATCGCGTTCCGTCAACGGGTTTCTGCGGACTTAATCGTTGCTCGAAGGTCGGTTCTGGTTCTTCATGAACTTTGAAAGATCGATTCCCTTTTCTCGATTTTCATCTTCAAGCAACTTGATCCGAGTTTCCAAACGCTCAATCGTTCGAACCAAGTTTGGCAAGACAGCCTCGGCATTGTCTTTTGGCTTTGGTTTAGGAATCGCGTGGTACCCCAACTGCCGCTGAAGCGCAGAAAACAGATACTGCGGTTCATGGGCACGATTCGCCAGCGCGATACGTCCCTCGCGGTCACTAAATAGCAGCGGATCGGGCAAGGTAAATTCACCGCCCTGCTGCTGTTGGCGGTCAACGTAGTGCTGGCTGTGCACGTAAACCAGATCGCCCAGTTGCACGAGACCGATCTTGTGCCGAACTGTCAAAATCCATTTCTGCCAATCTTCGTTATAGACAGCGTCGGCTGCCATAGCGGCAAGACCGGCGTCGTAGGACAACCGGTTTTGGCATAGCGTTTCAAATTGAAAGAAGAACATCGCGTTTGCAGATGCATCGGTAGAACGAAACCGGGCCTCATGCTCAAGAATCAACAACGCCCGTGCCATATCAAACCGGCCCATGTCATCCTCTGCTGACGCAATCAGGAAAGATTGAAATGGCTCGAAGTAATGATCCATCCGCTGCATCGCGGTTGACATCATTCCTGTTTGGCTTAGCTCGGCCACCATGTAGTCGATCGCCATCGGCAGTTTGGTGGTCGCTAAAACTTCGTACCGCATCTGTTTGAGCAAACTCTGCACAGGGTCTGACGCGTGGACTCGGTTGTGCAAACCATGAAACAGGTGAGCCTGCTCGATATACTCTTCTGAGTCGAGTCTTTGCATGACGAAAAGGGTTGTGGGCGTTGGATGGTGGAAAAATCACTCGGCTGGTGACAGTTTCAGAATACCGTCATTCCAGTTTGGCGAAAGCCGGTTCGAGGACCGGTTTGCGCAACTTTCGGACGTCGGCGGTAAGATTCAACGCGTTTTAGTTGGCTCCGCAGTGAATTGCGACGGCTTCGACCGGCAAAACTGTTCCGATCTAGTCGTTGGGTCCGATTGTGACACTCATGGTGTCGCTGCGGTTTACAAAACGAATGGCTGACAGAACAACCTCGCGTTTGGTTGTAGCCGTTCATGGTAACTCGTCTATAATCTACGCCGCAGCTTGAACTGCGTGACCATTTTGGCGATCGATTGAATGACGGGGGAACCTGCCGCGGTCGTCGCCCCTCCGGAGAATTCATGAGTCGTTCGTTTTCGAGTATTGAAAAAGCCGTTGAAGCCATTGGCCGAGGCGAAGTCGTAATCGTTCTTGATGATGAAAATCGAGAGAACGAAGGCGATTTTATTTGCGCCGCTGAACTGGCAACGCCCGAGTCAATCAACCTTGTGATGAGCGGCCGTGGTGACTTCTGTCTGCCGATTCTCCCCGAGACAGCGGCTCGTCTTAAGTTGCTGCCCTTGGTCGAGCTAAACAATTCCACCAACCAGACGGCTTTTCTGACTCCGTTGGATCATATCTCGGCCAAGACCGGAATCACGGCGGCCGAGCGAGCCACTTGCGTCCGGGCAGTCGCAGATCCGGAATCTAAGCCGGACGACTTTCAGCGTCCGGGGCACGTTCACTTGTTGATGGCCAAACGCGGCGGTGTTCTGCGGCGGGCCGGGCACACCGAAGCGGCGGTCGATCTGGCTCGTATGGCTGGGCTGAAACCTGCCGGTGTTCTGTGCGAAATCTTGGATGACGATGGCAATCGAGCCAATCGTGACCAGTTGATGGATATCGCTCAAGAGAAGGGGCTGTGCATCATCACCATTGAGGACCTGATCGCCTATCGCCGCGTCAGCGAAAAACTGGTCAGTCGTCACGCCGAGGCAAAACTGCCAACTCGTTATGGAGATTTTGTTGTTCACGCCTACAAAGTGCAACACGAAGCCCAAGAACCGATTGCGATCGTGATGGGCGAGCCATTTAAACAAGAAAAAGCGCCGCTGGTGCGGATGCACAGCAGTTGCTTTACGGGTGACTTGATTCAATCCCTTCGTTGTGACTGTGGTGACCAGCTACACCAAGCGTTGCAAAACATCGCCGAGGACGGGCACGGCGTGTTGGTCTATCTGCCTCAAGAAGGGCGCGGAATCGGCTTGGCAGAAAAAATTCGGGCATACTCTTTGCAGGACGAAGGAATGGATACCGTCGAAGCCAATGTAGCGCTGGGTTATCAGGCCGACATGCGAGACTATGGAATCGGGATTCAAATCCTGAAGGATCTTGGTTTGACGGAGATTCGCCTGCTGACCAACAATCCTAAAAAAACAGAAGCGTTCAATCTTCGCGGGTTCAATTTGAAAGTGGTCGATCAGGTCCCGATCGTTCCTTCGGTCAATAAGCACAACGCTCGATACCTCAATACGAAACGTGACAAACTAGGGCACCGATTACCCGAGTAGAACATCCGTGGGGCGACGTGCCTCTAAGTTGCCGAGTCTGTTGCGACAGGGACTCACGACCAATCAACGCAGAAACTTGGGGCAACTTCGCTGTATTGCCTCGGTTCGCCCGAGAGAAGCGTTGCAGCCTCAAAGTTTACCGATCCGACATCAGCCGCTACGGCTCAGGTGATCAATGGTCAAACCTGAACGTTTTCTTCGCTTCGTAAGATCTTGAGGCTTTGATCCGCAGTTGGTTTGATTTAAACTTTACGCAGCCTGCAATGGTGCGTTTCTCGGCTCTCTACTTCGGATCAAGCTTCAAAACATGTTTTTATTAACCCTTCTTTCATTCGTCGCGTTCACAGGTTTTGCGGCGTTCTTCACTTGGCTGATCACGAGAAACGACGAAAAAGGAAGTTCGGACGGTTTCTTTCTGGGGGGGCGAAGTCTTACGTTTCCGCTAATCGCCGGATCACTTTTGTTGACGAACCTTTCGACCGAGCAAATGGTGGGGCTCAATGGTGCCGCTTTCAAAGACGGACTGAGTGTCATGGCGTGGGAAGTCATTGCGGTGATCGCACTCGTTTTGATGGCAATATTTTTCCTGCCAAAGTTCTTGAGAACCGGCATCACCACGGTTCCAGAATTCCTCGAACTAAGATTTGACCGAAAAACCCAAGCCATCGCGAATATTGTGTTTTTGGCTGCGTACGCATTCTTGCTGCTGCCCATCATCCTTTACACGGGAGCCGTTGGGCTGTCTCAGATGTTGGACATGGAAAGCCTGACTGGAATTAAAAGCGAAGCCGGTGTGATTTGGTTCACGGTCATTTTGATCGGCATTATGGGGTCCATTTACTCGCGATTTGGCGGTCTACGAAGCTTAGCGGTGCTCGACACGATCAACGGTGTGGGGCTATTGGTCGGAGGACTGATGATTGCTTGGTTTGCCTTGGACAAAGTAAGCGATGGAAATGGAATCGTTGCAGGATGGAACGCGCTTTATGAAAAATCACCCGAACGACTGAGCTCGATTGGCGGTGCTGAACAAAGCGTGCCGTTTTCAACCTTGTTCACAGGCGTCGCTCTGCTGAATCTTTTCTACTGGTGCACGAACCAGCAGATTATCCAGCGGACGTTTGGAGCCAGCAGTTTGGCAGAAGGACAAAAAGGGGTTTTGCTAACGGGAGCACTAAAGCTGCTGGGGCCGATTTATTTGGTGATCCCTGGAATCATCGCCTACCACTTGTACGCAGATTTAGGTGTCAAGAACGATCAAGCCTACGGGTATCTGGTCCGTGACCTGCTTCCTCCATACCTGACGGGATTTTTTGCGGCGGTCATGGTTGGAGCCATTCTGAGTTCGTTTAACGCGGCTCTCAATAGTACTTCGGCTCTATTCAGCATCGGCGTGTACAAAACGATGATCAACCCGAAGGGCAGCGAGGAGTCGATGGTCCGCGCAGCAAAGATTTTTGTGACCGTCATTGCGATTGCGGCCATGATTGCGGCGCCGTTGTTGCTGGGACAGGACAGCATTTTTGGTTACCTGCAAAAGATGAATGGAATCTACTTCATTCCAATCTTTGCAGTGGTGCTGATGGGCATGCTGAATAAGCGAACCCCGCCAATCGCAGCGACTGTTGGCTTGGTGCTGGGTCTGATTTTGATCTCAGTGTTCTACTTTGTTCCGGCATGTGCGGCAGTTCTCAAGAGTCTCAACATTCATGACTTCCACTTCCTCGGAATCGTCTTTGCGATTCTGCTTGCAGTCATGCAATTAATCACGGTTGCCAAACCGCTGCCAGAAAAATGGACCCTGCAAGCAACCGACAAGATTGACCTGACGCCTTGGAAGGGAGCCAAACCCGTCAGCGCCGTTTTAGTGATCACAGTAATTATAATCTACATCGCGTTCGCAATCTAAATTCCTGCTGAAGTTCACATGCCAAACCCGAATAGAAAACCAGGGTTACTCAAACGCGTCTTCCTTGCGTTAATGATACCGGGACACTCCCTGTTCGGAGCACTGATCGAATTGTGGGACGGTTTGAAGGATTTGGGGATTTTTCGAGTTCCGTTTTTGGGTCGCGGAGCTCGCAACCGCGAATTCGAAAAAGCTGGTCAGGAACCGCGTGGACCTCGACGGCGAGCCAGCGGAGCGGTTTTTCGTAAGGGCGAACGCGAACGCAAACGCGAACTGCTTGAGGCCGAACGCGAGAATCGAAAATACTTGTCCGGTAATTCTGCCGAAGCGGTCGAGTATCGCGAGCAGCTTGA